>NZ_JBICUE010000010.1:0-204858 GCF_043197955.1 Mycobacterium sp. NPDC048908 | reverse complement strand
CGATCGGCTCGACGTCACCCTTTTCGGCAACCTCCAGACGCGCACTCAAATCATCAATCTTGCGCAGTGCCTCGGTGATGATCGCCCGACGATCCGACGGCGCAGCAGTCATCGCGCTCACCCCACCCCCCTACAACCGATAGTCGTCAACCTCGATCACCCAGTGCCGAAGCCCCGACTCGGCGGCCGTCGTCATACGCAGACATCCATACGGCTGAACTCGGCTTGTTGATAACGCTCCACGCACGCAGAACGACGCACCTTGCCACTCGTGGTGATCGGGATCGAACCTGGCGGCACGAACACCAGATCTGCGGCCCGCACGCCGTGCGAACGCGAAATTGCAGACGCCACCCTGCGTTTGACGTCTCGGATACGATCCCGCATCTCGTCCGCGGAGCTGTCCCGTGTCTTGAACTCGATGATCGCGACCAGTTGCTCGCTTCGCTCGCCTGGGACAGATATCGCGGCGACGCGACCTCCGGTGGTCTCTTGGATCGTGGCCTCGATGTCGTCGGGATAGTGATTGCGGCCATCGACTATCAGCAGGTCCTTGATCCGGCCGACGATGAACAGCTCACCGTCCGATATGACACCCAGATCGCCGGTCCGCAGCCAGGGTCCGTGGGGCGTTCCTACCGCAGGCTCTACTATTTGGCCGCCGAAGGTGCGCTCGGAGGCCTCTGGGTTATGCCAGTAGCCGGCAGCGATGTTGTCGCCGTGTACCCAGATCTCGCCGACCTTGCCCGCCGGGTTCTCCACCCGTGTCTCCGAGTCGACGATCCGCAACGTGGTGGCCCTCGGTGCACCGTAGCTGACCAGTTCCACCCCGCCTCCGCTGCTGCATCGCTTTGCATGTCCGGCCGACAACTTCTCGTAGTCAAACCACGCCGTCGTCGGGGGGCGCTCGGGTGCCAGCGACGTCACATACAGGGTCGCTTCGGCTAAGCCGTAGGACGGCAGCAGCGCGGTGCCGGGAAGGTTGAAGCGGGCGAATCGCTCGGTGAACCGTCGGATCGTCGCCGCGTGGATGCGTTCGCTGCCACTTATGATGCTCTGCACGTTGGCCAGGTCGCAGCCGGCCATGTCGTCGTCGGTCGTCCGTCGCGCTGCCAGTTCAAACGCGAAGTTCGGCGCTGCCGAGAACGACCGCGTATGCCCACCCAGCAGTTGGATCCACCGCGCGGGCTTCTGCAGAAACGCCATGGGGCTCGTCACTATCGCGTGTATCCCTGCCGCGACCGGCGCGAAGATACCCAGGAGCAAGCCCATGTCGTGGTAGAACGGCAGCCACGACACGGGTGTGATGTCGGGAGGTGGAAAGCCACCGAATGCCTCGAAGTAGTCGGAGAACACCTGGTCGAGGTTCGCGACGATGTTTCTGTGCGTCACGACGACACCGGCCGGCTGACGAGTCGAGCCCGAGGTGTATTGCAGCAGAGCGATTTTGGCTTGCGCGGCCCTGTTCGCGTTCAGCGTTGGCTGCGCCTCCAGGTCGAGGGCATCGATCTCGATCAGCGCCACCGTAGCCAGGTCTTGCTCGGCACGAGTGGACGCAATGACGTCACTGACGACAGCTGACGTCGTCAGAATCGCGACCGGCGAGCAGTCCCTCAGGGCCGCCGATACGCGTTCGTCGTGCGTGCCGGACATCGGGACGGACAGCGGGACCGCAACGTAGCCCGCCTCCATCGCCGCGAGGAATCCGACGATGTAGTCGAGGCCTTGCGGCGCGATGATCGCAACGCGGTCACCCGGCGCGCCGCACGAAGTTATTTCTGCTGCGAGCGACTGCACGCGCTGGTACACCTGGGACCAGGTCACGCTCTCGGCAAACCCCGCCGGGTCGAGTTCGTAGTCGATGAACGTGAAAGCATGCGCATCGGGTCGTCGCCGAGCCTGTTCTCGCAGTGCAGCGGGGATGGAGGATTCGATCACCGGCATCGCGACACCTTTCCGTTCTGATTGCTGGTCACGGAAAATGTCACGTTACAACGCCCTGGCGAATGTGTGTTGCCATTTTCTGAAATAGAAGTAGGCGCGTTCAGGCCAATTATTTGCATAGTGAAAAGCCGGAACAGAAGCCTTTGCAGCGCTCCCGTGAGATTTGATCATGTCAGGCGAAATTGCTGCAGGTCAAAGTGCTGACGGCGTTGCGCCGGGATGCTGCATGACGGCACATAATCTTTGCTAGCCTCTGCCATGTCGCGCATGGTGCTGCGAAGCGCCTCGGTGCGCGAGAGACGGGCCGCGCCCCCGATCGCGGCGGGCGGCCGCCACCGCATCCCACCCCTTCGCAGATGCGACCGCAACGTACTCCGCAGCGATACCGTAGCAGCGGCGCGGCGTACACTGCCACCTGTGCCGCGGCTAAACGCTGTTGCTAACTTTGGGTAGTTCGGCGCATCCTCCGATGAAAACTCTTAACTAACTGACGAGTAACGTTTGCTCAGGCACCAGAAGGATTGCCCACTCCACCGCCCGCCAACAGCTTGGCAACACAAGCGCTGGGTTAAGACAATCTCGACGCAGTGTCATCCCGACTTTGGCTCGTCCGTACGCCACAGTTCGTGACTCGGGATGACTAACCCTCTCCCGGTATCACGACAACATTCCCAATATTGGGATCGACCGATACTTTGCCAAATCGGCACGTCGGGGACTTTGCATCTGCGGAAACGGGACGTCGTATTAACGGCCGGCCCTCAGGGGCAAGCGCTTCTAAATACTAATGCGCGGAATTATGGTCCCGTATTTTAAAACGTTATTGACGTCGGCGTTGATTCGATTCAATAGTGGCAAAATCTTATTCGGTCAAATGGTCAAAGCCGCTGCACGGTGATCTTTCATTGACCGGCCGCGCGGTCTTTAGCTGGATGTATGTCGTGCAGCGGCGCAGGCGTGGTCGAGGTGAAGCGCGCCGATCGGCGGCGCCACCCAGATCGCGGGTAACGGCATTAACGTCGCGCTGATTGACCGTATCGGATGTCGGTGCCGTCAATTTGGGGACTTAGGCAATGCCACACGGATTCGCCACGGTCTTGAGGTAGTTGACAATCGCGACAATAAATTCAAAAGCTCAGATACGCGCGCGGCCAGCTATCGGCTATCGCAACACGACAGGATCTTCTCCTCGATGTCGCCGACCAACTGCGGCAAGTGGTCATCGAGATAGAAGTGGTGACCAGTGAATACCCGGGCGGTGAACTCGGCTGTCGTGCGCTCCGACCACGGCACCACCTTCTCGTAGGTGGCGACGTCGTCATTGTCGGCCAGATACGCGGAGATGGGACAGGACAAGGCAACATCGGGTGGGCAGTCATAGTTTGCTATGGCCCTCAGCCCGCGCAATGTGGGCAGGATCTTCGCCGCAAACTCCTCGTTCTCGAGGAACTCCGGGTTTGCGCCTGTCATCTCGCTGACCGCACTGAGCAGGCCGCGGTCGGACTCGGGGATGTAGTCATATCCGATCCGCCCCGGTGCGGCGCAGGCGGACACGAACAGAGCGCAAATCGGTGTTGCCGCCGCTTCGAAACGGCGCGCGACCTCGAACGCCAGCAGGGCGCCCATACTGTGGCCGAAGAAAGCGACCGGATCGTCAGAGCCTTTCGGTGCCGAAACCAACCGGCATGCCTGATCGGCGAGGTCCTCAATGCTCGTGAACGATGCGAGATCGTGCGTCCCGCGTTGTCCCGGATACTGCACCGCGATGCGTTGAACTTTGTCCGAGAACGTTTTCGCGAAAGGGACGTAATACTGTGCCGATCCCCCGGCATGCGGGAAGATGTACAGCTTCGGCTTTCCCCCGGTCACTCTGCACCCCCTACAGCAGATAGCGGTAGGCCGGCGAACCGGGCTCCAGCGTCTCGACGTGGATGTCGGAGGCCTTCATCCGCTCCAGCAGGCCCTCGAAGTCGGCGGCCGAGCCAAGCTCGATGCCGACCAGCGCCTCACCGGTGTCGCGGTTGTTGCGCTTGACGTACTCGAACAGCGTGATGTCGTCGTTGGGCCCCAGCACGGTGTCCAGAAAGCGCCGCAGCGCACCGGGTTCCTGCGGAAAGTCCACCAGGAAGTAGTGCTTGAGACCAAGGTGCACCAGCGAGCGTTCGAGCACCTCGTTGTAGCGCGAGACATCGTTGTTGCCGCCCGAAATCAGGCAGACCACAGTCGATTCCGGTTCGATGTCGGCTTCCATCAGCCCGGCCACCGACAGTGCGCCCGCCGGTTCGGCGATGATGCCCTCGTTCTGGTACAGGTCGAGCATCGCGGTGCACACCGCACCTTCGTCGACGGTGGTGATCGACACCATGTCGCCTGCCGCGGCCAGCGCCGCATACGGCCGTGCCCCCGCCCTGTTCACCGCCGCACCGTCGACGAACTGGTCGACGTGCTCGAGCGTGACCGGTTCTCCGGCGGCCAGTGCGGCGATCATCGCCGCGGCCCCCGCGGGTTCGACGCCCAACACCGATGTGTTCGTCGTCCGCTCGGCCAGATAAGTCGTGATACCCGAGATGCAGCCCCCGCCACCGACCGGGACGATCACCAAATCTGGCTCCTCGTCGAGTTGGTCGAGGATCTCGGCGGCGATGGTGCCCTGGCCTGCCATCGTGCGCAGGTCGTCGTAGGGCGGCACCAGCGTCGCGCCGGTCCTGGCGACATCGTCGAGCGCGGCAGCGGCGGCCTCGTCGTACGTCTTACCGATCGCGATCAGCTCGATGAACTCGCGGCCGTGGTAACAGATGCGGTCCCGCTTCTGTTTCGGCGTCTTCGCAGGCACATACACCCGGCCCTGGATGCCCATCGAGCGGCACGCCATCGCGAAGCCCTGGGCGTGATTACCCGCCGACGAACACACCACGCCGGCGGCGATCTCCTCGTCGGACAGCTGCATCAGCAGGTTGTGCGCACCGCGCAGCTTGTACGACCGGACTGCCTGGAGGTCCTCCCGCTTCAGGTAGACCGTCGCACCGGTGGCCTCCGAGAGCCGCTCGCTGTACTGCAGCGGGCTGCGCAGAACCACGCCGGAAATTCGCTGAGCGGCCTCGTCGATATCAGCCGCGGACAGCGGCGAGAACATGGGGCTACGGCTCAGTTCGGCGGACACCGAACAATAGTGCCACCAACCAGCGGTTATCCGGAAATCGGTGTCAGCACGAAGACCGGAATCTGCCGGTCCGTCTTGGTTTGGTACTCCGCATAGTCCGGCCAGGCCTCGACGGCGCGCTTCCACCACAGCGCCTTCTCGTCGCCGAAGACCTCGCGGGCCTCGTAGTCCTTGGTGATGTCGCCGTCTTGCAACTCGACGTGCGGATGCGCCTTGATGTTGTGATACCAGACCGGGTTCTTCGGTGCCCCGCCCAGCGACGCCACGACCGCGTACTGGCCGTCATGCTCGACCCGCATCAGCGGTGTCCTGCGGATCTTGCCGGTCTTGGCGCCGATCGTGGTCAGCAGGATGAGGGGCTTGCCCTTCATGTCGACACCATCGGTGCTGCCGGTCTCGGCGATCTTGTCGGCGTGCTCGCGCACCCAGTCCCACGGGCTTGGTTCATAGTCTCCGGAAAGTGGCATTCCGCCAGCTTAGACCCACTATCGAGGGGCGAATGCGGAGCGGCGTTTCGGTTGACCGAAAACTCACTTCCGAGCTATCGTCAAATGATGACCGTGCGGGACGAAGTCAGCATCGCCGGGGTGGCGTGGCCGGTGTACAAGCTGCTCGCGCTGGCGATCGCGTTGGTCGTCATGGTGATCGTCGCTGTCGCGACTAGCAGCGCCGCCCCATCTGTGCTGGCTGCCGCGGCAGCAGGCACCATGGTCTGGCTGACGCTGGGCGCGTTCCAGCGCCGTTAGGCCTCCACCAGCCGCCGCAGAGTTTCCAGGTCGGCCGCCACGGCCGCCACATCGGCATCGAACTGCTCATCGGTCATGCCGTCGCGCCGTCGCACGGTGAACAACACCTCACAGCGCGTCTCACCGACGCCGCCGGGGATCACCCGCAGCGGGTTGTACACCGCTTCGCCGGTCGGCAGCCGAACCACATGATCGAGCACGCCGAACGCGTTGGCCGGCGTGAACTCGACGGTCACTTGGCCCATCGGCGAGTCGGCGACCCAGCCGTCAGTGGTCTGCCGCAGTCCGCCTTCGGCAAGTCCCGCCGCCCACTTCGGCCAGGTCTGCGGGTCGGCGGCGAATTCATAGACGGTTTCGGGTCCGGCTTCGATCCATGTGCTCACGTGTCGCGACTCCATCTGTCCATCGTGGCGCACACACTGACCTGATGGACACCGCATCAGAACCGTCGAAAGCGGTCGACGAGTTGGTGACCCGCGCCGAACGCCTTGCTTCACACGCCGAACGCCACATCCCGTCGTGGCTGCGGCCGGGGATCCGGAGAGTCGGCTGCCGGTGCTTGCCGCCCTGATCGTCGCGATCACGCTGCAAATGGTGATCGCGAAGAGCTATGTGCTTGTGCCCAGGTGGCCGCTGGTCGCTGCCGAAGTTCTCCTGCTGGCCGTGCTCGTGGTGCTCAACCCGCTGCGCCTGACGCGTTCGACACTGCTCGGCAAGTACGCCACCTGGTTGCTTCTCGGCGCGATCACGCTGGATACCACGCTGTCAGCAATCGTGTTGGATGCCCGCATCATCTCGGGCGAGGTGAGCAATGACGCCGCCTTGCTGCTCGGCAGCGGTTCGGCGATCTTCGTCACCAACATCATCGTGTTCGGCATCTAGTACTGGGAACTGGACCGCGGTGGGCCGTTCGCGCGCCGCGCAGGCACCCGCCCGTACCCCGACTTCATGTTCCCTCAGATGGACCCCGACACCGCGAAGCTGGCCAAGCCCGGATGGCGGCCGACGTTCCTCGACTATCTCTACGTCAGCTTCACCAACGTGGTGGCGTTCTCGCCGACCGACACCATGCCGCTGTCGCGGTGGGCGAAGATGATGATGACCGTGCAGGCGATGGTCGCGCTGACCACTGCTGGGCTCGTAATCGCAAGGGCGGTGAACGTTTTGGGCTGACCGTTCAGCCGGAAAACAGGCGTAGGTTCACGGTCATGAGGATTGCAACCGCCGAACTGACGCCGCTCGAACAGACCGCTTTTCTCACCGAATACGCCAGGGCGCTGGACAGCCGGTCGCCGCGGCCCATTCTCGGCGACCGGCTTGCCGACGAGGTCGTCGGCAAAATCGATTACGACTTTGCCGGATTGGGCGTGCAGACCAGCGTGATCTGCCAAACGGCGTTGCGCGCGAAGATGCTCGACGACCGGGTGCGGGCCTTCATCCGAGAGCACCACGATGCCGTCGTCGTCGACCTCGGCGCCGGCCTGGACAGCGGGTTTCATCGGGTAAACCCACCTGACTCGGTCGACTGGTACAGCGTCGACCTGCCCGGTATTCTGGCGTTGCGCGACGAAGTGCTGCCGGCCGACCCGCATTCGCATGCGGTGCCGGTGTCGCTGGCCGAAAAGCATTGGCACGAAGAGATTCCGGCCGATCGTCCGGCGATGCTGGTGGCCGACGGGTTGTTCGCCTTTCTGTCGGAGGAGACGATCGTCGGGGTCTTCCGGGGGATCACCGAACACTTTCGGACGGGCGAATTGGCATTCAACGACTACGGCCGGATCGGCTGGGGCAGCAAGCTCGCGATCAGGTTCGCCCCGCAGAAGATGTTCAAGGATGTCGGAAGCCAGTAGGGCTATGCGGGTTTCAAGGATGCACACCACCCGCAGACGTGGAACCCGCGGATGACGCTCGTCGAGGAGGCCAGCCTGACCCACGCTCCCGAGGTCGACCTCTTTCCCGGCTGGATTCGCATCGCGACGAAGCTGTCCGGCAAGACCACGGCAGGTGCCCGCAAGGCCCGGATCCTGCGGTACGCGTTCTGAATAGCGCGCACGGAGGCGCTGAAACTACGGTTCTTGACGACTCCTCGGTGAAATTCGTCAGAAACCGTAGTTTCGACGGCGAACTAGCCGCCGAGGCAGCCCGGGCCCAGCAGTGCCTTGAGGTCGCCCATCAATGCCGACGACGGAGTCACCCGCAGCGAGGCGTCCAGTTCCAGTGTGGTGATCCGCTCACCGCTGATCAGTCGCAGATGCACCTGCGATGTGCCGGGGTGGCGGGCCAACACCTGTTTGAGCGCAGTCACCTTGTCGACGGTGCACTGCCGCGTCGGGAGGCTGACCGCCAGCGGCCGGTCCGCCTGCGCGCTGGAGAAGTCCGGCACCACGAGCTCATGTGCGATCAACGCGATGCGGTCATCGCGCGCGGCCACCTTCGCCTTCACGAGCACCACAGCGTCGTCGGTGATCTCGCCGCCGTACACCGAGTAGGTCTGGGGGAAGAACAGCACCTCGATGCCACCGGTGAGATCTTCCAATTGCGCTGAAGCCCAAGGCAAACCGTTCTTGTTGACCCGGCGGTTCACCGACGCGAGGATGCCGCCGACCACCACTTGGGCGTCGTTGGCGACGTCGCCGTCGAGGATGGCTGGAATCTGCGTGTCGACCTGCATGGCCAGCAGGTGCGCGACGCCGTTCAGCGGATGGCCCGACACATAGAGGCCCAGCATCTCGCGCTCGAGCGCCAACTTGTGCTTGTCCTCCCACTCCTCGTCGGGCACCTTGATGGTGAACACCGCGTCGGTCGCGGTGTCGGCGCCGCCGAAGAGGTCGAACTGGCCCATCGCCTCGGCCTTCTTGGTGCCGAGCACCGAGTCGACCGCATCGGTGTGAATCAGGAACAGCCCCTTGCGCGGGTGCCCCAGTGAGTCGAACGCGCCCGCCTTGATCAGCGACTCGGTCACCTTCTTGTTGCACGGACCGATGTCGATCTTGTTGAGGTAATCCGAGAAGTCGATGTACTTGCCCTTCTCGGTGCGTGTCGCGACGAGGGAGGAGACGACATTCGCCCCGACGTTGCGCACCGCCCCCAGGCCGTAGCGGATGTCCTCCCCTACCGAGGTGAAGTTCAGGCTCGACTCGTTGACGTCCGGCGGCAGCACCGTGATGCCCAACCGTCGGCAGTCGGCGAGGTAGACCGCGGCCTTGTCCTTGTCGTCGGCCACCGACGTGAGCAACCCGGCCATGTACTCGGCCGGATAGTTGGCCTTCAGATACGCGGTCCAGTAGGACACCAGCCCGTAACCGGCGGCATGCGATTTGTTGAACGCGTAGTCGGCGAACGGGAGCACGGTGTCCCACAGCGCCTTGATGGCCGCCGCCGAGAACCCGTTGGCCTTCATGCCCTCCGAGAAGCCCTCGTACTCCTTGTCGAGCACCTCACGCTTCTTCTTGCCCATGGCTTTTCGCAGAATGTCTGCTCGGGCGAGCGAGTAGCTGGCCACCTTCTGCGCGATGCGCATGATCTGCTCTTGATAGACGATCAGGCCGTACGTCTCGGCGAGGATCTCGCGCAGCGGCTCTTCGAGTTCGGGATGGATCGGCTTGATGGCCTGCTTGCCGTTCTTGCGGTCGGCGTAGTCATTGTGCGCGTTCATGCCCATTGGGCCGGGCCGATACAGCGCGATCACGGCGACGACGTCCTCGAACCCGGTCGGCTGCATGCGGCGCAGCAAGTCACGCATCGGCCCGCCGTCGAGCTGGAACACACCGAGGGTGTCACCGCGGCCGAGCAGTTGGTAGGTGGCCGGGTCGTCGAGCGGGACCGACTCCAGATCGAGCTCGATTCCCCTGTTGGCCTTGATGTTCTCCAGCGCGTCACCGATGATCGTCAGGTTCCGCAGGCCGAGGAAGTCCATCTTCAACAGGCCGATGGCCTCGCACGACGGGTAGTCCCAACCCGTGATGATCGCGCCGTCCTGGGGCCGTTTCCACAGCGGGATCGCCTCGGTGAGCGGCTCGCTGCTCATGATCACCGCGCAGGCGTGCACACCGGCGTTGCGGATCAGGCCCTCGAGCCCGCGGGCGGTTTCGTAGATGGTGCGGACGTCGGGGTCGGTGTCGATGAGCCCGCGGACCTCGGCGGCCTCTTTGTACCGCTCATGGCTGGAATCCGTGATGCCGGACAGCGGGATGTCCTTGGCCATGATCGGCGGCGGCAGCGCCTTTGTGATCCGGTCGGCGATCGCGAAGCCCGGCTGGCCGTAGTGGATGCGGGCCGAGTCCTTAAGCGCCGCTTTGGTTTTGATGGTGCCGAAGGTGATCACCTGGGCCACCCGGTCGCTGCCCCACTTGTCTGCGGCATAGCGCACCATCTCACCGCGGCGGCGGTCGTCGAAGTCGATGTCGATATCGGGCATCGACGCGCGCTCGGGGTTCAGGAACCGCTCGAACAGCAAGCCGTGCTCGATGGGGTCGATATCGGTGATCCGAAGCGCATACGCGACCAGCGACCCGGCAGCCGACCCGCGACCCGGGCCGACCCGGATGTCGACCGACCGGGCGTAGCTCACCAGGTCGGCCACGATCAGGAAGTAGGACGGGTACCCCTTGGCGCAGATGACGTCGATTTCGTATGCCGCGCGGTCGATGTAGGTCTGCGGCACGCCCGCCGGGAACCGCCGGGCCAGCCCCGCATCCACCTCGTGACGCAGCCAGGACGCCTGATCGTGTCCTTCGGGCACCGGGAAGATCGGCATCCGGTCGCGCAGCTCCCACACATCGGCGTACGACTGAACGCGCTCGGCGATCAACAGCGTGGAGTCGCAGGCGCCCGGGATGTCGTTGTCCCAGATCTGGCGCATCTCGGCGGCGGACTTGAGGAAGTAACCGTCGCCGTCGAATTTGAACCGGGTGGGATCAGACAGCGTCTTTCCGGTCTGCACACACAGCAGCGCCTCATGGTTGTGCGCGGCATCACGGGTGACGTAGTGGCAGTCGTTGGTGGCCAGCGGCGGGATGCCGAGCTTGCGGCCGATTTCCAGCAGCCCCTCGCGGACCCGGCGTTCGATGTCGAGGCCGTGGTCCATCAGCTCGAGGAAGTAGTTGTCGGCGCCGAAGATCTCACGCCACTTCGCCGCCGACTCCAGCGCCTCGCGGTCATGGCCCAGCCTCAGCCGGGTCTGCACCTCGCCGGACGGACAGCCGGTGGTGGCGATGATCCCCCGGGCGTGCTCGGCGATGAGCTCGGCGTCCATGCGTGCCCACTTGCCGAGCTGGCCCTCGAACGAGGCGAGCGACGACAGCTTGAAAAGGTTGCGCAACCCCGTCGCGTTCTCGGCCACCATGGTCATGTGGGTGTACGAGCCGCTGCCCGAGACGTCGTCGCTCTTCTGGCTGGGATCGCCCCACAAGATGCGCTTGGTCTCGAAGCGCGACCCCGGCGCGATGTAGGCCTCGATGCCGATGATCGGCTTGATGCCCGTCTCGGTGGCGGCGTTGTAGAACTCACTGGCGCCGAACATGTTTCCGTGGTCGGTCATCCCGATCGCGGGCATCTGCAGCCGTTGCGCCTCGGCGAGCATTGGCTTGACCTTCGCGGCACCGTCCAACATCGAGTATTCGGTGTGGTTGTGGAGGTGCACGAAGGAGTTCATAGGGACGCCAGTCTATGACCGGGGGCCGACAGATCTCGGCGTGTCGGCGTGCGTGTCTTTTGCCTCGGTTCGCTATTGCGGGAACCGGCGGGCGCCCGCCTCCAACGGCAGTCGCAGACCGTTCACCAGATAGCTCACCGTCCGGTAAGTGCCTGCCAACATGAGCAACTCCAGGATCGCTTCATCGCTGTGGCGCGCGGTCAATTGCTCCCAGATGTCGTCGGCGATCGCGCAGGTCTGCTGCAGGCTGTCACACAACCTGATGAGCACCCGGTCGTCGCCTGTCCAGCATGCGTCGTCGGGCCTGCCGCTCACCAGCGACGTGATCTGAGCATCTGTCAGCCCCGCCTTCGCCGCATACGCCGTCACGTGCACGCCCCACTCGTATTCGGCACCACACGAGGCTGTGACACGGTCGATGACGATCTCTCGTTGCCGGATGGTCAGATGCCCGCGGTCGAGAAGGCCGGAGTTGAAGAATTTGAAGAACAGGCGTCGATCACGAGCCATGACGAGGAACAGGAGCAGCGGCGGTGCTCCTCGCATGATCGCGTCGATTGCCTGGCGAATGTCGCGGTCGAGCGGCGAGGACGCCGGCGCGATCCTCGCGCTATGAGTTTTGTAGCGTGCCATGGCGGCACTCTACGCCGCGATGCTTCAAAAAGTGAAGCATGACTTCGCCGAGGATTGGTCCGCCGTCGTTCGCCGGTCGCGACGATGGTCAGTCGACCCGCGAGCGGCCGCGTCGAAACACCCGTTTGACCGTCGGCATTGGCCGCGATTCCCAACCGACCTGCGTGAGAATCCCGGCCGCGATGAAAGCAGCGACGAGGACTGCGAACCAGATGCCAACCATGCCAGGAACGCTATTGGCGCCCGCCAGGAAAGAAATCGGGTGTTTCCCTCGAAAAAGAGATCTTCCCTCGAGAAATATCTAGCACCGCCCCGTCCTGCGGCTGACCTGCGTGAAGAAGATCAGCCGGTCAGCCCCGGCCAGGTATGGCGCAGTTCATCGACGGGAACCGCGGTGGGCGCCGGCGGCGCGATGCTCAGCTGTCGGCCGTTCGTCTGGTGATCCAGCAATCCGCGCGTGATCAGTCGATGAAGTTGCTTGGCAACCATCGGCAAGTGGTTCTGATCCGCAATATATCCGGCGTAGAAACCCATTCCCAGAAATACAGCAAGCAACATGTTCACCACGGCGGGTGCATCCGTATCGACCGCGATCTCACCACGGGCGATGGCGTCGCCGACGATCGCGGTGTAGAAGGCGTGCACCGCCGACACCACGGGACCGGGTTGCCCCCGCAAGGTCGGACCGCGCTGCGATTCCAGCCTCGCGGTAATGGTGAACTGCAGCATCGACCGATCGGCGAACCCTGACCGGTGGGCCGAACTCACGAACCTGGACAGCTGATCAAGCAGCGTAGCTTCGCGTTTCGCTTGCGCAATGCAATCCGCGACAATCGAATACGTCTCCGCGATGAGGCAATCGTAGATCTCCTCGCGAGTGTGGAAGTAGTAGTGCATCGTCGGCCGGCTCAGCCCGGCACGAGAGGCGATCGCCTGAAAGTTGGCCGCCTCATAGCCTCTTTCGTTGATCACGTCGCGGGCCGCGCGCAGGATGCGCGCTCGTGTCTCTGCCGAATCGGCACCCACAGGGCGACCCCGCCCTCTGGCACCAGACAGCGGCTCCGCGTCAGACTCCACGAGCAAACGCTATGGCATAGCTACTCGCAGGTCAACCGGTCAAGTCTCGCAAACACCGCAAAAGGTAATTGGCCACCCCGGCGTCGGCGGTCAACGCGATGGCCCGGCGGAAGGCTTCCGCAGCCGCCGCGGGCATGCCGGCGGCGGCAAGCAGATGGGCGCGCGTCGTCCAGAACGGCTGGAAACCCTCGACGGCCGGGTCGTCGATCTTTTCCAGCGAGCGCAGTCCTGCTTCGGGTCCGTCGACCTCGCCGTCGACGGCCGCCGCGGCCACAGCCGCGCCGAGCGACGGCGCCACCCGCAACAGGGCGCGGTGCAGTTTTCTCAGCGCCGCCAGGTCGACGGTGCTGTGCACAGCCCTGGCGCAATGGGCGGACTGGATCGCCGCCTCGTACTGGAACCGACCGGGGGTGCCGTGCCGGTGCGCATACCGCAACAGCGCCTCACCTCGTGCGATCAACGCCGAGTCCCACCGCCCGGTGTCCTGTTCGTCGAGCGGAACAAATGAGCGGTCGGCGGTCCACCTAGCCGGTCGGCGCGCCTCCGACAGACAGACCAGGGCGGCCAGGCCGAGCACTTCCGGCTCCTCGGGCATCAACTCGACGAGCACCAGCGCCAGGTGTAGCGCCTCGGCGGCCAACGATTCGATTGGTGCGCCCTGTAGCGCAAGCTGCCAGTCGATCGAATATGCGCCGTAGACCGCCTCCAGGACGGCGGGCAGTCGCTCGGCGAGGTCGTCGCGCTCCGGAAGCACAAACGGGATGCCCGCATCACGGATGCGCTTCTTGGCGCGCACCAGCCGCTGCGCCATCGTCGCGGGCGGGACCGCGAACGCCCTTGCAATGGCCGCCGCCTCGACCCCGAGCACCGATTGCAGCATCAGCGCCGTCCGAACGTTCGGTGCGATCGCCGGATGAGCGCAGACAAGCATCAGCTCGAGCCGCCGGTCGGGGATTTCAGACATATCGTCGTCCAAAATCTCTGTCCGGCAGTCGGTTTCGGTCAGTACACGGGTCATCCGGTGGGCTGGAGACTTCCACAGGTCGCGCAACCGATTGCGCGCCACCGTCAGCACCCAGCCTTCGGGATTCGTCGGCATGCCGTCGAAGGGCCAGCGGGCCAGCGCGCGTTCGAGCGCATCCGCGAGCGCATCCTCGGCGGCGGCGATGTCACGCGTCGGCGCCACGAGGATGGCGAGCAGCTTTCCGTAGGAGTCCCGTGTCAGCGTTGCGACCCGGGCTCGCACATCGGCTGGCTCGGTCAGGGGGTGTACCACCCGCGATCGGCGGCGTATGTCCGCGCCACCGGACGGATCTCGATCCACCCCCAGCCGTTGGCGGGGTTGCGCTGCGCCCATTTGAGCGCCTCATCGAGGTTGTCGACGTCGATGACGAAGATGCCGCCGAGCTTCTCCTTGGTGTCGGCGAACGGCCCGTCCTGGATCTCCGGCGTGCCGGTATGTGCGGTCACGGTGGTGGTGGCGACGACGGATTCCAACACCTCGGTGTCGACGAGTACACCGGCGGCCGACAAGTCGTCGGCGTACTGGACGAAGGCCGCCATGGCCGGCGCCATGTCCTCCTCTGTCAACCCGATCTCAGTGCCCTCTTGGTAGTGCATCAGCAGGCAGTACCGCATGACTGGTTCCTTTCACCGAATCGAAGTCATCGCTGGCATGACGATTCAAGTGAGCGCCGATCGACACGCGCCCGCCACAACGCGTCGGCAGTGAATACGCCGAGCGCGACCCAGATCAACGCAAAGCCCAGCCACCTGGCCGGCGGCATCGGCTCGTGGCCGACCACCACGCCCCAGGTCAGCTGCATCGCCGGGGTGAGATAGAACAGCAGGCCCACCGTCACCAACGGCAATCGCTGGGCCGCCGCCGCGAACAGCAACAGCGGCACCGCGGTCAGCACGCCGGACAACACCATCAGCGCGATATGGCCTGCGCCATGGTTGGCGAACGTCGCGTGGCCGGTTGACTCCATGGCTGCGATGAACACCAGCGCCGGCGGTGTCGCGATCGCGGCTTCCACGCCCACGCTGACCCGCGGATCCACCGGCACCACCTTTTTGACCGCGCCGTACAGGCCGAACGACAACGCCAGCCCGAGCCCGATCAGCGGCGGTTCCCCCACTTCGACAGTCAGCACCACCACCGCCACTACCGCGACGGCCAGCGCCGCGAACTGCGCACGGTTGAGCCGCTCATGGAAGATCAGCAAGCCCAACGCGACGGTGACTAGCGGGTTGATGAAGTAGCCGAGTGCGGCGTCGACGACGTGGCCGTTGTTCACGGCATAGATGTAGATCACCCAGTTGACCGAGATCAGCGCGGACGCGAAGGTCAGCAACAGCCAGGTGCGGCCCGACATCGACCGAAGGTCCGCGAGTCGGCGCACCGCCGCGATGACCACCACCATCAACGCGAAGCACCACACGATGCGGTGCGCCAGGACTTCGAACGCTCCAGCGGGCTTCAGCAGCGGGAAGAAGGCCGGAAACAGCCCCCACGACGCGTATGCGCCGATACCGAACAACAACCCCGACCGACGTGACTTCTCTCCCGAGTCGCTTCGCTCCTGCCCTCCGAAGTCGCTCACAGTTCGTGGTTGCGCAACACGTCGAGCGCGTGCTGCAGATCGGCAGGATACGGGCTGGTGATCTCGACGCGGCGACCGTCGGCGGGATGGGCGAACGCCAGCGATCGCGCGTGCAGCCATTGACGTTCCAGGCCAAGCTTTTTCGCCAAGGTGGGATCGGCGCCGTAGGTGATGTCCCCCGCGCAGGGATGGTGCAGCGCCGCAAAGTGCACCCGGATCTGGTGCGTGCGCCCGGTCTCCAGTTCGATGTCGAGCAGACTGGCCGCCTGGTGCGCCTCCAGCGTGTCGTAATGCGTGACGCTGTGCCTGCCGTGTTCGGTGACCGCGAACTTCCAGTCGTGCCCGCGGTGCCTGCCGATCGGCGCGTCGATGGTTCCGCTGGACGGATCCGGATGCCCCTGAACCAATGCGTGGTAACGCTTTTCGACGGTGCGCTGCTTGAACGCCCGCTTCAGCACGGTGTAGGCGCGTTCAGAGAGCGCCACCACCATGACACCGGAAGTGCCCACGTCGAGGCGATGCACGATGCCCTGCCGCTCGTGAATGCCGGACGTGCTGATGCGGAAGCCCGCAGCGGCAAGACCGCCGAGCACGGTCGGCCCGTGCCAGCCGACCGTCGCGTGCGCGGCCACCCCCGGCGGCTTGTCGACGGCGACGATGTCGGCATCGGAATACAGGACCGTCATGCCTTCGATTTCGACCGGCGTATTCTCCACCGACGCGGGCGCTTCCGGTAGCCGCACCTCCAGCCATGCGCCCGCCGTGAGCCTGTCGGACTTGCCCGCCCGGGCGCCGTCCACCTCGACGCCCCCGTCCTCGGCCAGCGCTGCCGCCGCGGTGCGCGACAGCCCGAGAAGCCGCGCCAACCCGGCATCGACGCGCATCCCCGCCAGTCCCTCGGGGACTGGCATCGACCGACTCGTCACTCGGACGGGTCGGCCTTGCGACGGCCGACGGTGTCGAAGTCAAAACCGAAGAGCGACAAGGCAACCAACAGAATCGCTCCGCCGACCACCGACGGGTCGGCGACGTTGAACACCGGCCACCAGCCGATCGACAGGAAGTCGACCACATGTCCGCGCAACGGACCAGGTGAGCGGAAGAATCTGTCGACCAGATTGCCCATCGCACCGCCGAGGATCATGCCCAGTCCGATCGCCCACCACGGCGAGACCAGTCGTCTGCCCATCCAGATGATGCCGATCACCACACCGGTGGCGATCAACGTCAATAGCCAGGTGTAGCCGGTCGCCATCGAGAACGCCGCCCCGGAATTGCGCACCAAGGTCCAGGTGATGGTGTCTCCGACGATCGACACCGGCTGCCCCGGGGTCAGCAACCTCACCGCGAGGACCTTTGTGACGATGTCAAGGACAAGCACCACCGCCGCGACGCCGAGCAGCAGGCGCAGTCGCTTCCTGGCAGGCGGTGCCGGTGCGGCCGCGTCGGTCACGGGGTCCGCCGTCCCCGGCGATTCATCGGTCACTCCCCCATCATCGCAGGAGACTCGTTTTGCGATGATTTCCCCTATGGGTCGCCTGGTCGTCGTCACCACCGGAGGCACCATCGCCACCAGCAGCGGCGAGGACGGGATCAGGCGGCCGACCCGTAGCGGCGCGGATCTGACCGTCGGCCTCGACGTCGACGTGGTCGACGTGATGTCGGTCGACAGTTCGCAGCTGACACCCGCGCATTGGGATCGGATCCGCGACGCGGTGCTGTCTGCCTGCAAGGACGCCGGGGCCGACGGCGTCGTCGTTACGCACGGCACCGACACCATGGAAGAGACCGCCTTGTGGCTGGAACTCACGTACGACGGCGCGGTCCCCGTGGTGATGACCGGTGCGCTGCACAGCGCCGACGCGCCGGATGCCGACGGGCCTGCCAATCTGCGGGACGCACTCGCGCTGGCAGGCAGCCCGGAGGCCCGCGGTCTCGGCGTGCTCGTCACACTCGCGGGCACGGTATGGCACCCACTGGGCCTGCAGAAGGCCGTGACCGGTGACCTGCGGGGGTTCACGGGCGACCTGCTCGGCGCCGTCGTCGACGGGTGGTTCCTGCCCGAGCGCCGCAAAGAGCGGCCCTACCTCGGGCCGCTGTCCGGGGCCGAGGCGCCACGGGTCGACATCATCGCGGTGTATCCGGGCTCGGACGCCGTCGCGATGGACGCCTGTGTGGCGGCGGGCGCCCGCGGCATCGTGCTGCAGGCCGTCGGCTCGGGAAATGCGGGCGCGGCCGTGATCGACGGCGTGCGGCGGCACTGCCGCGACGGAGTGACGGTCGCAGTGTCCACCCGGGTGCCCGGCGGCAGGGTGAGCGCAGGCTACGGGCCGGGCAGAGACCTGGTGGATGCGGGAGCGATCGTGGTCCCCCGACTGCCGGCCTCGCAAGCCCGGGTGTTGGCGATGGCCGCGCTGGCGGCGGGCACACCCGTCGAGGGCGCCGTCGCCCGCTGGGGCTGACGGAACGGAGCAATGGAGGCCAGGTGCGTCCCTGGGAGACCTCCAACCACCACGGCTTCCCACGGCCGGTTCCTACGGCTGGTAGCGGCTCAGTTCGCTGATGTAGTCGGGCCAGTCGAGGCTGTCGACGGGATTGGCCCGCGCAATCCCCGACTCGTCGTCGGGAAGGGTGCGCGCGGGTCCCGGCCCGGTGCTGCGGGTCTCGAACCGCACCGTCATCACGCCGTGCCCGGCCCCCTGAATCCAGCCGTGGCCGTAGTCGATGTGCGAGACGTCGTCGCCGATCCGCCAAGCGGGCGCAGTGGCGGCGAGATCGGTGACCGTTGGCGGCAGGCTGGTGTTGTTCGACACCTCTTCGGCCGCCAGCTCGAGGTCCGGGAACAGCGACTCCTGGCGTACGTCGGATAGTCCCGAAAACCCAACGCCGACAAGGCGAATGGGGCCGATATCGACCGGATCGAGAAGCAGCCGCCTTGCCATCGCGATCAGCGTCGGTGCATCGGTTGTCGCATAGGGCAGCGTGGCCGAACGCGTCAGGATGCTCATGTCGGATTTCTTCAGCTTGACGGTGACGGTGCGCGCGCCGCGGCCGTCCTTCTCCAGTCGAGTGTGGGCATGCTCGCCGATGGGCCCCAGCGCCTCGCGCAACTGATCGAGCGTCGTCAGGTCTTCGGGAAACGTGGATTCGGCGCTGATCTGTTTGGCCGGCGCGTTCTCCGCGACGGGCCGGTCGTCGACGCCCTTGGCCAACCGGTGCAGCGCCCCACCAACAGCCGTGCCGAGGATGTTGGCGGCCTCGGCGTCGGTAAGCGCGGCGAGTTGACCGATGGTCTCGATCCCGAGCCGGTGCAGCTTCTCCTCGGCGACAGGTCCGATGCCCCACAGCCGACGCACCGGAAGGCCGTGCAGTAGACGGGTTTCCTCGTCGCGGCGCACCACCCGGATGCCGTCGGGTTTGGCCAGATCGGATGCGATCTTGGCGATCTGCTTGCCGGATCCGGCGCCGACGGAGGCCACGAGGCCGGTCTCTTCGTGGATCCTGCCCTTCAGATGCCGGCAGAACGCCTCGACGTCCCCGGCGTTCGCGCCAGCCAGTTCCGCGGGTTCGCCGAACGCCTCGTCGAACGACAGCTGTTCGAGGACGGGCACGAGCGTGCGCACCGTCTCGAACACGCGACGGCTCGCCACCCCGTAGACCACGCCGCGCGGCGGAAGAACAACGGCCGCGGCGCCAACGAGGCGGCGAGCCTGGTGCATGGGCATCGCAGACCGTGCGCCGTACACCCGCGACTCGTAACTGGCGCCGGCCACCACGCCACGTCCGCCGAGACCGCCGACCAGCACAGGGCGTCCGCGCAGGGTCGGCCGGGTCAACTGCTCCACGGACGCGAAGAACGCATCCATGTCGAAGTGCAGCACCCAGCGGTCCATGGCGCCGATGCTAAGTGGCCTCATCGACATTGTTTGGCCCCAGACCAGACTTATGCGACGCGAATGGCTCATTTGCGTGCCGTAAGCCTGATTTCGTCACGCCTTCTCGATCGCCACCCGCACGCTATCGCCGATTTGGGTGCCGTCGGCCGGCTCGCCGAATTCGAAGCTGGTGGCCAGAATCTCGCGGGCGATCAACTCGCTATGTGCCCGGGCCCACGGTTCGCGTTCGGGAGGCACCGCGATGGTTACCCGGATCCGGTCCGACACATCGAGTCCCGTCGACTTGCGCAGGTCCTGCAGTTCGCGGATGCGGTCCTTGGCCCAGCCCTCGGCCTCCAGTTCGTCGGTCACGGTGCCGTCGAGCACCACCAGTCCGGCACCGTCGGGCAGCGCCGCGGTGTATTCGGGGTCGGCGGCGACCAGCCGCGAGCTGTACTCGTCGGGGCGCAGCACCGCCGGACCCGCCTTCAGTGTCCCGTCGGGATTGGCCACCGCCTCGCCCGCCTTGACTGCCCTGATCGCGGCCTGCACGTCCTTGCCCAGCCGCGGCCCCGCGACCTTGGCGTTGACCGTCAACTCGAACCGGCCGTACGTGTCGATGTCATCCGTCAGCTCGACCGCCTTGACGTTGAGTTCGTCGGCCAAGAGGTCAACGAACGGCGTCAACCGTTGCGGATTGTCCACCGCCACAGTCAGTTTCGGCAGCGGCAACCGAACCCGCAGCTTCTTCGCCTTGCGCAGTGACGATGCCGCCGACGCGACCTCGCGAACCAGGTCCATGTCGGCCACCAGGTCCGGATCGGCGGGCACAACGCCCGCCTCCGGCCAGTCGGTGAGATGAACCGACCGCTCGCCGGTCACCCCGCGCCAGATCACCTCGGTGATCAGCGGCAGCAAAGGCGCCGCCAGCCTGCCCGTCACCTCGAGCACTGTGTGCAGGGTGTCGATCGCGTCGGGGTCTTCGTCCCAGAACCGCTGACGCGACCGCCGCACATACCAATTCGTCAACGCCTCGGTGAACTGCCGCAGGTGATCACACGCACCGAAGATGTCGCATACGTCCAGCGAGGTCGTCAGATCGTCGCGCAACTCGGCGAGCTTAGCGAGGATGTAGCGGTCCAGCACATGCGGCGAGTCGGTGCGCCAGGTGCCCTTCTTCGGCGCGTACAGCGCCAGGAACGTGTACGCGTTCCACAGCGGCAACAACACCTGCCGGACGCCCTCGCGGATGCCCTGCTCGGTGACGATCAGGTTGCCGCCGCGCAAAATCGGCGACGCCATCAGGAACCACCGCATCGCGTCTGAGCCGTCGCGGTCGAACACTTCGGTCACGTCGGGGTAGTTCCGCAGCGACTTGCTCATCTTCTGGCCGTCGTTGCCCAACACGATGCCATGTGCCACACAGGTTTTGAACGCAGGGCGGTCGAAGAGCGCGGTTGCCAGCACGTGCAGGGTGTAGAACCAGCCGCGGGTCTGACCGATGTACTCGACGATGAAGTCGCCGGGAAAATGCGTTTCGAACCACGCCTGGTTCTCGAACGGATAGTGCACCTGTCCGTACGGCATCGATCCGGAGTCGAACCAGACATCGAAGACGTCCTCGATACGCCGCATCGTCGAGCGGCCGGTTGGGTCATCGGGGTTGGGCCGGGTCAGCTCGTCGATATACGGCCGATGCAGGTTGTCCGGGCGAACCCCGAAGTCGCGCTCCAGTTCGTCGAGGCTGCCGTACACGTCGATCCGCGGGTACTCCGGGTCGTCGGATTTCCACACCGGAATCGGGCTGCCCCAGTACCGGTTTCGCGAGATCGACCAGTCCCGTGCGCCTGACAGCCACTTGCCGAACTGGCCGTCTTTGACGTGCTCGGGATACCAGGTGATGTCCTCATTGAGTGCGACCATCCGGTCCCGGAAGTCGGTGACCTTGATGAACCATGACGAAACGGCCCGGTAGATCAACGGGTTTCGGCATCGCCAGCAGTGCGGGTAGGAGTGCTCGTAGGTTTCGTGGCGCAGCAGCACCGCACCGTTGACCGCCGCCGCCCGTCCCTGGTTCTTCAGGTCGCGGATGATCTGCGGGTTCGCGTCGAACACATGCTGGCCGGCGTAATCGGGCACGGTCTTGTCGAAGCGGCCCCTGGCGTCAACCGGTGTGACGGCGGAAATCCCGGCAGGCTGCGTCGTCGCCATGTCGTCCTCGCCGTACGCCGGTGACATGTGCACGATGCCGGTGCCGTCGTCGGTGCTGACGAAGTCGGCGGGCAACACGCGGAACGAGTTCGGCGCGTCCATGAAATACGGGAACGGCGGCAGATAGTGGGTGTCAACCAGCTCTCTGCCGGTGTAGGTGGCCAGCACTTCTGGCTCTTCACCGAGTTCGCGGGCGTAGGCCGCCAGCCGTGCCTGCGCGAGCACGTAGCGCAGGCCGTCGGGACCATTGACAACGACGTAGGTGACGTCGGGACCCACCGCGACCGCCTGGTTCGACGGCAGCGTCCATGGTGTGGTCGTCCAGATCAACAGGTAGGCGCCCTCTAGCGGACCCTCGCTGATCTTGAAGCCGACAATGATCGCCGGGTCCTGACGGCTTTGATAGACGTCGTCGTCCATCCGCAGTTCGTGGTTGGACAGCGGCGTCTCGTCGTTCCAGCAGTACGGCAGCACCCGATTGCCTTCGTACGCAAAGCCTTTGTCCCACAGCTGCTTGAACGCCCAGATCACCGACTCCATGAAGCCGAGATCCAACGTCTTGTAATCGTTGTCGAAGTCGACCCAGCGGGCTTGGCGGGTGACGTACGCGCGCCATTCGTTGGTGTACTTGAGCACCGACTCGCGGCAGGCCTCGTTGAACTTTTCGATGCCCATCTCTTCGATCTGGGCCTTGTCGGCGATGCCGAGCTGGCGCTGCACCTCGAGTTCGGCGGGCAGACCATGGGTGTCCCAGCCGAACCGGCGCTCGACCTTGTAACCGCGCATCGTGCGATACCGGGGCACGATGTCCTTCACATAACCGGTCAGCAGATGCCCGTAATGCGGCAGGCCGTTGGCGAACGGTGGGCCGTCGTAGAAGACGTACTCCGGAGCGCCGTCGCGCTGCGCGATGCTCGCGCGGAAAGTGTCGTCCTTTTGCCAGTAGTCAAGGACGTCCAACTCGAGTTCCGGGAACTTCGGGGCTCCGGATGTCGGCTTCGGATATGCGGTCACTGTGGTGCGTTGTCTCCATGCCCAATGTGCGGCCTCCGGCTCGGACGCCAACTGTCGGCACGGGGACGACGTCGCGCCGGTGCGCGAGCGCCGCGGTACCACCCCGCTTGCGCACAGTCTTGTGCGCCGCTCAACTGCGGGCGATGACGGGCCCCACCCGTTCGGGTCTACTTGGCTGGTTCAGCTGTTCTTCCGAAGGCTCCCCGGTGATGGCCGGATCGACGCCGCTGACTCAATTCTAATGATCAGCGCAAATCGGCTATCCGGCGCGCGGCGTGAACGTGTAGGTCTCGCCGTGCGCGAGGTAGATGAACTCCGTGCTGGTCGCCGAATTCTCGGCGGCCTTCCTGAAGTCCTCGAGTCCCGAGCGGAACACCGAGAAGTCGTTGTAATGAATCGGGATCGCGGTGTGAGGTCTGGTGATCTCCACAGCCTGCACCCCCTGCTCTCCCGTCATCGTGACGACGGTGACGAGGAACGTCGTGCCGCCGGTGTGGATCAGGCCGAGGTCGATGTCGGGATAGCGGCGGGGAATCTCCTCGAGGCTGTCGACCAGCATGGTGTCGCCGGTGATGTAGAGCCGATAGAGGCGATCGCCGTTTCGGCAGAAATCCAGCATGTGGCCGTTGACCGGCATCAGCAGTTCCTCGACGGCGTCGTCGGTCGCATGTTTACCCGGCATCGCCGTGATCGTCACGCTGGCCTCGCCCTTGCGGACTTCAAGCGATTCCCAGGTCTCCAAAGGGTGCCCCCGCTTGAAGCCGAGCGCGCTGAGCTTGTCCACCGCGTCGGCCGTCGACACGATGGGCAGGTTCTTGTCGAGTTCCTCCGCGGCCACGTCGTCGAAATGGTCGCCGTGGTAGTGCGACAAGACGATCACATCGAGCGGGGGCAGATCGGCGATCTGGCAGGCGGGCTCCACCTCGCGCCTGGCCCAGATGCCGTGCCCGAGGTCGACGTGCTCACCCTTGTGCAGGAACGCCGGGTCGGTCAGGATGGTCAGCCCGCCGAAGCGGATCAGAACGGTGGCGTTGCCGATGAAATAGACATCGCCTTCGTCGAAGTTCGCCGTCGCGCCATCTGCCAGTTCGAGAGATGCCATAGTGGGTGCTCCTTTGCGAAGGTTTCTATGGCTTAGTGAACGCGCGGAGTGGCGTGAAGCGCTCGCAGGTTAGCCCGCGAACCCACGCAACGGGCCAGGCGGCAATTTCGTCAGGCCCGTTCGAGCAAGAAGTACAGGAACTTGCCGCTTGCGCGTTGCCGCTTGCCGTTCATGATCCCCATCAGCGTGTCGTCGTCGACCTTCTTGAAGTGATCGAGGACGGGTTGGCCGTCGTAGACCATGGTGGCGGTGACTTCGCCGCGGAACGCAACGTCCCACAGGCTGGCCCCGCCTCGACTCAACTCCTTGTTGGAGAACAGACGTCCTTCGTCGTCATAGCACACGATCGGTTCGACGTCGTCGACCGAGTTGAAGTGCTTGCCGTACCAGCGCGCTGCAGCCAGCTGGCCGTTCATCTTGTGCCCGGTGTGGAACTCGTCGCCCTTCCAACGGCCCAGAATGTCCACGGACCGGACGGTGGCCAGAGCCGATCAGATCTCGTCGAGTTGTGCCGGGTCCACGAGGCGTTCGCCGCGTAGTTCGCCGAACCGGATACGAGCCTTGTCGCGATCCATGGCGTCCCTTCCGTTGCCAAGCCACGTCGTTGGGCAACGGGACATTAGCAGTCACGCGCGGGCACGCGTCCAACCGCGTAGCGTCGCGACATGAGCGATCACACGTACCGAATCATCGAGATCGTCGGCAGCTCGCCGGACAGTATCGACGCTGCCATCCGCAATGGGATATCACGGGCTTCGGAGACGATGCGCGGCCTGGACTGGTTCGAGGTGCAGTCAGTCCGAGGGCATCTCGAGGACGGCGCCATCGGGCATTTTCAGGTCACGCTCAAGGTCGGCTTCCGCCTGGAAGATGCCCGATGACGTCACACCGGGGCGGCGGCGTCTGAAGTCATCTCGAAGAGCGCCCGCGGGAACTGCTCGGTGAGCTCTTCGATGGTGTACCGGTCGAACCTGGTGGTGTCGTACACCCAGTCCAGGTGGAGCAGACCTTCCGCGCGGTACACCCGCAGTTCGAGCGCGTAGCCCAGACCGGGCGGCGTCTCGTACGACGGGTCGGTGCCGTCGGCCAACTCGCCGATGCAGTTGAGGAAGACCTCCGACGACAAGGTTTCCAACGGTGCCTGCGACGCGTTGAGCATCCGGTGTACGTCGCGCAGCATGCCGGTCGGACTTGCTTGCTGATTGGACGCACACAACAGCGGGATCGCGTGCAGCAGCCAACGCCGTTCACCGGTGACGTCGACCGCGACGACGCCCTCACCGATGGTGCGAGCGATCGTCCGCCCGAGCGCGGCAAGCAAGAGCTCGTCGGCGGCCACGCCCAGCCATTCCGTTGCTCCGTCAACTTCCGCCGTCATCTCCTCGGAAGGAACCGTGCACAGTGTGTCGAGGACCGGGGCGGTGCCTTCGGCAATGTCATGGTCGACGACCCGCAACGTCGGCAAGGCCATGGTGTCGACTGGATACGTCAAGGGGCTGGTGTGATCAGCTACATACGGAGCAACCATGTAGCTAACCGTACACCGGTTTCCCAGAAATGGGAGAGTCCTCCCAAAACTGTGACGCCAGTGTCAATAACGGCTATTACCTCCGATTTGTGAACGTTGCTACCCAAACCCGGGACGCAGGCCTTATGGTGGAGGAATGCCACGGACCGATGAAAACGGTAGACAGCTCAAGGCGTTGCTTGACTATCTCCTCGATGGCGAAATTGATGCCAAGGACATTTATGACGCCCTTGGCATCTCGAGCAGCACCTATTACCGGCGAATCAAAGAAGCCGATTACCCCAATGCCGAGGAGCTTCGTCGAGTAGCGGATCGGTTCATGCTCAGCTATCCCGACCTGCAAATCCAATTCGGGTTGATGAGCCGCCAAGAGGTGTGGAGCTACATCGAATCGGCCCCGTTCACGATGACGGCCGTGCAGGACGCGGTCGAAACCAAGCAGACCACCCGCCCGCCGAAACTGTCCGAGATGAAGCCGAGGGCGGACGCGCCTCCACTTTAGGGCGGACAGGCCGTACACTTTGCTGAAAAGCTCAGTACTAAGGCATCTCTCATGGCTCTGGCAACTCTCATAGCGATCACCCTGGGGTGTATCGCGTGGAGTCTGTGGATCCGTCGCGTCACGTGGTCGTGCCGCTGGGAAGTCGCCGCCACGCTCAACATCGCCTTGCAAGGCATCGCGGTGATCCTGATGTCGCCATTGGCCTCGGAAACCCTCGGCCACTGGCTGCATGCTTTGACCGGCATGTGGAATCTCGAGGACTACATCGGGCACGACGCTTACATCGTCGCCGCCTCGGCCGTCGTCTACAACGCGCTGGGCCGACTCGCCGACGATCACGCGATGCAGACGTCATTCAAGCAGTACGTAGAGCGGCCGGCCACGTTGTGCATTCCGCTGCTGCTGGTGACGTTCTCGCTCGGCAACGGAGCCAGGGTGTACCGGCCCGACTTCTTCGAAGTGCCCACCGACTTCTGGCTGAACACGTACTGGCTGCTGCTCTGCGGCATGTTGATCTATCTGCTGACCTACGGCGCACGGGCGCTGCTGATCCTGCGCCAAGACCCGCGGTCGCGGAAGATCGCGAACATCTACCTGGTCGCCTCCGCGAGCGGCATCCTGGCCTGCATGGTGCGAATCGTCACCGCCTACGTGCCACCGCTTCAGACGGTCGAGGGCGGCACGCTGGTGTGGATCTTCGCCTGCGGCTGTGGCGCCGGGTTCGCGCTGACCTCGGCGCAGTCCTGGCGCATCAAGACCAAGTGGTTCACCCGCGCCAATAACTAGCCCGCGACGGGCCTCGGCATCTCGTATGGTGCGCCGAAGACGGGCGTGATCTGATAGCCGCGCTTGCGTGCCTGTGCGGCGTCGCGGCTGATCAGAGCGTGCAGTCCGGCGAACACCGCCTGGTCGAGGACCATCCGGGTGAGCAGGCGGTTGTGCACGAATCCGAACGACAGCCCTGACGCCGGATCGGCCCACCCCACCGAACCCGCGAGTCCTGCGTGCCCGAAGCCGGGCATCAGCCCCGGCGGGATGGGCAACGAGTGATAGCCGAGGTGGAAGCTCAACGGCATGAAAAGGTTGCGGTCAGGCAGGAAGCTTGGTTTGCCGGTGAGCCCCGCCGTGAGCTCCTTGGAAAGGAACTGGGTGCCGTCGATGCGGCCGCCGTTGGCGAGCGCCGCGTACATCTTGGCCAGGCTTCGCGCGGTAGCGACTCCGTTCGCCGCCGGGATCTCGGAGTCCAAGAACGGCGTGTCGCCCTGCACGACGGCTTTCATCCCGGGGAAGTACATCGACCCGAACCCCCCGGAGTACTTCAGTGCGGCGATCCGCGGCGCGACGAAGTTGAAGATCGGGTTGCTGAATGTGCCCTGCGGCGCGAGGATCTGCGCGGCGCGCGTCGGCGACTCGGCCGGCGGACGGCCGAGATGCAGCCCGTCGGTGTTCAGCGGCTCGGCGAGTTCCTCGCGGATCAGCACGCGCATGCTCTTGCCGGTGACGGCGCGGGCAAGTCCCGACATCAGCCAGCCGTACGTCAGCGCGTGGTACGCCGGTTTGCCGTAGAGCACCTTGTTCACCGACGCCGCCGCCAGGCGGGCCTCCATCGCATGATGGTCCAGCAGCTCGGCCTTGCTCACCCCGTTGAGCTGAGACAGGCCCGCGCGGTGGCGCATCACGTCACGGACAGTGATGTGGCCCTTGCCGTTGGCGGCGAACTCCGGCCAGTACTCGGCGACGGGAGTGTCGTAACTGATCAGCCCGCGGTCGGCGAGCCGGTGGACGACGGTCGACGCCAACCCCTTGGTGACCGACCACACCATCGCGCCGGTGTCGGCAGTCCAGTACTCAGTGCCGCGCCGGTCGGAATATCCGGTCCAGACGTCGACGACGGGGTCACCGTGCAAGTAGATCGCCAGCGCGCCGCCGCCGACCCGCTTACCCGGGAACAGCTGGCGAAACGCACGGACCGTGCAGGCGAAGTTCGAGTCGGCCGCACCCTGTATGCCGTGCGGGAGCGCCGCGCTGCGCCCGCCGTTTTTGACACCCGTCACGATATTGAATTTACCTGCAACCCCGGCAAATAAAAGAAGTGTTACCAATTAGTTAGATCTTGGCTCTTCAGCGGCGTCGAGCAGGCGCTGAGCAGCAAGCGCGGGCGTCAGTTCGCCTTCGCGCACCTGCCGTTCCACCTCCGCGCGAATTCCGCGAACGTCGGGGTGCGACAGGACGCGGTCCAGCACCGCGTCGCGCACCATCGACCATGTCCAATCCACTCGCTGCGCACGCCGACGGGCCTCGAACTCCCCGGCGTCACTGAGCACCTGCCGATGTTTTTCCACCGTGTCCCACAGCTCCGCCACGCCGCGGCCCTCCAACGCGCTCATCGTCAAAACCGGTGGGCGCCAAAGCGTTTCGCGTGGATAGATGAGACGGATGGCGCCGGCCAGTTCGCGGGCCGCCTTCTTGGCTTCGACCGCATGCTCGCCGTCGGCCTTATTGACCACCACGATGTCGGCGAGTTCCAGCACGCCTTTCTTGATGCCCTGCAGTTGGTCGCCGGTGCGCGCCAACGTCAGGAACACGAACGTGTCGACCATGTTGGCGACCGTCACCTCGGACTGGCCGACGCCGACGGTTTCCACCAGGATCACGTCGAAACCAGCGGCCTCGAGCAGGACAATCGTCTCGCGGGTGGCTTTGGCCACGCCGCCGAGCGTCCCCGATGTCGGCGACGGCCGGATGTAGGCGTCGGGGTGCACCGCGAGCTTGGCCATCCTGGTCTTGTCGCCGAGGATCGAGCCGCCGGTGCGGGTCGACGACGGGTCGACGGCGAGCACGGCGACGCGGTGCCCCTGTTCGATCAGGTACATGCCCAGCGCCTCGATCGCCGTCGACTTACCGACGCCCGGCACCCCGGTGATGCCGACGTGCAAGGACGATTCGGCGTTGCCGGCTTCACCCGTCAAGTCCAGCAGTAACTGTTGCGCCTGCTCGCGATGGTCGGGCCGGGTCGACTCCACCAGCGTGATGGCCCTCGGCAGCGCGGTGCGGTCACCGCTGCGGACGGCCGCGGCCAATTCTTCGACCGGGGTCATCTAGCTCAGGTGGTAGCCGAGCTGCTCGGCCAGCTTCTGCAGCAGGCCGATCGCGGCGTCGGCAATCACCGTGCCCGGAGGGAAGATCGCGGTGGCGCCCGCGGCGTACAACTCGTCGAAGTCGCCGGGCGGGATGACACCGCCGACCACGACCATGATGTCCGGCCTGCCCACTTCGGCGAGGGCGTCGCGCAGCGCGGGCACCAGGGTGAGGTGGCCCGCCGCAAGCGACGACACACCGACGACGTGTACGTCGTTGTCAGCGGCCTGGCGCGCGACTTCTTCAGGGGTGGAGAACAGTGAGCCCACGTCGACGTCAAAGCCGATGTCCGCGAACGCCGTTGCGATCACCTTCTGCCCGCGGTCATGCCCGTCCTGGCCCATCTTGGCGACCAGAATGCGCGGCCTGCGGCCGTCGGCCTCGGCGAATTTCTCGACGAGCTCGTTGGCTTGCGCTATGTTGCTGACCTTTCCGACTTCATCGCGGTAGACCCCGGCGATGGTACGGATTTCTGCCTGGTGGCGTCCCCAAACCTTCTCCAGGGCATCGGAAATCTCGCCGACGGTGGCCTTGGCCCGTGCGGCGTTGATCGCGAGCTCGAGCAGATTGCCTTCTTCGGTTTGAGCGGCGGCGCTGAGCTCGGCGAGGGCGGCCGCGACGGCGTTCGGGTCGCGGTCGGCGCGTAGCTGCTCGAGCTTGGCGATCTGCTCGGCACGCACCCGGCTGTTCTCGACCTTGAGCACCTCGATCTCGTGGTCCTCATCCACCTGGTACTTGTTGACCCCGATCACCGGCTGCTGGCCCGAGTCGATGCGGGCCTGGGTGCGAGCAGCGGCCTCTTCGATGCGCATCTTCGGGACCCCGTCGCTGATCGCCTGCGCCATCCCGCCGTGCTCGTTGACTTCTTTGATGTGCGCACGCACCCTGTTCGCGAGCTGATGCGTCAACCACTCGACGTAATACGAGCCGCCCCACGGGTCGATCGGCCGCGTGGTGCCCGACTCCTGCTGCAGCAGCAGCTGGGTGTTGCGCGCGATGCGGGCCGAGAAATCGGTCGGCAGCGCCAGCGCCTCGTCGAGCGCATTGGTGTGCAGCGACTGGGTGTGCCCCTGGGTGGCGGCCATCGCCTCGACGCAGGTTCTTGCGACGTTGTTGAACGGATCCTGCGCGGTCAGCGACCAACCCGACGTCTGCGAATGCGTGCGCAGCGAAAGGGATTTCGCGTCCTGGGGGCCGAACTCGGCGACCAGCTCACTCCACAGCAACCGGCCCGCCCGCAGCTTGGCGACCTCCATGAAGAAGTTCATCCCGATGCCCCAGAAGAACGACAGCCTAGGCGCGAACTTGTCGATGTCCAGGCCTGCGTCCAGCCCCGCCTTGATGTATTCCACGCCGTCGGCCAGCGTGTACGCCAGCTCCAAATCGGCTGTCGCACCGGCTTCTTGAATGTGATACCCGGAGATCGAAATCGAGTTGAACTTCGGCATCTTGGCGCTGGTGTAGCCGAAGATGTCGGAGATGATCCGCATCGACGCCTTGGGCGGGTAGATGTAGGTGTTGCGGACCATGAACTCTTTGAGGATGTCGTTCTGGATGGTCCCCGCCAGCTTCTCCGGCGGCACACCCTGCTCCTCGGCGGCCACCACATACAACGCCAGAATGGGCAGCACCGCGCCGTTCATAGTCATCGAGACCGACACCGACGACAGGTCGATGCCGTCGAACAGCTGGCGCATGTCGAGGATGGAATCGATTGCGACGCCTGCCATTCCGACGTCACCCTGTACCCGTGGATGATCGGAGTCATAACCGCGGTGGGTGGCCAGATCGAATGCCACCGACAGACCTTTCTGCCCCGCAGCGAGGTTACGCCGGTAGAACGCGTTGGACTCGGCGGCGGTGGAGAAGCCGGCGTACTGGCGGATGGTCCACGGCTGGTTGACGTACATGGTCGGGTAGGGACCTCGGATGTACGGCGGCGCACCGGGCAGGCTGTCCAGCGGGTAGCCGGCAGCAACGACGGCATCGCGGTCGGCACCGATGTAGACCGGCTTGACGGCGATGCCCTCCGGTGTCGCCCAGTCCACTTGGTCCGGCGAGTAGCCGTGCGCGGCGGCCGCGGCTTCGACCGCTTCGGCAACGGCGGCTTCGGTCGCCGGTTCGCTCTTGAGCTCACCGTGCAGGGGTACGTCGGCGAAGCTGCCGATACCGGTGGTCGCAGTCATCTCATGCCCCCAATCGGGTGAGCAGGTCGGAGAGCGTCGTGACCGCGTCCATCTTGGCGGTCAGGTAGCCGTCTGGTTTCGAATCTGCTTCGGCCACAGCCTTTTCCGGGCCCGCCAGCAGTACGTGTGACACTCCTGCGTTGCGGGCCGTGTCGACGGCGGCCGAGGCCTCGGTGGCGTAGCGGGCATCGGTGCCGCAAATCACCGCGATCGGGAAAGACTCGGCGCTCGTGTCCTGCAACACCGCCTCGATCCCGCCGGACGCCAGCAGATTGGTGGCGAAAGTCGTGCGGACGTTGTGTTCGGCCAGTGGGCCCAGTGGCAGCAGCAACACCGTCGGCCGCGATCCGGTCTTCTCCAGATACGCGTCCGACCGGTTCCGAAGTGCCTCGAACCCCGCGGCGTAACGCACCACCGCCTCGAGACCATCACCTTGTGGAAGCGGCGGTTCCGCGAGATTCGGATATTCGTTGACGCCGGTGATCGCGGTACGCCGGTGTGCGATGTCGTCGGCGCGGCGGTGGGCCACCTGGTTGATCTCGTTGACCACGTAGTCACGGGCCGCGTCGAAGCCGCCTCGAGATTCGATGTCCTGGAAGTGTTTCCACGCCTGCTCGGCCAGGCTCTTGGTGAGGTCCTCGACGAACCACGACCCGCCTGCCGGGTCGAGCACCCGACCGATGTGCGACTCTTCGAGCAGGAGCAGTTGGGTGTTGCGGGCGATGCGTCGCGCGAAACTCGGCGCCGTGCCGGGGAAGCCGCCGGGAATCGCGACGTCGAAGGGATGGACCAGCACGGTGTCCGCGCCCCCTGTACCGGCGGAGAACGCCGCCACCGTGGCGCGCAGCATGTTCACCCACGGATCCCGTTGCGTCATCATCGGCAGTGACGTGACCGCATGCAGGCGGGCTGCGCCTGCCTCGGGCTCCCCGACCACCTCGGCCACCCGCGCCCACAGTTGCCGGGCTGCACGCAGCTTGGCGATCGTCATGAACTGGTCGTCGTCGGCAGCGAAGCGGAAGCTGATCTGCCGCAGCGCATCTCGAGTTGTCAGACCACCGTCACCGAGCAGGCGCAGATAACTGACCGCGGCACCGATGCTCGCCGCCAGTTCCCACGATGCGCTGGCACCGAGATTGTGGAAGGCGGGACCGTCGACGGTGATCGCCCGCACACCGCCGCGGTATCCGGCCACCTTGGCCGCCGCTGCGACGACGTCGGCGACGCCGGGCGCCGGCTGCGCACTCAACGGCGCCGTCAACGGGTCGCCGCCCAGATCCACCGACAACCGCGACCGCTGATCGGCGTCCAGATCGGTCAACAGCGCGAGCACCGCGTCCACCGCGGCCTGGTAGTCGGCACCGGCATCGAGCACCACCGGTACAAGGTCGAGGAAGACGCCGTCGAGCAGCCGATCCAGGTCTGTCGCCGCGCCCGCGACGCGCAGCACCAGCGCGCTGACGCCCTCGGTCAGAGCCAGCAGCACGGCACCGTTCGCGTCTGCGGCGGTCGACCCGTTCGCGGGAAACGCCTCGGCCACCCGCCATCCGGCCTTGACGTCGCGTAGCGCGTCGCCGCCCCTGACGAACGGCCACTGCCCCGGCAGCGCGGCTTCTGGCAGCGCATCGAACGAGGTGTACAGCGGGCGGACCGGAAACCCTTCGTAGGTCGGCGAGTCCAGCAGCCGCTCGGGCTCGGCGAGCAAATCCGCCGGGTCGCGCCTGGTGCTCTTGGCCAGGACGCCGGCTACCGCCGTGCGCCACCTCGCGATATCGGAATCCGTAACGCCGGGTTTCTGCACAGCCATCAGGCTAAATGATCGCCATCACAGCGCCGCTCGCTGGTGGGTCGACTCACAGCGCCGCTGAGAGCGTGGCCGCTTCCCGCTGCCCGTAGTCTTGGTAGGCGTGAAACCCGTCGTCAGCACCCTGCGTGCGCTGCGTGCCGCTGTGCTGTCGACGGCGTCCTCGGTTTCGCCCCGCCGCTTCATCGCGATCCTCACAGCAATTGTGATTCTGATCGCAATTGCGGTACTCGTTCCGCTGCCGACGGCCCTTCAAGTGCGTGATTGGGCGACGTCGGCCGGTCCGTGGTTCCCGCTGGCCTTCCTCGCCGCCCACATCCTGGTGACGGTTTTCCCGTTTCCGCGCACCGTCTTCACGCTGACCGCCGGCCTGCTATTCGGCCCCTACCTCGGCGTCCCCCTGGCGGTGCTGGCCAGCACCGTCAGCGCCGTCATCGCGCTGCTGCTGGTGCGCGCCGCGGGCTGGCAACTGAGCCGCCTGGTCCAGCACGACCGGGTGGAATCCGTCGACGCCCGGCTACGCGAGCGAGGCTGGCCCACCGTGATCTCGATGCGGATGATCCCCGCGATGCCGTTCTCGGTCGTCAACTATGCGTGCGGCGCGTCGGCGGTGCGGGTGCTGCCGTACACGCTGGCCACGCTGGTCGGGTTGCTGCCGGGCACCGCCGCTGTGGTCATCCTCGGCGACGCACTCACCGGCAATGTCAGCCCGCTGCTGTTCGTGGTGTCGTTGTGTACTGCGAGCGTCGGTATCGCCGGGCTGATCTACGAGATCCGCACCCACCGGCGCCAGCACCGCGCCCGCCAACCCGAGTCGGCTCGAGACAACGCGCCTGCGACCACCTGTTAGCGATCGCAAATAGAGGCCAAAAGGCCGTAACCGTGCTCCCCCGCTGTGGGAACTCTGGGTCGTCGAGGGCCTGAGCAACGATCGATGGGCGATGCTGCTCAAGGAGCACCACTGCATCGCGGACGGGCTTGCCATTGCCCACATGGTCGCGGGCCTTGCTGACGGCGGATTGCGCAATAGCTCTGTGCTGCAATGCAATACAGAAGCGGAATCCGCTGCAGGCCCATCGCTGTCGGATCTGAACCCGGTCACGTGGCTGCGTGGACTCGCCCGTGTCTCGGCGGACCTTCTCCGGCCCTCTGCGCCGACACCGCTGTGCGGTCCCGGTGAGCAACCTGCGCCGGTACGGCGCAGCCAGTGCGTCGTTGAAGGACATCCGGCAGGTGTGCGACGTGTTCTCTGTCAGCGTCACCGATGTCGCGCTGGCGGCGCTCACCGACAGCTACCGCAAATACCTGATCGGCCGCGGTCTGCAACCGTCGCAGGCGATGCTGCCCCTTCTTCCTGTCGAGGAGGCAAACCCGGTTCAGCAACTCCGTGTTTGCACTCCCGCCTGGCCAACGCTGAACCGAAAAGCGGCACCATCGGATCAGCGGTCGACCGGGTGCCCTTTCCCGTCACGTCGTGGGCTCTGCGATTTCTGGCGCGGTTGCCGCGTCCCGGCGTCGCCCCCGTCACCGCCGGCGTGCCGGGGCGGTGCGATCCGCTGCAAGTCATGGGTCGACGAGTGGTGTCGGTGATCCCAACTCCCGGGCTCGCGACGGGTTCGCGCACAGGCGTGTCGGTGCTCAGTTATGCCGACGACGTGTATCGCGGCATCCTGACCGACTTCGAGGCGGTGCCTGACGTCGACACGCTTACTCGTGGGGTCGAGGCTGCGGTACGCCGTCTGATCGCAACAGCAAGCGGCGCAAGCCGATCCGCGATTACAGGGGACTGTCGCTGATCATCAGCGCATAGCTACAGCGAGTGCGCTCCCCCATCACGGGTGATCGGCGCGGTGGCTCCCGTCGGTGGCGGGGTCAACGACGGCGGCGCCGCGTAGCCCGGGCCGGCGACCGGCGTGCGCGCCTCGGCCTCCGCCTTCGCGACGGCCTGGGCGATCGCCGGATCGGTCTGCGTCGAGAACCAGTCGGCGACCTCGTCGGAGTCGTCCTCCGGCTTGGGCAGGTCGTCATCGACTTCAGACGGGGTGTAGCGGAACACGCCGTCCTCGCCGGGCGCGCCGAGCAACTTGGTGAATCCCTGTAGTGCCGAACCGAAGTCGCTGGGCACCAGCCACACCTTGTTGGCCTCGCCCTTGGCCATCTGCGGCAGCGTCTGCAAGTACTGATAGGCCAGCATCTCCGGGGTGGGCCTGCCGGCCTTGATGGCGGCGAACGTCTTCTCGATGGCCTTCGCCTGACCTTGGGCCTGCAGGTACTGGGCGGCGCGTTCACCCTGTGCCCGCAGGATCCGCGACTGGCGGTCGGCTTCAGCAGCCAGGATCGCCGCCTGCTTGGCCCCCTCCGCCGCCAGGATCTGCGACTGCTTCTGGCCCTCGGCCTGCTTGATCGAGGCCTCCCGGGTGCCCTCCGCGGTCAGGATCATCGCGCGCTTCTCGCGGTCGGCGCGCATCTGCTTTTCCATCGAGTCCTGGATCGACGGCGGCGGGTCGATGCTGCGCAGCTCCACTCGTGCGACGCGCAGCCCCCACCGACCGGTGGCCTCGTCGAGCACACCGCGTAGTTGGGCGTTGATCTGGTCGCGGGAGGTCAGCGTCTGCTCCAGGGTCATGCCGCCCACCACGTTGCGCAAGGTGGTCGTGGTCAACTGTTCGACGCCGACGATGTAGTTGCTGATCTGATACACCGCTGCCTGCGGATTGGTGACCTGGAAGTACACCACCGTATCGATGTTCACCGTCAGGTTGTCCTCGGTGATCACCGGCTGCGGCGGGAACGACACCACCCGCTCGCGCAAGTCCACTCGGGCGCGAATCTTGTCGATGAATGGCAACAGCAGCGTCAGCTGGCCCGACACCGTCTTGCTGTAGCGGCCCAGCCGTTCAATGACGGCGGCCTCGGCCTGCGGGATCAGCGCGATCGACTTGGCAACGATGATGGCGGCGAAAACCACCAACACCCCGACCAGAATGAGGCCGGCGACGGCACCTTCCATGCGGGTTCCTTCCCTAGTGTGTCCAGTGTTCTCTAGACGAGCTTTTGGACGACCGCGGTGGCGCCATCTATGTGCACGACGGTGACGTGGTCACCCGGTTCGTAGACATCGTCGTGGTTGTACGGGCGCGCCGTCCAGATTTCGCCGTCGAGTTTCACCTGGCCCTCATGGCGCGCCACCCGGTCCAGCACCAGCGCGCTCTTGCCTTCGAGCGCCTTCACCGGCTCGGGCAGACCCTTGCCCGACATGAAATGCCGCCTCAACGCGGGGCGCACCAGGACGAGCAGAAGCACCGAGACGACGAGGAACACCGCGCCGTGCACCCATAGATCATCGAAGACCAGGCTGGAACCGGCTGCGGCCAGCGCACCGCCGCCGAGCATGAGCAGAAACAGGTCGCCGGTGAGCGCTTCGGCCCCCGCCAGACCCACTGCGGCGATTAGCCAGATCAGCGCGACGGGCATGCCGTCAGCCTATCGCGTAGCCGACTCAATGAGCGGCTAACAACTACACTGCGAGGATCATGTGGTGCCCCAGTGTTTCCCTGTCCGTCTGGGCCAACGCCTGGCTTGCGGGCGCGGCCGCGCCCGACGATGTGCTCGATGCGTTATCGCAATGGGCACCAAAGCATTCGGTGACCGCCTACGACGCCGTTGCGGCCGGCCGCACCGGTTTGCCATGGCCCGACCTGAACGACGCGGGCGCGGTGTCGCTGCTGCAGACGGTGCGCACGACCGCGGGAAAGGGCTTGTCGGCACCGGCCATCGGCGTGGTGTTGCCGGTGCCCGGCGACGTGCGCGGGTTGCCGGCGGGCACCCAATTCCAGCGCGACGCGGTGACAGCCGGTGAGGCCGTGATCATCGGCCGCGACACGTCGACCGCAGTGGGTCTTGTCCCGGAATTCGAATACGACGAACTGCACGACGAGTCCGATTACGAGCCTGAACCCACATCATTGTCGTGGACCGTGTACTCCGTGTCGGCCGGAGTCCCCGACGAATACCACGACCTCGGTGACGCAGAACTCACACTGCGCAACGCCGTGCGGTCGGCGGCCGACGCGCTCGGGGCGATCCGCGCCGCGGGTTCCGATGTGGCCGACCCCCGTGGCCTCGTCGAGCAGGTGCTGGAAAGCAGCCGAGGCCACCGGGTGCCCGACCACGCGCCGTCACGCGCGGTGCGCGTGCTCGAGAACGCCGCCTACATCGACGCGATCGTCACGGTCAGTTCAGGGCTGATCCCGATCGGGCTGCAGACGTCGTCGGAGGTCCAGATCGCCAGCGACGCGTTGCGCCCGCTGTCATCAGTGGTGCGGTCCGCGCGGATGGCGGCGGTCAGCGCGATCCTTTACTCCGCCTGGCAATAGCGCTACGCGGCGCCCTGGTCGGCGTCGGCATGCTCGCCGTCGTTCGCGCCACCCGCATCGGGGTCCGCCGCGCCAGCGGGGTTCGAGTCAGCGGCGTCCGCATTCACGTGCGTGCCGACGTCGGGCGGCTGGGAATCCTTGGTGCCCGACGGATCTGCGGTGGCTTTCGTGTCGTCGAGTCGGCTGACCAGTGGGTTGACCTTCTTGACGTTGAGTCGCACGTGGCTGTTTTCCCGTTTCGCGGGCGCCTTGACCGTCGTCGTGCCCTGGTCGTCTGCTTCGACTGTATTCTTCTGCGCCGAAACAGGATTCGCGTCGTTGTCTGGCCTGGCGCCCTCGTCACCTGAATCCTTGCCGACGTCGGAGTCCGCCACCTTTGCGTCGGCGATCTGAAGGTTGACCACCCGAGCGTTATCCGTTTGGTCCACGACTTCGATACTGGATACCTCCTTCGCCTGCGCGGCCAACGGCGAGACGAACGGCGACGGGAAAACAGGTGCAGGCAGCGCATTCAACACCGCGGTCAACGCACCATCAAGCCCGTTCTTGACGGCAGCGACGACACCGCCGATCGGAGGCACGGCGGTCTTGATCACCCCGTCGATGAGGGGTTCGATCGCGAGCGAATAGATCGAGTCGATGGCCACGGGGTTCGAGAACGGATTTATCAAGCTGTACGCCAGATAACTGGCGAGCCCGGGAATGTCGGCAGGCGTGTTGATGGCGGACTGCGCGACGCTCAACAGCGTGTTCGGCGCTTGGCCGGCGAACATCAACCCGCCCCAAATTGACACGCCGACACTGTCAACCGCGGTCAGGAAGCCGTTCGTGAGGTTGTCGACGAGCGGTGAGAGCACTGCCGCATTGATGGCGTTGATCCCGGCCGTCGGATCGGGTAGCAGGCCGCCCAATCGGCCCGGATCAATGAATTGGAAGATCGCGGCGTAGGCGTCGGCGATGGGTTGACCCAACTCCGGCGGGAGCAGACCGGTAATCGTATTGATCAACGGAGACGGGATGTCGAAAAGATCGAGCAATTCCAACGTGACAACCGCACTTGCGATACTCGCTGCCAATCCCGGGTTGTCAATCAGCGCCCGCACCCAGCGCGCGTCGAAATTCGGCTCGACACCGACAAAGAACAATGCGTTGCTGATGGTCTCGCCGGTCGCATCCAAGGTGGCCGCGAAGCCATCCAGCAGATCGTTGATCAACGCCTTCTGCTCGACGGCTATTGTTCGCTCAGCGACCGCAACCGGCCGGCTGATATCGGGCGGCGAAATGACGACGGGAGCAGCCACGAGAGCGGCAGCACCAGCGATGACGATGCCATTGGTGACGTAGGGTTTGAGACTGAGTTGCATGATGATCCCCCGGCCGTTAGTTAGCTGACGATATGCCAGAAAGTAGCTGAACATCTGCTGTAAAGCGGCAATATCGACCGCAATCCCGTGCTTGGGCGCCCCCGGTAATTGCACAATCAAGTAATTGACGCGCGAAATAATTCGCTAAATTTGACGCACAGTGTTCGCGCAGATGGGGCGACCGACGCCGACCCGAATATTTCGCAATCACCGATTGCCGATCAAAAACAGCGAAACGGAGCGCATTCTTTGCCGACGCACAAAAGCAGCAATGCGCCCGGGTGGCTGTCGGGGCAATGGATGGTCGACCGCGAGTGACTCTCGCTGAATTGCTGCGCGGGCCGACCCAGCTCGCAAATTGTTATCCGCAGTGCGGCGTGCACACGACGCCGTCGACCGAAAAACCTTGTAGCGGCGGCGCGTCAGGGCCGAACACCCGCGCAGGTTCACTACCCGCACGGACCTCTTCGATCAACTCGGCGACAAGTCGGGCGAACCGAGGATCGGCGTTCGGCGTCGCCGCCCTCGCGAACGCGATACCGAGTTCCGATGCTTGCTGCGCCAATTCGTGGTCCAGATCCCACACCACCTCGATGTGATCGGACACGAAGCCGATGGGGCAGACGATCACCGCCGTGGTGCCGGCCTCGGCCAATTCCGCTAGGTGATCGCCGATATCGGGTTCCAGCCACGGCACCTGCGGCGGGCCTGACCGCGACTGCCACACCTGGTCGTAGTCGTCGTAGCCGGCAGCGGCGGCCACCAGACGGGATGCATGGCCCACTTGGCGGCTGTATAGGTCCGCGCCACAACGGTTTCGGGCAGCAAGTGGAATGGAATGCGCGGTGAACACCAGTCGGGCATTGTCGGGCACCGTGCTGGCTGCCGTCCTGATGCCTTCGGCGAACATCTCCACGAACAACGGGTGGTCGAAGTACTGTCGCAGCTTCACCAGGCCAGGCGCCCCCTCGCCTGCCGCGGCCCTGGCGCGTGCGATGTCCTCGACATACTGGGTGCAGCTGGAGTAGCCGCCCCATGCGGAGGTGGCGAAGACAGCGGCGTGGCGAATGCCGTTGTCCCGCATAATCGCAACCGTGTCCTCGACGTACGGCTCCCAGTTCCGGTTGCCGAAGTACACCGGCAGGTCGATCTCGGCTTCTATCGCGGTGATCAGCTCGCGATTGATGCCGTTGATCGGGGAGACACCGCCGAAATGCAGGTAGTGCTCGGCAACCGACGCCAGCCGTTCACGAGGGATGCCTCGGCCGCGGGTGACGTTCTCCAGGAACGGCATCACATGTTCGGGCGCCTCGGGTCCGCCGAAGGACAGGAGCAGAAGCGCGTCAAAGTCCGTTGCTCTTCGCGCAAGCGGCTCATCGGCGTGCATCAGAGCAACTGCGTGCTGGCGCCGCCGTCGGCGTAGATGATGGTCCCCGTGGTGGCGGGCAGCCAGTCCGAGAGCAGCGCGCACACCGTCTTGGCCACCGGCGTCGGGTCCTTCATGTTCCAGCCGATCGGCGCGCGCTGATCCCAGCCCTCTTCGAGCAGTTGCATCTGGGCGCCGGCCTCCTCGCCGAGTGCCCCGCCGACGATAGCGCTCATTGCCAGGGTGCGAATCGGTCCTGCCGCAACGAGATTCGACCGTACGCCATACTTACCGGCCTCACGTGCCACGAACCGGTTCACCGACTCCAGGGCACTCTTGGCCACGGTCATCCAGTTGTAGGCAGGCATCGCGCGCGTCGGGTCGAAGTCCATGCCGACGATGCCGCCGCCTGGATTCATGATCGGCAGCAGCGCCTTGGCCAGTGAGGCGTAGGAGTACGCAGAGATGTGGATGCCCTTGGCGACATCCTCATACGGCGCGTCGAAGAACGGGTTGATGCCCATTCCGGTCTGCGGCATGTAGCCGATGGAGTGCACCACGCCGTCGAGCCTGTTGCCGTCCCCGATCACCTCGGTCACGCGGTCGGCGAGCGTATTGAGGTGCTCATCGTTCTGCACGTCGAGCTCCAGCAGCGGCGCCTTGTGCGGCAGTCGGTCGGCGATGCGCTGGATGAGCTTCATCCGGTCGAATCCGGTGAGCACCAGTTCTGCGCCGGCCTCCTGCGCCACCTTCGCGATGTGGAACGCGATCGACGAGTCGGTGATGATCCCCGTGACGAGGATGCGCTTGCCTTCAAGAAGTCCTGCCATGTCCTGGTTTTCCTTTCTAGTGGCCCATGCCCATGCCGCCGTCGACCGGGATCACGGCGCCTGCGATGTAGCTGGCATCCTCTGACGCCAGGAAGCTGACGGCACCCGCGACGTCCTCGGCGGTGCCGACCCGCTTGGCAGGGATGAAGTCCAGGGCGCCCTCCTGGATCCGCTCGTCGAGCGCACGGGTCATCTCGGTGTCGATGTAACCCGGCGCAACCACGTTGGCAGTGACGCCGGCCTTGGAAAGCTCCCTCGAGATCGAGCGGGCCATGCCGATCAGGCCGGCCTTGGCGGCCGCGTAGTTGGCCTGGTTGCCGATACCCCACATACCGGACACCGATCCGATGAAGATGATTCGGCCGAACCGCTTGCGCTGCATGCTGCGCGACGCCCGTTGCGCCACCCGGAACGCGCCGGTGAGGTTGGCGTTGATGACCTCGGTGAAGCGCTCCTCGGTCATCCGAATGAGGAACGCGTCCTTGGAAATCCCTGCATTCGAGACGAGCACCTCAACCGGGCCCTGGTGCTCCTCGACCTCCCTGAACGCGCGGTCGACAGCCTCGCTGTCGGTGACGTCGCACACGACGCCGAACAGCCCGTCGGGCGCGCCGGACCCGCGGTGCGTGACCGCGACCTTGTGACCGTCGGCGGCCAAGCGCTGGGCGATGGCCAGTCCGATGCCCCGGTTTCCACCGGTGACCAGAACGGAACGGGGCACAAAATCAGCCATTGTTGTTTCTGCTCCTCGCGTCCGCAGTCATGCAGGCCAACTTAGTGCCTTGGACGCAAACTTAAGAAATCGCCTTAGTTAGTTCGGCAGCCGCCGGTTGATCACCAACGCCGCGATCGCGGCCAGCGCCAACACGAACGCACCCAGCCGCAGCCAGCCCGCACTCGCGTCACCCTTGCGCGTCTCGTAGCCGATCTGCTCCTGCAGGTTGGTGAAGACCTCCTTGAGCTGTTCCAGGCTGTCCGCGGTGTAGGACTGGCCATTCGACAGCTGAGCGACCTTCTTGAGCATCGCGTCGTCCACCGGCACGGGCGTGCGCTGATCGTTCATCTCGACATAGCCGTACGGGGTGCCGAAGGACACCGTCGAGATTCCCACCCCCTGGTCCTTCGCGGCGCGCGCGGCGGTGTAGGCACCCTTCGGGTTGTCCGGGTTCGACGGCACCGTCTCCTTGCCGTCCGACATCAACACGATGCGGGCCGGCGGCGGTGTGTCGCCACCTCCGATCACCGCGCCGACGGTGTTGATGGCCTGCAGCGCGGTGAAGATCGCCTCGCCGGTCGCGGTCCGGTCGGCGACCTGCAGCTTGTCGATCGCGTTCTTCGATGCATCACGATTGGTGGTCGGTGAGACCAGCACAGTGGCCGTGCCCGCATAAGAAATCAGCCCAAGGTTGATCCCCGGCGTCATCTGATCGACGAATTGCTTGGCCGCTTCCTGGGCGGCAGCCATCCGGCTTGGCGAGATGTCGGTGGCCCGCATCGACTGGGACACGTCGATGACCAACATCACCACAGCGCGGTTGCGCGGGATCCGCACGTCGTGCGTCGGACCCGCCATCGCGATCGTGAACGACACCAGCGACACCATCAGCAGGATCGTCGCCAGATGCCGCCAGCGCGAAGGCCGTTTGGGCGCAACACTTTCCAGCAATTCGGTGTTGGCGAACCGTTGCAGTCGCTTGCGCCGGGACCGCTGGACGCCGATATACAGCACGACGAGTCCCGCCACGACGAACAGGAACAGGAAGTACCAGACGTGGTCGAAGCCCGTCAGCGTCATCGGTCCGAGCAATGGAAGTGTCATGAGCCTCAGTTGGGTAGTCGGCGGTTGATCAGCATGGCTGTCAGCGCCGCCAGCGCCAGCACCAGCGCGCCCAGCCGCAGCCAGCCTGCGCTCGCGTCACCCTTGCGGGTCTCGTAGCCGATCTGCTCCTGCAGGTTGGTGAAGACCTCCTTGAGCTGTTCGAGGCTCGACGCGGTGTAGGACTCGCCACCGGACAATTCGGCGATCTTCTTGAGCATCTCGTCGTCGACCGGCACGGGCTGCCGCTGGTCGTTGATCTCGACGTAGCCGTACGGGGTGCCGAAGGACACCGTCGAGATCGGCACGCCCTGGTCCTTGGCCGTGCGCGCGGCGGTGTAGGCGCCCTTGGGGTTGTCCGGGTTCGACGGCACCGTCTCCTTGCCGTCCGACATCAACACGATGCGGGCCGGCGGCGGTTCATCGCCACCGCCGATCACCGCCCCCACGGTGGCGATCGCTTGCAGCGCAGTGAAGATGCCCTCGCCGGTTGCGGTGCGGTCCGCTAGTTGAAGTTTGTCGATCGCGGCCTTCGACGCCTCCCGATTGGTGGTCGGCGAGACCAGCACGGTCGCCGTGCCTGCGTAGGCGATCAAGCCCAGGTTGATGCCGGGAGTCAGCTGATCGGCGAATTGCTTGGCCGCCTCCTGCGCCGCGGCGAGCCGGTTCGGCGACACGTCGGTGGCTCGCATTGACTGCGACACGTCGACGACCAACATCACCACCGCGCGGTTGCGCGGTATCCGGACGTCGTGCGTCGGGCCGGCCATCGCCACGGTGAACATCAGCAGTGACAACACCAGCAAGATCGCAGGCAGATGACGCCAGCGCGAAGGACGTTTCGGCGCAACGCTTTCCAGCAACTCCATGTTCGCGAAGCGAAGCATCCGGCGGTGCCTGGCCAGCTGCACCAGGACGTACAGCACGACGATTGCGGCGACGGCGATCAGGAACAGAAAAAACCAGGCGTGTTCGAAACCCGAAAGCGTCATCGGGCCGAGCAACGGTAATGTCATGCGCCAGTTGTCATTTCGTTGGATTAACCCAGACCGGCGAGCGCTCCGCGGCGGCGGTTGGCAACGAAGCGGACGACGTCGGCGATCCAGTCTCTGTCGGTGCGCAGCGACAGCAACGGCGCGTCACAGCGTCGCAGCGTGCGGGCGACCTCGGCGCGATGCGCTGCCGCCGCCTTCTCGAAGTCCTCGCGCAGCTGCTCGTCGATGGTGAATTCCCGGGTGACACCGGTTTCGGTGTCCTGCAGGATGACATCGCCGACGGGCGGCAGTTCGACATCGCGCGGATCGAGAACCTCGATGCCGAGCATCTCATGCCTGCCCGCGATCGCCCGCAGCGGGCGCATCCAGTTGATCGGGCCGAGAAAGTCGCTGATGATCACCGCCATGCCGCGCCGGCGCTCAGGCCTGCGCAGCGCGTCGATCGCCGCGGCAAGGTCGCCGCGGACCCCAGGCGGCGCCTTGGGCATGGTGGCGATCGTGCGCAGCAGTTCCTGCTCGTGCATGCGGCCCGACAACGCGGGGACCCGACGCACCGAATCGCCGTTGGCGATGATCGCGCCGATCCGGTTGCCGCCGCCACTGTTGAGGAAAGTGATCGCCGCCGCCGCCGCTACCGCCAAATCGCGCTTCTCGCAGCCTGTGGTGCCGAAGTCCAGGCTCGCCGACATGTCGACCACCAACCACGTCTCGAGCTCGCGGTCGGCAATCATCTGCCGCACATGGGGATGGGTGGTGCGCGCGGTGACCGACCAGTCCATCCGCCGGACGTCGTCGCCTGGCTGATACAGCCGCGACTCCCCGGGTTCCGAGCCAGGGCCGGGAAGCAGGCCGAGGTGGTCGCCGTGCAGCACGCCGTCGAGCTTGCGGCGAACGGTCAGCTCGAGCTTGCGCAGTGCTGCCGTCAGCGCGGGATCACGGATCTCCCCGCGCTTCAACGACGGAAGATCGACCCCTCGTCTAGAGGTAGTCACCGATTACCGGCGGTGGCCGCTGCGGTCGGCATCACCGGCGGCACCGAATGTCCTTGCTGCGGAATGGCATTCACCTGCGGCAGCGCCACCGTCTGGAGGATCCGGTTGATCACGGTCTCCGCCGAGATCTCGTCGGCCAGCGCGTCGTAGGTCAGTACCAACCGGTGTCGCAGCACGTCGGGGATCACCTCGACGACGTCTTGCGGGATCACATAGTCACGGCCACGCACCAGCGCCAACGCGCGCGCCGCCGCGATGATGCCCAGCGATGCACGCGGTGAGGCCCCGTAGGCAATCCAGGCCTTCGCGTCGGGCATGCCGAATTTCTCCGGCGCGCGTGTGGCGGTGACGATGCGCACCACATAGTCGACCAGCGCGTGATGCACGAAGTTGTTGGCCGCCACGTCCTGAAGGCGCAGCAGATCGCCCGGGGCAAGGATCTGCTTGGGTTCCGGCGGCTTGACGCCCATCCGGTACACGATCTCGCGCTCCTCCTCAGGAGACGGGTAGTCGATGTTGAGCTTGAACAGGAAGCGGTCCCGCTGGGCTTCCGGCAGCGCGTAGACGCCTTCCTGCTCGATCGGGTTCTGCGTGGCCATCACCAGGAACGGCGCAGGCAGCGGGAAGGTCTTGCCGCCGATCGAGATCTTGCGCTCGGCCATCACCTCGAGCAGCGCCGACTGCACCTTGGCGGGCGCGCGGTTGATCTCGTCGGCGAGCAGGAAGTTGACCACCACCGGGCCGAGCTCGATGTCGAATTCCTCCTTGCCCTGCCGGTAGATGCGGGTACCGATGATGTCGGTGGGCACCAGGTCCGGGGTGAACTGAATGCGGGCGAAGGTGCCGCCGACCACCTTGGCGAACGTCTCGACGGCCAGCGTCTTGGCCACGCCAGGCACACCTTCGAGAAGGACGTGTCCCTTGGCGAGCAGTCCGACCAGCATCCGCTCGACCAGTTGGTCCTGTCCGACGATGATCCGCTTGACCTCGAAGATGGCGCGTTCGAGGGTGTGCACCTCCTGCTGGAGGCCTCCGTTGTTCGGCGGCGCGGCATGCGTGCCGGGGGTCCCGGGGTTGTAGGCCTGGGTGGGAGCCTGTCCGGAAAAGCCCCCAGCGCCCTGCGGTGGCCCACTCGGTGACGTCATCAACGGTCCTTCCACATCAATCAAGACGCTGGTCGCGGCGGCGCCGGCCGGAGTTGGCCACACGCTCGTCGTCAACTATTCCAGGCGCTCCGGAATCCGTCGACGTTGCCTAGCGAAGTGTCGGCACACAGAACAGCATTCATCAGAAGTGCTCAGGTTCAACTCAGGACGCGCTCAGGAATCGATCATGCGGGACAGGTGGGGCGACATTCCGGCGGTGCGCACGGGGCTGACCGTGACGTGGCCTGCGGCACTGGACGCCTCGAGCATCTTGCCGCCGCCGAGGAAGATGGCGACGTGCTGGCTGCCGCCGGGCCCGTAGAAAATCAGGTCACCGCGCTTGGCCTGCGACGGCGGAATGGGGCGCCCGGTGTTGTACTGGTCGCCCGAATACTTGGGAATCTGCACGCCGACCCCGGCGAAGGCATAGCGGGTCAACCCCGAACAGTCATAGCCGATCTTGCCCGCGTCCTGGTCCACCCCGGCGCTCGGCCCGGTCAACGACCCGCCACCCCACGAGTACGGCACACCCATCTGCGAACCGGCGCGGCGGATCACGTACTCGATCGCCTGGGGGCCCCGCACCCTTCCACCGGCAGGCATGGCCGCGGCAGCAGGACTTCCGCCAAGACCGATGCTGGCCAGGAACTGCTGGCCGAGATTCTGGGTGGTCTGAATGGCCAACTGGCTCACCGAGAACGCCGCGTTCGCCGCTGCAACCGGATCGCCGGGCGCACCCGAACTGATGATCTTCGGAAGCGTCGGATCCCACTGCCCGTCGTCGGGCGCGGCCAGCGCGGGGACGGCAACGCCGAGAAGCAGCGCGAGGGAAACCAGTAGTCCAATTGTTAAGCGGCGCAGGAGAATCACCATTCGATCATTCGGGTCACGTAGGGCGTCATACCGCTGGTGCGCACCGGCGAGACCTTGACGACGGACCCCGTGTACGGGGCCTCGAGCATCTGGCCATCGCCCAGGTACATCGCCACGTGCTGACTGGCGTTGGGGCCGTAGAAGATCATGTCGCCCCTGCGCATCTGCGAGGACGGCACTTTGCGGCCCGCGTTGTACTGGGAACCGGAGTAGTGGTCGAGCTTGATGCCGACTCCGGCGAACATGTAGAGCATCAATCCGGAACAGTCGAAACCCACTGTGTTGGCGCCGGAGTCGATTCCGCGGCTGGCGCCCGCGGCGTTGCCGCCACCCCACGAATACGGCGTGCCTCGCACCGCAAGGCCGCGGTTGATCACGTATTCGGTGGCCTGCCTGCCGTACACGCGCGGAATCGCGCCGTTGGTGTAGCCACTCGGTGTCGGCAGCAGACCGATCGACTGCAGGAAGTTGCGTCCCATCTGCTGGGTCACCTGCGCCGACGTCGACATGTACCCGAGGATCGTGTTGATGATCGCGATCGGGTCACCGCTGACGAAGGCACTCGGAATCGCGGGCAGCGTGGGATCCCACACCGAGTCCCAATTGCCTGCCCCCGCACGCGCACCCGGCGCGCGATCCCAGTTGGCGTTCGCGTCACCGACCGCCGCCGCGGCCGGTTGGGCGGCCGGCTTTGCAGTCGCAGGCGCCGACCAGTTTCTGGCTTCGTCGAGTTTGGCTTGCGCGGCCGCGCGTTCGGCCGTCAACCGGTCAAGGTCGCCCTGCTGGGATTTGAACGTCTGCTGGGCGTTGGTCAACGCCGTCACCGCGTTCTGCTGACTGGCCTCGGCATCGGTCACGGCCTTGTCCGCGTTCTGCTTGGCCAGTCGCGCGGCCGATTCCTTGTTCACCTGTTCGGTGCGGGCCCGCTGCAGGTTCGTCATCACCTGCTGCGCGCTGACCGACAACGTCTGCCCGGCGGCCGCGGTGTTGATCATGTCGACCGGATCCGCAGCGGTCAGGTACGAGTTCGACGGCCCATTGACATACGTTGCGGCAGCGAAGGTGTCGAAACGCTGCTGCGCGGCCGTGATCGCGGTGTTGGCGTCCGCAACGCGCTGTGCGCTGGCATCCACTTCCCGCTGAGCGGCGGCGGCGTTGTCCCTCGCCGCCTGCACGTCGACGATCGCCTTGTTGACGCTTTCTTGCTGCGCCTGAATGGCGGCGCCGAGTTCCTGCAGCTTCTGGTTCGCGTTGGCGACCGCCGCCACGAGCGCACCGACGGAGTCGGGACTACCCGGTTGCGCGACGGCGAGGCCGGGGGTCGCGAGCAGCATGCCGATGGCAAGCGTGACCGCGCGGACCCGAGGGGTGCGTCTCATTCGGCTCGTGTCTCCTATGGCTCACACGCGAACGTGTCGGCACATTTTGCGTGGGCAGCTGTGTGCAGTCACAAAATTCACAACTGCAACATCTGCCACCGAATGCACGCTACGTCACATCTGACGCTAAGGAAACTTTAGTAACAAATTACAAGTCTGTAATTGAATTAAGCGTTATGCCGCTGTGACATTTCCATTTGCCGAACCGGGGTCAACGCGGCCGAAGGTGCGGCCTGTCGGGCGCGTTTACGCCTGCTCGCGCTTCGCTTTGACTTGCAGTACGCGGGTGCCGACAACCGCGGCAATCACGGCCAACACGACGACAATCGTGAATGGCGTCCAGGGAAAATGCGATGTCGTCAACTCGCTGACGAAATTCTTCGACGACTGCACGGCATCCGGTGTCTTCGCGACGTCCTGACCGGCCTCCAGAGTGACCCGGTCGTACACCGGGCTGTAGGTGCCCGCCCAGCCAGGGCTGATCACCAACACGGTGGAACCCGGATACGCCTTGCCCACCTCAGTGGCGATGTCCCGCAATGGGGTGTCGATCGGCGGACTCTGGTCGAGTACCACGATCTTCAGATCGATGCCCTTGTGTTTGGCATCGGCGACGACGTCGGCCAGGCCGGCCTTGTTCTGACTCGGCGATGCACTCACACCGTCGTCTCGGACGTCGGCGAGCACCAGATCCATACAGGCGTCGGGCGGAGTCGAGGCGTCCTTGCCCACCGTCGCGCACACCTGGGGTGGGATGTACGTCGGCGGAAACGGAATCACCTGCTGTCCGGTCACACGGGCACGGTACGCGATGAGTGGGTATGCGGGTGACAGCACGCACCCGTGAGGACGAGACTGGAAAGACCCCTCGGGGGCATTGCAGGACAAGCGTACTGTTAAAGTTGTGAGCGCCGACGACACAGCCCGTCGCGGCGGTATCCAAGCCGGGAGTTGATGTGAGCAGCAAAGATTCGGTTAATTCGTCCTTGAACTCTTTTGGTGCCCGCGACACGTTGGAGGTCGGGGACAAGAGCTATCAGATCTACCGCCTTGACGCGGTGCCCGGAACCGAGAAATTGCCGTACAGCCTCAAGGTGCTCGCCGAGAATCTGCTGCGCACCGAGGACGGCGCCAACATCACCAAGGACCACATCGAGGCGATCGCCAACTGGGATCCGTCCGCCGAGCCGAGCGTCGAGATCCAGTTCACCCCTGCTCGAGTGATCATGCAGGACTTCACCGGGGTGCCCTGCATCGTCGACCTGGCCACCATGCGTGAGGCGGTCGGTGATTTGGGCGGCGACCCGGAAAAGGTCAACCCGCTGGCGCCCGCCGACCTGGTCATCGACCATTCGGTGATCGCCGACCTGTTCGGCCGCGCGGACGCCTTCGAGCGCAACGTGGAGATCGAATACGAGCGCAACGGCGAGCGCTACCAGTTCCTGCGCTGGGGTCAGGGCGCGTTCAATGACTTCAAGGTGGTCCCGCCGGGCACCGGCATCGTGCACCAGGTCAACATCGAGTATCTGGCCAGTGTCGTGATGAACCGTGACGGTGTCGCCTATCCGGATACCTGCGTCGGCACCGACAGCCACACGACGATGGAGAACGGTCTCGGCGTGCTGGGCTGGGGCGTCGGCGGTATCGAGGCGGAGGCGGCCATGCTGGGTCAACCGGTGTCGATGCTCATCCCCCGTGTCGTCGGCTTCAAGCTGACCGGCGAACGACCCGCGGGCGTGACCGCCACCGACATCGTGCTCACCGTCACCGAGATGCTGCGCAAGCATGGCGTAGTCGGCAAGTTCGTCGAGTTCTACGGCGAGGGTGTGGCCGAGGTGCCACTGGCCAACCGCGCCACGCTCGGCAACATGAGCCCCGAATTCGGTTCTACCGCAGCGATTTTCCCGATCGACCAGGTCACCATCGACTATCTGAAGATGACGGGCCGCAACGAGGAGCAGCTGGCACTCGTCGAGGCGTATGCCAAGGAACAAGGAATGTGGCACGACCCGAAGCGGGAGCCGAAGTACTCCGAGTACATTGAGCTCGACCTGGGCGACGTGGTGGCATCGATCGCCGGGCCGAAGCGGCCGCAGGACCGCATCGCGCTTTCCGACGCAAAGTCCGCCTTCCGCAAGGACATTCACAACTACGTCGAAGACAACATGCCCACCGAGCACACCAAGCTCGATGAGGCCGTCGAGGAGACGTTCCCGGCCAGCGACCCGGCGTCCAGCCTGGCGTTCGCCGACGACGACGCCATCGTGCCGTCGGCCGCCGTCGGTGCCAACGGCAGGCCGACCAATCCGGTCGAGGTGAAATGCGAGGGCCGCGGCGAGTTCGTGCTCGACCACGGCGCGGTGGTGATCGCGGCGATCACGTCGTGCACCAACACCTCCAACCCCGAGGTGATGCTCGGTGCGGCGCTGTTGGCCAAGAAGGCGGTCGAGAAGGGCCTTACCTCCAAGCCGTGGGTGAAGACCACGATGGCGCCCGGTTCGCAGGTCGTCACCGACTACTACGACAAAGCAGGGCTATGGCCGTACCTGGAGAAGCTCGGCTTCTATCTGGTCGGCTACGGCTGCACGACGTGCATCGGCAACTCGGGCCCGCTGCCCGATGAGATCAGCAAGGCGATCAACGACTGCGACCTCTCGGTCAGCGCGGTGCTGTCGGGTAATCGCAACTTCGAGGGCCGCATCAATCCCGACGTGAAGATGAATTACCTCGCGTCGCCTCCGCTGGTCATCGCCTACGCGCTGGCGGGCACGATGGACTTCGACTTCGAGAGCGAGCCGCTCGGTAAGGACACTGATGGCAACGAGGTGTTCCTGAAGGACATCTGGCCGTCGCAGAAGGACATCAACGACACGATCGCCTCGGCGATCAACACAGAGATGTTCACCAAGAACTACGCGGACGTGTTCAAGGGCGACGACCGGTGGCGCAATCTGCCCACTCCGAGCGGCAACACCTTCGAGTGGGCCGACGATTCGACGTACGTGCGCAAGCCTCCGTACTTCGACGGGATGCCCGCGGAGCCCGAGCCGGTGACCGACATCAAGGGCGCCAGGGTGCTTGCGCTGCTGGGCGATTCGGTGACCACCGACCACATCTCCCCCGCCGGCAGCATCAAGCCCGGCACGCCTGCCGCGCAGTACCTCGACGAGCACGGGGTCGACAAGAAGGACTACAACTCGTACGGTTCGCGGCGCGGTAATCACGAGGTGATGATCCGCGGCACGTTCGCCAACATCCGGTTGCGCAACCAGCTGCTCGACGACGTCTCCGGCGGCTACACCCGTGACTTCACCAACGGCGGCGAGCAGGCGTTCATCTACGACGCCGCACAAAACTATGCGGCGCAGGACATCCCGCTGGTGGTCCTCGGCGGGAAGGAGTACGGGTCGGGTTCGTCACGCGACTGGGCGGCCAAGGGAACCAGCCTGCTGGGCGTGCGCGCGGTCATCGCCGAGTCGTTCGAGCGCATCCACCGTTCGAACCTCATCGGCATGGGTGTCATTCCGTTGCAGTTCCCCGAAGGCGAGTCGGCGGCGTCGCTGAAGTTGGACGGCACCGAGACGTTCGACATCACCGGCATCGAGGCGCTCAACGACGGGGAGGGCAAAGGCAAGACGCCGAAGACGGTGCATGTGAAGGCCACCAAGGAGGACGGCAACGCAGTCGAGTTCGACGCGGTGGTGCGCATCGACACGCCCGGCGAGGCCGATTACTACCGCAACGGCGGCATCCTGCAGTACGTGCTGCGCGGCATGCTGAAGTCGTAAGCGCTCACATGCCGCGGGTGACCGAAGACCATCTGGCGGCGCGCCGTCGCCAGATCCTCGACGGAGCCAGGCGCTGCTTCGCGGAGTACGGCTATGACAAGGCGACCGTGCGGCGGCTCGAGCAGACGATCGGGCTGTCGCGCGGCGCCATCTTCCATCACTTCCGCGACAAGGACACGTTGTTCTTCGAGTTGGCCCGCGAGGACGCGGAACGGATGGCCGACGTCGCGTCCCGCGAGGGCCTCATTCAAGTGATGCGTGACATGCTGGCCGCGCCCGACCAGTTCGACTGGCTGGCCACCCGGTTGGAGATCGCGCGCAAGTTGCGCAACGACCCGGCGTTCAACCGCGGTTGGTCCGAGCGGTCCGCCGAATTGTCGGCGGCCACCACAGCGAGGTTGCGCAGACAGAAGCAAGCGGGACGGCTACGTGACGACGTCCCGAGCGCGGTTCTGCAGACGTACCTGGACCTGGTGCTCGACGGACTTGTCGCGCGACTGGCTTCCGGGGACGACCCCGAAAGGCTCAGCGCCGTACTGGACCTCGTCGAGGCGTCAGTCCGGCAGCAACCGTCCTAGCTCGCTTTGCGGCTCCGATGGTTGGGGCCGCCACGGCTACGCATCGTCGTGCCCGACTCGCGCAGCATGCTGTGAATGGACCCGTACGAGCGACCGGTGGTGGCCACCAACGAACGAATGCTCGCGCCCCCCTCGTAAGCGCTGCGCAACTCGTCCAGCACTTGCTCCCGGGACTTGTTCATTTTCTTCATCGACATCTCCCCGCTGTGGATGCCCCGACGCATACCCAGCGTAGGAAGGCTTCACACACAGCGGGCGAAATTGGTGAAACGGTTCGCAATTCGACCACCAGAAGCGGCCGAGCAGCGCGGTACTGCTACGCCAACTCGATCAGGTCGCGATACTCGTCGGACCAGAAGTCCTCGGTGCCGTCGGGCAGCAGCACCACTCGTTGCGGGTCGAGCGCTTCGGCGGCACCGGGATCGTGCGTCACCAACACCACCGCGCCGGCGTAGCTGCGCAACGCGTCAAGCACTTGCTCGCGCGATGCGGGGTCGAGGTTGTTGGTCGGTTCGTCGAGCAGAAGCACATTCGCGGTCGACGCCACGAGGCCCGCCAGCGCGAGCCGCGTCTTCTCACCACCGGACAACGTACCCGCGGGCTGGTCAAGCTGCGCACCGCTGAACATGAACGCGCCCAACAGACCCCGCAGATCCTGTTCACCCGTGTCGGGTGCGGCGTGGCGGATGTTCTCCCACACCGTCGCCATGTTGTCGAGCGTGTCGTGCTCCTGCGCAAAGTAGCCGATCTTCATTCCATGGCCGGGTTCCAGCGCACCCGAGTCCGGCGTCTCGACGCCGGCCAGCAGCCGCAGCAGCGTGGTCTTGCCCGCGCCGTTCAGGCCGAGCACCACGACACGCGAGCCGCGATCTATCGCGAGGTCCACGCCGGTGAACACCTCGAGTGAGCCGTAATTCTTCGTCAGGCCTTTCGCGACCAGCGGGGTGCGGCCACACGGTGCGGGCGTCGGGAACTTGATCCTGGCTACCTTGTCGGCCACCCGTTCCTCGTCGAGGGCGGCCATCATCCGGTCGGCACGCCGCAGCATGTTCTGTGCGGCAACGGCTTTGGTGGCTTTGGCGCCCATCTTGGCGGCCTGGCTCCGCAGGGCTGAAGCCTTGCGTTCGGCGTTGGCGCGCTCACGGCGGCGACGCTGTTCATCGGTCGCGCGCGCGTCGAGGTACTTCTGCCAGCCCATGTTGTAGACGTCGACCTCGCCGCGGACGGCGTCGAGGAACCACACCCGGTTGACGACGTCGGCGAGCAGTTCGACGTTGTGGCTGATCACCACGAGCCCGCCGGTGTGCCCACGCAGGAAGTCACGCAGCCAGCCAAGCGAGTCGGCATCGAGGTGGTTGGTCGGCTCGTCGAGCAACAGCGTGGTATCCGAGCCCGAACCTGTGTCGCTCGCCGCGAACAGGATTCTGGACAGCTCGACGCGGCGGCGCTGCCCGCCGGACAGCGTGCGAAGTGGTTGCGTGAGAACACGTTCCGGCAGGCCGAGGCTGGCGCAGATTCGGCCCGCCTCGCTTTCGGCGGCGTACCCGCCGAGCGCGGCGAACCGTTCCTCCAGTTGGCCGTAGCGGCGCACCGCACGGTCGCGGGTGGCGTCGTCGGCCACCTCGGCCATCAACGCCTGCTGCTTCTCGAGGTCGGCAAGCAAAGTGTCAAGGCCGCGTGCGGAAAGCACCCGATCACGGGCCAGCACCTCGAGGTTGCCCTCCTTGGGATCCTGTGGCAGGTAGCCGATTTCCCCGCTGCGGGCGATCGTGCCCGCGTACGGTTCGCCCTCGCCCGCCAGGATGCGCATGGTCGTGGTCTTGCCCGCGCCATTTCGGCCGACGAGCCCGATCCGGTCACCGGGTTGCACCCGCAACGCCGTGCCGTCGGTGGACAGCAGCGTGCGCGCGCCGGCACGGACCTCCAGGTCCGTCGCGGTGATCATCGGCGCCACTCCTCCTCATCGCTCCGCGATGCATCGTCGCTTCGCGAGGCACCGTCGCTCCGCGATGCATCGTCGCCGGCGGTGATCATCGGCGCCACTCCTCCTCATCGCTCCGCGATGCATCGTCGCCGGCGGTGATCATGCGCTGCTGCTCCCCTACTTACTTGTCGTCGGTGAAAACCGGCGCCCGATTCTCGGCGCGCGCCGCGACGGCTTCTTCGAAGTTGCCGGTGAGCAAACGGACGAAGAGCTGTCCCAGGCCCTCGGCCTGCATGTGCCCCTCCAGGCTAGCGGCGTCCAGTCCACTCCAAAGTGTGCGCTTGGTCAACTCGATTCCCGGCCGCGAGAATGCCGCGATCTTCTCCCCCAATTGGTAGCAAACGTCGAGCAGTTCGTCGTCGCCGACGGTTCGAGACACCAGCCCGATACGCTCGGCCTCGTCGGCGTGAACGTCGCGTCCGGTCAGCATCAGTTCGAAAGCCCTCGACGTGCCGATCGCGCGCGGCAGCAGATACGAGAGCCCGAGTTCGCTGGCGGTAAGGCCGTTGTTGATGCCCGCAGCGCGGAAATACGCCCCGGCACCTGCGACTCGAATGTCGCAGGCAAGTGCCAGACACAACCCCCCGCCGATCGCCGCGCCATTCACTGCGGCGATCACCGGCTGGTGCATTTTGCGCAGTGCCAGAATCACGTCGTCGAGGACCTCCATCGACCGGAGCGCGAACGTCGGCCGGGTCAGCCCGTCGATATGGGGAACGGAACCGGCCGATTTGTGATCGGCACCCGACGAGAACCCTCGACCCGCACCTGTGAGCACGATCACCCGGGTGTCGTTGTCATAGGTCAGCTCGTCGAGCGCCTTCTTGAGCGGAACCATGACGTCGAACGCCATCGAGTTCATCCGCTCCGGCCGGTTGAGTGTGACCAGTGCGACGTGCGGGCGCGGCTTATCTACTAGGACGAAGTTCACCCGTGCACGCTATCGCGCGCACTGTTTCAGTTTGCTTCGTCGTTGTTTTGCGCGGCGATCGCGGCGTCGATGTCGAACTCTTTGACCCGCTGCACCAATTCCTCGAGTGCGGCAGGAGGAAGCGCACCTGGCTGGTTGAACACCAGCTTGCCCTTCTTGAACGCCATCAGCGTCGGGATCGACCGGATATCCGCAGCAGCGGCGAGCTGCTGCTCGGCCTCGGTGTCGACCTTCGCGTACACCACATCCGGGTGCTCCTCGGACGACGCGGCGAAGGTCGGCGCGAACGCCCGACACGGGCCACACCAGGACGCCCAGAAATCCACCAGCACGATTTCGTTGTCGTTGATGGTGTCGTTGAACTGTTCGGCGGTGATGTCTCGCGTAGTCACGATGTTCCTAACGCTGGGGTAAATCTGGATGTTCCCACGATATGGGCGGTGCAAACGACTCGATGTCGATCAGCGGAAGTCCGCTCAGCGTCGTCGGTCGCATCACAACTCCATCTGGCCGCGCCGGAAAAACTCGGCGATATGCGCTGTGAGCGTGTCGACGTCGTGCGCGGGGTCGAGCGGGTAGACCGCCCCGAACGGCGCGTTCCAGAACGGACCTGTGCGCTGGGTCCACGGACTGACATAGGCGTACGGCGTCGGGTGGTAATCGTCGCCCACGGACACGCCGTAGTTGACCTCGTCGTCGGTGGCGGCCACATCGAAGTGTTCGGGCCAGAGCACCGGATGCCGGTCGGGTAAGACGGTTTTGATCGCGTGCCCGCCCGCGTAGTGACTCCGGCAGATCCAGCCGGCCGCATGGCCGTCGATGTCGAGGACCGCGTCTGCGGGCAGGGCGTCGACGATCTCGTACGCCCCGTCGGGCGGCGCGGCATGTACGCCCGCAGCCTTCGCCAGCGCGTCGACCCGGCCGGCGAGCGCGGCCGCACCGTTGGGCCAGACCAACTCAGCGCCGCGCACGGAAAGCGGAATCGCCACACCGGCGAAACCGTCGGGACGCACCGCTAGCCGGATGGTGCCCGCAGCACGATACTGCGGCCCGGCGATCAGGCTCTCCGCGATTCCACGCAACTGCCGGCGGGTTTCGACGTAGACCTTGCCGAAACCGTCAGACATAGTGACCCCTCTCGGCCGTGTCGTACCAAAATCTCGCCTCAACGCTACAGCCGGTTCTCAGCAAACGAGAAGCAAAGGCGCAGAAGCGAACTGGCTGACCGGTTTACGATCTACACGTGGGGGTTGACCGGCGTACGGTGTTGGCCGCGGTCGCCACAGGGGTGGCCGCCGCGATCATCCGGCCACCAATGGCGCGCGCCGCCGGGGCGCCCGTTGGGGTGGTGATGCGGTTGCCCGGTAACGGCAATCAGATGGCATTGACCGTCGACGACGGGGCGAACAGCGCGGTCGTCGCCGCTTTCGGTCAATTTTGCCGCGACACCGGAACCCGGCTGACCTTCTTCGTCAATGGCGCGAACCCTTCGTGGACCGACAACGCCGCCGCGCTGCGCCCGATGGTGGATTCGGGTCAGATCCAGGTGGGCAACCACACCTGGTCGCATCCCTACCTCAACCGCATCAGCCTGGCGGCGGTCCGTGACCAGATCCAGCGCAACGCCGACTTCCTGCGCAGCACCTTCGGCGTCGACGGCACTCCGTACTTCCGGCCGCCCTATGGTGTGCATACCGCCGACACCGACCGGGTGGCCGCGGACCTCGGCTACCCGACGATCACGCTGTGGAGCGGCACCATCGGCGACTCGCTGCCCGAGACCGCAGCCAACCTGATCGCAAGCGCAGCGCAATCATTCGCGCCGCAGCAGATCATCCTCGCGCATGCAAACCTGCCGACAGTCACGCGTTGCTTCACCCAACTCAGTCAGCTGATCGCGAGCCGCAACCTGCAGACCGTCACGCTCAACGACGCGTTCAGCTGAGCGGCTTCTCGAACCAGTGATGGGCGTACGGCTCGTCGTTGAACGGTTCGACCTCGCGGTAGCCGGAGGTCTCGTACATCCGGATGGCTTCCGGCAGCTCGTTGCGAGTCTCGAGGCGCATCAGACGAACACCTTCGGCTCGCGCACGGGCCTCCAACTCGTAGAGCAGGCGGCGGCCCAGCCCGAGACCGCGGACAGCGGGCGCCACCCACATCCGCTTGACCAGGCCGACGGCGTCAGGGTGGAAGATCAACGCGCCGCAACCGACCGGCTGGCCGTGTATGGAGGCGACGAGTAAAAGCCCTGCGGGCGGCGTCATTTCGGCGTCGGCAACCGGGCTGACGGCCGGGTCGTATCCGTCGCTGAACCGGACCGCGAGTTCGGCGTAATAGGTCTGCAGGCAGTGCCTGGCGTCGCGGTGGCGCGGATCGCACTGGTGAACTTCGACCGTGGATGCGGTCAGCAGACGCTCGACTTCCGCCATGGCGGTGACGAGTTTTGCGCGCTGCCCGTCGTTGAGGGGTTGCAGAATCGCCGCTGCCGCGTCGTTGGACCGTCGGTCCAGCGCGGCGAGTTCACGACGCCCAGCAGCGGTGAGTCGGGCGATCCGGATGCGGCCGTCGGCCGGGCTGGGTTCGACGACCACGTGGCCCGCGGCCTCCAGCGCGCGCAGCAGGCGGCTGACGTAACCGGAGTCGAGGTCGAGGCGTTCCCGCAGGGACCGGACGTCGCATCCGTCGACGCCGATCTCCCACAGCAGCCGGTTCTGGCCAAGTGAGCGGTCACTGGCCAGGAAATTCTCGTTGAGCACTCCAATCCGCTGTGTGACGGTGCGGTTGAATCGCCTGACCTGTGCGACCATCTCCGTCGTCATTTCTCTGACCTTAGTCAGAGACCTCTCGGATGGCCACAGCCTTTTCGCACCGCCTCCCGAGGTCGGCACAAGACCGGCCGTCGATCGTGACAGTCATGCGATACGCCGTATGCGCCCTTGTCGCTGTCATTGTGTTGGCGGTGGCGGGCTGCGGTTCGTCGACGGACGGGGCCGCATCTGCCACCTCGTCTGCACCACCACCGACCTCGGCCCCGGCCGCAAAAGCCAAAGATCACGTCGCAGGGATGGTTTCGTCATTGTCCGGCACCGCAATTCAGGTCATACAGCAAAACGGCGGTACGACAGTCGATTTCACCACCTCAACCAAGATCTGGTCGATATCTCGCGGACAACTGTCCGATGTCTCGGCGGGCGGGTGCGTCATCGTCCGCCCGACACCCGACACCCGACAGCGACACCGGCAGCGGCACGGTGACCGCGGCGGCCGTGCAGATCATCGCATCGTCGAACGGCGGCCAGTGTCCAGATCCGCGCGGACATCGGCGGGTGGCCGGCGCGGTCGCCACCATATCCGGCGACACTTTCACGTTCGCGGCGACCGGCACCGCGGCACAGATGTCGGTGTCGGTCACGGACATGACCCGATACGTGAAGCGTCTGGCTGCGGACGCTCAGGCGATCAGCCCGGGGTGAGTGCTTGTCCGCCATTGGAACCAAGGACAGCGCCGGGGCGTTGCAGGCATCATCGATCACGGTCAGGCCTGCGCGGCAGGGTTCGTGCCCTGCTCCGCGAGGATGACCCTGGCGGCCTCGGCCGCGCGGCCGCCGTTGGCGAGCAACTCGTCTCGCCGTTTGGGCCACCAGAACATCTCGACCGACAGCGCCACCAGGTAGATGAAGGACGCAATCGCGTTTCCCCATGAGCCGTTGACGGCGTCCCACGCTGTCAGTGCCACCGCGACCACCAGAACGAGCGGCAGCACCCATCGGAACGCGCGCGCCTGCTCGGCCGCTTTGCGCATGCCGACGCTGTAGTCGATGACCGGCTGGGCCAGCAACGCGTCGACGGTGCGCTCCCCGCCGCGCGCGGTGCGTACCACAGTCACCCGATCCTCACCCGAGAGTTGCTCGGCGCCAGGCCAATAACGCGCCATCCGGCGGGGCAGCCAGATGGCGTAGATCAGCCCGATGACGACGAAGCCGATGATCGCGGCCAGCAGCATTCCCGAGTCGATCCACGACATCACGGCCAACATCAGGCCGACTCCGCCGCCGAGGATCATCGCCCGGCGGAAGTAACCGCCTCGCCAAACGAAAGCAGGGACCGTGACCACGGGTCGATTGTGACCGGCAGAGCGGCCGCCGAAGAGCGGATCGACGCGATCAGGTCAGACGGTGAAACCCAGCGCCCGCAACTGTTCGCGACCGTCCTCGGTGATCTTGTCCGGACCCCACGGCGGATTCCACACCCAGTTGATCCTGATCTCATCGACAAGTCCGGCACCGACCAGCGCCGTGCGCGACTGATCCTCGATCACATCGGTCAGCGGGCAGGCCGCCGACGTCAGCGTCATGTCGATCAACGCGACGTTGCCTTGTTCGCCCTTCTCGACATTCAGGTCGTACACGAGGCCGAGGTCGACGACGTTGATGCCGAGTTCGGGATCGACGACGTCGCGCATCGCCTCCTCGAGGTCGGCGAGCAGTTCGTCGTTAGGCACTGCAGTGTCGCTCATCCGCGGTCTCCTCACTGGCTTGCGCAAGCGCGTCCTTGAAAGCCATCCAACCCAGCAGGGCGCATTTCACCCGGGCCGGGTACTTCGCGACACCGGCGAATGCGATGCCGTCTCCGATTACCTCTTCGTCGCCCTCGACCGTGCCGCGCGAGGACACCATCTCGGTGAACGCCGCTACGGTCTTCATGGCATCGCCGACGCTCTGCCCGATCACCTGGTCAGTCAGCACGGAGGTGGAGGCCTGGCTTATGGAACAACCCTGGCCGTCGTACGAAATGTCGGTCACGGTGTCGCCGTCGTCGCTCAGCGTCACCCGCAACCGGACCTCGTCACCGCACGTGGGGTTGACCTGAAAGGACTCCGCGTTGAAGGGATCCCGTAGCCCGCGATGATGCGGTCGCTTGTAGTGATCGAGGATCACTTCCTGATACATCTGCTCGAGTCTCATGCGAAGAACTCCACGGCGCGCTTCACGCCTGCCACCAAACGGTCGACCTCGTCGAGGGTGTTGTAGACGGCGAACGACGCGCGCGCAGTCGCAGCGATGCCGAACCGGCGATGCAGCGGCCATGCGCAGTGGTGGCCGACCCTCACCGCGACACCGTCGTCGTCGAGCACCTGACCGACATCGTGGGCGTGCACACCGTCGAGCACGAAAGACACCGGCGAGCCTCGGTTCTCGAGGGATGTGGGCCCGATGATCCGCACCCCGTCGATGCCGGACAGGCCGGCCAGGGCAGCAGCCACCAACTCGTGCTCATGTGCCTCGACGGCCGCCATCCCGATGTCGTGCAGATACCTGGCCGCGGCGGCCAATCCGACGACCTGCGACGTCATCGGGGTGCCTGCTTCGAACCGTTGCGGCGCAGGCGCGTAGGTGGTCTGCTCCATCGTCACGGTCTCGATCATCGAACCGCCGGTGATGAACGGCGGCATCGCGTCGAGCAATTCGCCACGGCCGTACAGCACGCCGATGCCGTTGGGACCCAGCATCTTGTGCCCGGAAAACGCGCCGAAGTCGACTCCGAGTGCGTGGAAGTCCACCGGTTGGTGCGGCACCGACTGGCACGCGTCGAGCAACGTCAGCGCACCGACCGCTTTGGCCCTGGCGACCAGGTCGCTCACCGGTGCCATGGCGCCGGTGACATTCGAATGATGACTGAAGACAACCACTTTCACACGGTCGTCAAGCACAAGCGAATCGAGGTCGATGCGGCCGTCGTCGGTGACCGAGTACCACTTCAGGGTCGCGCCGGTTCGCCGCGCCAGTTCCTGCCATGGAATCAGGTTCGCGTGGTGCTCCAACTCGGTGGTGACGATGACGTCGCCAGGTCCTACCGCGTACTCGAATCGGTTGTCGCCCAGCACGTAGGCAATTAGGTTGATTGCCTCGGTGGCGTTCTTGGTGAACACCAATTCGTCGGGCGCGGCGCCGACAAACGCCGCGATGTCGGTGCGGCCCTGCTCGTAGGCGTCGGTGGCCTCTTCCATCAGTTGGTGGGCGCCGCGATGCACCGCGCCGTTCGACGTGGTCAGGAAATCACGTTCGGCGTCCAGCACCTGCACCGGGCGCTGAGACGTCGCACCGGAGTCCAAATACGCCAACTGGCTTCCGCCGCGCATCACCCGCTTCAAAATCGGGAAGTCAGCCCGGATCCTGGCGGTGTCCACAGCGGTCATTGTCAGGCTCCGACCGCCTGGGTGAAGCGCACGTACCCGTTCTCTTCGAGTTCATCCGCAAGTTCCGGCCCGCCGGACTCGACAATGCGTCCGCCGACGAAGACGTGCACGAACTGCGGCCGGATGTATCGAAGAATGCGGGTGTAGTGGGTGATCAGCAGCACGCCACCGTTCTCGGCTTCGGCGTAGCGATTGACGCCCTCGCTCACGACGCGCAGCGCGTCGACGTCGAGGCCGGAGTCGGTCTCGTCGAGAATCGCGATCTTGGGCTTCAGCAGCGACAGCTGAAGGATCTCGTGGCGCTTCTTCTCGCCACCCGAAAAGCCTTCATTGACACTGCGTTCCGAGAACGACGGGTCGATGTCGAGACCCTCCATCGCGGCCTTGACCTCTTTGACCCAGTGCCTCAGCTTCGGCGCTTCGCCGCGGACCGCGGTCGCCGCGGTGCGCAGGAAGTTCGACATCGACACACCAGGCACCTCGACCGGGTACTGCATCGCGAGGAACAAGCCCGCGCGGGCCCGCTCGTCCACGCTCATCTCCAGAACATCCTGGCCGTCGAGCGTGATCGAACCGGACGTGACCGTGTACTTCGGATGCCCGGCGATCGCATACGACAAGGTGGACTTGCCGGAACCGTTGGGCCCCATCAACGCGTGCGTCTCCCCCGAATTCACGGTGAGGTCGACGCCCTTGAGGATCGGGATATCTGTCCCGTCTTCCGCGGAGACGACGCTGACGTGCAGGTCCTTGATTTCCAGTGTGGTCATTACGCAGTGATTCCTTCGGTTAGCTCAAGTTCGTGTTCGATGGCCGCGGTGAGGCGTTCGCGCACTGCGGGCACGGCGATCTTGGCGATGATCTCGCCGAAGAAGCCGCGCACCACCAGGCGTCGGGCCTGGTCCTCGGGGATGCCGCGGGCCTGCAGATAAAACAGTTGCTCATCGTCGAAACGCCCGGTGGCACTCGCGTGTCCGGCGCCGACGATCTCACCGGTCTCGATCTCCAGGTTCGGCACCGAGTCGGCGCGGGCGCCGTCGGTGAGTACGAGGTTGCGGTTGGTCTCGAAGGTGTCGGTACCGGTGGCCTCTGCGCGGATCAACACGTCGCCGATCCATACCGTGTGTGCGTCGGGCTTCTTCGAGTCCGGATCACCTTGCAGCGCACCCTTGTACGTGACGTGCGAGCGGCAATTCGGCTGCGCATGGTCGACCAGCAGTCGCGATTCGAAGTGCTGGCCGTCGTCGGCGAAGTACAGGCCGAGCAACTCGGCGTCGCCGCCTGGCGCACAGAACCGCGTTCTGGCAGTCAACCGCACCAGGTCACCGCCCAGCGTCACCGCGACGTGGCGCAGCACCGCATCTCTGCCGAGCGACGCGTGATGGGTGCTGACGTGCACCGCATCGTCGGCCCAGTCTGCGATGGAAACGACCGTCAACCTCGCGGCGTCGCCGACGACGAATTCGACGTTGTCGGCGTAGGTTCCGCTGCCGCGCTGGTCGATGACCACCACCGCATCGGCGAGTTCGCCGAGCCGGATCTGCAGATGCCCGTACGCAGTCGCGCCTTCGCCGGGGCCGGTCACGGTGATCTCGATCGGTTCCTCGACAACTCCGTCGACCGTGACCAGTGTCGCCTGGTTGAACGACGAGAATGCCTGCGCGGCAACCCGGTCGGCCGGCACGCCGGCCTGGCCGAGCCGTTCGTCGCCGCGGCGCACAACCTCCGTCGTCACGCCGGGACGCTCGGTGACGTCGATGGTGGCGGCTCCGGTCGCGGCGGCCGAGCCGTCGTGCAGCCCGCGCAGCCGCCGCAGTGGGGTGAACCGCCAGATCTCGTCGCGGCCGTGCGGCACCTCGAAGGCGTCGACATCGAACGACGAGAACAGCTCTCCCTTGTTGATTCCCTCGACAGCTGTTGTCAGGTCCTGTCCCACTAGATTTCTTCCCGTCGCTTTGCTCGCCCCACTAGCCGACCGCGCCTTCCATCTGCAGCTCGATCAGCCGGTTGAGCTCCAGCGCATACTCCATCGGCAGTTCCTTGGCGATCGGCTCGACGAAGCCGCGCACCACCATGGCCATCGCCTCGTCCTCGGTCATGCCGCGGCTCATCAGGTAGAACAGCTGGTCCTCGCTGACCTTCGACACCGTGGCCTCGTGACCCATCGTGACGTCATCCTCGCGGATGTCGACATACGGGTAGGTGTCGCTGCGGCTGATCGTATCCACCAGCAGCGCATCGCATTTCACGCTCGAGCGGGAACCGTGTGCGCCCTTGTTGACCTGGACCAGGCCACGGTAGGACGCGCGACCGCCTGCCCGGGCCACCGACTTGGACACGATGTTGCTCGACGTGTTGGGCGCGAGGTGCAGCATCTTGGCGCCGGTGTCCTGGTGTTGCCCCTCACCCGCGAACGCCACCGACAACACCTCGCCCTTGGCGTGCTCGCCGGTCATCCACACCGCCGGGTACTTCATGGTGACCTTGGAGCCGATGTTGCCGTCGACCCACTCCATGGTGGCGCCTGCCTCGGCCCGGGCTCGCTTGGTGACCAGGTTGTAGACGTTGTTCGACCAGTTCTGGATCGTCGTGTAGCGGCACCGGCCACCCGGCTTGACAATGATCTCGACGACCGCGGAGTGCAGTGAATCGCTCTTGTAGATCGGTGCGGTACAGCCTTCGACGTAGTGCACATAGGCGCCTTCGTCGACGATGATCAGCGTCCGCTCGAACTGGCCCATGTTCTCGGTGTTGATCCGGAAGTAGGCCTGCAGCGGGATGTCGACGTGCACACCGGGCGGCACGTAGATGAATGAACCGCCCGACCACACAGCGGTATTCAGGGCGGAGAACTTGTTGTCGCCTGCCGGGATCACGGTACCGAAGTACTGCTTGAAGACCTCCGGATGTTCCTTGAGCGCGGTGTCGGTGTCGAGGAAGATCACGCCGAGCGCTTCGAGATCCTCGCGGATCTGGTGGTAGACCACCTCGGACTCGTACTGCGCGGCAACGCCGGACACCAGGCGCTGCTTTTCCGCCTCGGGGATGCCGAGCTTGTCGTAGGTGTTGCGGATGTCCTCGGGCAGGTCATCCCATGTCGCGGCCTGCTTCTCGGTGGAGCGCACGAAGTACTTGATGTTGTCGAAGTCGATGCCCTCGAGGTTCGAGCCCCAATGCGGCATCGGCTTCTTGTCGAATGTGCGCAGCGCGCGTAGCCGGGTCTCGAGCATCCATTCCGGCTCGTTCTTCTTGGCCGAGATGTCGCGCACCACCGCTTCGGACAGCCCGCGCTGCGCGCTGGCGCCCGCCTCGTCGGAGTCCACCCAGCCGTAGCCGTACCGGCTCAGCGAGGCGATGGCCTCATCCTGGCTGAGCGGTTCGCCCACCTTGTGGACCTCGGGGGTGGTCGTCATGTCGACGCTCCTTGCTTGCTCGTGGTTTTTCCGACGCGGGCTGTGCGCCGGACCGATCTTGGCTTCTCTGGTGTCAGCGGGACGTGAGTGGTGCAAGCGCAGTCGCCGTTGACGATGGTCGCCAGCCGCTGCACGTGGGTGCCCAGGATCTCGGCGAACGCCTCCCGCTCCGTCTCGCACAGCTCGGGAAACTCCTCCGCGACGTGCGATACCGGGCAGTGGTGCTGACACAGCTGGATACCGTGGATCGGCCCCTCCACCGGCGTCACCGACGTCACTGTCGTCACGTAACCGGCGTCGGTCAGCGCCGTCGCGACCCTGTTCGCCTTCGTCTCAACGTCATCAGGGCCGTCGGTTACTCCCGACAGGATGCTGTCGATCCTGCGGCGCGCGAACGTACGGACGGCGTCGTCGCCGCCCAACTCGCGCAATTGGCGGATCGCGGCGACAGCGAGATCGTCGTAGGTGTGCTCGAGCTTCGCCCTGCCCTGGGCCGTGAGCCGGTACCGCTTGGCAGGCCTGCCACGTCCGTGGTGCTGCCAGGCCGCGGCCGCACTGGACTGCGCGTCGCCCGCCTCCATCAGGGCGTCCAGATGTCTGCGTACACCGGCGGCGGAGATGCCGAGACGGTCGCCGATCTCACCGGCGGTGATGGGTCCGGATTCCAGCAAAAGCTGGACGATCGCGCCACGCGTGCGGCCATCGCTGGATGTCGCCGCCGTCGCGGCTCCGTCAGCTTCTGGACCGAATTTCACAACACTATTGTGACGGAATTCCGAAACCCGGTAAAGCAAGGGTCCCCTTACGGTGACGGGAACCATACCGGTGGCGGTTACGCTGCTGGGATGGCGTGGCGCCTGCGGTCTCTCAGCACGTCGATTGCCGGATGGCACGGCGACGAACGCGCTGTCGGCTCCCCGCTCAACGACGCCGAGTTGATCGCCTTCCGGCGGACCCGGCTGTTCGGGGCCACCGGCACGGTGTTGATGGCGATCGGTGCCCTCGGCGTCGGTGCTCGACCCGTGGTGCAGGATCCGACGTTCGGGGTTCGGCTGCTGAACCTGCCGTCGCGCATCCAGACGGTGTCGTTGACGATGACCACCACGGGCGCCGTGATGATGGCGTTGGCCTGGCTGATGCTCGGTCGCTTCACCCTCGGCGACCGGCGGATGACGCGAAGTCAACTCGACCGCACCCTGCTGCTGTGGGTGCTGCCGCTGCTCATCGCGCCGCCGATGTACAGCAGGGACGTGTATTCGTATCTGGCGCAGAGCGAGATCTCGTTGCAGGGCCTCGACCCGTATCGCGTCGGACCCGCACCGGGGCTCGGCCTCGACCACGTGTTCACGCTGTCGGTGCCCAACATGTGGCGAGACACCCCTGCGCCCTACGGGCCGCTGTTCCTGTGGATCGGTCAGGGCATCTCGGCGCTGACGGGCGAGAACATCGTCGAGGCGGTGCTGTGTCATCGGCTCGTGGTGCTGCTCGGCGTCGGCATGATCGTCTGGGCCGTGCCACGGCTGGCCCGCCGCTGCGGCGTCGCCGAAGTGAGCGCGCTGTGGCTCGGTGCCGCCAATCCGCTGCTGATCATGCATCTGGTCGCGGGCATCCACAACGAGGCGCTGATGCTCGGCTTGATGCTGGCGGGTACGGAGTACGCGTTGCGCGGCGTAAACGCGATCAACCCGCTGCTGCCGAAACCGTGGGCATGGCCCCGCGACCACGACGGCTGGGCCCGGTGGCTGCCAATGGCGAACCTTCTGGTCGGCATCGTGCTGATCACCCTGTCGTCACAGGTGAAGTTGCCCTCACTGCTGGCACTCGGCTTCGTCGCGATGGCGCTGGCCTGCCGTTGGGGCGGCACCGTCAAGGCGTTCCTGATCGCGGGCGGATCCCTCACCGCGGTCTCGGTGGCCGTGATGGCGTTGATCGGCTGGGCCAGCGGACTGGGCTTCGGCTGGCTGTTCACCCTCGGCACCGCCAACGTGGTCCGCAGTTGGATGTCGCTGCCGACCCTGTTGGCGCTTGGCACCGGCCAGGTCGGGATCCTGCTCGGTCTCGGCGACCACACGACCGCAGTGCTCGGCCTGACCCGTGCGATCGGCGTGTTCACGATCGCGATCGTCGTCAGCTTCCTGCTGCTCGCCGTGCTGCGCGGCAGACTTCATCCGGTCGGCGGACTCGGCGTCGCCCTCGGCATGACCGTGCTGCTGTTCCCGGTGGTGCAGCCGTGGTACGTGCTGTGGGCGGTGATCCCGCTCGCCGCATGGGCCACCCGGCCGCCGTTCCGCACCGCCACCATCGTCGTCACCCTTGTCGTCGGCATCTTCGGTCCGACGGCCAACGGTGACCGCTTCACCCTGTTCCAGATCCTGCTCGCGGTCATCGCGAGCACGCTGATCGTCGTCATCCTCATCGGCATCACCTACTACCGCCTGCCGTGGCGAAAGCTCCCCGACGCGGGCCCCGCGCCGGTGCCACGACCAACCGACATCGTCGAACCGGCAATACCGGCAGCGCAGCTTGCCAAGCCCGGCGCTTACGCTGAATCCCCGTGACCTCCGAGTCCAGTGCCGTTGGCTCCCCGCGCGAGCGCTCGTCGGCCGTGCCCGTGCGTCTGCGCGGTGTGATCAAGCGGTACGGATCGACGACGGCTGTGTCCGAACTCGATCTCGACGTACACGCTGCCGAGGTGCTTGCCCTGCTGGGACCCAACGGCGCGGGCAAGACCACCACGATCGAGATGTGCGAAGGCTTTCTCAAGCCCGACGCAGGCAGCATCGAGATTCTCGGGCTGGATCCCGTCGCCGACAACGCGCGGGTACGCGAGCGCATCGGCGTGATGCTGCAGGGCGGTGGCGGCTATCCCGCCGCAAGGGCGGGCGAGATGCTGAACTTGGTCGCGTCGTACGCGGCCAACCCGCTGGATACGAAGTGGCTGATGGACACGCTCGGCCTGACCGAAGCGGCACGCACCACCTACCGACGGCTTTCCGGCGGACAACAGCAGCGACTGGCCCTGGCGTGCGCGGTGGTAGGCCGCCCCGAACTGGTGTTCCTCGACGAGCCCACCGCAGGCATGGACGCGCACGCGCGAATCGTGGTGTGGGAGTTGATCAACGGCCTGCGCCGCGACGGCGTCACCGTGGTGCTGACCACACATCAGCTGACCGAGGCAGAGGAACTGGCCGACCGGATCGTGATCATCGACCACGGCGTCGCGGTGGCCACCGGCACACCCGCGGAGTTGATGCGCAGCGGCGCCGAGAACCAGTTGCGGTTCCGCGCGCCGCGGATGCTCGACCTTTCGCTGCTGATCTCGGCGCTGCCAGAAAGCTACAAGGCCGCGGAGACCTCCCCTGGTGAGTACCTGGTCGAGGGCCACATCGATCCTCAGGTGCTTGCCACCGTCACCGCATGGTGCGCGCGGCTGGACGTACTCGCCACCGACATGCGCGTCGAGCAGCGCAGCCTCGAGGACGTCTTCCTCGACCTGACCGGAAGGGAGCTGCGATCGTGACCAATCTGTTTGCACCAGGCACGTTTTCGCCTGACCCCCGGCCCGCGACCGTGCAGAAGATGCTGGCCGCGCAGTTCGGCCTCGAACTCAAGCTGTTGCTGCGCAACGGCGAACAACTGCTGCTCACCATGTTCATCCCGATCACCCTCTTGATCGGGCTGACGCTACTGCCGCTCGGCTCGTTCGGGCCGAACCGGGCAGCCACCTTCGTACCGGCGATCATGGCGCTGGCGGTCATCTCGACGGCGTTCACCGGACAGGCCATCGCGGTCGCGTTCGACCGGCGCTACGGGGCGCTCAAACGGCTGGGCGCCACGGCGCTGCCGGTGTGGGGCATCATCGCAGGCAAGTCGCTGGCCGTGGTCACCGTGGTGTTTCTGCAGTCAATCCTGTTGGGCGCCATCGGGTTCGCGCTCGGCTGGCGGCCGCACATTTTGGGCTTGGCGCTTGGCGCGGTGATCATCGCGCTCGGCACCGCGGGATTCGCGGCACTCGGTCTGCTGCTCGGCGGCACACTCAAAGCGGAGATCGTGCTGGCCATCGCCAACCTGTTGTGGTTCATCTTCGCCGGATTGGGTGCGTTGACGCTTGAAGGTGGGATGGTGCCGCACGGCGTGCAGTGGGTGGCCCGGTTGACGCCATCAGGCGCGTTGACCGAAGCATTGTCGCAAGCGATGGCGCTGTCGGTGGACTGGTTCGGCATCGCCGTGCTCGCGGCGTGGGGCGCTGCGGCAGGGCTGTGCGCGCTGCGCTGGTTCCGCTTCACCTGAGCTCGCGAAATGCACCTTTTGCAGGCCTCTACTCGAACTTCTTCTGCAAAACGTGCGTCTCGGCGGCCGGATGACCCGCTACTACGGGCTGTAGTTGCCGTCCTCTACCATCGGAACGTGCGACGCGCATTTCTGCGAGTGGTCGACCTGCTGCCCATGCCGAGCCTGCGGGTCCAGCGCGTGATCGCCGCTGCCGTCATCCTGACCCAGGGCGGTATCGCCGTGACGGGTGCCATCGTGCGCGTCACGGCATCGGGTCTGGGGTGCCCGACGTGGCCGCAATGCTTCCCCGGCAGCTTCGTGCCCGTCCCCCACGCCGAGGTCGCGGTCGTCCACCAGGCTGTTGAGTTCGGCAACCGGATGATCACCTTCCTGGTGGTGTTGACAGCCGTGCTGGCGGTGCTGGCCGTGACCCGTGCCCGCCGTCGCCGTGAAGTGCTGATCTACGCGTGGCTGATGCCGGCGTCGACGGTGGTGCAGGCCGTGATCGGCGGCATCACCGTGCTGACCGGATTGTTGTGGTGGACGGTCGCCATTCACCTGCTGGCGTCGATGACCATGGTGTGGCTGGCCGTCCTGCTGTACGTCAAGATCGGCGAACCCGACAACGGCGTCTCGACACCCGTGGCGCCGAAGCCGCTGCGCCAGTTGACCGTTGTGACTGCCGTTGTGCTGGCCGCGCAACTTGTCAGCGGCACGCTGGTGACCGGCGCGGGCCCGCACGCCGGCGACAAGAGCATCACCCAGCCGGTGCCTCGGCTACACGTCGAGATCACCACGCTGGTGCACATGCACTCGTCGCTGCTCGTCGGGTACCTGGCGCTGCTCATCGGCCTCGGCTTCGGCCTGCTCGCAGTGCACGCGCCGCGGCCCGTGATGCTGCGGCTGGGGGTGCTGCTGGTGCTGGTCGTCACACAGGGGGTCGTCGGCACCGTGCAGTTCTTCACCGGTGTGCCCGCCGCGCTGGTGGCCGTGCACGTGCTCGGTGCGGCGGCCTGCACCGCGGCCACCGCCGCGCTATGGGCGTCGATGCGAGAGCGGGCCGAGCCCTAGCCGCTCCAGGGCTGACTCCACCCCGACTGCGAACTCGCGCTGCTGTCGTGTCCGCGTAATCGCGTCCAACTGTCGCCAGCCCAGCGACGGCTCGACCAATTCCACCTCGAGGACATGCGCGTCGCGTCGGTCGCCGATCACGTCCACGCGTGCGTACAGCAAATCAGCGACTCCGATGCCGAGATGGGCGGCCGAGGCGGCCAACGCGGCATGCCCGAGGTCCCACAGCTCGAAGTCGGGATCGGCGGGCGTCAGCGTCTCCTGGGCGTACGTGCCGGACTCGTCGAACACCGGAGCACGGCCGGGCGCACGCAGGATCGGGCCCTTGGTGAAGGCGTGCGACTGCCTGCCACCGATGAACACCAGCGCGGTTTCGCCGTGCTCGACCCTGCGGTCGTAGGGCTGCACCAGCACCGTGCGGCCCTCGGCGTGCAGCGCCGCAGCATGTGCGCGCGCCTCATCGTGGTCCGAAAACCGAAGCGTATCAACCGATCCCGCGCCGATCGCGGGCTTGACCACCACTTCGCCCGCCGGCAACGCCACCCCATCCCCCGGCGGGAAGAACCGGCTGGGCACCGCTGGAACGCCTGCCGCCGCGAGGTCGGCGAGATAGCGCTTGTCGGTGTTCCACTGCACGACCTGCGGCGGATTGAGCAGATTGCGTACCTGCCGCGTCCAGGCCAGGAATTCGTCGAGGCGGTCGATGTAGTCCCACGCCGCGCGCAGGATCACCAGATCGGCCTTCAGTGTCTGCGTGTCGTCCCACGACAGCCAGCGGGCATGCAACCCGCGGTGGCGCAACGCCTCGACCAGCCCGTCGTCGTCGCCGTCGCCCTCCGGCAACGCCGGGCACGCGGCCAGCACGATGCGCGGATGGAACACGTCGGGCTTGGCGAGCTTCACCTTGGCAGGATAGAGCGCATGAAGGCCATTGAAGTCGCCGAGACCGGCGGACCGGAAGTCCTGAACTACGTCGACACCGACAAGCCCTCCCCGGGACCGGGCGAGGTGGTGATCAAGGCCGAAGCCATCGGCGTGAACTTCATCGACACGTATTTCCGGACGGGGCTGTACCCGCGCGAGCTGCCGTTCGTGCTGGGCACGGAGGTGTGCGGCACCGTCGAGGCGGTCGGCGAGGACGTGGCGGCGTTGAGCCCCGGCGACCGCGTCGTCACCGCGCAGGCCGTGGGCGCGTACGCCGAATATTGTGTCGCCCCTGCCGATTTCTGCGCCTACGTGCCGGAAGGGGTCGGTGCCGACGTGGCCGCCGCGTCGCTGTTGAAGGGGATGACCGCGCACTACCTGATCAAGTCGACGTACCCGGTCCAGGAGGGCGACGCGGTGCTGGTGCACGCAGGTGCCGGCGGCGTCGGACTGATCCTGACCCAATGGGCCACCAGCCTGGCCGTGCGGGTGATCACCACGGTGTCGACGCCCGAGAAGCGGGAATTGTCGCGCAAGGCGGGCGCCGTGGAGGTGCTCGGTTATCCCGATGACCCGGAGGCGTTCGGCGCCACGATCAAGGACCTCACCGACGGCGGTGTCGCCGCGGTCTACGACGGTGTCGGCGCGGACACCTTCGAGGCGAGCCTTGCCAGTTGCCGGGTCCGCGGCACGGTCGCATTGTTCGGCGCGTCCAGCGGTCCGGTCCCCCCATTCGATCCGCAGCGGCTCAACGCGGCGGGTTCACTGTTCCTGACCAGGCCCACACTTGTGCACCACACCCGGACACCTGACGAATTCGCTTGGCGGGCAGGAGAATTGCTCGACGCGATCGCCTCGGGCACCATCAATATCATGGTCAGCGAGCACTATCGGCTCGAGGACGCCGAGCAGGCCCACCGCGACCTGCAGGGCCGCAAGACCGTCGGCTCCGTGGTTCTAGTGCCCTAGCAGCCTCGGCAGCGCCAGGGCCGAATCCACCGCAAGCGCAAGGAACACCACGGCGAGATAGTTGTTCGACTGCAGGAACAACCGCAGCGGCTTCACCGGCTCACCGCGACGCACACCGGCGTAAAGCTGATGCGCCATCACCAGGAACCAGGCGCCTGCCAGGATGGCCACCGACGCGTACAGCCAGCCCGTCGCCAGCGCGAGCGCCAGCGTCGCAAGCACCGTCAACCAGGTGTAGACCAGGATCTGCTTGGTGACCTGCCGCTCGGTGGCCACGGCGGGCAGCATCGGCACCCCGGCCGCCTGGTAGTCCTCCTTGTAGCGCATGGCCAGCGCCCAAGTGTGCGGCGGGGTCCAGAAGAAGATGATCGCGAACATCACCAGCGCCGGCCACTGGATGGTCCCGGTCACCGCCGACCAGCCGATCATCACCGGCATGCAGCCTGCGGCTCCGCCCCACACCACGTTCTGCGAGGTGCGCCGTTTCAGCAGCAGGGTGTAGATCAGCACATAGAACGCGATGGTCGCGCCTGCCAGATGCGCGGACAGCATGTTCGTCGTCCACCACAGCCAGAAGAACGACCCCACCGACAGCGCGAGCCCGAACACCAGGGCATGGCTGCGCGGCACCGTGTCCCTGGCCAAGGGTCTGCGGGAGGTGCGCTTCATCTTCTTGTCGATGTCGGCGTCGGCCACGCAGTTGAGCGTGTTGGCGCCCGCCGCGGCCAGCAGGCCGCCGAACAAGGTGTTGAGGATCAACAGCGGATCGACCGTACCGCGGTGCGCCAGCAGCATCGCGGGAATCGTGGTGACGAGCAGAAGCTCGATCACCCGCGGCTTGGTCAACGCCAGGTAGCCGGCAAGCGTGGTGCGGATGCGATTCGGCGTCCCTTGGACAGGACCGCCCTCGCGAACTCTCACGCACTTACTCCTCAGGATCACCGCGGCTGCGCGGCTTCTACTACAGACGATGGTAGACCGCGTGTAAACGCCTTCCTAATCGTCCCCCACGCCCCTGCATCGGATGACTATCCCGCACTAGGGTGTTTTTTAGACAAGCAGTTCGCGGAGCCCCGCCCTCGATAAGGAGTTCGCCACGTGACCACTCTCGACGAGATCTCTGCCCTGACCCGCCCGAACCACCCCGATGACTGGACCGAGCTGGACTCCAGGGCTGTAGACACCGTCAGAGTGTTGGCGGCGGACGCGGTGCACAAGGTGGGCAACGGTCACCCCGGTACGGCGATGAGCCTCGCCCCGTTGGCGTACACCCTTTTCCAGCGCGAGATGCGCCACGACCCCAGCGACGTGCACTGGCTGGGCCGTGATCGCTTCGTGCTGTCGGCGGGCCACAGCAGCCTGACCCTCTACATCCAGCTGTACCTGGGCGGTTTCGGGCTCGAGCTGTCCGACCTCGAGTCGCTGCGGACCTGGAAGAGCAAGACCCCGGGCCATCCGGAGTTCCGCCACACCAAGGGCGTGGAGATCACCACCGGACCGCTCGGTCAGGGCTTGGCGTCGGCGGTCGGCATGGCCATGGCGTCGCGCTACGAGCGGGGTCTGTTCGACCCCGACGCCGCGCCGGGCACCAGCCCGTTCGATCACTACATCTATGTGATCGCCTCGGACGGCGACATCGAGGAAGGTGTCACCAGCGAAGCGTCGTCGTTGGCGGGCACCCAGCATCTCGGCAACCTGATCGTGTTCTATGACCACAACCAGATCTCGATCGAGGACGACACCAACATCGCCTTGAGCGAGGACACCGCCGCGCGTTACCGCGCCTATGGCTGGCACGTGCAGGAGGTCGAGGGCGGTGAGAACGTCCTCGGCATTCAGGAGGCCATCGAGCAGGCCAAGGCCGTCACCGACAGGCCGTCGTTCATCGCGCTGCGCACCGTCATCGGCTACCCGGCGCCGAATCTGATGAACACCGGCAAGGCGCACGGCGCCGACCTGGGCGCCGACGAGGTCGCCGCCGTCAAGAAGATCCTCGGGTTCGACCCGGACAATTCGTTCGACGTGAGCGACGAGGTCATCGAGCACACCCGCAAGCTGGTGGACCGCGGTAAGGAGGCCCACGAGAAGTGGCAGAGCGAGTTCGACGCGTGGGCGCAGCGTGAGCCCGAGCGCAAGGCGCTGCTGGACCGGCTGACCGCACAGGAGCTGCCCGAGGGTTGGGACGCCGACCTGACCCATTGGGAGCCGGGCTCCAAGCCGCTGGCCACCCGAGCCGCGTTCGGTCAGGTTCTCAACGACGTAGCGCCGAACTTGCCCGAATTGTGGGGCGGCTCAGCGGATCTCGCGGGCAGTAACAACACCACCATCAAGGGTGTGAAATCGTTCGGCCCGCCCTCGATCTCCACCAAGGAGTTCAGCGCCGATCCGTACGGGCGCGTGCTGCACTTCGGCGTCCGCGAGCACGCCATGGGTGCGATCCTGTCCGGCATCGTGCTGCACGGACCCACCCGCGCGTTCGGCGGCACGTTCCTGCAGTTCTCCGATTACATGCGGCCCGCGGTGCGGTTGGCGTCGCTGATGGACATCGACACCATCTACATCTGGACGCACGACTCGATCGGCCTCGGCGAGGACGGTCCCACCCACCAGCCGATCGAACATCTGGCGGCGCTGCGGGCGATCCCGAACCTGTCGGTGGTGCGACCGGGCGACGCGAACGAGACCGCCTATGCGTGGCGCAGCATCCTGGCCCGCGGTAACGGCAGCGGTCCGGTTGGTTTCATCTTGACCCGGCAGGGCATCCCGGTGCTGGAGGGCACCAGCGCCGAAGGGGTGGCCAAGGGTGGATACGTACTGGGCGGCACTCCCGACGAGGATCCCGACGTGGTGTTGATCGGCACCGGATCGGAACTGCAAGTGGCGGTGGGCGCACAGAAGATTCTGGCGGACAAGGGAATCACCGCGAGCGTGGTGTCGATGCCGTGTGTCGAGTGGTTCGAGTCGCAGCCTGCGGAGTACCGCGACAAGGTTCTCCCCCCGGCCGTGTCGGCACGCGTCGCCGTCGAGGCCGCCGTGGCGCAGAGCTGGTACAAGCTGGTCGGCGACACGGGCGAGATCGTCTCGATCGAGCACTACGGCGAATCCGCCGACGACAAGACGCTGTTCCGCGAATTCGGCTTCACCCCTGAGGCTGTGGTTGCGGCCGCGGAGCGAGCACTGGACAACTGACTTCAGACAAGATGTGAAAGGCAACACAATGGCTCAGAATCCCAATCTTGCAGCCCTGTCCGCCGCGGGTGTCTCCGTGTGGCTGGACGACCTGTCGCGAGACCGGCTCCAGACCGGCAACCTGCAAGAGTTGATCGACACCAAGAGCGTGGTGGGCGTGACCACGAATCCTTCTATCTTCCAGGCGGCACTGTCCAAGGGCACCGCCTATGACGCGCAGGTCAAAGAACTGGCCGAGCGCGGCGCCGACGTGGATGCGACCGTCCGCACCGTCACCACCGACGACGTCCGCAACGCATGCGATGTGCTGGCCAAGCAGTACGAGCAGTCCGATGGCGTCGACGGCCGGGTGTCGATCGAGGTCGATCCGCGACTGGCGCAAGATACCGACAAGACGATCCTCCAGGCGATCGAGCTGTGGAAGATCGTCGACCGGCCCAACCTCTTCATCAAGATCCCGGCCACCCAGGCAGGCCTGCCCGCGATCACTGCTGCTCTGGCAGAAGGTATTTCGGTCAACGTGACCTTGATCTTCTCGGTCGAGCGGCACCGCGCGGTGATGGACGCGTACTTGGCAGGTTTGGAGAAGGCCAAGGAAGCCGGACACGATCTGTCGAAGATCCATTCCGTGGCCTCGTTCTTCGTCTCGCGCGTCGACACCGAGATCGACAAGCGGCTGGAGAAGATCGGGAGCGAGGAGGCGTTGGCTCTGCGCGGCAAGGCCGGTGTGGCCAACGCCCGGCTGGCTTATGCGGCATACGAAGAGGTGTTCGTCGGCGGTTCGCGCTTCGAGGCCCTTGCGGCCGACGGCGCGCGGGTACAGCGGCCGCTGTGGGCGTCGACCGGGGTCAAGAACCCGGAGTACTCCGACACCCTGTACGTCACCGAGCTGGTGGCACCGAACACCGTGAACACCATGCCGGAGAAGACGATTGACGCGGTGGCCGACCACGGCGTCATCACCGGCGACACCGTCACAGGGACGGCGGACGCGGCCCAGGCTCTGTTCGATCAGCTGGCGGGAGTCGGCATCGATCTACCGGACGTGTTCAGGCTGCTCGAGGACGAGGGCGTGGAGAAGTTCGAGAAGTCGTGGCACGAATTGCTCGACGCCACGCAAGGTCAGCTCGACGCAGCCAAGAAATGAGGGATTGGCAGAATCCGCTGCGCGACAAGCGCGACAAGCGGATGCCGCGGATCCCTGGGCCCTGCGGGGTGGTGATCTTCGGCGTCACAGGAGACCTCGCCCGCAAGAAGTTGATGCCCGCGATCTACGACCTCGCGAATCGCGGATTGTTGCCCGCGACCTTCGCACTGGTCGGGTTCGGTCGAAGGGACTGGACCCACGACGCGTTCGCCGACGTCGTGTTGGAAAGCGTCAAGCAACACGCCCGTACGCCGTTCCGCCAGGAAGTCTGGGACCGCCTGGCCGAGGGCATCCGGTTCGTGCAGGGCAACTTCGATGACCCCGCGTCGTTCGGCAAGCTCGCCGAGCAGCTCGACAAACTCGACGCCGAACGAGGTACAGGCGGCAATCACGCGTTCTATCTGTCCATCCCGCCGAAGGCCTTCCAGGAGGTGTGCGAACAGCTGCAGCAGTCAGGACTCGCTCGTCCTCAGGAGGGGCGCTGGAGTCGCGTCGTCATCGAGAAGCCGTTCGGCCACGATCTGGACAGCGCGCGTGAACTCAACGAGGTGGTCAACAGCGTCTTCCCCGAGGAGGCGGTGTTCCGCATCGACCACTATCTGGGCAAGGAAACTGTTCAGAACATTCTGGCGCTGCGGTTCGCAAACGAGTTGTACGAGCCGATCTGGAACAACAACTACGTCGACAGTGTGCAGATCACCATGGCCGAAGACATCGGCCTCGGTGGTCGTGGCGGGTATTACGACGGCGTCGGGGCGGCCCGCGACGTGATCCAGAATCACTTGATCCAGTTGATGGCGCTCACCGCGATGGAGGAGCCGGTCAGTTTCAGTCCGCATGAACTGCAGGCGGAGAAGATCAAGGTGCTTTCGGCGACCCGCCCGATGCAGCCGTTCGATCAGACCACCGCACGCGGTCAGTACTCCGCAGGTTGGCAAGGCAGCGAGAAGGTGGTGGGGCTGCTCGAGGAGGACGGGTTCTCGAAGGACTCCACCACCGAGACGTACGCGGCGATCACCCTCGAGATCGACACCCGCCGTTGGGCCGGCGTGCCGTTCTTCCTCCGGACCGGAAAACGGCTGGGGCGCAGGGTCACCGAGATCGCACTGATCTTCAAGCGGGCGCCGCACCTACCGTTCGACAAGACGATGACCGAGGAACTCGGCCAGAATGCGTTGGTGATTCGGGTACAGCCCGACGAGGGCATCACCACGCGGTTCGGTTCCAAGGTCCCCGGTAGCGCCATGGAGGTCCGCGACGTCAACATGGACTTCTCGTATGGTTCGGCGTTCGCCGAGGACTCGCCTGAGGCTTATGAGCGGTTGATCCTCGACGTCCTGCTCGGTGAGCCGTCTCTGTTCCCGGTGAACCGGGAGGTCGAATTCTCGTGGGAGATACTGGATCCGGTACTCGACTACTGGGCATCGAACGGCAAGCCGGACGCATACGAGTCAGGCACGTGGGGCCCCGCGTCGGCTGACGAGATGATGCATCGCATGGGCAGGGAATGGAGGCGGCCGTAAATGATTGTCGACCTGCCCGATACGACAACCAACGACATCAACAAGAAGATCACCGGCCTTCGCGAGGAGGGTGGCGCCATCACCTTGAGCCGCGTGCTCACGCTGGTGATCTCGTTGCATGCCGACGACCTCCTTGAAGATTCCATCGAAGCGGCGAACTTCGCGAGCCGCGAACACCCGTGCCGCGTGATCGTTGTCGTCCCCGGTGACCGCAATGCCGCCGAGTCGCGACTCGATGCGCAACTCCGGGTGGGCGCGGATGCCGGTGCCGGTGAGGTGGTAGCGCTGCGTCTGCACGGTGCGCTCGCCGACCACGCCAGCAGCGTGGTGCTGCCGTTCCTGCTTCCCGACACCCCGGTGGTCGCGTGGTGGCCAGCCGGCGGGCCGGATGTTCCGGCTCAGGACCCGTTGGGCCAGTTGGCGGTTCGCCGGATAACCAACGCAACGGATTGTGCCGACCCGATGGCCGCCATCAAGAGCCGGCTGCAGGGCTACACGTCGGGTGACACGGATCTGGCGTGGGCGCGCATCACGTACTGGCGTGCGCTGCTGGCATCGGCGGTGGACCAGGAGCCTCATGAGCCGATCACCTCCGCGCTGGTGTCGGGTCTGAAGGAGGAGCCGTCGCTCGACGTGCTGGCGGGCTGGCTCGCCGAGCGCATCGACGGTCCTGTGCAGCGTGCGGTTGGCGAGCTGAAGGTGGAACTGGTCCGTCACAGCGAGACGATCACGCTGCGGCGGCCGCAGACGGGTGTCACCGCGACCCTGACCCGCAGCAGCAGGCCGGAGGCGCGAATTCCGTTGGCGCGCAGGGAAGCCAAGGAATGCCTCGCCGAGGACCTGCGCAGACTGGACGCCGACGAGATCTACCACGAGGCACTGCAGGGCATCGAGAAAGTGCAGTACATATGAGTGTGTCGGTACACAGATACCCGGACGCCGACGCGCTCGTCGCGGCGGCCGGCGACCGACTGGCCCAAGAAATCACGTCGGTGATCCAGTTCCGCGGTCGAGCGTCGATCGTCTTGACGGGCGGCGGCACCGGCATCGGATTGCTGAAGCGCCTCGCCGAACGTGGCGACCAGATCGACTGGTCCAGAGTGCACTTCTACTGGGGCGACGACCGGTTCGTGCCGGAAGACGACGATGAACGCAATGACAAGCAGGCCCGTGAGGCGCTGCTCGACCATATCGACATCCCGGCCGCCAACGTGCATCCGATGCCTGCCAGCGGTGCTGCGTTCGGCGATGATCTGGACGCGGCCGCGCGGGACTATGAGCAGGTCCTCGCGGCGAACGCCGAAGCGGGAGAACCCGCACCGGTTTTCGACGTACATCTGCTGGGCATGGGGCCCGAGGGGCACATCAACTCGCTGTTCCCCGACACGCCTGCGGTGCGCGAAATCGACCGACTGGTGCTGGGCGTGCCCGACTCCCCCAAGCCGCCCCCGCGCCGAATCACGTTGACGCTGCCCGCTATTGCGCGGTCGCGGGAGGTCTGGTTGGTGGTGTCTGGTGCGGGCAAGGCCGACGCGGTCGCGGCGGCCATCGACGGCGCCGACCCGGTGGACGTGCCCGCTGCCGGAGCCGTCGGCAGAGACCAGACGGTGTGGCTGCTCGACGAGGACGCCGCCTCCAAGCTCTAGGCCCGCCGAGACCACGCAATATGACGGATTTCGAGGGATTGGCGTCATAATCCGTAGTCTCGCGGCGGGTTGTCCGCGTCGTCGCTCTGGTGGGTTTGCGCGTCGACGTATCCCTCGAGGTAATCGCTGATACGTCGGCTCACCTCAGCGCCGACTACACGGGGATTGTTACCACACTGCATGCTGATTCAGACGACGACTTCGCTTCTGCGGTTCCATCGGTGTGGTCATAATGACCTTCATGGCAGACAAGGGCGGCAAGCCGGTTCGTACCGGGCCCGAACGGATCCGCAAGCTTGCCCAGGCGGCGCTGAACGCGGATGTCACGGTGGAGCAGGTCGACACCATCCTGGAGGGCTTGGGCGAGACTCTGATCGACTTGAACAACTCGACAGCCACCCTTGACGCCACGCTGGAGCGGTTCAACGAGACGATCAATCAGATCAACGAACTCGCGCCCCGCCTGTTCGCGATGGTCGATCGGTTGGAAGGCATTGTCGCCCGCGTCGAGCGCATCGTTGATCTCGGTGAAGCCGCGGTCGCACCGATCGCCGCGACCGAGTCCGCGGTGCGTGGCGTCGTCAATCGGGTGCGCCGCTCCGCCGGGCTGTAACGGGCAGGCTCATAGCGCATTCTTGACCACCGCGCCGTCCTTGACGATTACGGCGATGTTCTTCGCAGGGTCTGACAACAACCCGAGATCCGCTATGGGGTCGCCGTCGATCAGTAGCAGGTCTGCCCATGCGCCCACGCTGATCTCGCCGAGCCTGGCCGCCTTGTACGGGTCGCGTTCGCCGGCGAGCCGAAACAGGCTGGCATTTCCCGACGTCACCATCTTGAGCGCTTCGACGTTGCTCATGTAGTCGCCGAGTCGGGTCAGCATCTCGCTCTGCCTGCCTGTCAGTTCGGGTTCGAAGAGCAGATCGGTTCCCCACGCCGTCTTGACGCCGTGCTTGCGCGCCCAGGCGTACAGCTGATCCGTGCCCGCGCAGATCTCGCGGTTCTTCTCGGCGTTCTCCGGGTTGGGGAAAGTGTGGTCGTGTTCGGCGAACGGTTGGGTGGACAGCCAGACATCGCGCTCGGCGAGCATGCCGACAGTCGGTTCGTCGGCCAGGTGGCCGTGCTCGATCGACTTCACCCCCGCCTCGACTGCACGGTGAATTCCCGCGACGGTGTACACATGGGTGGCGACGTAGGTGCCGTAGTCCTTCGCGGCATCGACGGCCGCACCAAGTTCTCGCGGGGTGAATTGCATCGTGTACAGCGGGTCATATGCCGACGCCACGCCGCCGCCCGCCATGAGCTTGATCTGCGAGGCGCCTTGGCGAAGCTGCTCACGAACGGCAGCCAGGACGCGGGTCTCGCCGTCGGCGACCCGCATCATTCCGATCTGCTCGGCCCGGGACTCCTCGCCACCCAGCGCGGTGGGCCTGGTAGACCATCCCGAAGTCGCCGTGCCCCGCGGTCTGTGAGATCGCGGCCTGACTGGGATAGATGCGTGGTCCGAGGGCGGGCTCGCTGTCGATCACGTTCTTGATGCCCGCGGTGTCGCCTGCCATGTCCCGAACCGTGGTGAATCCGCGGAGCAACGTTTCCTTGGCGCGGGCGAGGGTGCTTGCGATCAGCTGAGATTGGGACGCCAGCATCATGTCGAACATGGTGTTGGCCATCCCCATCAGGTGCACGTGGGCGTCGCTCATGCCGGGCATCAACACCCTGTCGGTGCCATCGATGACGACGGTGGTCGAGTCTTCCGCGATCGGCGATGTCTCGACCGCGGCGACCTTCGTTCCCTCGATCAGGACGTGGCCCGCGAAGTGATGGTCGGTCAATCCGTCGAAGATTCGGACATTCTTGATCAGCAGCCGAGCCATGACTCCCGAGGTTAGCCGCTGTTTCGCAACGCGGTGGCCAACCCGCTCATGGTCAGCAGGATGCCGCGCTTGACCAGATCGTCGTCATCCCCAGACCGGTACCGCCGCAACAATTCCACCTGCAGATGGTTCAGCGGTTCCAGATAGGGGAAGCGGTTGAACACCGACCGAGCCAGCGCCGGGTTGTCGGCAAGCAAGTCGTCGTGGCCGGTGATCAGCTTGTGCATACGGATGGTGCGGTCGTGTTCCTCGACGATCTTGTCGAACACCCTCTTGCGCAGCGCCACGTCATCGACCAGTTCGGAGTAGCGCGCCGCCAATCCCATGTCCGCCTTGGCCAACACCTGTGCCATGTTCGACAGCACGGTGCGGAAAAACGGCCACCGGCGATAGAGGTCCTGCAGCACTTCCAATCGGCCGTCGCCTTCGGCGATCCAGGTCTCGAACGCGGTTCCGGTGCCGTACCAGCCGGGCAGCATCACCCGCGACTGGCTCCACGCCAACACCCAGGGGATGGCCCGCAAGTCGGAGATCGACGTCGTCGGCTTACGCGACGTCGGCCTGCTACCGATGTTCAGCGCCCCGATCTCGCTCACCGGTGTCGATGCCTTGAAGTACTCGACGAAACCCGGTGTGTCATGGACCAATTCAGCGTAGGCGCGTTGGGCCCTCGCGGCCACGTCATCTAGCACCTCGTAGGCCGGCCCGGCGGCATCGCCGAGCCCTTCGACGTCGAGCAGCGTGGCCTCAAGCGTCGCGGCCAACAGCGTCTCGAGGTTGCGGTGCGCAATCCGCGGTTCGGCGTACTTGGCGGCGATCACCTCGCCCTGTTCGGTCAGGCGCAGCGATCCGTTCACCGCGCCAGGTGGCTGGGCCAGGATGGCGTCGTAGCTCGGCCCGCCGCCGCGACCGACCGTTCCCCCGCGACCATGGAACAGCCGCAACCGGATTCCGGTCTTGCGCGCCGACTCTACCAGATCCAGCTCGGCACGGTACAGCGCCCAGTTCGCGGCCAGGTAGCCGCCGTCCTTGTTGGAGTCGGAATACCCGAGCATCACTTCCTGGCTGTCGCCCCGGGAGCTCACCACCGCGCGATACAGCGGAATGTCAAGCACCGATTCGAGAATGGTCGAACCGCGTTGCAGATCGTCGATCGTCTCGAACAACGGGACGATGCCGACAGGCGCGTACGGCGTGTCACCTGAGGCGTCGAGCAGCCCGACCTCCTTGAGCAGAATCGCCGCCTCGAGCATGTCCGAAACCGACTGGCACATCGAGATGATGTAGTTCGGCACCGCCTGCGGTCCGAACACACCGACCGCATGCGAAGCGGCGGCCACGATGTCGAGTTCCTTGCGGGCCAACTCCGACAACCCGGCGTCGTCCCTTGTCAGCGGTCTGCGAGTGGCCAGTTCGGCGACCAGCAGCTCGACGCGGTCCGGTTCGGGAAGCGAGCGATAGTCCGGATGCACACCGGCCCACGCCAGAAGTTCGGCGACAACTTCTTCGTGCACATCGGAGTTCTGCCGCAGGTCGAGGCCGGACAGGTGAAAGCCGAAGACGTGCACGGCTTCCCGTAGCCTGGCCAGTCGATCATCGGCGAGCACCCCGCTGCTGTTGCCCCGCAATGATTGATCGATGACGTCGAGGTCGGCGAGCAGTTCGGCAGGAGTCGAGTAGCGCTGGAGGCCCAGATCGAGTTCGTGCTCGGGTTGGCTGTCCAGTATCTCTGCCGCCGTCGCGGTGAGTCGGCCGTGGATCACCCTCAACGCGCGACGGTACGGTTCGTCGGCGCGGACAGGCTCGTCGCAGTCGCCCGCCAGTGCGTTGAGCTCGTCGCTGATGTTCACCAGTCGCGCCGACATCGACAATTCCTGTTCCAGCGCGGTGATTTCGGTGAAGTAGTGCTCCAGCGCGGTATAGGCGGCCCTGCCGGTGGCCAGCCGGACCACGTCGCCGGTGACGTTCGGATTACCGTCGCGGTCACCACCAATCCAGGACCCTGGCCGCAGAATCGGCTGCTCGAGCAGGTGCGCGTCGGGCCAGCGCGCCTGCAGCGCCGTGCGGACCTCGGCGTTGACCTTCGGGATGACGTCGAGGAACGCCGCCTGGTAGTAGCGCAAGCCCGTTTCGATCTCGTCTTGGATCTTCAACCGCGACAATCGATTCAGCGCGGTCTGCCACAGCGTGAAGATGTGCCGACGCAGCTCCCGATTGATGTCGCGGCCATCATCGGTCTCACTGTGCCCGTGCAGACGCAGCCGCATCAATTCAGTGATTCGGTGTTGAGCGTCGAACACCGTGCGGCGCCGCGTCTCGGTGGGATGCGCGGTGATCACCGGCGACACCAACGCTCCCTTGAGCGCTTCGGCGACCGTGGCCGAGTCGAGATCGGCGGAATCGAGTTTGAGGTAGGTGGCGGCCAGGCTGCTGTTTTGCGGTGGCTCCCCCGCGGCGACGTGCGCGGCTCTGCGGCGTTCACGGTGGATGTCCTCGGCGACGTTGGCCAGCAGGGCGAAGTGACTGAACGCCCGGATGACGGGGACGGCCATGCGGATGTCGATGCCGTCGAACATCCGCGCCAGTTCGGCGCGGTCGATCTCCGACCGCCGTACCCGAAACGATTCCACGCGCGCCCTCTCGACGAGGTCGAACACCTCCTCGCCGTTCTGCTCCCTGACCGTGTCGCCCAAGATGGTGCCCAGCAGCCGGATGTCCTCCCTCATCGGCTCGGTCGCCTCGCGACCGACCTGGGTGCGCCGCACCGAACCGATCGGGGCGAGCGCGACGTCCGGTCCTTCTGCCATCCCTCAAGTATCGACGTGCGCGCAGGAGCCTGCATGGCGAGGCCCTAATGCTGCGGCAGCACGATTGGAGTCGGTGTGGCGCTGGTGCTCGTCGTCACTTTTACCGGCGCGGGCTTCTGTCCGTACGGCATGACGATCGGCGTCGTCGATTTGGTGTCGCTGTCCTTGGTGTCGCTGTCCGAATCGGACTTCAATTGCGGCGGCCAGTCCACCGATGTCGGCGGCCAGCTTTCCGCGTTGCCCGATCCCGACTGACCGGGAGGTGAGCATCCGGCGCCGGCCCCGAAATCACCAGCCGTGGTGCAGTCGGCGTTGGCGATCGCGATGGGAACGCAGCCGGCGATGACCGAAAGTGCTACTGCCGCAAGCCAAATCCGCAAGGCCCTCATATCGTGAGAATGTCCCCGTAGGTGTTCACGCTGTCGTCGGATTTGTCCGTGTCGATCATCGCCGTCGCGAAGAACCGCACGGCCACCTGCCCACCGCAGCCATCCACCTTGACGTGGGCGTCGTGCACGACGATCTCGCCGGAGCGGCCCTTGAGTTCCTTCTTGCCCAACCCGAGATTGGTGATGTTGCCGGGCAGCAGGTTGATCGAAGCGTTTCCACCGATATCCGCGTACGGGCCAACGATATTCAGTAGGTTGCCGCCGTTGAAGCCGGGGCTGACGCCCGCGTCGGCGTCGAACCCCACACTGCCGCCTTCGCTGAGGTCCACCTGACACCCCAACTGAAGACCGAAGACCAGCGTTCCCGAGTTCACCGCCGAGTTGCCGTTGCCGTCGATGGTCGCCGCGGCTTTGCCGGTGACGAAGCCCTCCCTGGTGAACGCGGTGGCGGCCATGTTCGGCACGGAGTTGATGGTCATTCTGGTCAGCGCGGCACTCAGGTGCCAGCCGTCGTCGGTGACCGCGGACTGCGTGACGTCGGCAACCGGCAGCGGGTCCGCCGCCGCCATCCCGTCACTGAGGCAGAGAAAGCCAACACCGACCGCGCCAGCACGGAGAAGTCTGAGCACGGCGCGATCCTAGGGACGGGTCCTGAAGGGTTCCTGTCATCCGCCTTACGCAGCGGCGATGAACAGGATCGCGATCAGAAGCAGACAGCTCCCGACGAGGATGACAACGGGCCAAACGCCGTTGTAGCGCTGCGGCGGTGGGCCGAGCGAACCCCGGCTGAACGTGAATATCGGCGCCCGGTATTCGAGCTCGACGTACGCACCCGGCGGCACATCGACGGTGTAGTCCGCGGGGCCGGTTCTGCGTGGAAAGAAGTACTTCGTGTGCACATGCACGTGGTGGCTGCCTGTCGCGGCGGGCACCGCTGTGCGGCCCCACCCCGCGACGGAAGCCTCGACACCGTCAACGAAGATCCGCGGTTCGAAGAAGTCGAAGAACGTACCGAAGGCCCTGTTGTAGACGGCGGTGACCGCGACACCCTCGGGAGCCGCGTAATAGGACCGCGGCGCGGACATCGCCTAGCTGTATTTGATCAGCAGCGCGACGGCGACGATCGACACCAGCCAGATGCCCGTCACGAAAAGCGTCAGTCGGTCGAGGTTCTTCTCGACGACGGTCGACCCGGACAAGCTGGACTGAACGCCGCCACCGAACAGGGTGGACAGGCCACCGCCCTTGGCGCGGTGCAGCAGGACCAGGAGCACGACCAGCACACTGGTCACGATCAGCGTGATCTGGAGGGCCAATTCCATGGCCGCCAGACTACAGGCCGCTCAGGCCACCTCAGGGCAGGGGGCCACCAGCGGCGATGGCCGACAGCGTGGCGAACTGCTCACCGTCCAGCGACGCCCCGCCGACCAGCGCGCCGTCCACATCCTCCTGCGCGACGATTTCGCCGACGTTCTTGGCGTTGACTGAGCCGCCGTAGAGCACCCGCACGCTGGCCGCGGCCTGTGGTGACGCCAGCCTGCCCAGTTCGTCGCGAATGGCCTTGCACACCTCTTGCGCGTCGGCCGCGCTGGCCACCCGGCCGGTGCCGATGGCCCACACCGGCTCGTAGGCGATCACGGAGTTGCCGATCTGCTCGGCCGTCAGCCCCGCCAGCGAGCCCCGCAGCTGAGTCACGCAGTACTCGACGTGGTTGCCCGCCTCGCGGATGTCGAGCTGCTCGCCCATGCAGATGATCGGCGTGAGGCCGTGCTTGAACGCCGCAGCGGCCTTGGCCGCCACCAGCGCGTCGTCCTCGTGGTGATAGGTGCGCCGTTCCGAGTGCCCGACGACGACGTAGGTGCAGCCGAGCTTGGCCAGGAAGGCACCGCTGATCTCGCCGGTGTACGCGCCGGCGTCGTGCTGCGAAACGTCCTGTGCGCCGTAGGTCAACCGCAGCTTGTCGCCGTCGACGAGGGTCTGCACGCTACGCAGGTCGGTGAACGGCGGCAGCACTGCGACGTCGACCTTGTCGAAGTACTTGTCCGGCAGCGAAAACGCGATCTTCTGCACGAGTGCGATCGCCTCGAAGTGGTTGAGATTCATCTTCCAGTTGCCGGCGATCAGCGGCTTACGGCTCATGTTCTCGAGGCCTTTCAGTCGTCCAGAACTGCGATACCGGGGAGCGTCTTGCCCTCAAGGTATTCCAGCGAAGCCCCGCCGCCCGTGGAAATGTGCGAGAAGCCGTCCTCGGGCAGGCTGAGCTGGCGTACCGCGGCCGCGGAGTCTCCGCCGCCGACGACGCTGAACGCACCCTTGCCAGTGGCAGCGATGATCGCCTCCGCGACGCCTTTGGTTCCCGCGGCGAACGCAGGGAACTCGAAGACACCCATCGGGCCGTTCCAGAAGATCGTCTTGGCGTTGGACAGCAGCGTGGTGAACCGCTCCACCGAGCCGGGTCCGATGTCCAAGCCCATCTTGTCGTCTGGAATGCGGTCTGCGGGAACAGTCTCCGACGGCGAATCGGCTTTGAACTCGTCGGCGACAACGATGTCCACCGGCACATGGATCACGTCGCCGTAGTCCTCCAGCAGCTTGCGGCAGGTGTCGACCATGCCCTCTTCGAGCAGCGACTTGCCCACTGAAACACCCTGGGAGGCAAGGAAAGTGAAGCACATGCCACCGCCGATGACGACGCTGTCCGCCTTGGTCGCCAGGTTCTCGATGACGGCCAGCTTGTCCGACACCTTCGAGCCGCCGAGCACCACCGCATACGGCCGCTCGGTTGAGCTGGTCAGCTGTTCGAGTACTTTGATCTCGGCAGCCACCAGCGTGCCTGCATAGTGGGGCAGCAACGTCGCGACATCGTAGACCGACGCCTGCTTGCGGTGCACGACACCGAAGCCGTCGGACACGAAAGCACCGTCATCCCCGACCAATTCGACCAACGCCTTGGCCAGTGCAAGCCGCTCGGCGTCGTCCTTGCTGGTCTCCCTGGCGTCGAAGCGGATGTTCTCCAGCAGCAGGATGTCGCCGTCGGTCAGGCCTTCGGCCCGGGCCAGCGCGTCGGTTCCGACCACGTCGCCCGCCAACTGGACGTGCCGACCGAGCTTCTCCCCCAACGCTTCCGCAACCGGTGCGAGCGAGAACTGCGGGTCCGGTCCGCCCTTCGGCCGTCCGAGGTGCGCGGTGACGATCACCTTGGCGCCCGCGTCGGACAGCGCCTGCAGCGTCGGCACCGAGGCGATGATGCGGCCTGGATCGGTGATAGTGCGGTTGTCGTCGAGCGGAACGTTCAGGTCGGAGCGTACGAGCACGCCCCGACCCGAAACCCCTTCTGCGAGTAGGTCGGAGAGGTTCTTGATCGAAGACACTGCCACTGGTTTACAGCGACTTGCCGACCAGCGCGACCAGGTCGACGAGGCGGTTGGAGTAACCCCACTCGTTGTCGTACCAGGACACCGTCTTGGCTTGGTTGTCGATCACCTTGGTCAGCCCGGCGTCGAAGATCGAGCTGTGCGGATCGGTGACGATGTCGCTGGACACGATCGGGGCGTCGTAGTACTTGAGGATGCCCTTGAGCGGGCCGTCGGCGGCGGCCTTGAACGCCGCGTTGATCTCGCCGGCGGTGGCCGACTTGGACAGTTCCGCGGTCAGATCGGTGCACGAACCGGTCGGGATCGGCACGCGCAGTGCGTAGCCGTCGAGCTTGCCCTTCAGTTCAGGCAGCACCAGGCCGATGGCCTTGGCGGCGCCTGTCGAGGTCGGCACGATGTTCAGCGCGGCGGCGCGGGCGCGGCGCAAATCCTTGTGCGGGCCGTCCTGCAGGTTCTGGTCCTGGGTGTAGGCGTGCACGGTGGTCATCAGGCCCCTGACGATGCCGAACTCATCGTTGAGCACCTTGGCCAGCGGGCCGAGGCAGTTCGTGGTGCACGAGGCGTTGGAGATGATGTTCTGGCTGCCGTCGTACTTGTCGTCGTTGACGCCGAGCACGATCGTGATGTCCTCGTCGGTGGCGGGCGCGGAGATGATCACCTTCTTGGCGCCGGCGTCCAGGTGGCCCTTGGCCTTGGCGGCGTTGGTGAAGATGCCGGTGGACTCGACGACGACGTCGACGCCCAGGTCACCCCAGGGCAGGGCGGCTGGTCCCTCTTTGACCTCCAGCGCCTTGATCTTGGCGCTGCCGATGACGATGGTGTCCTCACCCTCGAGGCTGATCTCCTCGGGGTAGCGGCCCAGGATCGAGTCGAACTTGAGCAGGTGCGCCAGGCTGGCGTTGTCGGTGAGGTCGTTGACGGCAATGACCTCGATGTCGGTGCTCTTGCCCTCGGCTTTCTGTGCAGCCAGGGCCCGGTAGAAGTTGCGTCCGATGCGGCCGAAGCCGTTTACGCCGACACGGATGGTCACTTTGTGTCTCCTCTTAGTCGCCTTATCGCGTTGCCCAGCCTAGTGGTGTGATAACCGCCACGCGCGGGCTGGTCAGTGCACCGCCGAACTCTGGTCGGCATCGGGACTGCCCAGCCATCTCCGGCGCAAGTGCGGCAACGTCCCGTTCTGCTCGAGCTCCTCCTGCGCGACGCTGATCCGAGCGAGCAACGCCTGGTCAGCCAGGCCGACCGCGATCGCGATGGTTTCCACGGTGATGCCGCGCTGGACCACCTCGACACCGGGAATCGGTTTGACCAGTTCGGTCAGGACCGGTGCGAGCTTCATGACCGCGTCGCAGTCGCCGGAGGTGAGGTCGGTCAGTGCGGTGCGGATGCTGCCGTAGTCGTAGACACGGACGGCGGCCGCCTTGCCGCCGGCGACGAGTTCGTCGGCGATGGCCTGGCTGGTGTTGCCCTGCTGGACGCCGATGGTGAGGCCGTGCAAGTCCTCGATGGTCTTGACCTCGGGTAGCCGCCTGGTGTCGACGGCGAGCGACTGCCCGGAGATCAGGTAGGGCGGGACGAACTGCGCCTTGGCCTCGCGGTCGGGGGTGACGGTGGTGCCGGCCGCGACGCAGTCGTACGCCGAACCGATGCCGGCGAAGATGCCGTTGAAATCTGCGCCTTCATACGAAACGAATTCAACTGTGGCGCCTAGGGCTTCGGCGATCGCGGTCATCAGGTCGATGTCCAGTCCGCCGTTGCCCGGCATGCCGTTGAACGGCGGATCGGGAAAGGCTGCGCCGACCCTCAGCGTCTCCATGGCCTCAATCTTCACCGAGCGTGGAGTTATTGCACGCTTTTCCACGGGAAGCGTGCGTTAAGTGGCCACTGCCCGCCACGCTCAGGCGTCTTCGAGCAGATCCGGCGTCACCGCTGATTCAGTGTCCGGGATGCCGTCCTGCTTGGCCTTGCGATCGGCCATCGACAGCAACCGCCGGATACGTCCTGCCACAGCGTCTTTCGTCATCGGAGGGTCGGCGAGCCGACCCAGCTCCTCGAGCGACGCCTGCCGGTGCTCGACCCGCAGCTTGCCCGCCGCGGCCAGATGATCAGGAACGGTGTCGCCCAATATCTCCAGCGCCCGCTCGACCCGAGCGGCCGCAGCCACCGCCGCCCGCGCCGACCGCCGCAGATTGGCGTCATCGAAGTTGGCCAACCGGTTGGCCGTGGCGCGCACCTCGCGGCGCATCCGGCGCTCCTCCCAGGTCAGCCGGGTGTCCTGCGCGCCCATCCGGGTCAGCAATGCCCCGATCGCTTCCCCGTCGCGCACTACCACGCGGTCGCTCCCGCGCACCTCGCGCGCTTTGGCGCTGACTCCGAGTCGGCGCGCCGCGCCGACCAACGCCAACGCCGCCTCCGGTCCGGGGCAACTCACCTCCAGCGCCGACGACCGTCCCGGCTCGGTCAGCGACCCGTGCGCCAAAAACGCTCCGCGCCAAGCTGCTTCGGCGTCAGCCACGCTGCCGCCGACCACCTGTGCCGGCAGCCCTCGCACCGGCCTGCCACGCAGATCGAGCAGGCCTGTTTGCCTCGCCAATGCTTCCCCGTCTTTGGCCACCCGCACCACGTAGCGGGTGCTCTTGCGGATGCCGCTCGCCGACAACACGTGCACGACCGCGTTGTAGCCGTACAGGTCATAGATGTCCTTGCGCAGCCGCCGCGCGATGATCCCGAGGTCCACCTCGGCCTCGACCACCACCCGGCCGGACACGATGTGCAGGCCGCCCGCAAACCGGAGCAGGGACGCCACCTCGGCGCGGCGGGCGCTCACCGAATTGACCACCAAACGGCTCAGCTCGTCCTTGACCTCGGCCGTCATCGCCACGGGTCGTCACCTCTCGGTCCGTTCACTGTCGGTGTGGGCATGGTCGGCTCCTGGATGTCGCGGGTAGGCGCCATGCCACGGACACGCACACCTTCCAAAGCCGCGGCCAACCTCGCCGGGTCATGTAAAGGTGTACCAGGTCTAGACACCTCAGCAAACTCAACTTCGGCATTCAGAATCAGTGCCGTCCGTCGCAACTGATCGCGCTCGCGCTCGCTGGGCACCCTGCTGGAATCGACGATGATGTCGTTGACGGAGAACCCGGGCGCGTGCTGAGCCAGCACGTGGATATGCCGTTCCACGGAGAATCCTGCGGTCTCCCCCGGCTCGGCTACCAGATTCAGCACCAGGGCGCGGCGGGCCGTCGTGGCCTGTAGCGCCGCAGCCAGTTGGGGCACCAGCACATGCGGAATCACACTGGTGAACCACGAACCTGGGCCGAGCACCACCAGATCGGCCGCCATGATCGCGTCGACCGCCTGCCGGGTGGCGGGCGGATCGGCGGGCAACAGCCGGACCCGTCGCACCTGACCCACCGTGGTGGCGATCGCCACCTGGCCGCGGATCACCCGGAACATCCGCGGATCGGATTCGAGGCCGGACACATCGGCCTCGATGCCCAGCCCCATCGGGCACATCGGCAGCACCCGGCCCTTGAGGCCGAGCACACGGCCCAGCTCATCGAGTGCTGCCACCGGATCCGCCAGCACCTCGTTGAGCCCAGCCAGTATCAGGTTGCCGATGGGGTGCCCGGCAAGCGCGCCGCTGCCGCCAAACCGGTGCTGAATGATGGTGGCCCACAGGCGGCCATGTGGACTGTCAGATGCCAATGCTGCCAACGCCATTCGCAGGTCACCCGGCGGCACTACATCCAGCTCGCTGCGCAACCGCCCGGACGATCCGCCGTCGTCGGCGACCGTGACAATCGCAGTGACGTACGGAGTGAGCCTGCGCGCAGCCGACAGCGTGGCATAGAGCCCGTGCCCACCACCCAGTGCGACGATCCGCGGGCTCATCTGTCCTCCTCGCGTGTGGAGAAGTTCATTCGCGGCCCAGATCCCGGTGCAGCACCCGCACCGTGAGTTCATCGTCCTGCAGTTTCGACGCCAGCGCCTCGGCCATGGCGACACTGCGGTGCTTGCCGCCGGTGCAACCGATGGCAACGGTCATGTAGCGCTTCCCTTCCCGCCGATAGCCGTCGATCACCACATCGAGCAGCTGATGGTAGGTATCCAAGAACTCCGCGGCACCCGGCTGCCCCAACACGTAGTCGCGCACGGCGGGATGCTGACCCGTGTGCGGCCGCAGTTCGTCTACCCAGTGCGGGTTCGGCAGGAACCTGACGTCCATCACGGTGTCGGCGTCCATCGGCAGCCCGTATTTGTAGCCGAATGACTCGACAGTGACGCTGGTCTGGGCAACGGCCTCGCCGCCGAACGCACGCTCGATGCTTTCTCGCAGCGCGGGCACGGACAGCTTGGACGTATCGATCACCAGATCGGCCACCGCGCGCAACGGCGCGAGCAACTGCCGTTCTGCGGCGATGCCCTCGGCCAGAGTTTGATCTCCCTGCAATGGATGACTACGTCGATTCTGCTCGTAGCGGCGCACCAGGATGTCGTCGGACGCCTCAAGGAACAGCACCCGAGGGGAGATGTTGCGGGTGGCCAGATCGTTGCGCACCCAGTCCAGATCGCCGGTGAATCCACGCGATCGAACGTCCATCACCACCGCGAGTTGCGTGATGCGCGAACCGGCCGCCAGGCCGAGCTCGACCATCTGCGCGATGAGCTCCGGCGGTAGATTGTCCGCGACATACCACCCGAGGTCCTCGAGTACCTTCGCCGCGGTGCCGCGCCCTGCGCCGGACAGCCCGGTGACAAGCACCACGTCAATGCCGGATTCGGCCCTGTCCTCGCCCGCGCTGTCGCGCAGTTCCTCTTGCATGTGTTCTGTCATCCCGATGCTCTGGTCTGATCATTGCCGATAACCGGGTCCGGCGCTTCGGAATCGGGCGGTACACCGAGCGCTTCCAGCACCGCCTTGGCGGTTGCCACGCCGATCCCCGGCACCGCGGTGATCTCATCGACGGTGGCCTGCTTGAGCCGAGCCAAGGAGCCGAAGTGGGTGACAAGCGCCTTACGCCGGTGCTCCCCCAGTCCGCGGACCGAGTCCAGCGCCGAGGCCGTCATCCGCTTCGAACGCTTGCTGCGGTGGTAGGCGATCGCAAACCGGTGTGCTTCGTCACGTACCCGTTGCAGCAGGTAGAGTCCCTCGCTGTTGCGGGGCATGATGACGGGGTCGGGTTCGGACGGCACCCAGACCTCCTCCAGCCGTTTCGCCAGCCCGATGACGGCAACGTCGGACACACCGAGATCATCGAGCACCGCCTGTGCCGCGTTGACCTGTGGCGCGCCACCGTCGACCACGTAGAGGTTCGGTGGGTACGCGAACTTTCGCGACTTTCCTTCTGGCGCAAGCTCAGTCGGATGCTGCGTATCGTGCAGGTGGCGGTAGAACCGGCGTCGCGTGACCTCGGCGATCGACGCCACGTCATCGGATCGGCCCTCGCCTGCCGCCTCCCGGATGGCGTAGTGACGGTAGTCCGATTTGCGCGGCAACCCGTCCTCGAAAACCACCAGCGACGCGACCACGTCCGTGCCCATCACGTGGCTGATGTCGACGCACTCGATGCGCAGCGGCGCCTCGGCCAACCCGAGCGCGTCCTGGATGCTTTGCAGCGCAGCGGTTCTCGCAGTGAAGTCGCCTGCCCGCTTGAGCTTGTGCTGATTGAGCGCATCCTGGGCGTTGCGCTTCACGGTTTCGGCGAGTGCGCGTTTGTCACCGCGCTGGGCCACCCGCAGCGACACCCGCGAACCCCGCAGTTGCGACAGCCAGGTGGCCAGTTCGTCGGCGTTTTCCGGCAGGCACGGCACCAGCACCTGTCTCGGCACCGGGTTGAGCGATTCGTCGGCAGCCCCGTCGAGTTCGGCCTGGTCGCCGTAGAACTGCGTCAGGAACTGCTCGACGAGTTGACCCTCGCCCGATTCGCCTGGCTCGCCTGACTTTTCGACGATCCACCCGCGTTGGCCTCTCACGCGTCCGCCACGGACATGGAACACCTGGACCGCCGCTTCCAGTTCGTCGTCGGCGAACGCCACCACGTCGGCGTCGGTTCCGTCGCCGAACACCACCGCCTGCTTCTCGAGCGCCCGCTTCAGCGCGGAGATGTTGTCGCGCAGCCGGGCCGCGCGCTCGAAATCCAGTTCCGCGGCGGCCGCGTTCATCTGCTGCTCCATGTCGCGGGCCAACCGGTCGGTCTTGCCCGCGAGGAAGTCGCAGAAGTCGTTGACGATCTGCCGGTGTTCGTCGGCAGTCACCCGCTCGACGCACGGCGCCGAGCACTTGTCGATGTATCCGAGCAGGCAGGGGCGCCCGATCTGGCTGTGCCGCTTGAAGACTCCCGCAGAGCACGTACGTGCCGGAAAGACTCGGGTCAGCAGGTCGAGCGTCTCGCGGATGGCCCACGCATGGGAATACGGCCCGAAGTAGCGCACGCCCTTGCGTCGCGCGCCGCGGTACACCATCAGGCGGGGGTACTCCTCGTTCAGCGTGACGGCCAGCACCGGGTAGGACTTGTCGTCGCGGTAGCGGATGTTGAACCGCGGATCGAACTCCTTGATCCAGTTGTATTCGAGCTGCAGCGCCTCGACTTCGGTGGTCACCACCGTCCACTCGACGCTGCCCGCGGCCATCACCATCTGTCGGGTGCGAGGCGCAAGCCCGGCGATGTCGGCGAAGTAGGAGTTCAGCCGGCTGCGCAAGCTCTTGGCCTTGCCGACGTAGATCACCCTGCCGTGCGGATCCCGGAACCGGTAGACACCGGGCTCGACGGGAATCGACCCGGGGGCAGGCCGGTACGTCGCTGGATCGGGCACGGATTCCAGGTTACTGCCGCCGTCATACGGCTCCGATGAACTACCGTCTAGTGATGCGGATCCTGGCGCCGCTCGCAGCTGTGATCTTGGTCCTTGCCGGTTGTGCCGCCGAGCAGAACGCGTCACCACCCGCCCCAGCCAGGCCGTGCGCGATCGTCGCCAACGGGACGCCTGCCCCCAAGACGTCGGCAGCGCCCGCGGCTGGGCCTGCCACGACGTCCAAGAACGTCTCCACCAACCCCGAGGTGGCCACTGGCTACCGCAAGGACATGACACCGGTACGGACGTCCCATTTCGCGGTGGTCACCGCCAATCCGCTGGCCACGCAGGCCGCCTGCGAAGTGCTGAGCAAGGGCGGTACCGCCGCCGACGCCCTGGTCACCGCACAGGCGGTGCTCGGCTTGGTCGAGCCCCAGTCCTCCGGCATCGGCGGCGGGGGCTTCCTGCTGTACTACGACGCCGCAGCGGGGTCGGTGCAGGCCTACGACGGCCGCGAGGTGGCGCCGAAGGCGGCCACCGAGAACTACCTACGCTGGATCTCCGACTCCGACCGCACCGAGCCCAAGCCCGACGCCCGCGCGTCCGGGCGGTCCATCGGGGTGCCGGGCATCCTGCGGCTGCTGCAGGACGTCCACACCGAGCACGGCAAGACGGCGTGGCGCGACCTGTTCGCCCCCGCGGTCGCGATGGCCGACGACGGCTTCGACATCAGTCCGCGGCTGGCCGCCGCGATTGTCGACGCCGCCCCGCAGCTGAAAGTCGACCCGAACGCGTCGGCGTACTTCCTCAACCCCGACGGCTCCCCGAAGTCATCTGGCACCAAGCTGACCAACCCCGCATACTCAAAAACCCTGGGAGTCATCGCATCCGATCCGCAGTCCTTCTACACCGGCGACATCAGCCGTGACATCGTGGCCGCGGCTGTGGACACCAGCGGCGGACGAACCCCGAGCTTGATGACGCTCGACGATCTGTCCGGCTACGCGGCCAAGAGCCGAGAACCGTTGTGCACGCCGTACCGCGGTAAGGAGATCTGCGGTATGCCACCGCCGTCCTCGGGCGGCATTGCGGTGGCGGCAACGCTGGGCATGCTCGAACATTTCCCGATGGCCGATCACAAACCCACCAACGTCGACCTCAACGGAGGCAGACCCACGGTGATGGGCGTTCACCTCATCGCGGAAGCCGAGCGCCTGGCCTACGCCGACCGCGACAAGTACGTTGCCGACACCGATTTCGTGCCTCTACCCGGCGGTTCGCCCGACACCCTTCTCGGAAGTGACTACCTGGCGGGACGGGCGGCCCTCATCTCGACCCAGCGCACCATGGGCACCGCGAAGCCAGGTGAATTCGGGCCGCCCGCGCCACCCGCGCCGCCGACACCCGAACACGGCACCAGCCAGATCAGCATCGTCGACGGGCAGGGCAACGCGGCCGCGCTCACCACCACCGTGGAGTCGGCATTCGGCTCGTTCCACATGGTGGACGGGTTCATCCTGAACAATCAGCTCACCGACTTCTCCGCTGAGCCGGAGAAGGACGGAGTGCCGGTAGCCAATCGGGTCCAGCCGGGAAAGCGCCCACGCAGTTCCATGGCGCCGACATTAGTGTTCACGCAGACAGATGCGGTCCAGTCCAAGCGACAGCTATACGCAGTGCTGGGTTCACCCGGCGGTTCGGTGATCATCCAATTTGTCGTGAAAACACTTGTCGGAATGATCGATTGGGGTCTGGATCCTCAACAGGCGGTGTCGGCAGTGGATTTCGGAGCCGCGAATTCACCCAAGACCAACGTCGACGGTGAGCACCCCGCTATCGACACGTCCGGCCCGCCGGGACAGGCGGGGGATCGCGATCCACTGGTGCAAGGTCTGCGGCGACTCGGGCATCAGGTCGACATCGCCGATCAGTCCAGCGGCTTGTCAGCGATCTCGCTGGACAGACCCGGCTGGATCGGTGGCGCTGACCCCCGCCGCGAGGGCCTCGTCATGGGCGATACCCGGTGACAAGTGTGGCGGCCCGCGTCGCCAGACTGACCGAGTCGGACTGGCGCGTGTTCGCTGGAGTGCGGTTGCGCGCGTTGACCGATTCCCTCGGCGAAGGAGACCCGCAGTTCCGGCAGGAATCGGCGTTCACCGCCGCGCAGTGGCGCCGCAGGCTCCGCGAGCACGCCCAATTCGCTGTGTTCATCGGCGACCGGCCCGTCGGGCTGATCGGTGCGCAGCAGGAAAGCGCGGACACGGTGTACCTGTATTCCCTGTGGCTCGATCCCGCGGTCCGCGGTCAGCGCCTGGCGCGTCCACTGGTAGCTGCGGCGGTGGAGTGGGCCCGCGACCGAAGTGCTCGCACCGTGACCCTGCGCGTAGCACAGGACAATACGGTGGCCCGTGGGGTGTACGCGGGCCTCGGCTTCACCCTGGAGGCAGGCGAAAGCCCAAGCGAGCGTGGCGAAGTCTCGATGTCACTCAGAATGAATTGATGTCCGGCCGGTAGCGCACCAAAAGCTCGCGCACCCTGTTCATCGCATCGACGGCGCGCTCCTTGTCAACGGCTTGGATTGCCATCACCGGGATGTATTCGTCGTCAGGCAGGTCGACCCTGGCCCAGCGCGCGCCACGAGGAAACGAGACGTCGACCACTTCAGACCACGGAATCAACCTGTAGCTGAGCAGGTTTCGGACCGCGACGCCGGAGGCGCCGACGCGAAGCCGCGGCCGGGCGAACAGCAAAACGGCGCATGCGATCACGACCCCGAGCAGCGCGATCGCCACCTGGTCCGCGGTCTGGAACACCACACCCGTTGAGGAAATCTTCAGCAATGCCCCGACGGCGACGTGGGCGATCACTATCAGTGCGGCCGCCCCGTATGCGAAATACGGTGTCAGATGCGGCCGTATCTCCACATCCCAGTGCTCGATGCCTCGGCTCATGTCCTCAGTTCGCGCAGCGTCAGCGCCGTCGACAACGCAGCGGCCGCGGCCTGCGCGCCCTTGTCCTCAGCAGAGTCCGGCAGCCCCGCCCGGTCAAGAGCCTGCTGTTCGGTGTTCGTCGTCAGCACGCCGTTGGCCACGGGAGTCGACGCATCCAGCGACACCCGCGTCAGACCTTGAGTGACCGCGTCGCAGACGTAGTCGAAATGCGGTGTCTCGCCGCGGATTACCACACCGAGTGCCACCACGGCGTCGTGGTCGGCAGCCAACGCCTGTGCCACCACTGGGATCTCGATCGCTCCTAGTACCCGCACTACGGTGGGGTCGTCGATGCCCGCGTCAGCGGCCACCTTTCGAGCGCCGTCTAGCAGCGCATCGCAGATCGTCTCGTGCCATGTGCTGGCGACAATGCCCAGCCTTATGCCCGATGCGTCCAGATCCGGCAGATCGGGGACGCCGGTACCACTCATAGCGCTCCGCCGAACTCGCCGGGCACCGCCTCGTCGTAGTCGTCAAGACCGGTCAGGTCGTGACCCATCCGGTCGCGTTTGGTCATCAGGTACCGGATGTTTTCGGCGTTGGCCCGGACGGGCAGGGGCACCCGCTCGATGATGTGCAGGCCGTAGCCGTCGAGGCCGACGCGCTTCGCGGGGTTGTTGGTCAGCAACCGCATGGACCGCACGCCGAGGTCGACCAGGATCTGGGCGCCGATGCCGTAGTCGCGGGCGTCGGCGGGCAGGCCCAGCTTGAGGTTGGCGTCGACGGTGTCCTCGCCGGCGTCCTGCAACTGGTACGCCTGCAGCTTGTGCATCAGTCCGATGCCGCGACCCTCGTGGCCGCGCATGTACAGCACCACGCCGCGGCCCTCGCGAGCCACCATCGCCAGCGCCGCATCCAGTTGCGGGCCGCAGTCGCAGCGGCGGGACCCGAAGACGTCGCCGGTGAGGCACTCGGAGTGCACGCGTACCAACACGTCATGGCCGTCGCCGTGCGGTCCGGCGATGTCACCGCGAACCAGGGCCACATGCTCGACATCGTCGTAGATGCTGGTGTAGCCGACTGCGCGGAATTCACCGTGCCGGGTCGGAATGCGCGCCTCTGCGACGCGTTCGATGTGCTTCTCGTGCTTGCGCCGCCATTCGATCAGGTCGGCGATCGAGATCAGCGCGAGGTCGTGTTCGTCGGCGAAGATCCTCAGCTCGTCGGTCTGGGCCATCGCGCCTTCGTCCTTCTGGCTGACGATCTCGCAGATCGCACCTGCAGGCTGAAGGCCCGCGAGCCGGGCGAGGTCGACGGCCGCCTCGGTGTGGCCGGGCCTGCGCAGCACTCCGCCGTCCTTGGCCCGCAGCGGCACCACGTGGCCGGGCTTGGTGAAATCCTCAACGGCGCTTGACGGATCGGCGAGCAGCCGCATGGTCGTGGCGCGGTCGGAAGCCGAGATACCGGTCCCGACACCGTTTTTCGCGTCAACCGTGACCGTGTATGCGGTGCCGTGCTTGTCCTGGTTGACCGCGTACATCGGCAACAACCCGAGTCGGTCGCAGATCGCGCCGTCCAGGGGCACACACAGATAGCCGGAGGTGTAGCGGACCATGAAGGCGACGAGTTCCGGAGTCGCCTTCTCCGCGGCGAAGATGAGGTCGCCCTCGTTCTCCCGATCCTCGTCGTCGATGACGACGACGGCCTTGCCCGCGGCGATATCGGCAACCGCCCTCTCCACGGAGTCCAGCCTCGTCATCACAACAGTATGAACCACGACGGCGGAATAGTTATTGCCGCTCCCCTGACCTGCGCTTTGGCCTAAATCGTCAGAGTGATCGGCACGTTGCCGCCATGCCCGTCGGACATGGTGACCACGAAGGTCTTGCCACCCTCGGCGAGCAGGCTGACGAGGGTGACGGTGTTGCCGAGGACCACCGGCAGGTTCACCAGCCCGCCCGACGGCAGCGACGTGACGGCCAACGTCAGCGGGTCGTCGTCGGCGTCGGACATGCCGTTGATCGTCCACGTCTTCGTCAGGCCGAGGAGGCCGCCGGTTGACTTGGTCACGCTGGTGTAGGTCGGGGCGTTGTTCTGGGGCGTGATGGCGAATGCGCCGCTGCTGAATGTCTTGATGCCGCCGTGGCCGTCGTCGACGGTGATGGTGATGGTGTCCTGTTTGACGGCGGTGCTCGCGTTGTCGGCGGCCGCCGCATGGCGGGCCTCCAACGTCGGCGTGTAGGTGAAGGTGGTGCCGTCGAAGGTGACCATGCCCTTGCCTGCGGTGCCGGAATAGGTCAGGGTGTCGCGGTCGGCATCGGTGATCCCCGTCACAGCGCCTGAGATGATGCCATTTCCGTTGGCACTGGGGAACGTCGCGCTACCACCCTGCGGTGCGCTGTTGAGAGACAAGATGTTCACCGACACGGTCGCGACCGTGATCGACCGGCCGTTGGCGTCGGTGCCCTTGATGGTGAACGAGTCCGTCTTGTCCGCGGCCGTCGCGTTGGTCGCCGCTGCGGCGTGACGCGCCTCGGGCGTCGGCGTGTAGATGAAGCCGCCCGTCGGCGTGACGAACACAGTGCCCTTCGACGACGGTCCGGTGCCGATCGAGTAAGTCAGCAGTCCGCTGTCGCCGGCGGGGATGTTCAGCCCCCCGCTATAGGCGCCGTTGGCCGGATTGGTGCCCGCTCCCGTCACTTCGATCCCGAGGTCAGCGCCGACCGACACCGTGGTCTGGACCGCGCCGTGCACGCCGTCGTCGACGGTCACCACGAAAGTGTCTGTGCGGTCCGGAATTCCGAGGATGTTGTGGCCGGAGACCGCAGGGATGTAGGTCCAATCTCCTGTCGTGGTGTTCAGGCTGACGATGCCGCCGAGGCTGGTGAACGCCGACGTCGTGGTCGCGCCCGCGGTGTTGCCGTTCGCGAGGCTGAACGTCCGCCCGGCGACGCTGTCCCCGAATCCGCCGCGCACCACACCGATGCTGTCCCGCGCGCCCACGATCGCGTTGGGCACGTCGAGATTGACTGTGTAAGAGGTGGTGTGGCCGTTGGGGGCGTAGAAGTGATCGCCGACGCCGGTGTCGTCGAAGGTGATGGTGAATGAATTCGGTCCGCCGCCGCCGAGTAGAGGTGGGGTGTAAACGTACGTGTACTGGTTGGTCAGCGGCACGTTCGTCACCACGACGAGGCCGCCGTTGGTCGGCTGCGTGTAGGTGAACGTGAGCGGATCGCCGTCCGGATCGGTTGCCACGAGGGTGCCGGTGATGGTGCCCAGCACCGGAACCTGCAGCGCCGGAGTCGGTTGCGTGACGACCGGAAGGTGGTTCAGCGCAATCTCGGTGAGCCGCTGATACGCCGCGACCAGCACCATGTAGATCGGGATCGCGATCGGGTTGGGCACCGGTCCGGACAGCGCCATTTGAAGCGCCCGGCCCAACACGACGACGACGGCGACGGCCACCCTCGTCGGTGACACGCCGGGGATGGTGGGGTACGGCGGCAGCGTCACCGTCGGAAGTCCCAGAGTGCTCAGTGCCGTCGGTGGTGACGCGGCCGTCGTTCGAGCCGCGGGCGCTGACGACGTATCCGTGGTTTTCGGCTCAGCTGTCAGTGCCGCGGCATCGACCGTTGCACCGGTGTCGGGCTCTACGGCCGCGATCTTCTCGTCCGACACCGTCCGCACTGCGGCCGTGGACGACTTCTGCTTGTCGTCGGGTGCCGCCGTCGCTTCTGGCGTGGGAGTCGTTGTCTCCAATTGGGTTTCGTCGTGTTCGACCGGCTTCGGGTTCTCCGAAGTCGGCTCGCCGGTCTGCGTTGGCGTCGTGGTTGACGAGTTTTCGTTGGTGACTGTGGTTCCCGAACCACCGGAGGCGCTGACCGTCGATGTCGGTCCATCACCGGAAGTCGTGCTCGTCGTGGTCTGCGACCCCGGCGACCCCGAAGAAGAGGATGTCGTGGTGCTCGTGGTGGTCGCCGTCGATGGCCCCGACTGCGTTGCTGTGGTGGCGCCGGAGACCCCTGTTGCACCGGACGCCGTCGTGTCGGAAGGTGTTGTGCCCGAATTGGATGCAGTCGTCTCTTTGGCGCCGGTGTCGCTATCCGGTGAGCCCGACGTGGAGTTTTCGTCGGTGGTGGCGGACGCGACGCCGTGGCCCGTGGTGGCCACCGCGATGCCGAGGCCGACGGCGACCGCTAACCCGCTGGTGCGCCCGGCTCTGGCGCGGCGCTTCGCGTGCCTGCCACGCTTAGCTGCAGACATGTCATGCTCCCGACTCCCCCGAGTGACGGTTCATTTGGCCCGGAGGCCGGTACATGAATTTTCAAATTAACTGCGACGGAACTTAACATGCGCGTCAATAACTGGCAAGGATCGTTCGCAAACCGTACTACCGTGTCGAGCCGGTCCTGCTCTCCGTCGATTTCTGCGCAGTGAGCTGGGACGACGCCGCAGAACTTGCGGTTTCCCGGTGCCCGAGGGCAAATCGACTTCCAGGTAGCGGCCAGTGGGTTCAAGCCCAAATCAGGTCACGCGCGAACAGGCATAGCGAGACGGTTGCCCCGGTGCGACCTCGCGACACCGGAAGCTGAAAAGACGGCTGTCAGGTGTTGCCGGTGGCACTGCCTTCATCGGTCGAACCGAGCAGGCGCTCCACATACTTCGCGATGATGTCGACCTCGAGGTTGACCCGGGTGCCGACCTCGGCCCTGCCAAGTGTGGTGAGTTCCAGCGTCGTCGGGATCAACGACACCTCGAACCAGTCGTGGCCGAGACCGGAAACCGTGAGCGAGATTCCGTCGACAGTGATCGACCCCTTATCGACCACGTAACGAGATAGCGCTGTGGGCAACGCAATCCGGATGACGTCCCAATGTTCGGACGGGGTCCGCCCGACGACGTGTCCGGTCCCGTCGACATGGCCCTGCACGATATGCCCGCCGAGGCGGCTGTTGAGCGCCGCCGCCCGCTCCAGGTTCACGTGGCTGCCGACGCCGACGCCGCGCAGGCTTGACCGGTTCAGGGTCTCCCCTATCACGTCCGCGCTGAAGGCGCCGCCCGGTAGCACTTCGACGACGGTCAGGCACACCCCGTTGACCGCGATCGAATCACCGTGCCCGGCGTCGGAGGTCACGACGGGACCGCGGATGACAAGGCGAGCCGAGTCGCCGAGTTCGTCCTTGCTGAGGACCTCGCCCAGCTCTTCGACGATTCCGGTGAACACGAGGCCAGAGTAACCAGCTGCACAGCTGTGTCGAAAGTCCAGTTCGGAAGCCACGTTTCCACTTCGACCGGCAGCACGCGGAACGCGTCGGTGTGAACGCACCCTCTACGATGCAGTCATGCAGACGCGCCTCTTGGCCATCTCCGCCGCCCTTTTCGCCGCCGTCGCCCTACTCGCAGGGTGCTCATCGAGCTCGCAGGACTCGTCCAATCTGCCCGACGCGGCCACCCTGCTGAAGCAGTCCAGTGAGACCACGAAGGCCCAGACGAGCGTGCACCTGAAGCTGTCAGTGCAAGGCCAGATCCAGAACCTGCCGATCGAGACACTCGAAGGCGACCTGACCAACAAGCCCGCCGTGGCCGCCCAGGGCACCGCCAACATCATCTTCCTGGGCCAGCGCCTCGAGGGCGTCGACTTCGTGGTCGCCGACGGCAACCTGTTCGGCGCCATCACCAAAGGCAGCTTCCAGGACTTCGGTCCGGCCGCTGACATCTACGATGTGTCGGCACTGCTGAACCCCGACACCGGCCTCGGCAACATCCTGGCGAACTTCTCGAACCCGAAGTCCGACGGACGCGAATCCATCGGCGGTGTCGACGCAGTCCGCATCAAGGGCGACATCAGCGCCGAAGCCGTCAACAAGATCGCGCCGCAGCTCTCGGCTACTGGGTTCGTTCCTGGCACCGCCTGGGTCCGCGAGGACGGCGACCACGAACTGGTGCAGGTCAAGCTGGAGGCTTCGCCGAACAACAGCATCACGATGACGTGCAGCGATTGGGGCAAGCCGGTCAGCGTCACCAAGCCCACGGTCTGATCTGATGCGCGTTTCGCCCCAAGTCGCTGCGCCGGCAACGTCCGGCAGGCGGGTCGCGATCAGCGCAGGCAGCCTCGCGGTGCTGCTCGGCGCCCTGGACACCTATGTCGTGGTCACGATCATGACCGACATCATGAAAGACGTCGGCATCGGGATCAATCAGATCCAGCGAGTCACCCCCATCGTCACCTGGTATCTGCTCGGATACATCGCGGCCATGCCGCTGCTCGGCCGGGCGTCGGACCGGTTCGGGCGCAAACACGTCCTACAGATCAGCCTGGCCGGGTTCGCAATCGGCTCGGTGGTCACCGCGCTGTCGAACGACCTCTTGCAGCTGATCATCGGACGCGCGATCCAGGGCGTGGCGAGCGGCGCGCTACTGCCGGTGACACTGGCGCTGGCCGCCGATCTGTGGTCAGCCCGCAACCGGGCGGCAGTTCTCGGCGGGGTGGGCGCCGCCCAGGAACTCGGCAGCGTGCTGGGTCCGCTCTACGGCGTTGCGGTGGTCTGGGCGCTCAACACCTGGCGCGACGTGTTCTGGATCAACGTTCCGCTCGTCGTGATCGCGATGGTGATGATCCACTTCAGCCTGCCGTCGAAGGAGGAGTCGGAGCACCCGGAGAAAGTCGACGTGATCGGCGGCGTGTTGCTCGCCATCACCCTGGGCCTGGCCACTTGGGGTCTGTACAACCCGTCGCCCGATGGCAAGCAGGTGCTGCCGAGTTACGGCCCGCCGCTGCTGATCGGCGCGCTGGTGGGGTGCGCGGCGTTCTTCGTGTGGGAGAAGGTCGCCCGCACCCGGCTCATCGAACCGGCGGGTGTGCACTTCCGACCGTTCCTGTGCGCACTGGGCGCCTCGCTTGCCGCAGGCGCGGCGCTGATGGTGACGCTGGTCAACGTGGAACTGTTCGGGCAGGGCGTGCTCGGCCTCGACAAGAACGGCGCCGCCGCGCTGCTGCTGCGGTTTTTGATCGCGCTCCCGATCGGCGCCCTGCTGGGCGGCTGGATCGCGACCAAGATCGGCGATCGGATCGTCGCCTTCGTTGGCCTGATCATCGCCGCAGGCGGCTACTGGCTGATTTCCAAGTGGCCCGTCGACCTGCTGGCCGCTCGGCACGACCTCGGGCTGCTCAGCGTGCCGGTGCTCGACACCGACCTTGCCATCGCGGGCCTGGGACTTGGCCTGGTGATCGGCCCGCTGACATCGGCAACCCTGCGGGTGGTGCCCGCCGCACAGCACGGCATCGCGTCGGCCGCGGTCGTCGTCGCCAGGATGATCGGGATGCTGATCGGCATCGCGGCGCTGAGCGCCTGGGGGCTGTACCGCTTCAACCAGCACCTGGCCAGCCTGCCCGCCGGAACCGGCAACAGCCTTGCCGAGCGACTGGCCGCCCAGGCCGCCCGCGTCCGCACGGCCTACGTCATGCAGTACGGCGAGATCTTCGGGATCACGGCATTGGTCTGCGTCATCGGAGCGCTGCTGGGCCTGCTGATCAGCGGCAGGCATGAGCGCGCCGACGAGCCCACTGTCGAGGCGGATGACACGGAAATCACCACGCTCACAAGTGAGCCGCCGCCCGGCAAGCACCGGGCGCCCTAGGCGGTCAGCAGCGCTCGACTCCCCTGCGGATCAGCTGGGGCTCCTGGGTCTTAGCCTGCTCATCGGTTGTCAGGTTTCGCAGCACGTCGCAAACGATTCCCTTGAGGCTTTTCGGGTCTACGGGCCGAGTACTGAGCCAGTCCTGCAGTGCAGTCATGCTCGTCGTCCTTTGTTAGTGCTCACCAGGCGGCAACTCTCGTCGGTGAAAGCGCATTGGCACGAGTGTACCGATGAGAGTCCCTGATTGGTCGGTTGCCGCGCCGGGTAAGCGTGCGAAGGACAACCATTTGAGGAGGCAGAATTCATGGCAACTTCACTGAATGGCAAGACTATTGCGTTTCTGGTAGCGCCCGAGGGTGTCGAACAAGTTGAACTGACGCAACCTTGGCAGGCCGTCAAAGAGGCAGGCGGCACACCCGAATTGGTCTCGACCGAGGTGGGCAAGATCCAGGCGTTCAACCATCTGACACCGGCGGACACGTTCGAGGCGGACAAGTCGGCCGACAGCGTTTCCTCCTCCGATTACGACGGGCTGGTGCTTCCCGGTGGCGTGGCCAATCCTGACTTCCTGCGTACCAACGCGGCGGCGGTTGCGTTCGCGAAGGGTTTCTTCGATGCGGGCAAGCCGGTCGCCGTGATCTGCCACGGACCGTGGACGCTGATCGAAGCCGACGCCGTGCGTGGCCGGACGATGACGTCGTGGCCGAGCGTGCAGACCGATCTGCGCAATGCGGGCGCCAATTGGGTCGACGAAGAAGTGGTCGAATGCTCTCGGGGGCCAAACACGTTGGTGTCCAGCCGCAAGCCCGACGACCTGCCCGCGTTCTGCCGAACCCTGATCGGAGCGTTCGCGAAAGGGAAGTCATAACTTGAAACTCCGCCCGTAAGTGTTGAGGCGTCGGTAACCTCGCGGACATGCTGATCGCCGCACTGCGCGATATGCAGTGGCGCAAACGGCGCTTCGTCATCGCGATCCTCTCCACGAGCATCATCTTCGCGATGACGCTCGTGTTGACGGGGCTGGCGAACGGGTTCCGGGTGGAAGCCGAGCAGACTGTCGACTCGCTTGGCGTCGACCAATTCGTGGTCAAGGCGGGTGCCTCTGGCCCGTTCGTCGGTGCCACCCCGTTCGCCCCCGTTGACGTACGGCGCATCGCGGCGAGTCCCGGTGTGGTGGCGGCTGCCCCGCTCGTGTACGCGGGCGGCACAGCCACCATCGGTGACACGACGCGCAATGTCGACATCTTCGGCGCACCCGAGCGCGGTCCTGGCATGCCGGCGGTGTCTAAAGGTCGGCCTGCCTCGACGCCCGATGAGGTCGCGGTATCCAGCACACTGGACCTCGATGTCGGCGATGACATCGAAATCGCTTCCCGCACACTGCGTATCGTCGGTATCGTGGAGAACTCGACGGCGCTGGCCAACCTGCCGAACGTGTTCCTCAGCACCGAAGGCGCGCAACGACTCGTGTACGGCGCCCAACCGCTGGCGGCCTCGATCGGTGTTCGCGGCACGCTGGCCCAGGTGCCGCCCGGCTATCACATCATCGACCGCGACGGCGCCATCGCCGACCTGCTCCGTCCGTTGAAGGTCGCCGTGAACTCGATCACGATCGTTGCGATCATGCTGTGGGTGGTCGCGGCACTCGTCGTCGGATCCGTCATCTACCTCTCCGCGCTTGAACGGATTCGAGATTTCGCGGTTTTCAAGGCAATTGGCGTACCCACCCGCAACATCGCGGCCGGCCTGGCGATGCAGGCCGTGGTGATCGCGTTGCTTGCCGCGCTCGTCGGAGTCCTGCTTTCGATGGCCCTCGGCCCGCTGTTTCCGATGAAGGTGATCGTGCCGGCGGCAGCCTACGCGGCTTTGCCGATGATCGCGGTCGTGGTCGGGTTGATCGCCAGCGCCAGCGGATTGCAGCGCGCGGTCTCGGTGGATCCCGCCATCGCGTTCGGAGGTCCGTGACCGTGGGGGATCTCAGCATCCAAAACCTCGTGGTCGAGTACCCAAGCGGCGCAGACACAGTCCGCCCGATCGACGGGTTCGACCTGGACGTGGCGGCAGGCTCACTGGTGATCCTGATGGGTCCGAGCGGCTGCGGAAAAACAACACTGCTGTCCTGTCTGGGCGGGATCCTCCGACCGAGCGGCGGAGCCATCAAGTTCGGCGACGTCGACGTGACGGCGCTCGATGCTCGCGGCCTGTCGACATACCGCCGCCAGACCGTCGGCATCGTATTTCAGGCATTCAACCTCGTGCCGAGCCTGACCGCGGCGGAAAACGTGATGATCCCGATGCTCGCGGCGGGCATGTCGCGTCGCGCCGCCTTCAAGAAGGCCGAACAAATGCTGTCCCGGGTCGGTCTGCAGGACCGCATGTCGCATCGGCCCGGCGACCTGAGCGGCGGACAGCAGCAGCGCGTCGCGGTCGCCCGCGCTATCGCCCTCGACCCGCCGCTGATACTGGCCGACGAACCGACCGCACACCTGGACTTCATCCAGGTCGAGGAGGTGTTGCGGCTGATCCGCGAACTCGCGTCAGGCGATCGCATGGTGGTGGTCGCCACCCATGACAGCCGCATTCTGCCGTTGGCGGATCGAGTCGTCGACCTCGTACCCGATTTCATCTCGATGGACCGGCCGGGCGACACCGTGAAACTGCCCGAGGGCGACGTGTTGTTCGAGCAGGGCACCATGGGCGATCTGATCTACGTGGTATCCAGCGGCGAACTCGAAATCGTGCGCGAATTGCCGGGCGGCGGTGAGGAACTGCTGAAGACGGTGACGAAAGGCGACTACTTCGGCGAGATCGGGCCGCTGTTTCACCTGCCCCGTAACGCGACGGCCCGCGCACGCTGCGATGCGACGGTGATCGGGTACACGGTGCAGGCCTTCAGGGAGCGACTCGGCGCGGGCGGTGTGCGCGACCTCATCGAACACCGTCCGCTGGACGCCGATGAAATCGCTTCGCCTACGCAGGGATGAGGCTGAGCCGCAGATCCGGCCCGATCGGCTCGATGCCGTCGAATCGCCAGCGCTGCGCGTGCGCGATCGACAGAACGCCCACGTCGTCGACGGCGGTAATAGGTCCGCCCAACAGAATTGGTGCCACGTAAGCGAGAATCCGGTCGATCGTGCCTGCCCGCAGGAACGCGCCCGCCAGGGTCGGTCCGCCCTCCAAAATCACGTCGGTGCGGTCCGACAACGCCTTGATCACTTCGTGGGGATCGCGGGTGCGGATCACCATCGTCCGCGAGTCGTCGTTGAGAACCCTTGCCTCAGAGGAGATCTCGCGTTCTCCGACGACGACCCGAAGCGGCTGACGCACCGCGAGGGAACCGTCTGGCAGCCGCGCGGTCAGCACCGGGTCGTCGACGAACACCGTCCCGGTGCCGACGATGATCGCGTCCGCGGCGGCCCGCCGCCGATGCACGTCGGCACGCGCGGCCTCACTGGTGATCCATTGACTGGTGCCGTCGGCGGCGGCGCTGCGGCCGTCCACGCTGGTGGCGTATTTCCATGTGATGTGCGGCATTCCGGTCCGCTGCTTGTGCAACCACTCCCGAAGCGGACCACCCGCAACCAGCTCGGTCAGCAGACCCGCCTCGACCTTGATGCCGGACTGAGCAAGGCGCGCCGCACCACCCGCTGCTTGTGGGTTCGGATCGGCGACAGCGAAGGCCACCCGCGAAATCCCGGCAGCGACAAGGGCGTCCACACACGGCGGCGTCCTGCCGAAGTGGTTGCACGGCTCCAGTGTCACCACGGCGGTGCCACCGACGGCACGTTGCCCGGCCCTGCGCAACGCCACCACCTCGGCGTGCGGACCACCGGGCGGTTGCGTTGCTCCGACGCCGGCGATCTCGTCATCGCGGTCCAGGATGACCGCGCCAACCGGCGGATTCGGATACGTGGTGCCCTTGACCCGGTCGGCCTGCTCGACCGCGAGCCGCATCGCGGAGTCCAGGTTCATAACCGCAAATGCTTGGACGCCGAGGCGGCCTGCCTGCGCAGCGACTCCACCGCCGCGGCGGGATCCTCTGCGCTGTACACAGCCGACCCCGCGACGAAGCAGTCCACCCCTGCCAGCGCCGCCTCTTCGATGGTGTCCTCGTTGATGCCGCCGTCGATCTCGACCACGATCGTCAACTCACCGGAATCGACGAGCCTGCGCACGATGCCGACCTTGGGCAGCACCTCCGGAATGAACTTCTGCCCGCCGAAACCCGGTTCCACCGACATGATCAGCACCGTGTCGAAGTGCGGCAGTATCTCGAGATACGGATCGATCGGCGTGCCGGGCTTGACGGAAAGGCCGGCCTTGGCCCCCGCGGCGCGGATATCCCTCGCGACGCCGACGGGGTTGTCGGTGGCCTCGGCGTGGATTGTGACGTTGTACGCGCCCGCCTCCGCGTACGGGGGCGCCCATTTGTCGGGGTTCTCGATCATCAGATGGCAGTCCATGGGGATGTCGGTGCGCTTGAGCAACGCCTCCACGACCGGCAACCCGATGGTCAGGTTCGGCACAAAGTGGTTGTCCATCACATCGACGTGCAGCCAGTCGGCGCCCGTCACGGCCGCGGCTTCGTCACCGAGCTCGGCGAAGTCGGCGGCCAGGATCGACGGCGCGATGAGGGGTCCTGCCATGGCGCTACCTTATCGTTGGCTCTTCGCGCGAGCGCTCATCGCTATCGTTGGCTCTTCGCGCGAGCGCTCATCGCTATCGTTGGCTCTTCGCGGGAGCGCTCATCGCTCCACCAAAAGGGCGGCCGCGAACATCGCATCGGTGCCGTGCCGGTGCGGCCAGAGCTGCACATAGGGGCCGTCGCCGAGGTTGTCGACCGGATCGAACAGCGGACGGGTGTCCAGCGCCCTGACGGGATGGCGGCGCAGCGCGTCGGCGACGATGCCGACCGTCTCGGCCAGATGCGGTGAACACGTCGCGTACAGCACCACCCCACCGGGTCGGGTGAGCCGGATCGCCGAGGCCAGCAGCTCCCGCTGCAGCCTGGCCAGCATCGGCACGTCACCCGGTTGCCTACGCCAGCGGGCCTCCGGCCTGCGCCGCAGCGCACCAAGCCCGGTGCACGGGGCGTCGACCAGCACCCTGTCGAAGCCGGGCTCGAGCCCCGGATCGCGGCCGTCGACGCGCAGCACCTCGACCGGTAGGCCGCGGGTGTTCTCCTCGACCATGTCGGCGCGCCTGGCGGCGGGTTCGACCGCCGTCACTCGCGCATCCTCGCCGAGGGCGGCGAGCAGCGCCGTCTTGCCACCGGGGCCCGAGCACAGGTCGAGCCAGCGGCCGGTGTCGGGGCCATCCAGCTCGGCCAGGGTCAGCGCCCTGGCCACCAGTTGGCTGCCTTCGTCCTGTACCAGCGCGGCGCCGTCACGGACCGGATCCAACCGGCCCGGGTCGCCACCGGGCAGGTAGACGGCATACGGCGAGTAGCGCCCGACGGTGCCGTCGACCTGCGCGGCCAGCTCCTCGGCGGTCAGCACACCGGGGCGCGCGGCCAGGTGCACCGACGGCCGGTCGTCGTCGCTGGCCAACAACGCATCCAACTCCCCCGCGGACACGCCGAGTGCGTCGGCGAAAGCCTGGGCAACCCAGCGAGGATGCGCATGGACGAGCGCCGCATGGCCCACCGGGTCGCTGCCAGCGGGCGGGGCGAGTTCGGCAACCCACGACGCCTCGTCGCGCCCGGCGATGCTACGCAGCACGCCATTGACGAAACCCGCCCGCGCTGAGTCGAATTCGATGCCCGCCTGCTCGACGGTGGTGGACACCGCGGCGTGCTGTTCGACCCTGGTACGCAGCAGTTGATAAGCGCCAAGGCGCAACAAGTCCAGCAAAACGGGGTCGATCTTCTCGGGTGGCCGGCCGGCAGCCGCGGCGATGATCGCGTCGAGCAGGCCGCGGGTGCGGCATGTGCCGTAGGCGAGTTCGGTGGCGAATGCGGCGTCGCGGCCTGTGATTCCGCGCTCACGCAACAGTGCGGGCAGCGCGAGGTTGGCGTAGGCGTCTCGCTGCGAGACCGCGCGCAGCACGTCGAAGGCTGCACGGCGGGCCGGATCCAGCGGTTTGCGTCGCGGTGGGCGTTTGTCGCGTGGCTTGGTCATCGCGCCTTGGTCGTTTCGTCGAGGCGAGCGCCGCGAGCCCAGTCGGCGGCGTTCATCATCTTCTTCCCCGGTGGCTGAATCTGCCCAAGCCGCACCGACTGTGATCCGGTGCCGACGTACACTCCAGCACGCTCGACCCGAATCGTGCCGGGCGACAAGCTTTCTGATGCGTCACCGACGGTGACGGGGCCGACCTTGATGCGCAGGTCGCCGATCATGGTCCATGCGCCGGGGTTCGGCGTGACGGCCCGGATTCGACGATCGACGACGTGCGCGGGCAGATCCCACCTGATCCGTGCGTCTTCGACGGTCACCTTGGGTGCGACGGTGACGCCGTCGGCGGGTTGCGGCACCGGAGTCAGCGATGCGTCGGCGATGCCGTCGAGCGTCGTCTCCAGCAGCGCGGCACCGGAAACCGACAGCCGCTCGAGTAGATCGCCCGCGGTGTCCGTGGGTCGCACGGTCTCGGTCACCACGCCGTAGACCGGACCGGAATCGAGCGCGGGTTCGATCTGGAAGGTCGTGGCCCCGGTCACCGTGTCGCCTGCCGCAATGGCCGCCTGCACGGGTGCGGCGCCACGCCACGCGGGCAGCAGCGAGAAGTGCAGATTGACCCAGCCATGCGCAGGCACCGCAAGCAGTCGCTCGGACAACAGCGCGCCGTAGGCCACCACCCCGCAGACGTCGGGAGCCAACCCTGTGAGCTCCGCGATGAACTCCTCGGAGTTCGGGCGGGGTGGCCGCAGCACCGGGATGTCGTGTTCGGCCGCCAGTTGCGCCACCGGCGACGGCGTCGGCTTGCCGTGCCGACCCTTCGCGGCGTCCGGGCGGGTCAGCACCGCGACCACCTCGTGACGCGGCGATTCGATCAGCCGGCGCAGCGACGGCAGCGCCGGCTCTGGGGTGCCTGCGAAGACGATGCGCATCGCGCCAAGTGTAGGGAGGCTACTTCAGCAGCTAGCGAGGCGTCTGGTAGTACTCGCGCTCCGACACGCCCGCCATCGGTGCCACGAACATCCACGGGATGGTGGTGATCAACCGGTTCAGTGTGGCCACCGCGTCGTTGTAGTACTGGCGCGCGAACGCCAGCTTGTTCTCGGTGTCGGCGAGATTGTCCTGCAGGTTCAAAAAGTTGTTCGACGAGTTCAGCTGCGGATAGGCCTGCCCGAGCGCGAGCACCGGCGCCAGCGCCGTATCGAGTTCCTTCTCCGCCTCGCTGCGCTGCGCCACCGATTTCCCTGCCGTCGCCGATGTCAACGCCGCACGCGCATCGGTGACATGGTCGAGGATGCCCTTCTCGTGTGCTGCGAACGTCTCGACGATGTGCACCAAGCTTTGAATCAGCGACGCGCGGCGGGTCAACTCGACGTCGATGCCGGAGAGCGCCTCGGCGACGCGGACGTCGGCCGTCCGGATCTTGTTGTAGCCCAACACGAACCCGATCAGCACGAGCAGCGCGAGCGCCAGCACGAGAATCAACAGGAAGCTCACCATGATCCACCCCCTCCGCCACCGCCGCCGCCTCCGCCGCCGCCACCGCTCGAGCCACCACCTCCGCTGCTCGAGGAGGACGACGACTGGGACGCGGTGTACGCGCCGATCGACGACGACAACGCCGACTCGAAGCTGTCGAAACGCGGGCCGCTGGAACCACCGCTGAAGCCTGCCGAGGTTCCCGACGACGAGTTGTACCAATCCGGTTGCGGCGCGGGCGCTCCCATCGTGGTCTCATACTTCTTCGCCCACAGCGCCGCCACGCCGGCCGCGACGGCGAACGGCACATACGCGGTGTACAGGTCCTTGCGCGCGCCGAAGTCGAATCGGGCTTCAGCGGAGTCAGTGGCCAGCATGCGGTGGAATCCACCTGCCCGTGACCACAATTCGCGACCGGCGTCGGTGCGCCGGGTACCGACGCCGTCGGCCCATGCGCCGATGGACAACAGGAAAAACGCCGCGAAGGGCAGCCCCCACATGGTGGTCGGGAAGCCCCATCGAAAGAACGCGCACACCATCAGCAGGAACGCGACGGCATTGGCGGTGCGCACCCACATCTCGTTCTTGCGCTTGACCATCAACTCGTTGTCGAAGGCCCATTTCTTGACTGCAGCGGCCATGTCGGTCTTGGCCTTGCTGAGCCTCTGCCCCGATTTGGCGGTGCGCTTGGCCTCGAACTCACCGCCCCTGTTCATCACCCGCAGTGCCGACCCGACCGCGACGCTGACCGGATCGACGTCTGCCCATGCACTGCGTTCGGCGAGACTTCTTATTCTCCAGTGCTTCTCGTTGACCTGCTTGAGCTCGATCAGCCCGCGTTCGGCGAGATAGAACAACGTCGCAGTGAGACCGTTCTTGGCAACGGACTCGGTGCGGATGTATTCGGTCTGCACCGGCCCGAGGCCCGACGGCGGCGAATACTGCAACGGGAACCCGGGCGACGGTTCGACGGTGGTGCGGTACCACAGGACGGCGCCGAAGCCGAAAGCCGCTGTCAGGCCGAGCATCCAGACCACACCGGCGACCTTCTGGCCGAGGATGCGGTCCCAGGTGTACGACCACGGCAGGCTGATTCGCGGGGGCGTCGGGACGTCGACACCGGCACGCAGGGTGACCGGGGTACGGGGGTCGAGGTCGGTCGCGGTCAACCTGACCGTGTCGCCGTCGACGCTGAGGTCGCAGGTGCGGCCGACGCCGTAGCCGACCGAGCACTGGGCGCGGCCGACGCTGCCCGGCAACGTCACAGTGGCGTCGACGTGGCGGATCTCGTTGTTCCACGACGGTGCAATGACATTCCAGAAGAACACCGACGGCGACTCCGACGGAGCACCAGTGCCCGCGGCGAACGTTTTGTCCGCACCGGTGGAGCCGGGATCGAGCACGCCGCGGATGCGGTAGCGGATCTCGAACACGTGGGTGCCATAGATGAGGTAGCTGTCCGGATCGCCGATCTTGGCCACTCGGAAGCGTTCGCCGTCCTCCCAGAGCATTTGGTAGGAGGCAGGTTCGCCGTCGAGCACGACCGAAGTGATGTCCGGGGTCTGCCGCACCCGCGGGCTGTTCTGATTCGCGATATCCCAGTACCTGAAGAGGCCGTGGCGGCCGCTGGGAAATTCGGCGGTGATGGTCTCCACGGCGTCGAGGTCACCGTCGCTGTTGACGACGAAGTCGACCCGATAGTTGCTGAACACCACGGGATCGGAAACGTCGGATGCTTGCGAGCCGCCGTTGAACACCAGCGGCCACAACAACCCAAAAGTGATGAGCGCCAATGGGATCAGCCACTTGAACAGCCGCCCCATGGCCACCTCCCTGCCTGCGCGAGTCGCCGCGTCCGAACTACCCTATGTGCAACGGGTCGATTTGCACACGCGTTGGCTGTTGGTCGTGTCGCGCGCTGAGCACCCCGGTGGCCCTACGCATCGCGGCCGCAAGTGCCAGACCGCCGTCGCGGGGCATCCGTACCAGGGTCCTGCTCACCGGTTCGTCGGCGGCGACACCCGGCGGCCTGCGGGCGCCGGTCGGCAGGTCAACGGGGCCGAGCAGTTGCGCGGTGTCGGGTAGTTCCGCGGTGTCGAGGAGCGCGTCGACGGCTGCGGCAGTGCCGTCCACCGCGGCGATGTGCACGGCGGGCGGCAGCCCGACGTCGGCGCGCGCTTCGAATTCGGCGTCGGCGTGCCCCACCGGATCCCACCGGATCAGCGCCTGCACGGTCGGGATTGCCGACTCGGCCACTACCGCGACGGTCCCGCCCTCGCCGCGCGGGCGTACCAGCGCGGCCGCGGCCATCCAGCGCCGCAGCGTGTCCTCGGCGGCGCGCAGATCCTGGCGTCCCAGCAGGGCCCACGCGTCCAGCAGCAGCGCCGCGCCGTAGCCGCCCGCCGCCACCGGTTCGGCGCCCGGCGTCGCGACGACGACGGCGGGTTCATCGCCCACCGCCGCGATCATCGATTCACCGCCGGAGGTGATGACCGGCGTACCCGCGAACGCCCTTCCGAGTTCTTCGGCGGTGCGCCTGGCGCCGATGACCACCGCGCGCACGACGTCGGACCCGCACCGGACGCAGCGCAGAACGGGGTCCTCCCGGCCGCACCAGCGGCACACCGCGCCCGCGGTGTCCCGATCGGGCAGCGACAGCGGGCCGGTGCAATGCCTGCATCGGGCAACCGTGCGGCAGCGCGCACACGCCAGCGCGGGCACGTAGCCGCGTCGCGGCACCTGAACAAGCACCGGGAGGCCGGCGTGCAGCGCCGTGCGCGCGGCACGCAGCGCGACCGACGGCAGTCGTGCGGTGCGGGCCGCGGGATCGCGCTCTTGCTCGTGGCCGCTGTCATCGAGCGCCACCACGCGCGGCGACCGGGCACGCACGACGGGACGGGCCGCCACCAGGTCGTGGGCCCACCGACTACGCACCAGCGCCTGCGCTTCCGCGGTGCGGGCATAGCCGCCGATCAGCGCCGCACAACGCAATTGGTGGGCGCGCAGCATTGCCACCTCACGGGCGTGCGGATACGGCGCGCGGGGTTCGGACAGGGTGTCGTCACCGTCATCCCACACCATGACCAGGCCGAGGTCGGCAACGGGCGCGAACACAGCGCTACGGGTTCCGATCACCATGCGCGCGCCGCCGCGCAGCACCGAAAGCCACCGGCGGTAGCGTTGGGCGGGGCCGAGGCCGGCAGACAGTGCGGCCACCCGCTCCTCGTCGATCAACCGAATCGCACTGGCCGACAACGCATCCACGTCGCGTTGGTCGGGTACGATCGCCAGCACACCGCGACCGGAACTCACCGTCACCGCGGCCGCTTCTGCGAGCCGGTCGGTCCACTTCTCCCCCGGCAACGCCTGCCAGACGGCGCGCGCAGCGCGGCCGTCGCCGAGAGCGCCGAGGAACTGTTCGCCGCGTCCGTAACTCGACCACGAAGCACTGTCGACGGGTTTCACTGCGAGCGGCGCGAGTTCGGATACGACCTGCTTCTCGACGTTGGCGTGCCGCGGCGGCACCGCGAGCCGCAACACGTCGGCGCGCGTGCCCGCATACCGCGCTGCGACGGCGTCGACGAGACGACGGACATCCGGAGTCAGCACCTGTTCGGCAGAGACGACACGGTCCAGCCAGCCCAGCTTGCCGATATGGTCGGTGTCCGAGCGTCTTTCGAGCACGAATGCGTCAACCAGTCTGCCGTGGAAGCGGACTCGGACGCGCACCCCCGGCTGCGCGTCATCGGACTGGTCGGCCGACACCAGGTAGTCGAATTCGCGATCCAGATGCGGGACCGTCAGCATGGGCAGCACACGAGCGATGGGCTCGTGCTCGGCGTGCTGGCGGGTGCTCGTCACTTGCGACCGAAGAAGAAGCCTGCCGAGATGAGCACGATCGAGGCGGCGTAGGCCCACCAGATCGGCACGGCAAGCGCTTCCGTGTTTGTTGGTGCCAGCACGAACTTACCGATGCCGATCATTCCGTCGGACACCGCGAAGCACACCGCGCCGAGCGCCGTCCACGGCGTCGGCAGCCGCGCCAGCAGCGCGGCGCACACCATCGCACCGAGCACCGCGATGTAGACCGTCACGGGCACGGCCATGCCCTCGGCCAGCAACCGCGGCCAGAACCAGACCAGCAGCACAATGCAGGCCACCACCACGACGGCGGCTGCGGCCAGTCGCGGACCCGATCGGGCCACCAGTGGGATGAGCGCCGCGAGGAAGCACAGGTGGGCGAGTAGAAAGGCGGCGAGGCCGAACACGAACGACGGCTGCCACCACGGCAGCGCCAGCAGGAAGTCGCCGGCGGCGGAGCACAGCAGGGCGGCGAGCAGCCAGCGTCGTTCCCTGGTGATCGGGTGGGTCAGCGCGGCGGCCGCAAGCAGGACCGCGGTCAGCGCCTTGACTGCGGGCTGAAGGAAGAACTGGCCCGTCAGTTCGGCGCCCGACGGCACCCGCACCGCGATGGCGATCAGGAACACGCCGTAGCAGACACCAACGACGGCGGCCGCCACCCAGAACATCCGCGTTCGCACATGTGCGTACGGTGTTCCCGTGTCCGTTGCCAAGCCCGCGGTCGACGCCATCCTGCTGAAGGTACTAAAGGCCGTTCCGTTTCAGTTGACAACCGAGGGCGGCGTCGACGCCGCCCGGCAGAGGTTCCGCGACCTGCCGCGTCGGGCGGTGCATCCGGAGGTGCGCACGGAGGATCGCATCATCGACGGATCCACAGGCCCGGTCCCGATTCGGATCTACCGGCCGCCCACCACGCAGCAGACGCCACCGGTGGTCGTCTTCGTACATGGTGGCGGGTGGTGCGTCGGCGACCTTGACAGCTACGACGGCGAAGCGCGCAACCACGCGGTCGGCGCGGATGCAGTCGTGGTGTCGGTGGATTATCGGCTGGCCCCGGAACACCCGTACCCCGCCGCGGTCGAAGACGCTTGGGCTGCAACACAATGGGTGGCGGCGAACGCCGACGAACTGGGCGTCGATTCCGACCGGATGGCCGTGGCGGGTGACTCTGCGGGCGGTAACCTTGCGGCGGTGATGGCAATGTTGGCTCGCGATGCGAGCGGGCCGCCGATCCGTTTCCAGCTGCTGTGGTATCCGGCGACCACGTGGGACACCTCGCTGCCGTCGTTCACCGAGAACGCAGACGCGCCGCTGCTCGACCTCCGGGCGGTGACCGGGTTATCTCGTTGGTACATAGGCGATTTGAACCTCGCCGAGATGCCGGTGACGCTGGCGCCCGGGCGGTCCGAGGACCTGACGGGGCTACCCCCGGCATATATCGCGGTCGCGGGTCACGACCCGCTGCGTGACGACGGCGCCCGCTATGCCGAATTGCTCAGCGCGGCCGGTGTGCCGGTGGAACTACACAACGCGCAGACCCTGATCCACGGCTATCTCGGCTACGCGGGTGTGGTGCCCGCTGCCACCGCCGCAGCGGAACGGGGATTGTCGGCGTTACGCGGGGCGTTACATCCGTCATGACGCCAGCGCCCTGGTGGATTTGAACCTGTCGCGGTAGGCCTTCGGCGAGATGCCGAGCTGGCTGACGAACACCCGCCGCAACGTCTCGGCGCTGCCGAAGCCCGCCAGCCGGGCGGAATCGGTGACCGAGCGACCGGCGTCGAGCGCCGACCGCGCAGCATCGATTCGGATCATCTCCACATAGCGCGCCGGTGTGGTGCCGAATTCGCTCTGGAACAGCCGCGTCAGTTGGCGGGTACTGATAGCTGCTTGCGCGGCAAGGGTTTTCACGGTGTGATCGGCGCCGGGGTCAGCGGCTATCGCCTCGGTGACCGCGCGTAGCTGCGACCGCTCGGGCGGCCGTGACTCGACGAGCACGGAGAACTGCGATTGCCCGCCTGCCCGTTTCAAGTACACCACCAGCGAACGGGCCACATCGCGGACGAGGTCGGCACCGTGGTCGTCCTCGACGAGTGCCAATGCCAGGTCGATGCCCGCCGACACCCCCGCCGAGGTGTAGAGGTCACCGTCGCGGACGAAGATCGCGTCCGGCTCGACAGTGATTTGCGGGTATGCCCGCGACAGCAGCCCGGTCTGCCGCCAATGGGTGGTCGCGCGACGGCCGTCGAGTAGACCGGCTTGCGCAAGGATGAACGACCCCGTGCAGATGGACGCCATTCGGCGGGTGCGCGGGCACAATGCCTTCACCGCTGCGACGAGTTGCGGGTCGATCGGTCGGCCGACCAGGTCGTCACCGCCGGACACCACGACGGTATCGACGTTCTCCACCGCGCCGATCGCCGTCGACACCGCGAGCCGGCTGCCGACCGAGGTGACCACGTCGCGGCCGTCGACCGACGCCATCACCACCCGGTACGACGCCCCGAATCGGTTCGCCTCCGCGAACACCTCCGCGGGCCCGGCGACGTCGAGCAGTTTCATACCGTCGAACACCACGAATACGACGACGCGATCAGCTGGCATGCCACCAGCATATGTCGTTTTCTGTGGGAAAAATGGCTCAACGGACACTGCATGCCGGGGCCGCAGCGGACCAAAACTGAAGCCATGACAACACAGACCATCGCGGGGATCGCGATACCAGACACCCAACTCGTACGAGACACCACCGAATACATCCGCGACACGGAAAACGACCTGCTGTACAACCACTCCCGGCGCGTTTTCCTGTTCGGCGCGCTGCAGGGCAAGCGGCGCGGGCTCGATCCCGATCTGGAACTGCTGTACGTCGGGGCGATGTTCCACGACATCGGCTTGACGGAGGGGTACCGCGACTCGATGGTGCGGTTCGAGGTCGACGGCGCCAACGCGGCCGAAAAGTTCCTGCGCGATCACGGTTGCGACGATGCGACGGTGCGCAAGGTGTGGCTCTCCATCGCGCTGCACACCACACCAGGGATTCCCGAGTTCCTCGACCCTGAGATCGCCCTGGTCACCGCTGGCGTCGAGACCGACGTTCTCGGCATCGGCCGCGACGACCTGACGGCAGAAGACCGTGATGCGGTCACCGCGGCGCATCCGAGGCCGGACTTCAAACGACGCATCCTGCAGGCGTTCAACCAGGGCATGGCGCACCGGCCGGCAACCACGTTCGGCACCGTCAACGACGACGTGCTGGCCTATTTCGATCCAGCGTTCGTCCGCGACGACTTCGTCGAGATCATTCGCAACAACAGTTGGCCCGAGTAAGCTCCCGGCGATTCCGATTCGGAGGTTTACATTCGGTATATGTCCTCCGTGCCCGATTACGACACCGTCATTGTGGGCGCCGGTTTCTCCGGCATCGGCACCGCCATCAACCTGGACAAAGCCGGCCTCGGCGACTACCTGGTCGTCGAGGCGGCCGACGGGCCCGGCGGCACCTGGTACTGGAACACGTATCCCGGTATCGCGGTTGACATTCCGTCATTCTCCTATCAGTTCTCCTTCGAGCAGAGCCCGCGCTGGTCGCGGACCTACGCACCGGGACGCGAACTGCAGGCCTACGCCGAGCACTGCGTCGACAAGTACGGGCTGCGACCCAGGATTCGGTTCAAGACCAAGGTGCTCGGCGCGGACTTCGACGACAAGCACAACCTCTGGCACATCCGCATCGATCCCGGCGGCGAGGTGACGGCCAGGTTCCTGGTCAACGCCTCCGGGGTGCTGATCACGCCGAAACTTCCCGACATCGACGGAGTCGATTCGTTCGCGGGCGTCACCATGCACACCGCACGCTGGGATCACAGCCAGGACCTGACCGGCAAGCGCGTCGCGGTCATCGGCACCGGTGCGTCAGCGGTCCAGGTGATTCCCGAGATTGCGCCAATCGTCAAGCAGCTGACCGTTTTTCAGCGCACCCCGATATGGTGCTTTCCGAAGTTCGACGTGCCGTTGTCGGCGTGGACCAAGCGGCTGATGCGGCTGCCGGGCGGGCACACGGTGCAGCGGCTCCTCAGCCAGGCCTATGTCGAGCTCACGTTCACGCTGCCCGCGCAGTACTTCACCATCAACCCGATGGCCAAGAACATGGCCAAGGCCGGCGAGGCGTATCTGCGCAAGCAGGTCAAAGATCCTGAGGTGCGGGACAAGCTGACGCCGCGATATGCCGTCGGTTGCAAGCGGCCCGGCTTCCACAACACCTATCTGTCGGCGTTCAATCGCCACAACGTCCGGCTGGTCACCGAACCGATCGACAAGATCACCGGGTCCGGGGTGGCCACCGAGGACGGCGACAGCCACGACATCGACGTGCTGATCCTGGCGACCGGTTTCAAGGTCATGGACACCGACGAGCTACCGACATATCCGGTTACCGGTCCTGGCGGCCGGTCGTGGAGCCGCTACTGGGACGAGCACCGCCTGCAGGCCTACGAAGGCGTCAGCGTGCCCGGCTTCCCGAACTTCTTCATGGTGTTCGGGCCCTACGGTTATGTCGGAAACTCCTACTTCGCGCTGATCGAATCGCAGACGCACCACATCGTGCGATGCCTGAAACAGGCTCGGCGCAAGCACGCCAGCCGCGTCGAGGTGACGCAGGAGGCCAACGACCGCTACTTCGCCGAGATGATGCGTAAACGCCACCGACAGATCTTCTGGCAGGACAGCTGCAGGCTGGCCAACAGCTACTACTTCGACAAGAACGGCGACGTGCCGCTGCGGCCGGCCAGCACACTCGAGACGATCTGGCGCAGCCGCCGCTTCCCGCTAGCGGATTACGAATTCAGTTCCTAGCGCGAGCAGACGTAAAACTGCCCTATTTCGTCGACAAAAGGTCAGTTTTGCGTCTGCTCGGCAAGCAACTAGACGGCGGCCTTCAGTTCGTCGACCTTGTTGAGCTGCTCCCACGGCAGTTCGACGTCGGTGCGGCCGAAGTGGCCGTACGCCGCGGTCTGCGCGTAGATCGGGCGCAACAGATCCAGGTCGCGGACGATCGCGCCGGGTCGCAGATCGAACACCGACGTGATGGCCTTCTCGATACGGGCCGGGTCCACGGTCTCGCTGCCGAAGGTCTCCACGAACAGTCCGACCGGGGCCGCCTTGCCGATCGCGTAGGCCACCTGCACCTCGACGCGCTCGGCCAGGCCGGCTGCAACCACGTTCTTTGCCACCCAGCGCATCGCGTAGGCGGCGGAACGGTCCACCTTTGACGGATCCTTGCCGGAGAACGCGCCGCCGCCGTGGCGGGCCCAGCCGCCATAGGTGTCGACGATGATCTTGCGGCCGGTCAGGCCGGCGTCGCCCATCGGGCCGCCGAGCACGAACTTGCCGGTCGGGTTGACCAGCAATCGGAAGTCAGAAGTGTCCATCGTGTCGTGGTTCAGATCGGCCAGCACGGTGTTGACGACCTTCTCCCGGATGTCCGGGGTCAGGGTGGCGTCCAGGTCGATGCCCGCAGCGTGCTGCGTCGAGAGCACGACGGTGTCGAGACGCACCGGCGTCGTGCCGTCGTACTGCACGGTGACCTGTGTCTTGCCGTCGGGCCTCAGGTAGCCAAGCACGCCGTTCTTGCGCACCTCGGTCAGCCTGCGCGACAGGCGGTGGGCCAGCGCGATCGGCAACGGCATCAGCTCAGGGGTGTCCTTGATCGCGTAGCCGAACATCAGGCCCTGGTCGCCGGCGCCCTGGGCGTCCAGCGGATCGCCTGCGCCCTCGACGCGGGTCTCGTGCGCGGTGTCGACGCCCTGGGCGATATCCGGCGACTGCTTACCGATACCGATGTTCACACCGCAGGTCTCGCCGTCGAAGCCCTTTTCCGACGAGTCGTAGCCGATGTTGAGGATGCGGGCGCGCACGGTGTTGGTGATGTCGGCGAAGGCCTCCTTGGCCTGTGTGGTCACCTCGCCGACGACGTGTACCTGGCCGGTGGTGACAAGGGTCTCCACGGCGACCCGCGATTTCGGATCGTCGGCGAGCAACGCGTCCAGCACCGAGTCGCTGATGGCATCGCAGATCTTGTCGGGGTGGCCCTCGGTTACCGACTCACTGGTAAACAGCCGAGCATCGCTCACGGTTCGAACCCTTTCCGAAACTTAGTCAATCGAATTATATGCCTGCCTCGGTGCAGCCAAGCGTGCGCCTCCCGCTCGCGCAACCCTTGTCTGGAGCCTGAAGCTGCGCTCGCTTGTCCTGCCGCTACCCGCCGTTGTTGTGCAGGAAGGCCACGATCGCGTCCACAATACGGCTGGCCATCAGAGTCTTCGAACCGTGCTCCAGTGCCGATTCGGTTCCGTCCGACGCAAGCAGCCAGCCGTCGTTGCTGTCGACTTCGAACGCCCGATTCTCACCGACGGCATTGACCACGAGCAAATCGCAGCCTTTCCGTTTCAATTTCGAGCGGGCGTGGAAGAGCACATCGCCGTTCGTGTCGCCCGTTTCGGCAGCGAACCCCACGATGGCCCGCATGTTGGGCAGCTGGCCGTCGGCACGAGCCCGCACGGCACCGGCGAGCACGTCATCGGTGCGGGTCAGCTCGATGACGGGGGCCGCCGCATTGGGATCGGCGGACTTCTTGATCTTGCTGGTCTGCACGTTGGTCGGCCGGAAGTCAGCGACCGCGGCGGCCATCACCAGCACATGCGCATCGGGCGCGTGCTTCGAGACGGCGTCTTTGAGCTGTGCGGCGGAGCCGATGTGGACGACCTCGACACCAGCCGGGTCGATCAGCCCGGCCGTGTTGCCGGCGATCAGCGTGACCTCCGCGCCGCGCTGCGCCATCACCCGCGCCATCGCGTAGCCCTGCTTGCCCGAGCTGCGGTTGCCGATGAAACGCACCGGGTCGATCGTCTCGCGGGTGCCCCCGGCACTGACCAGCACCTTGACGCCGGCCAGGTCGTAAGGCAGCGCATCGCCGCGTTCGAGCAACAGCCCGGCGAGCGTGGTGATCTCCTCGGCCTCCGGCAACCGGCCAGCACCGCTGTCGGCTCCGGTGAGCCGGCCCGAGGCGGGCTCCAAAACGATTGCGCCCCTTCGCCTCAACGTCGCGACGTTGTCGACAGTGGCGGCGTGGAACCACATTTCGGTGTGCATGGCGGGTGCGAACATCACCGGACAGCGCGCGGTCAGAAGCGTCGCGGTCAGCAGATCGTCGGCGCGTCCCGCCACCGCGCGAGCCAGCAGGTCAGCGGTGGCAGGCGCCACCACCACGAGGTCGGCCTCCTGGCCGAAGCGAACGTGCGGCACCTGATGGACGTCATCCCAGACGCCGGTGTGCACGGGGTTGCCGGACAGTGCCTCGAACGTCGCGGCGCCGATGAAGCGCAGCGCAGACTCTGTCGGCACGACGCGAACGGAGTGTCCGGCTTCGGTCAGCTGGCGGACGACCGTGGCCGCCTTGTACGCGGCGATGCCACCGGCGACGCCGACGATGACCCGCTTGCGGTCCGTCACCGGATCGGTCGCTCTTCGCCCAAGTGGCTCATCGTCCGGCCCTAGCTACTCGCCCTCGGTGTGCTCGAGCAGGTCTTCGTGGATCTCGCGCATTGCGATGGACAGCGGCTTTTCCTGCAGCCCGGGTTCGACCAGCGGACCGACGTACTCGAGGATGCCGTCGCCCAGTTGGTTGTAGTAGTCGTTGATCTGGCGCGCCCGCTTGGCGGCGTAGATCACCAGCGCATATTTGCTCGATGCGCGGGACAGCAGTTCGTCGATAGGCGGGTTGGTGATGCCCAACGGCGTGTCGTACGCGCTGGCTGTGATACCGCTGGACGGGTCGAGGTCGTCCACAGCGGCCAGTGGCGCGTCGGCGTGCGGGGTGCTCACGAAAAAATCTCCTGGGGTTTAGGTGGCTCTCGGGCGGGATGGCGTCCGGCGACGGGCGCTCAACGAGTCCCGCCCACCAGCAAGGATACCAATTCGTTGCAGGCGGATTCCAATTCACTGTTCACCACGACGACATCGAAGTCGCCCTGCGCGGCCAATTCCGCCCTGGCGGTGGCGAGTCGGCGGGCCATCACCTCGGCCGATTCGGTACCCCGCCCCGTCAATCGGCTCTCCAGCTCTTCCCAGCTGGGCGGCGCCAGGAACACCGTGGTGACCTCCGGCATCGCCTCCTTGACCGCCCGCGCGCCGGCCAGGTCGACTTCGATCAGAACGGGCCAGCCCGCCGCCTTCGCATCGCGGACGGGTGCCGCTGGCGTGCCTGATCTATGGAGTCCGCCGTGGATTTCCGCCCATTCCAGGAGTGCGCCGTCATCGATCAGCTGCTGGAACCGCTCGGCGGTGACGAATGTGTAGTCCACGCCGTCGACCTCACCGGGACGGGGCGCCCTGGTGGTCACGGACACGGAGAAGTGCAGGTCGGGAATCCTTTCCCGCAGGCAGCGGACGACTGTGGATTTCCCGACGGCTGACGGGCCGGACAGCACCACGACGCGGCTCATCGCAGAACTCTGCTCTTCGCGCGAGCGCTCATCGCTGTCCGGCCCCCCGGCCGGGGTTCACTAGTCGCTGGTGAAGTCGAACTTCTCCAGCAGCGCCTTGCGCTGACGGTCGCCCAGGCCGCGCAGCCGGCGGGTCGGGGCGATCTCGAGTTCGGTCATGATCTCCTGCGCTTTGACCTTGCCGACCTTGGGCAACGCCTCCAGAAGCGCAGAAACCTTCATCTTGCCCAAGACCTCGTCGGTCTCGGCATCCTTGAGCACCTGCTTGAGGTTGGTGCCGCCGCGCTTGAGCCGATCCTTGAGTTCGGCACGTGCTCGACGTGCGGCAGCAGCCTTCTCCAACGCTGCCGCGCGCTGTTCGTCGGTCAACTGGGGAAGGGCCACGGGTTCCTCCGTCTCGTCACCATGATCTGTTTTGTCTCGGCTGACCTAGAAACTTCCTAGAACCAGCCAGCGTGGACGACCGTACCCACGCAATCTGACGAAAGCGAACCCCACCCCCTGGTTGTTGGGTCAAAAGCCCAGCGTGTAGTGCGCGCGCACGGGCTGCAGGCATCGGCGTTTCACCGACCCCGAAGGTCGGCGTTTCTCACAGGTTCAGCGGAAATCCCTGCATTTCAAGGGTTTTCGTGTTTTGTGTCGGCCGTCACAGTTTCGGCTGGGCCGTGAGCTGGCGCGCCGGCCCGGATCAGGCGGCCGGCGAAAAATAAATTTTCCCTGGTCATGGTGTGTCGGGCGTGTCGCAGCCGGTCGGTTGACAGGTAACCGGCGACGAGGTTGGGCATTCAAATAACATCGCTGTGACTTCTGCGCCGGGTGTGGCAGAAGTTGTCAACTGTGGCGGAATTTCCGCTCGTGGGGACTCCTCATTCGACAACTACAGTGCGTAGTAGATAGCTGGGGCGAGGCGTACTAGTCGGGGGACGACTCATTGCGACGGGCTTTTCGGGCATCGCCGGCACTGGTCAGCGAACCTGCACTGCCACCGGTCATGCTCGCCGCGGCCGATCGGGCACCGAACCGATCGGGTTTGTCTGTGCCAAACCCGTTGCCACGGTGCTGGTTACGCCAGGTATGCCACTGCATCGCGGTAGCGCTCGGCCGCGGCCCGCAGGGCGGCCGCATCCGGACCCGCCCGCAGCACGTCGCGTGACACCGCGGGCAGCAACTGCCCACGCTGGGCCCCGCCGAAGCCACCGAGCCGGTCGGGTTGCCCTCCCTGCGCACCGACGCCCGGCACCAACACCGGACCGCCGAGTGCGCTGAGGTCGGGCGGCGAGGTCAGCGTGGCGCCGACGACGACGCCGACCGAGCCGGGATCGGGCGACGACGCACGGTTGATCGCGGCGGCGCAGTCCACGATCGACTGCGCGACTGTGCCCGCGTCGGTCTTCGCCAGCTGGACGCCTGCGCCCTCCGGGTTCGACGTGGCGGCCAGCACGAACACCCCGCGGCCGTGCGCCGCCGCGGTGTCGAGAAGCGGCTGCAGTGAGTCGAAGCCGAGATACGGCGACGCTGTCACCGCGTCCGCCGCCAACGGTGAGTCGCCGGCCCAGGCGTCGGCATAGGCGGCCATCGTCGAGCCGATGTCGCCGCGTTTGGCGTCGGCAAGCACCAGCACACCCGACGACTGCAGCGCGGCGATGGTGCGCTCGAGCACCGCGAATCCTCTGGCGCCGAACGCCTCGAAGAACGCGACCTGCGGCTTGACGATCGCGAAATCGGCGAAGGCTCGCACACAGATGTCGCTGAACCTGGCCAGGCCGTCGCTGTCAGCCGACAGCCCCCACGCGTGCAGCAGTTCCTTGTGCGGGTCGATGCCCGGGCACAGCGGCCCGCGCCGCGACACGGCGTCGGCCAACCGCCGACCGAACCCGTCCACTACGGCCCTAGCACGCTGTGCAATTCCTGCAGTGACATCACACCGATGTCGCCACGAATGCCGGCCTCGATGCCCTGCACGGCCGCGGACGCGCCCTGCACGGTGGTCACACACGGGATGTTCATCGACACCGCGGCCGAGCGGATCTCATAGCCGTCGATGCGCGGGCCGGAGTTGCCGTAGGGCGTGTTGATCACCATGTCGACCTCGCCCGCCCTGATCGCGTCGACGGCCGACAGTTCCGGACGTCCCTCGCTGGGCTCTTCGAAGTGCTTGCGCACCTCGTCACAGGGAATGCCGTTGCGTCGCAACATCTCTGCGGTCCCCTCGGTGGCCAGCACCCGGAACCCGAGATCCGCCAGCCGCTTCACCGGGAACACCAGTGAGCGCTTGTCTCGGTTTGCCACCGAGACGAACACCGTGCCGTTGGCGGGCAGCGAACCGTAGGCGGCGGTCTGGCTCTTGGCGAACGCGCTGCCGAAGTCGTGGTCGATGCCCATCACCTCGCCCGTCGACTTCATCTCCGGGCCCAGCAGGGAGTCGACCTGGGCACCGTCGGTTTTGCGGAACCGGTTGAACGGCAGCACTGCCTCCTTCACCGCGACCGGCGCGTTGCGGGCAGTGGTGGCACCGTCGCCCGTCTTGACCAAGATGCCCTCGTCGCGCAGCTGCGCAATGGTGGCGCCAAGCATGATTCGCGCGCAGGCCTTCGCGAGCGGCACGGCCGTGGCCTTGGACACGAACGGCACCGTCCGGCTGGCACGCGGATTGGCCTCCAGCACATAGAGCACGTCGTCTTTGAGTGCGTACTGCACGTTGAGCAGGCCGACTACTCCGATGCCGTGGGCGATCGCCTCGGTCGCCCGCCGCACCTGCTCAATGTCGCTGCGGCCCAAAGTGACTGGCGGAAGCGCGCATGCCGAGTCACCTGAGTGGATGCCGGCTTCCTCGATGTGCTCCATGATGCCGCCGATGTACACCTCGGTGCCGTCGCAGAGCGCGTCGACATCGATCTCGATGGCGTCCTCGAGGAACCGGTCGACCAGCACCGGATGCTCGGGCGACAACTGGGTGGCGCGGGTGATGTAGCGCTTCAGGGTTTCTTCGTCGTAGACGATCTCCATGCCGCGACCGCCGAGCACGTATGACGGCCGCACCAGCACCGGATAGCCGATGTCAGCGGCGATGCGTCGCGCCTGCTCGAAGCTGATCGCCGTGCCGAACCGCGGCGCGGGCAGTCCCGCGTTGGTCAGCACTTCGCCGAACGCGCCTCGGTCCTCCGCCAAGTCGATGGCCCTAGGACTTGTGCCCACGATCGGCACGCCCGCCTGTTCGAGGCGTTCAGCCAATCCCAGCGGAGTCTGCCCGCCGAGTTGCACGATCACGCCGACGACGCCGGGCCCCTTCCTACCAGAAACGGATTCGGCGTAGTAGATCTCCAGCACGTCCTCGAACGTCAGTGGTTCGAAGTACAGCCTGTCCGCGGTGTCGTAGTCGGTGGACACCGTCTCGGGGTTGCAGTTGACCATCACGGTCTCGAAACCGGCCTGGCTCAACGTGGTCGCCGCGTGCACGCAGCTGTAGTCGAATTCGATGCCCTGCCCGATCCGGTTCGGGCCGGAGCCGAGGATCAACACCTTCGGTTTCTCGGCCTGCGGGGCGACCTCGGTTTCGGCGGCCGGGTCGAGTTCGTAGCTGCTGTAGTGGTAGGGCGTCTTGGCCTCGAACTCGGCGGCACAGGTGTCGACGGTCTTGAAGACCGGGTGAATGCCGAGCCGCTGGCGCAGCGCACGCACGCCCATTTCGCCCGCCAATTCTGGTCGCAGCGCCGCGATTTGGCGGTCCGAGAGACCGAAGTGCTTGCTGCGGCGCAACAGCGCCTCGTCCAACACGGGCGCGTCCAGCAGTTCGGCGCGCAGCGCGACGAGCCCGGCGATCTGCTCGACGAACCAGGGGTCAACGCCAGACGCCGTCGCCACCTGCTCGACCGTCGCGCCCAAGCGCAGAGCGAGTTCGATGTCGTACAGCCGACCGTCAGTGGGCGTCTTGAGTCGCTCGAGCAGCTCGTCGACAGACAGCTCGGGGTCGGGCGCGGTCCAGAACCCGGCGCGGCCGGTCTCCAGTGAGCGCATCACCTTGCCGAGCGCCTCGATGAAGTTGCGGCCCAAAGACATCGCCTCGCCGACCGACTTCATCGTGGTGGTCAACGTGGGGTCGGCGCCGGGAAACTTCTCGAAGGCGAACCGCGGCGCCTTGACCACGACATAGTCCAGCGTCGGCTCGAAGCAGGCCGGGGTTTCCTTGGTGATGTCGTTGAGAATCTCGTCGAGTGTGTATCCGATCGCGAGCTTGGCGGCGATCTTGGCGATCGGGAAGCCGGTGGCCTTGGAGGCCAACGCCGACGACCGCGATACGCGGGGATTCATCTCGATGACGATGAGCCGGCCGTCGGCGGGGTTGACGGCGAACTGGATGTTGCAGCCGCCGGTGTCGACACCGACCTCGCGCAGGATCGCGATGCCCAGGTCGCGCATCGTCTGGTATTCGCGGTCGGTCAGGGTCATCGCGGGCGCCACGGTCACCGAGTCGCCGGTGTGCACGCCCATCGGGTCGACGTTTTCGATCGAGCAGACGACGACCACGTTGTCGTGGTGGTCACGCATCAGCTCGAGCTCGTATTCCTTCCACCCGTAGATGGATTCCTCGATCAGTACGTTGGCGCTCGGCGACGCGGCCAGCCCGTCGCCCGCCATCCGGTCGACGTCCTCAGCGGAGTACGCCATGCCAGAGCCGAGTCCGCCCATGGTGAACGACGGGCGCACCACCACCGGGAGCCCGAGTTCTTCGACGGTCTCCCGGACTTCGTCCATGCTGAAACACACGCGGGAGCGCGCGGATTCGCCACCGACCTTGGCGACGATGTCTTTGAAGCGCTGACGGTCCTCGCCGCGCTGAATGGCCTCGAAGTCCGCGCCGATCATCTCGACGTTGTACTTCTCGAGCACGCCGTTCTCGTACAGGGCGACAGCGGTGTTCAGCGCGGTCTGTCCGCCGAGCGTGGCCAGGACGGCGTCGATCCTGTTGCCGCGCTCCGCTTGCTGCTTGATGACCTTCTCGACGAATGCGGCCGTGATCGGCTCGACGTATGTGTGGTCGGCGTACTCGGGATCGGTCATGATCGTCGCCGGGTTGGAGTTGACCAGGCTCACCTGTAGGCCCTCGGCGCGCAGCACACGGCAGGCCTGGGTGCCGGAGTAGTCGAATTCGCAGGCCTGGCCGATGACGATCGGCCCAGAGCCGATCACCAACACGTGGTTGAGGTCATTGCGCCTCGGCATCTAGTGCTCCCCTTGTGCGCGAGCGACCGTGTTTGTACACGACACGCCGTAGATTTCTGTACAAAAGCGGTCACTCGCCACGGGAATCATCGCCCTCCGCCCATCAGGTCGACGAACTGGTCGAACAGGTATTCCGCATCATGTGGACCGGCAGCCGCCTCGGGGTGGTACTGCACCGAAAACGCGCGGCCGTCAACGAGTTTGATGCCCTCGACGACGCCGTCGTTGGCGCAGGTGTGGCTGACCTCAGCGGCGCCGAACGGGGTATCAAACCGCTCCCCCGCCTCGCCCTCTAAAGCGAACCCGTGATTCTGCGCGGTCACCGCGACCCGCCCGGTGGCGTGATCGATCACCGGCACATTGATGCCGCGGTGCCCGAACACCATCTTGTAGGTCGACCGGCCCAGGGCCCTGCCGAGGATCTGGTTGCCGAAGCAGATGCCGAACAGCGGAATGCCCGCGCCGAGCACCTCGCGGGTGACGCCGACGATGTGGTCGGCGGTCGCCGGATCGCCAGGTCCGTTGGACAGGAACACTCCGTCGGGGTTGAGGTCGGCGATCTGATCGAACTCCACCGTCGACGACAGCACGTGGCTGCGGATGCCGCGTCTGGCGAAGTTGCGGGGCGTGTTGGTCTTGATCCCGAGGTCGATGGCGGCGACGGTGAACCGTTGCGCCCCTTCGGGTTCCACTGTGTACATGGTGTCGGTGCTGACCTCGCCTGCGAGGTTGGCTCCTAGCATCGAGGGCTGGTTGCGGACCCTGGCGAGCAGTTCATCAGGGTCGGCGAGCGCGCCACCGGAGAACACACCGGCCTTCATCGAACCCAGGCTGCGCAGGTGTCGCACCACGGCGCGGGTGTCGATACCCGCGATCCCGACGATGCCCTGCCGCACCAGTTCGTCCTCGAGCGTGCCGGTGGCCCGCCAGTTCGACGCGCGCGGTGACGGGTCACGCACCGCGTAGCCGGCCACCCAGATCTTGTCGCCGCGGCTCTCGGCGTCCTCGTGGTTCCATCCGGTGTTGCCGATCTGCGGCGCCGTCGCGACGACGATCTGCCCGTGGTAGCTCGGGTCGGTCAGGGTCTCCTGGTAGCCCGACATTCCGGTGGAGAACACGGCCTCCCCCAGCGTCTGCCCGACGGCGCCGAACGGGGCGCCGGTGAAGATGCGGCCGTCCTCCAGGACAAGCACTGCCTTGTTCGACGTCACGCGGCGCCCTCCAGCCACCGGTCGTACTCGCGGCGGTCGTCGGCGCGGAATCCGGTGTCGATCTGGGCGCCCGACGGCAACCGCCACCGAATAGCCAGGATTCCTTCGTGCGTCATCACCTTGCCGGCCAGGCCCTTCTCCGTGCGGATCGCCTCGATCGCGTCGTCGGGTATCCAGATGGGCCCGGCACCGGTGCGCTGCAACATGATTCCTTCGGGATAGCGGGTCAGCACTGCCTTGGCGCGATAGCCGAGGTCACCTACCGCGATGCGGTCCAGCCAGTTGGGCGTCAGCGTGCTGCCGACGTAGAGGCCCTTGGTCGCGGAAATCAGCGCCGGACCGACGGTATCCGGTAGCTGCGGCAACGTGCCAATCAATTGTGCCTGACGCTGGGCTCGATGCAGCCAGCCGCGCATCATCTGCCGGATCACCAACGCGATCAGCACGGCCAGCACCGCGGCGATCACCAGCATCGTGACGAGCGTGCCGGTGTTCATGCGCGATCCGCCTGCGCTACTCGCTGGGTGTTCATGCGCGATCCGCCTGCGCTACTCGCTGGGTGTTCACGCGCGATCCGCCTCCGCTACTCGCTTGAAGTTCATGCCGGGCTCTTCCCGTCCCGCGCGGTCACCTTGCCGCGCAGCATCGTCAGGGTGACGGTGGCCGGCAATTCCATCGATTCGAACGGCGTGTTGTCCGACCGGCTGGCCAGCGCGCCCCCCTCCACGGTCCAGGTGGCGTCGGGGTCGACGACGGTCAGGTTGGCCGGTTCGCCGATCTCCAGTGGCCGGCCCTGATCAGGCAATCCGACTATGCGCGCCGGGTTTTCACTCATCACCCGAGCGACGTCGCGCCACGTCAGCAGCCCGCTCCGCACCATCGTCTCGACCACCACGGACAGCGCGGTCTGCAGGCCGAGCATGCCGGGGCGCGCGTGCGCGAACTCACACATTTTTTCGTGTTCGGCGTGCGGGGCGTGGTCGGTGGCGACACAGTCGATCACGCCGTCGGCAAGCGCCTGGCGCAGCGCCGCGGCGTCTGAGGCCTCACGCAGGGGTGGGTTGACGCGGTTGCGGCCGTCGTAGGTGGCCAGTCGACCGTCGTCGAGCAGCAGGTGATGAGGTGTGACTTCGGCTGTGATCGAAATGCCTTGTGATTTCGCCCACTTGATGATCTCGACCGTCCCTGCAGTGGACGCATGGCAGATGTGCACCCGCGCTCCCGCGTCACGGGCCAGCAAGGCGTCGCGCGCGACGATCGACTCTTCCGCCGCGCGCGGCCAGCCGGCCAGCCCCAGCCGAGCCGCGTTGGGCCCCTCGTGCGCGACGGCCCCGACCGTCAGGCGCGGCTCTTCGGCGTGCTGGGCGATCAGCACACCCAGGCCGGTCGCATACTCCAGAGCGCGCCGCATGATCAGCGGGTCGTCCACGCAGATGCCGTCGTCGGAGAACATCCGCACCTGTCCGACACCCCCGGCCATCAACCCCATCTCGGTGAGCTGCTTGCCCGCCAGCCCCATCGTGACCGCCCCCACGGGGTGCACGTCGACCAGCCCGACGTGTTGGCCGCGGTGCCAGACGTGGTCGGTGACGACCGAACTGTCGGCGACCGGGTTCGTGTTGGCCATCGCGAAAACCGCGGTATAACCACCCAAAGCAGCTGCGGCCGAACCTGTTTCGATATCCTCGGCGTACTCCCGACCCGGCTCCCGGAGGTGGGTGTGCAGGTCCACGAAGCCAGGTAGCAGCACCTGGCCGGTGGCATCGAAGACATCGGCGTCGTCGGGCGCGGTCAGGTCCGGCCCGATGTCGGCGATCTGGCCGTCGGCGGCAAGCACGTCGACGCGGTCGCCGTCGCCGTAGAGTCGCACCCCTCGAATCAAGACACTCATACGCCGACCGCCTCCTCCGCGCCGACCAACAGATGGAACAGCACAGCCATCCGGATGTGCACGCCGTTGGAAACCTGTTGCAGCACAGCCGATTGCGTGGAGTCAGCCACCGAAAACGCGATCTCCATGCCGCGGACCATCGGCCCCGGATGCAGCACCACGGCGTTGCCGGGCAGCTTCGCCTGGCGTTTCTCGGAGAGACCGTAGAGCACCGAGTACTCGCGGGCGGACGGGAAGAAGCCGCCGTTCATCCGCTCCGCCTGCACGCGCAGCATCAGCACCGCGTCGGCGAGGGGCAGTTCGGCGTCGAGGTCGTGCGAGACGGTGACCGGCCAGTCGGTTACCCCGACCGGGAGCAGCGTTGGCGGCGCGACAAGCACCACTTCGGCACCGAGGGTGGCCAGCAGCAGCACGTTGGACCGTGCCACCCGGCTGTGCAGGACGTCGCCGACGATCACCACCCGCTTGCCCTCGATGCTGCCGAGTCGCTGCCGGATCGTCAGCGCGTCGAGTAGCGCCTGGGTCGGATGTTCGTGGGTGCCGTCGCCGGCGTTGATCACCACAGGACCCCCGTGCTCGCCGGCCGTCCACTCGGCAAGCTGCTGGGCCGCGCCGGAGGCGGGGTGGCGGATGATCAGCGCGTCCGCCCCCGCCGCCCGCAGGGTCAAGGCGGTGTCGCGCAGTGATTCCCCTTTGGCCACGGACGATCCCGACGAGCTGACGTTGATGACGTCGGCGCTCATCCACTTTCCGGCGACCTCGAATGACACCCGGGTGCGAGTGGAGTTCTCGTAGAACATCGTGATGATCGTCCGGCCGCGCAGAGTCGGCAGCTTCTTGACCTCGCGGCCGAGCAGTGCCTGGCTGAAGCGATCGGCGTCGTCGAGGATCGCTAGCGCGTCGTCGCGGGACAGGTCGCCGGCCGACAGCAGATGCTTCATGATTGTGTCCTCTTCGCGCGAGCGCTCATCAACGGGCCGGCCCTCCTTGGGGTGCCAGAGTGATGCCGTCGGTTCCATCTATTTCGGAGAGCCGGACCTTGACGTTCTCGCTGCGCGACGTCGGCACGTTCTTGCCGACGTAGTCGGCACGCAAGGGCAGCTCCCGGTGCCCGCGGTCGACGAGGACGGCTAACTGCACGGCGCGCGGCCTGCCGATATCACGCAGCGCGTCGAGCGCAGAACGGACCGACCGTCCGGTGTAGAGCACGTCGTCGACGAGGACCACCAGCGCACCGTCGATGCCGCCCTGGGGGATCGAGGTGTCTTCGAGCGGGCGTGGCGGCTTGGAGTCGAGGTCGTCGCGGTAGAGCGTGATGTCCAGCGCGCCGTGCGGAATGGTGACGTCCGCGAACTCTTTGATCTTGGCGGCCAGCCGGGTGGCCAGCGTGACGCCCCTGGTCGGGATTCCCAGCAGGATGACGTTCGGAGAACCGGCTGGATCATCCAGCGCGGTCTTTTCGATGATCTGGTGGGCGATGCGGGAGATGGTCCTGCCGACGTCTGCCGCGGACATCAATTCCCGGTCGGTGCCTGATGAGGCTGCACTAGAGCCCAAGTGACCCTGACCTCCTTCTCCGCCTCTCTGGACGGATCGTTAAAGGACGTCGAACTTCGCGGGCAGCTTAGCACCGGTGGTCGGTTACACCGCTATTGACCCGACCGTGACGGCATACATCTTTCCGTCGGCGTAGTCGGTCACGTAGACCGACCCGTTCGGGCCGACGGTGATGTAGCGGGCGAACGCGGGCACGAAGCCGGTCCAGTAGTCGGGAAGAATCACGATCGGGCTGCGGCCGCCGGTGGACTGGTCGGTGCTGAACCTTCCGACTGGCATGTTGGTCGTCCTGTCGATGACGGTGACGGTCATGTTGTCCGAATTCGCCACGTAGAGGTTGTTCCCACTGACCACCACATCCTGTGCACCGAGGGGCACCAGAATTCGTGCGATCTGCTTGTTGTAGTTGGGACTGGTCAGATCCGTGTCGATCACTGCCACTGCGCTGTAGCCGCCGGTGATCATCCAGTTCGATCCGGTGGAGTCGGTGAAGAAGGATCCGGAGGGCTGACCGCCGACGCCGCGCTGGGCGATCGTCACGCCGTACGTGACGTATGCGCGCTTGCCGTCGGGGCTCAGCGCAACGTTGCCGACGCTGTTCGTGTACTCCTGGTAGGAGCCGTCTCCGGTGAACACAGGGCCGACCGTCACATTGGTGGCCGACATCGTCGTCGTGTTGATGACAGTCAGACTGCCGCCCTGGGTTCCGTACAGGCGCGTGCCGTCTGGGCTGATTTCCAAATCGGTGAAGACCCCGAGTGGATTGGTACGCAGAAGGGTGTTGGCGTCGTTGGTGGTGTCGAACACGCTGATTGTGCCGTCAGTGGCATTGACGTAGAGGCGGTTTGGACTTGCGACCACCTCGGCGACCCGGTTCGGGTAGGTGAAGGTGTAGTCGTAGTAGCCGTCGTAGTAGCTGCCGTCCTGTACAGGCACGGTGATAGTGCTGATGACCGTATTGGTGTTCGGGTCGATCACCGACACCGTGTTGGACAGCGAGTTGGTCACGTAGACGCGCTGGCGTTGAGTGGTGTCCACCGCTGCGACGCTGATTGGACCAGAGCCCACGTCGATCGTCTTCACGACTTGCTTGGTCGCAGTGTCGATCACCGTTACGGAGTTGCTGTCATAGTTGACGACGTACGCATTGTTGTTCTTCAGAACGGCTACGCCACTTGGGCCGGTTCCGACGTCGACCGCGTTGTTCGTCGTCGGCGAGGTCGGCGGCAATGCAGCAGCGACTTGCACTGTGACCGTCGTGTTGACCGCCGCGGTCCCGTCGGTGACGTTGACGCTGAAGGTGTCGTAGTCCAACCCCGGGGTCTGGGCTGCCTGTGTCCGCGCCGCCTGGCTCGGGGTGTACGTGAAGTATCCGCTGCGTTGGTCAAACGTGACGGTGCCGCCTTGCGTCGGCGGCGATGCAACTGTGTAATTCAGCGTATCGCCATCGGCGTCTTGAACATTCACATACCCGGTAACGGTTCCAGTGACGGGGTCGACGGTGCGTGGAATCGTGCTACCCGGCACCCACGGTGCCCGGTTGGTCGTCTTCACGGACTGCATTATCGGAACCGTGAACGTGACGGAGTCGGAGGACTGCCCGTCACTGGCGATAACGGTGATGGTCGCAGAATCCCCACCTTGGGATGCGGCGGCGGCCGCACGAGCCGCCGCGGTCGGTGTAAAGGTGTAGCGCGAGCCCGAGAAGGTGACGGTGCCGCTGTTCGGCTGCACAGGGACGCTGTACGTCATCGGATCACCATCTGGATCAACGAAATTCAATGATCCGGAGACGGCACCCGACGAGTTGACGATGGTGTCCGCCGATGGCGTCCCGGCCACCGGCGCATGGTTGGGTGAGTTGGGCGGCAGGATCGGAACCGCGAACGTCACCGGTGTGGACAACTGACCGTCGCTTGCCACCACCGTGATACTCACCGCATCGGGGCCCTCCGAAATCGCCGCCGCATCGCGAGCGGCCTGATTGGGCGTGAACGTATACCTCGATCCGACGAGTGTGACGGTGCCGCTGGGGGGTTGTGTCGGGACACTGTACGTCATCGGATTTTGGTCGGGGTCAGTGAAATTGAGCAATCCCGAGATTGCGCCGGTAGTGCCGTTCTGCGTATCGATCGAGGGGGTTCCGGCCTGCGGCGCCCGGTTGGGCGTCGGCAGAACGGAAACAGTGATAGCGCTGGTTGTCACCGAGGCGCCGTAGGCGTCGGTGGCGCGGATGGTGAAGCCATCGGTTGCCGGCGTCTGGGCCGCGGCGTCGCGGGCCGCCTGTGTGGGCGTGTACGTATAGGTGCCCGCGGACGCGTTGAACGTGAGCGTGCCCTTCGTCGGTGCCGCGACGACGCTGTAGGACAGCGGATCACCGTCCCAGTCCTTGATGTTGACCGATCCGGTGATTGCGCCCATCGAATCTGCTGTGCCCACCGTTGGATTCGTGATTGCCACCGGTGCCGTGTTGCCCCGGTTGAGCTTGACTACCCGTACGGCTTTGTCGGCCATGTCGGTGATGACCAGGCTTCCGTCCGCGCGCACCGCGACGATGTGGTAGTTGGTCTCCGGGACGGCGTCGATCTGCACCGTGTTGATCACGGTGCGCGTCTTGGCGTTGATCACACTGAGCATGTCGTTGCCGTTGGCCACGTACAGCACACTTCCGTCCGTGCTGAACGTTATTCCCGCCGGTTTGGAGCCCACCGGAATCGCCGATCCCTCGAGCTTGTTGGTGGCGATGTTGATCACGGATACGGTATTCGACCCGCTATTCGTCACGTAGGCATAGCCATCGCGGATCGCGATCATCTCCGGCGTGGTCCCGACCTTGATCGAATCAACCGTTGTCGTCGATGGATTGGCGTCGATCAGCTTGTAGGTGTTGAGATCGACCACCGACACCGAATTGCCTGCGCGGCTGACCACATACAGCCGAGGCTGCCCGTTGACCGTGGTGAAAGCGATGCCGCGCGGATAGGCGCCAACCATGATCGCGTCGACGGCCGCGGTGGACGGATTCACGTCAACGACCTTGTTGGTGGTGGTATCGATCACCGAGACACTGCTGGACCCGTAGTTCGTGACATACAACCGAGTCCCTGTGTCGTTGAGCGCCATGAATTCGGGGCTCGTACCCACCTTGATCGAATCGACCGTCGCAGTCGACGGATTGACGTCGACGACTTTGTTGGTGGCGGTGTCAATCACCGACACCGTGCCGCTGGTTCGGTTGGTGACATAGACCTTTGAGCCGTCCGCGTTGGCGAGCACGCCGGTCGGCGCCGTACCGACAACGATCGCGCTGCCGACTACCGCACCCGTGGTGGTGTTGACGACCGTCACCGTATTGGTGCCCTGATTCGCCACATAAGCCAGATCACCCACCAGCGCAACGCCGTACGGATTCGCGCCTGTCAGGTTCGACGACGACGCCTGGTTCGCCAACACCGCCGGGAGTTTCGGCACGGTGACACTCACGGGCGTGACGCCGCCCTGGCCGTCATCGACGGTGACCGTGAACGTGTCGAAGTCCGGCGCCGACGTCGTCGCCGAAGCCAATCGGGACGCCACCGTCGGCGTGTAGCGGAACTGCCCGCCGCCCAAAGCCTCAACCGCTCCGCCCGTCGGCTGTCCGGACACGCTGTATGTCAGCGCATTGCCGTCGGCATCCGACGCGTTCAGAGCGACGACGACCGCTCCGGTGCCTTGATCGGGCGCACTCACTGCGGGAGCCGCCGTCGGCGCAGAATTCGGCACCGCGGCCGCCATCATCAAACTCGTCTGCGATGTATCGGCGGTTTTCGTCAACGTCCCGTCCTCGACCAAACCCTGTTTGGTCTGCCGACGCATCGCCGCGAGGCCGATGAGCGTGAGCGGCGAGTCACCCGGTATGGCCGGAGCGTCGCCGTCCGCCGCCGGCGCGAGACCGACGGCCGACAACAGGTCAGACTTCAACGGTGTCACATCAAAATCGGTCGCAGGCTTGACCTTCGGTGCATCCTGCACCGAAGCGATGCCCAGCGTCACCGACGTCGATACCGGCGCCGCGTCGGCGACCGACCCGACTGTGGATGCCGGATCGTTCGCCGGCTCAGACTGCGGTTTCGTCGGTTCCGCGCTGCGGGCGCTCGAATTCCCATCGGTGGAATCGGTGGTATTCGACTCGGTGCCGCTCGAGCGGACGCTTGACGCCTTCTTCTTCGGTTTCTTCGCCGAGGTCACCTCGTCCGATCTGTCGGTGCCCGCGTTTTTGCCTTTCGTAACGGCCGTTGTCGTGGATTTCTTGCTGTCGCCCGAGCCGTCGACGTCCTTGTGCACGACTGTGCCGGAGCCGCTGTCGGTGTCCCCTTCGTGCTCCCCGTCGGCTTCGTTCGACGCAGAGGACTGGGACGACTCGGAGGAGTCCGGTGACGACGGCTTTGCATCCGCCGGCGCTGACGACGACGAGTCCGTCGTGGAATCCGATGTGTCTGCCCACGCCGACCCGGGCGCTGTCGCGACCGCAACCCCGACTCCCAACGCCACTGCCAAACCACCAACCCGGCCGACGTACTTGGCGTAACCCATGCCGACACCCATCACGACCACCTCTTTGTCTCGAGCCGAAACAGCAGCTAGCGCCGCTTTACTATGGTCAGTCGCTGGCAGCGAACAGGATTAGGTAGTCGCATACTCGATTTCGCACTGGGTACGCTGACGCCGATGAAGCTCGACTCGAACCAGGCGTCCATCCGCGAGTCCATCGATGCCGGCCTACTGGCAGGCGCAGTCACGCTGGTCTGGCGCTCCGGCGAGGTGCTCCAGGTCAACGAACTCGGCCACCGCGATGTGCACGCCAACCTCCCGATGCAGCGCGACACGATTTTCCGGATCGCGTCGATGACCAAGCCCGTGACGGTCGCCGCGGCCATGTCCTTGGTAGACGAGGGCAGGCTGGCCCTCACCGATCCCGTCGCCAAGTGGCTGCCCGAGCTGGCGAACATGCGGGTGCTCGACACCCCCGGTGGGCCGCTCGACAAGGCGCATCCCGCGCGCAGACAGATCACCGTCGACGACCTGATGACCCACCGCAGTGGGCTCGCCTACTTCTTCTCGGTGACGGGCCCACTGGCGAAGGCGTATTCGCGGATCTCGCCGCGGCAGAACCCCGACCGCTGGCTGGCCGAGGTCGCCGCGTTGCCGCTACAGCATCAGCCGGGCGATCGCCTGACCTACAGCAACGCCACCGACGTTTTGGGCATTCTTCTGGAACGCATCGAAGGCAAGATCCTGCAAGATGTTCTGCGGGAGCGGGTGTTCGAGCCGCTCAAGATGGCGGACACCGCATTCTTCGTGGCGGCCCGCAATCGCGGTCGACTCGCCACGATGTACAAGCTCGAGGACGACGACGCCCTCAGTCATGACGCGATGGGTCCGCCGCCCATCGCCCCGCCGCCGTTCTGCATGGGCGGTGCGAATCTGTTCTCCACCGCCGACGACTATCTGCGGTTCGCTCGCATGCTGCTGGCCGGTGGCGAACTCGACGGTGTGCGCGTGTTGTCCGAGGCGTCGGTGCGATTGATGCGGACCGATCGGTTGAGCAGCGAACAGAAACAGCACCCGTTCCTCGGTATGCCGTTCTGGATCGGCCGCGGCTTCGGATTGAACCTGTCGGTGGTGACGGACCCGACCAAATCCCGTCAGCTGTTCGGGCCCGGCGGTCTCGGCACCTTCAGTTGGCCAGGCGCTTACGGCACGTGGTGGCAAGCGGATCCCAGCCAAGATCTCATCCTGATCTATCTGATTCAGAATCTGCCGAACTTCGGCGCCGAAGCCGCGGCCGCGGTGGCCGGAAATACCGCTTTGCTGAAACTTCAATCAACACAACCGAAATTCGTCCGCCGCACCTACCAAGCCCTTGACGTCTAGATGTCGTCCATTCTGATCAGTGGAGCCGGTATCGCAGGGCCCGCACTCGCGTTCTGGCTGACCAAACGCGGTCATCACGTGACCATCGTCGAAGTCGCCAACGGGATTCGCCCTGGCGGACAGACGGTCGATCTGCGGGGGGCGGGCGGCGATGTGGTGAACCGCATGGGGCTGATCGACCAGATGCGTCAGCGGTCGCTGGACCAGCGCGGTGTCGCCTGGATCAAAGCCGACGGCAGACGGCGCGCAGAGATGCCGGTCACCGCGTTCAACGGCAACGGCTTGGTGTCCAAGCTCGAGATCCTTCGCGGCGACCTGGTCGAGGTGCTGTACCAGGCCACCGAAGACCGGACGGACTACCGCTTCGGCACCCGTATCGACGAACTCAGCCAGACCGCTGATGCGGTGACGGCGGTGTTGAGCGACGGATCGACGATGTCCGTCGATCTGGTCGTCGGATGCGACGGCCCGCATTCCGCGGTGCGGCGGTTGGCATTCGGGCCCGAGGACCAGTTCGTCAAGCCGCTCGGCGGATACAACGCGTGGTTCACCGCGCGGGACACCGTCGGCCTCGACGGCTGGTATGTGATGTATCAGGCCCCAGGGCTGAACGCGTCCATGCGGCCGTCACACGACCCGGCGCTGTGCAAGGCCGGTCTTGCCTTCCGCTCCCAACCCATCACCTATGACCGGCGCAACGCTGAAGAGCAACGCACCTTGCTCGCACAGCATTTCGCGGGGGCCGGTTGGCAGTGCGACGCGCTGCTTGCCGCCGCCGCGACTGCCGACGACTTCTACTTCGACGCGTTCACCCAGGTGCACATGCCGACCATCTCGCAGGGCCGCGTCACGCTGGTAGGCGACGCCGGATACTGCGCCTCGCCGCTCAGCGGCATGGGCACCAGCCTCGCCCTGGTCGGCGCTTACGTGCTCGCAGGGGAACTCGGACCTGCCGAAACCCTTGACGCTGCCCGCATCGACGCAGCCTTGGGCAGCTACGCGGTAATCATGCGGCCCTACATCGACCGGTGTCAGGACCTACCCAACGGCATCGACGGCTACCTGCCTAAGTCTGCGAGCGATATTGCGATCACCGCACAAGTGATGAAGTGGATGCAACGCTGGCCGTTCCGCCCGGTGGCCGAGAGGAAATGGTTCACCACCGCCGACGCCATCGAACTGCCGGACTACCCGGCGGTCTGACCGCAGCCCTCCGCGGCAAGCAGCTTGGCCTCGGCGATCCGGTACACGCCGTCCAGGGCCGCCTCCTCGACACCCACGTATTCACTGACCACTTCGGGAGCGACGCCGGCATCCCTCAACCGCAGTGCCAGCGAGTACGGCAACGGCAGCTTGCGCAGAGCGCGCTCATGCGCAGTCAGTTCATCGTCCACCTCGTCAGCTTGCGCCGACTTCGTGGACAGGCAGTAGGTAGCCGCATACTCGATTTTCTCGGACGTCATTTCTGCACAGTCGCTAGGGCGGAGTGGCGCCGGTGGGCAGCATCGCGGCCAGTTCCTCCCGGTCGGCCGCCCCGGTCTTGCTCATTGCGCGGTAGATGTGGCCCTCGACGGTGCGCACCGAGAGCGTCAACCGCTCGGCGATCGCACTGGAGGACAACCCGAGGCCGATCAACGCCGCGATCTCGCGTTCGCGGTCGCTCAGCGGCAACGACGTGGTTGCCCTCCGAAGCGCTGGTGTGCTGGCGTCACCGCATCGGCGCGCCAGTTCATTGGCGCGCGCCGAACACGTCAACGCCGACCCCCTCCGGCCCGCGCGGCGATGGGCCAGCGAAGCGTGCGCCGCGGCATCCATCGCCGCGATGAGATCGCCGATCTTCTCGAAGTCCTCTGATACCGCGAACAGCTGGGCCGTATCATCGCCGGACAGCGCTTGAGCGAAGCGAGCGGCCAGTTCGGCACGCGGGCCCTCCACGATGTTCGCCAATTCGCTGAGACGCGGCCCGTGAGAGCAGTCCCCGAATTGCGTCGCGGTCTGCAGGCACATCACTTCGGCGCCGAACTGCGCATTGCGCCTTGCTGTTTCGGCTCCCGTTACCGACTCGCCGACGGCCGTGCTCACCGCCTCCTGCGCAGCGGCCACCCACGCCCGCGCGATCGAGTACTCATAGTCCAGATACCGCCAGGCGGGATGGCGTCGCTCCTCCAGCGCGGCCAACGCCCGGGATGCCTCTGCCGCCGTTCCACGCTTTGCGACCGTCGTTGTCCGCGAGATCTGACACCGATAGCCCCAGCCATTGGACATACCGGGGTAATTCTCGACCAACCGATCGTGAAGGAGGGAATGCGCCTCATCCAGCGAACCCGCGCCAAGCGCGGCACGCCTCGCGACGGCGCCGATGACCGCGATGTACGGCTGGGTGACCGCGAGGGCTTCCCCCGCCCTGCCGCGAATCAGATCCGCTACCTTCTGCGCTTCGGCTATCCGACCGGCCAACACCAGCGCGCTGACGTGCGCGTCGGCGATGATGACGAAGGAGCGCATCGGAATGGGATATCCGGCGACTGCGGCCGCCACCGCCTCGTTCGTGCGCCCCGCTTCACCGCGGGCCACGGTGACAGCCCAGGCCGTCGCCCGCGCCGCGACCGTGTCGGGCAGGCGGCCGAAATCCCAATCGTGTGTCGGGACGGCCACCGCCGTGATCTCCCCCATCGCGGCCGCATACAGACAACGAAAGGCCTCGATCCAACGGTGCGCTTCCGGCGGCACCGCATCTGACGCGTCGTCGATCAGTCGAAGTGCACCTTCGGGGTCTCTGAGAGCGAAAAGTCGGTTGAACGCTCGCAGGAAGGCGAGTCTGGCTCGGTCGTCGCCCGTCGCGTCGCGCGGTGGGATGTTTTTCAGTACCTCTTCGGCGTCTTCGCCGCGGCCGAGCCACGTCAGCGCGTATGCGCGAATGAAGTGCGCTTCAGCGCCGCCTCCCGCAGCAACAGCGGCGCGCGCCAGTCGATCGCCCCAGGATGCTGCGCTCGTGAGTTGGGTCGACGAGTCCACGCCGACCAGCCAAAGGGCGCCCCGCGCCGCTCTGACCAGAAGGTCCGCATCGGGGGGTAGATCGGATTCGAGGCTCAACGAAGCGCGGCGAACCAGCACCTGAATGTCGTCACGGTCCTCGCACGCGCGAGTTCGGCGGCAACCAGGCCGCGCAGCCGACGCAGCCGTGTGGCTGCCGCCCTGTTCCTGCGGACCTCACCGTAAAGGGGGTGCGCGATTCGAACCTCGATCCGGCCATCGATGTTGTTCAGCGTGATGAGGCCGCGAGTGTCCGCCTCTTCGACCGCTTCGGCGTCGGTGATCCTGGTCAACGCGCCGAGTTCGAGCGGTTCGCCGACGGCGATCGCGTCGACGACGTCACTGACCGCCGCCGGCAGGCGGCCCATCCGCGAATCGATCAGCTCGATGAGGCCCGGCGGTAGAACCGCGTCGCCGAACCATCGCCAGTCGCCGTCCCGCAGAGCCAGCCTGCCGTCCTCGATCTCCCGTTCGACGATGTTGCGCAGATACAACGCATTGCCACGGGTGAGCCGCCACAGTCGAAGCGCGGCTTCTGAGTCAACAGGGCCGCCCAGCATTGCGACCAGCAGCGCCTTCGTCTCCTCGAGCGACAGCGGCTGCAGGTCGAGACGATCAAACTGCGCTGCACGCGAAACATCTTGTACCGCAGCGGGGATCGGCTCACCGTCGCGCACGGTGAGGACCACTTTGGCGGCCCTTCGCTGGACTACCTGATGTATGACGAACGCGGACAAATCGTCGACGAGATGCGCGTCGTCCACCCCTAGCACCACGGGCGTGCCCGGCGGAGCGGCGGTCAGCGATTCGATCGCACCCCGAACAAGCTCCAGACTGTCGGTCGACGACGAATCAGCCCAGGCCGCCAACACACCCAGCGGCAGCGCCTTTGCCGAGGACGTCCCGACCGCCCACCGGACTTCGCATCCGTCGGCGGCGGCGGCTTGCAGTGCGTCCCGCGCGATTCGGCTCTTGCCGACGCCCGCCGCGCCGTGCACGACTATCCCGGCAACATCTGGTTCGGCGATCGCGGCTGCGATCGTTCGCATCTCCTCAGTGCGTCCTGTCAAGGGCCACGCAAAGCGCACAGATTTAGCCTAGAAGGCACCACTGGATTGCCGCACGACGTATATACAACATTCATGGACCGCAGTGCCATGGAACATCTGGTGTCGCGGCACATTCGCGCCGAGGGCGCGGGTGACGTCGACGCGGCGATCTCGGTGTATACGGATGACGTCGAACACGATGTCGTCGGGTTTCCCGGCAGTCCGCACCATGGGAAGGACGGCGCCAGGCTCTTCTACGAAGAGTTGACGGCAAATTTCCGCACGGAGGCAGAGGAAGTGCTGCACCGGTTCTTTGCCGAGGACACGATGATTCTCGAACAGAAAATGACGGGCGCGGTGATCGGTTCGATGCTCGGATTGCCAGGCCATGGTAGGAGGATCAGCTTCCGCATCTTGCATGTCTTCGAATTCCGCGACGGGTTGATCAGCAGGGAGAACGTCTGGCTCGACGGCGCGGCCATCGTCAACCAGCTCAGCTAGTGGCCAGGGCCTTGCGAGCGTAGGCACGGACATCGGCGTCACCGTCGTCGAGTGCGACCTGCAGTGCCTCGCGCGCCGCGGGTTCAGCCTGCGCCCATGCACTCAGGGTGAGCACCGCCGCTTTTCGCACGTCGAGGTGCTGATCGGTGAGCGCTGCTGCCAGTGTCGGCACGGCAACCGCGGGTGCCGCTCCAGCCAACGCTCTTGCGGCGCCCTCCCGCACCTGCCAAGCCGGCTCCACGAGCGCACGACACACCTCGGCCATATCGTCGTCGCCGCAACCCACGGCACCAAGGGCGGCCAGCGCCGCCGAGCGGACCAAGGGGTCATGGTCTCCAACCAACCGGCGTACCGCTTGCGCTCCCGCGCGCAGGGTGGCAAGCCCGTTGGCGGCCGCGATCCTGACTTCGCGGTTGTCGTCGCCCGCTGCGGTGGCCACCCCATCGGCATCATCGACGGAGACCAAAGCCCGCACGGCTTCAATACGCACCCGATGGTCCGGGTCGGCCAGCGCGCGCCTGTACTGTCGCTGCCCGCCGGCCCGGCGCGCGGCAAGCAGATACATCACGACGGCACGAACCACTGGATCGGACGAAAGCAACTGTTCGGCAATGTCTTCGGGTGACGGCAGCACCTCGACCAGTTCCCGTACGCTGTCGGCGGCGGTTCCGCGCACCCCGGCGTCGACGTCGCCGAGCGCAGTGAGCAGCGCATCCGCATAGCCGTCGGGGAGGTTTTCGACGAGCGTCGCGACGGCAGTCTTACGCACGCCCGAATCAGTGTCGGTGAGGAAAGTGGCCAGCTCGGCGACTGAGGGTGACTCCAGCGCAAGCACTTCGGCGATGCGCGGCGACGGCGGCTGGCTTGCACCGGCGGGCCGCAGCCGGGAAGCGGTGGTGGCAGGCGCCCGCCCAACTGCAAGCCCAGGCTGGTCGACGTGTTGCACCAGATCATCCGACGGCAGATGGTCGAGGCCGGGCACAGGTACGAAGTACGGTGCGACGGGCCGCTTCAGGAACTCCATCGAGCCGTCGACGCTCTTGCGCAGGTTCAGGTGGTAGCGCCAGTGCTCGTCGTCGCGGTCCGGTATGTCGGCGCGTTCGTGATAAAGCCCCCACCGCGACTCGGTCCGGGTGAGTGACGACCGGGCGGCCATCTCTGCACAGTCGCGGATGAACGACACCTCGACGGCGCGCATCAACTCGTGCGGCGTGGTGGCGCCCATGTCGGCGATCTCATTTGCCATCCGCTCGAAGGTCTGCACGGCGATGGACAACTTCGTCGCGGTCTTGGGCGGTGCGACATAGTCGTTGACGAACCGGCGCAGTTTGTATTCCACCTGTGGTTGCGGCGGCCCGTCGGGCTGGTGCAGCGGGCGGTAGACGAGTTCGTGTGCCTCTTTGAGTTGATCCTGCGGAAGTGCTTCAGGTGCAGGCACTTTCGCGACCGTCGATGCGGCATGTTCGCCGGCCAGGTCGCCGTAGACGAACGCCCCGATCATGTAATTGTGCGGTACGCAGGCCAGATCCCCCGCCGCATACAAACCAGGCACCGTGGTGCGGGCGTGTTCGTCCACCCATACGCCCGACGCGGAATGACCACTGCACAAACCGATCTCGGAAATGTGCATCTCGACATCGTGGGTGCGGTAGTCGTGTCCGCGGTTGGCGTGGAACGTGCCTCTGGTCGGCCGCTCGGTGGTGTGCAGAATGTTCTCGAGCGCGGTCAGCGTCTCGTCCGGCAGGTGCGAGACCTTCAGATAGATGGGCCCGCGCGCGGACTCGATCTCCCGTTTCACCTCGGACATCATCTGACCGGACCAGTAATCCGAGTCGACGAACCGCTCCCCGAGCGCATTGACCTGGTAGCCGCCAAACGGATTGGCGACGTATGCGCACGCCGGGCCGTTGTAGTCCTTGATAAGCGGGTTGACCTGGAAGCACTCGATCCCCGACAGTTCGGCGCCTGCGTGATACGCCATCGAGTAGCCGTCACCGGCGTTCGTCGGGTTCTCGTACGTGCCGTACAGGTAACCCGATGCGGGCAAGCCCAGCCGGCCGCACGCACCGGTCGCCAGGATGACCGCCTTGGCCGCGACGGCGACGAACTCCCCCGTGCGGGAGTTCAGCGCGGCCGCACCGACTGCTCGACCCTCCTGCGTCAGCACACGCACCGGCATCAATCGGTTCTCGATAGTGATCTTCTCGCGCATCGACCGCTGTCGAAGTACCCGATACAACGCCTTCTTGACGTCCTTGCCCTCCGGCATCGGCAGCACGTAGGACCCGGACCGGTGCACGCGACGCACCGCGTACTCGCCGTGCTCGTCCTTTTCGAACTTGACACCGTAGCGTTCGAGGCGCTGCACCATGGCGAAGCCGCGCGTCGCGGTCTGATAGATGGTGCGCTGGTTGACGATTCCGTCGTTCGCGCGGGTGATCTCCGCGACGTAGTCTTCGGGGCTGGCCTTCCCGGGGATGACTGCGTTGTTCACCCCGTCCATGCCCATGGCCAGCGCACCCGAATGTCGCACATGCGCCTTCTCCAGAAGCAGGACTCGGGCACCGTTCTCGGCGGCGGTCAGTGCGGCCATGGTGCCCGCGGTGCCGCCGCCGATCACCAGCACATCACAGTCCAGCCGGGCCGTGTCGGCCAATTCGGGCATCTGCATCATGAGTGATCCAATGCCGTGATGATCTCGGCCCGGAGCGCTTGACGCCCAACGTCGCCGGTGCGTGGATCTGGCACGTCGATGAGTGCGCGCACGGGCTTGCCGACACGGCCGAGCACGGCGACACGGTCACCGAGGATCAGGGCCTCGTCGACGTCATGGGTGACGAAGACGATCGTTGTCGGATGAGCCCGCCAGGTGTCGATCAGCAACCGCTGCATCGCTGCGCGAGTCTGAGTGTCCAGGGCGGCGAACGGTTCGTCCATCATCACGGCCCTGGGCGCGCCCGCCAGCCCTCGGGCCAACTGCACACGTTGGCGCATACCGCCAGACAGGCTCTTCGGTAGGTAGTGACCAAACCCAGTCAGGCCCACTTCCTCGATCCAGTGTTCGGCCTGTCTACGCCGACCGGCACGCGGCACACCGCGCAGTTGCAGCGCCAGTTCGATGTTGGAACGCACTGTGCGCCAGGGCAACAACGCACTGTCCTGAAACACCATGCCGCGGTCGCGGGACGTGGTGGTGACTTCTTGCCCGTCGGCCAGCACCCGACCGGAGTCCGGTCGGAGCAGACCGGCCAGGGTGCGCAGCACGGTCGACTTACCGCATCCCGACGGGCCGGTGAGTACCAGGATCTCGCCCGGTTCCACCGTGAGGGTCAACCCGTCGACGACCGGCGCCCCGGTATACGACAGCCGGACGCCGTCGATTTCCAGCCGCAAGCCTTGCGCAACAGCTGTCGTCATCGCACGTTCTCCTCGCCACGGGGAAGCCAGCGGGTGGCACGCCTGCCGATCACTTCGACGGCGGCGGCGGTGCCGAAGCCAAGCACGCCGATCGTGATGATGCCGACGAACACGTCGGGGTAGTTCAGCACCGTGTAGGCCTGCCAGGTCCGGTATCCCACTCCCAGTCGCCCCGAGATCATCTCGGCGGACACCACGCAAATCCACGCCACTCCCATGCCGACCGACAACCCGCCGAACAGGCCGGGCAGGATCCCGGGTAACACGACCCGGCGCAACACATCCCAGCTGTTGCCGCCGAATGTGCGAACCGAGTCCTCCCAGATCGTCGGCAGCGCGCGCACAGCGTGTCGAGTGCTCACCATGATCGGGAAGTACGCGGCGAGGAAGGTGATGAACACGATCCCCGCCTCATCGGTCGGAAACAGCAGGATCGCGACCGGAACCATCGCGATCGCCGGGACGGGCCGCGCCAGTTCGGTCAGCGGACCGAGTACGTCCGAGAACAGTGCCGAGCGGCCGAGCAGGATCCCTGTGACGACACCGATGGCCGCAGCGAGCCCGAATCCGGTCAAGATCCGGATCAGCGATTGCCCGAGATCGAGCCAGTACTCGTGCGTGCCAAGGCGATTGACGAACGCCGAGGCGATCTCGGTGACGGTCGGCAGAGTATCAAACCGCAACCACAACCTGGCGTGGTTGGCGGTGAGCACCTGCCAGAGCGCGATGGCTGCGATGACGCTGGCCAGCCGTACCAATCGACGCCGCCACTGCGAAGCCTGCCGCTGGCGGCGGATGGCAGGCGGCGCGGCTACCGCTGCTCCGAGCACCCCTGGAACAACGGCATCAGCGGTGGTCATACGGCGCCCACCAACGCCTGCTGGTAATCAACGGTGGCGCTGCCGGGGTGAGCCGCGACGTATCGCTGTGCGCCTACCGGGGTCCCGAACGGCAGATAGTTCTGGCCGTCACGCACCCACGCTGCCTTGTCGGCGAACCACCGCGTGCCCAATTCGGTGTCGGGCACATAGGCGGCTCGGATTTTCGAGCCCTTCGCGGTCGCGTCCCGCACGGCCTTCAGCAGACAGGTCGGATTCGATGCCGCTTGGGTGGCGGGCGCCCCGTCGAGCCACAGTTCGCTGGCTTTCGCGGGGTCGTCGACCGGTGAGTTGCAGACGGTGTCTGTCCCGCCGAGCGCCGACGGGTTCGCGGTCGCGGCGACGGCCTTGCCGTAGTCCTGGTTTCGTGCGGCGAATGCCGCTTTCAGTGGCGCGTCCTCAACGAATCCCGCGACGTCGAGGTCGGCGAAGTCGCCGATCGACTTCAGGTAGGGCACATCGCCTTTCAGCGCCTCGACGAGCGAGGGTTTGAGCGTGGTGTCAAACGATGTGCCGCCGGGCCCGTTGTACAGATAGACGACCTCCTGCGGCAGTCCGCTACCGTCGGCGACGATCTTGGCCGCCTCCAGCGGCTTGCTGTTGAGGAAGTCGGTCGCATCGAGCTGCGCCTGCAGGAAGGCGTCGAGCACCTCCGGATGCTCGGTGGCGTACGCACGGCGGGCGACGACCCCGTGCAGGGTGGGATAGTTCAGCTCGCCGCCGTCGTACAGCAGGCGGGCCTTACCCTGGAACACCAGCAACCCCGGCCACGCGACGAATTGCGAAAGTCCCTGCACCTGACCCGATTCCAGTGCCGACGCACCCACCTGGGGCTGCTGGTTGAGCACCTCGACAGCGGTCTTCGGATCGACTCCGGCCTTGGTCAGCGCCTGGACGAGCATGCCGTGGCCCGCGGAACCGACGCTGGCGGACACCTTCTGACCAACCAGGTCCGTCAGATTCTGCGAGGGCGAATTCGGCGCCACCACAACCATGTTCAGCGCGCCCTTGGGGTTGTATCCCGTCACCGACACCATCTCGGTGCGGGCGCGTTCGTTGGCCTGGGTCTTGGACCCGTTGATCAGCATCGGGTAATCGCCCATGGAGCCGATGTCGATCTTCTCGGCGACCATCTGTGCGGTGATCGGCGCGCCGGTGTCGTAGTCCTGCCACGTCACGTTGTACTTGGTGCCGGTGCGGGTGGTGATGTCATTGAGCCTGCGCTCGAGGTATCCCTGCGCGCGCAGCAGCGTGCCTGCCGTGACGGTGTTGATGGTCTTCGACTGGTAGCCGATGACGACGTTGACGACGTTGCCCGACGGTTGACTGGCCGAGTCGAGCGAGCAACCGGTGGCCGCGACCGCGAGGAGGGCAGCGATCGCGACGAGACGAACCAAGCGTTTCTTCATGTTCGGGGTCCTCAGCGGATCAGGTACGGCATGTTGACGGTGACGGCGCCGGTCGGACAACGGGCGGCACAGGGGCCGCAGTACCAACACTCGTCGACATGCATGTACGCCTTGCCGTTGTCGGGGTTGATCGCCAGCGAGTCGAGCGGACAGATGTCCACGCACAGGGTGCAGCCCTCGATACACAGCGACTCGTCGATCGTCACGGGCACATCGGCGCGTTGGTTCACCAGCGTCATGGTTTGCTCCTGATCAGGTTGCCGCGCATGGTGATTCGGTCACCGCGCATCCGGATGTATTCGAGGTCGACGGGCTTGCCGTCGTCGAGGCTGGTGAGCCGCTCCAGCATCAGCAGCGGTGCGCCGTCGGGCACCTGCAGGGTCGCCGCGGAATGCGGATCCGCCGAAACCGCCTCCAGTGCAAGCGTCGCCGCACCGAGGCGGTGCCCGCTGACCTGTTCGATGAGCGCGAACACGTCGTTGGTTTCCAGCGGATGCTCGAGCACCTCCGCGCCGAGTTCGGGTACAAGGTAGGTCAGGTCTAGGCTCAGCGGCAGGTCGCCGAGGTAGCGAAGCCGCTCGATGTAGACGACCTGCGCGCCAGGCGTGAGCTGCAGCCGTCGCGCGACGGCGGGCGGCGCTGCCAGGTGCAGCACCGCGCGCACCTCGTTGCGCACCTCGCCGTAGTCCTTGAACGTCTCCTTGAGCCCGACAAGCGCGTCGAGGCCGTGGTCGTATTTGCGGACCGCGACGTGCGTGCCGGTCTTGGGTCCGCGGTCGATGAGGCCCTCGTTCTTGAGCACGGTGAGGGCCTCACGAATGGTGTTCCTGGAGACGAAGAACTCCGCGGCCAACTCTGCTTCGGTGGGCAGTCCGTCGTCGTATGCGCCGGTGTGGATCTGATGGCGCAGCACATCAGCGACCTGGCGCGCACGATCGGCGCGGGGCCGCTTCATCGGCGTCGGCTCAGCTGACACGTCAAGCACGCTAAGAGGGCGGGCATGGCCGCCGCAGCACACGGATATCGACCTCGGCGCCGGCCGGCTGATTCCGCCACTGCGGGTCGACGGCTACCAGGCGAAAGAGCGGTCCCCGGCCGCCATTGCGCCAGTTGTCGGCACCGCGAACTTTACAATCGCGCTGAGCAGAACTCCCGGCTCCCTACCTCCCGCGAGCGTGCGGGTCTGCCCGCCAACACGCCGCAACTTGCGGACATTTCGCGCACGCTCATGCCGCCTGAGCGCGGCGCAAGTGCGCATCGATACGGGCAACGAACTCCCACGCTCGATAGCGGACGTCCTCGAACACGATCGACATGATGACCCACCCGGCAGCTTCCAGCGCCTCACGCCGTCTGCGGTCGCGTTTCATTGCGTCGGGCTGGCTGTGCCAGTCGAGCCCGTCATACTCGACGGCGAGGCGATGCTCGGGCCACGCGAAGTCGACGCGCCTGCGGTCGCCGTTTCCGTCGATGATCTGGTACTGCAGCTGCGGGACCGGCAGGCCACCGTCGATCATCGCCAGCCGCGCTTTGCTTTCCATCGGAGATTCCGCCAGCGGGTCGGACAATGGAATCAGCTCGCGCATGGCGACGATGCCGCGTCGCCCGGCCTGCGCGAGGGCCGCCCGCCACAATTCAGCGCGCCCGCACGCTCCGCTGCGTAACGCCGCGTCCAGGGTGGCCAACGCCCGTGGCCGCCGCAGCCCGCGAGCGACCTCTACGGCAGTCCACGGCGCAGACGTGGCGGACCTGCCGTCGACCGACACCAGCGGAGCGCCTTCGCGGCGATGCACGACCAGGCCATCCGCATTACGCAGCTGACCCCCCGCCGGATTCAGCACATGCAGGTCGACGGTGTTCTCGGTATCGAAGCCGTACGTCGCGGCCGCGGTACCCAGGCACAGGGACACGGTTGTCCCCGTTGACAGGTCGAGTCCACGCAGCCGAAGCTCGTCGGTCGGTTCGCCAAGGCAATAGATGCCTTGCCACATCCTTTCCAGCACACCGCGATTCACTGCGTTGTCGAACTGGCGTCTGGTGGTCAGTGCCAGTATCTGGCCGCTGGTGGCCACACCGCCCTGGGTTTCGAAGAGCTCCTCGATTGCCGAATTCATGCGTGCATCGTCGGGAGCGATCGACGGCCCGCGGTAGCCCCTCAACCAGCATCTGTGGATGGATGCGAGTTTGTGCACAACCGGTGCGCCGCGAATGTGCGCCAAATGCCCGCGATTCGCGGCGTGTCGGCGGGCAGACACGCACGCTCGCGGAAAGGAGTCAGCCCGTGACTACTGCATGCACCGGGACAGCACGCGACCGAACTGTAGGAGACGCTGCATCTGAGCCAGGCCACCGTTGCCGACCGACTTGTAGTAGCGGAACGACTCGCAATAGATGTCGGTTTCGGTGACGGACTTCTGCCGCGACCGGGTGACCAGTTGGGTGTACATCCGCAGCCGCACTTCGGACAGCCGGCGCGTGTCATCGCCGAGCACCTCGTATTCGGCCGTCAGCACGTGATCGGTGATCGTCGACAGCAGGATCGTCCGCACGGACGCATTGAGCACCCGCCGTTCCCGGTCCTCTGTACCCGCAAGCTCGTCGTCGGCCCGCCACATGATCAGCCGCTGGCCGTCGGTGAGCACAATCTCTTGCCAGAGCGCCTCGCCCCACGACTCGTCGCTGGACCCCCGCGACATGATGAACGACTTGATCGCGGAAAGGTCGACGACCGAACGGATTTGGTCCATCGCCAGCTCGGGATCGCGCAGGTACACGCGGGCTGCCTCCTCGAGACTGGAGTACGGTGCCCAATCCTGCGGTACGCCCATCAGCTGCCCGCTGTGTCTCCGCCGGCCCCGCGCATCGCTGCCGACGCCGCACGGATCTGCGGCGTCACCAGCATCACTTGGCCGAGTACGCCGTTGACGAAGCCAGGCGAATCGTCAGTCGACAACTGCTTGGCCAACTCCACCGCCTCGTCGACGGCGACCGGTTCTGGCACGTCTTCCGCGTGCAGCAGTTCCCACACCGCCACCCGCAGGATCGCCCTGTCGACGGCGGGCAACCGGTCCAGCGTCCAGCCCTGCAGATGCGACGAGATGAGGTCGTCGATGTGCGCCGCGTTCTCGGTGACGCCATGTGCCACCGTCACCGTGTACGCGTTGAGCGGAGACACGTCGGGTTCCTTGTCCGCCAACGCATTTCGCGCCTCAGCCACCTCCGCCGGGGTCAGCCCTCGCGCCTCGGCCTCGAACAGCAGGTCGACGGCACGCTTGCGGGCCTGATGGCGGCCACGGTCCGGCCGACCAGTGCGGCCACGGTCGGGCCGACCAGTACGGCCGGGGTCCCCTTTGCGGTCAGGCATTCACCCGGCCCAGATAGCTGCCGTCACGCGAGTCGATCTTCAGCTTGTCGCCGGTGTTGATGAACAGCGGCACCTGGATCTCGGCGCCCGTCTCGACGGTGGCGGGCTTGGTGCCCGCGCTGGACCGGTCACCCTGCAAACCGGGCTCGGTGTGGGTGACCTCGAGTTCGACGGTCACCGGCAGTTCCAGGTACAGCGGTGCGCCGTCGTGGAACGCGATCTGCACCGGCATGCTCTCCAGCAGGTATTTGGCGGCGTCGCCGACCAGCGTCTCGGGCAGGTGGTGCTGCTCGTAGTCCTGGGAGTCCATGAACACGAAGTCGGCGCCGTCGCGGTACAGGTAGGTGTGGTCACGCCGGTCGACCGTGGCGGTCTCCACCTTCACGCCGGCGTTGTAGGTCTTGTCGACGACCTTGCCGGACAGCACGTTCTTCAGCTTGGTCCGCACGAAGGCCGGCCCCTTGCCGGGCTTGACGTGCTGGAACTCGACGATCTGCCACAACTGGCCGTCGATCTGCAGGACGAGGCCGTTCTTGAAGTCAGCGGTCGTTGCCACTTGGGTTGTCTCCTCTAGAGGATCGCCAGTTCTTTCGGGAACCGGGTGAGTAAGTCTGGGGCCTTGAGGGGGTCGCTGCCAACGATCAGCGTGTCCTCGATTCGGACGCCGCCGTGGTCGGGCAGGTAGACACCTGGTTCCACGGTCACCGCAGAGCCAGCAAGCAGTGTACCGGCGGCTGACGCGCTGATTCCCGGCGCTTCGTGGATCTGTAGTCCGACGCCGTGGCCGAGTCCGTGGCTGAAGTTGTCGGCGTATCCCGCGTCGGCGATCACCTGCCGCGAAGCGGCGTCCACATCCCTGAGGGTGGTGCCGGGTGCAAGCGCGTCACGGCCCGCCCCCTGCGCCGCGGCGACCAGTTCATACAGGTCGCGCTGCCACTGTGCAGCCGGCGCCAGCACAAAGGTGCGCGTCATATCGGAGTGGTAGCCGCAGACAAGCGCGCCGAAGTCGATCTTGACGAAGTCGCCCGCGGCGAGCACCGCGTCCGTCGGCCGGTGGTGCGGAATCGCCGAGTTCGCGCCCGCCGCCACGATGGTTTCGAACGAGACCCCGTCGGCGCCGTGGTCGAGCATCAACGACTCCAGTTCACGGCCCGCCTCTTTCTCTGTGCGGCCTGCGCACAGCCCGCCGCGGTCGACCAGATCCGTCAGTGCGGCGTCGGCGGCTTCGCAGGCCAGGCGCAGCAGGGCGATCTCCCCGGCGTCCTTGACCTCGCGCAGCGCCTCGACGGTCCCCGCGGCCCGGACCAACTCGACGTGGTCGCCCGCGGCCTTGCGTAGCGTCGCGAACCCGTCGACGGTCACCACATGGCTTTCGAAGCCGACCCGACCGGCCCCGTCCTTGGCGGCGCGCGCGGCCAGATGCGGCCCGCAGGCCCGCTCGATCACGACCTCCGCGTCGGGGGCCTGCTGCGCGGCCTGCGTCCGATAACGGCCGTCAGTGGCGAGCACCGGCGTTTCGCTGTCGACACGGATGAGCAGCGCAGCATTCGAACCTGTGAAGCCGGACAGGTACCGCACGTTGACCAGGTCGGAGACCAGCATCGCATCCAGTTCGGCGTCGGCAAGCCGTTGCCGCAGACGGTCCCGGCGCTGTGAAATAGTCACAGTTGGAGAACCTACTCGCTAAGGTGCCCATGAGCTCCGAAGGCGACAACGGCCGAGGACCGGTGGGCCCACGCCCGCAGGGCAGGGGACGAGGAGGAGTCGAGGCATGAGTAAGTGGTTATTGCGCGGACTGGTATTCGCGGCCCTGATGGTCATCGTGCGATTGCTGCAGGGAGCGATGATCAACACGTGGGAGACCAAGGCGGCATTGATCAGCATCGTGCTGGTGGTGCTCTACGCCGTCGCGGTGTTCATCTGGGGACTCTCCGACGGCCGCGCCGACGCCAAGGCCAACCCCGACCCCGACCGCCGCGGCGATCTGGCGATGACGTGGCTGCTGGCCGGTCTGTTCGCGGGTGTGGTCAGCGGCGCGGTGGCCTGGTTCATCTCGCTGTTCTACAAGAGCCTCTACGTCGAGGCGCTGCTCAACGAGCTCACCACGTTCGCAGCCTTCACCGCGCTGGTGGTCTTCCTGTTCGCGATCGCTGGCGTCGCGCTTGGCCGCTGGCTGGTGGACCGCAAGGCACCCGAGGTGTCGCGCCATGGAACCTCGGCCACCGATGACGACAGGGCCGACACCGACGTCTTCGCCGCGGTGCGCCACGACGGAGGCACCGACGAGACCGCACCCACCGGAGTGCGCCGCGAGGAACAGTCCTAGTCGAGGCTCGCCAGGTATCGCAGCGCCAGCACGTAGCCCTGCACCCCGAGGCCGACGATCACGCCGGTGGCCACCGCGCTGAGATACGAATGGTGCCGGAACTCCTCGCGGGTGTGCACGTTGGAGATGTGCACCTCGACCAGCGGCGCACCCAGTTCCGCGCACGCGTCGCGCAGCGCCACCGAGGTGTGCGTCAACGCCCCCGCGTTCAGCACCACGGGGTCGCCCGCATCCGCCGCGGCATGGATCCAGTTCAACAGATCGGCTTCGCTGTCGCTTTGCCGCACAACGGCTTTGAGTCCCAACCCCTCGGCCTCACGCTCGATCAGCGCCACCAACTCATCGTGCGTGGTGCTGCCGTAGACCTCGGGTTCGCGACGGCCGAGCCTGCCGAGATTGGGGCCGTTGAGCACCAGAACGGTCTGAAACTTCATGACGTCACCTCGGCGTAGGCCGCCGCCACCAACGACGGATCCGGTCCCTCGAGGCGTCCTGGCTTGGCAAGCCCGTCGAGGACCACGAATCGCACTACCCCTGCCCGCGTCTTCTTGTCGCCCGCCATGTATTCGAGCAACTGTGGCAGGGCGTCGGCGTCGTAGCTGACGGGTAGGCCCAGCGAGGCGAGGATCGACCGGTGCCGGTTGGCGGTGTCGTCGTCGAGACGGCCCGCCAGCCTGCCCAATTCGGCGGCGAACACCAGGCCCACCGATACCGCGGCGCCGTGCCGCCACTGGTAGCGCTCACGTCGCTCGATCGCGTGCGCAAGGGTGTGGCCGTAGTTGAGGATCTCGCGCAGTTGCGATTCCTTTTCGTCGGCCGCGACGACCTCGGCCTTCACCGCGACCGCGCGCCGGATCAATTCCGGCAACACCGTGCCGGACGGATCGAGCGCCGCTTGCGGGTCGGCCTCGATGAGATCGAGGATCACCGGATCGGCGATGAAACCGGCCTTCACTATTTCGGCCATTCCCGCGACGATCTCGTTGCGCGGCAACGTCTCCAGCGTGGCCAGATCGATGAGCACCGCGGCCGGCTGATGGAAGGAACCGACAAGGTTCTTGCCCGCATCGGTGTTGATACCGGTCTTACCGCCGACCGCGGCGTCGACCATGCCCAAAAGCGTGGTCGGGACGTGCACGATGTCGACGCCACGCAGCCAGGTGGCGGCGGCGAACCCTGCGACGTCGGTGGCCGCTCCCCCGCCGAGGCTGACGAGTGCGTCCTTGCGGCCGATCCCGATGCGCCCCAGCACCTCCCAGATGAACCCGACGACCGGCAGCTCCTTTCCGCCCTCGGCATCGGGGATCTCAATCCGGTGCGCGTCGATGCCGCTGTCCGACAGGGTGCTTCGAATTGCCTCCGCGGTCTGCGCCAACACCGGCTGGTGCAGGATCGCCACCTTGTGCCTGCCCGCGAGCACCCGCTGGAGTTCACCGAGCAGGCCGGTTCCGATGATGACGGGATACGGCGGTTCGACAAGGACGTCGACGGTCACCGGTTCAGTCACGGTGTCCTCCCCCTGTCCTTCGGCCGGGGGCTCCCCCCGGGCTTCGGGCGGCGACCGCCGCAGGCGTCGGAGGGGCCTCAGTGCTCGGTTTGGCAGCCAGCGACGACGGCCCACGCCGCCACGACGGCCTTCGCCTGCGGCGGCGCTGCTGGCGCGGCGCGGCGGGATTCTCGAGTCGATCCACAATGTGCCGCACCACCGCGCCCGGATTGCGTCGGTTCGTGTTTACCCGCATGGTGGCCACCTGCCGGTACAGCGGAACCCGTTCTGCCATCAGGGATTTGAACTTCTCGGCGCGATCCGGGCCCGCGAGCAACGGCCGCACGGTGCTGCCTCCAGTGCGGCGCACTCCCTCGGCCGCGCTGATCTCCAGATAAATCACGGTGTGTCCGGCCAGCGCATCACGCACCCCGGCGGTGGTGACGGCGCCACCGCCCAACGACAGCACCCCGTCATGAGTTTGCAGCGCCGACCTGATCACGTCTTCTTCGATCCGCCGGAACTCCTTCTCACCGTCGGTGGCGAAGATGTCGGCGATGGTGCGATCGGTGGCCTCCACGATCGCGGCGTCGGTGTCGAGCATCGACACCCCGAGCGCCTTGGCCAGTCGCCGCCCGATCGTCGACTTGCCCGATCCGGGCAACCCGACCAGCACTGCGCGCGGCGCCATCAGCCCGACGCCTGCGCGGGTTCGGTGGCCGGCTCCCGCGTTCGCACCGCGCGCAGGTAGCTGTCGATGTTGGCCCGCGTCTCGGCGAGCGAGTCACCGCCGAACTTCTCAAGCGTTGCCCGCGCCAGCACCAGGGCGACCATGGTTTCGACGACGACGCCGGCGGCGGGCACCGCGCACACATCGGAACGCTGATGAATCGCGACGGCTTCCTCGCCGGTGGCCATGTCGACGGTGGCCAGCGCGCGCGGCACGGTGGAGATCGGCTTCATCGCGGCGCGCACGCGCACCGGTTGTCCGTTGGTCATGCCGCCCTCAAGCCCACCGGCCCGGTTCGTCGACCGCATCACGCCGTCGGGCCCGGGGTGGATCTCATCGTGGGCGACGCTGCCGCGACGCCGCGCGGTCTCGAAACCGTCACCGATTTCGACGCCCTTGATCGCCTGGATGCCCATCACGGCCGCGGCCAACTGACTGTCCAGGCGGTTGTCGCCACTGGTGAAGGAGCCGAGGCCGACCGGGAGCCCGTGTGCGACCACCTCCACCACGCCGCCGAGCGTGTCGCCGTCTTTCTTGGCGGCCTCGATCTCGGCGATCATCAGCTTTTCGGTCTCTTCGTCGAACGCCCGGACCGGGCTGGCGTCGATGGCGGCCAGGTCCGACGCCAGCGGCGGCGGCCCGTCGTAGGGCTTGGATGCCCCGATGGAAACGACGTGCGACACCACCTCGACGCCGAGCACCTCGCGCAGGAACGCCTTCGCGATGGTGCCCGCGGCGACGCGGGCGGCGGTTTCGCGGGCACTGGCCCGTTCGAGCACCGGGCGGGCATCGTCGAAGCCGTACTTGAGCATGCCTGCGTAGTCGGCGTGGCCCGGTCGCGGACGGGTCAGCGGCGCGTTGCGCGCGACGTCGAGTTCGGCCGCGTCGACGGGGTCGGGTGCCATCACCGTCTCCCACTTGGGCCACTCCGTGTTGCCGATCTCGATGGCGATCGGACCGCCGAGCGTCACACCGTGCCGGACACCGGCAAGCATGGTGACCTGGTCCTGCTCGAACTTCATCCGCGCGCCGCGGCCGTAGCCGAGGCGGCGGCGCGCCAGTTGGGCAGCTATCTCGTCGCTGGTGACGCGGACGCCGGCGACCATGCCCTCGACCACGGCCACCAGCGCGCGACCGTGGGATTCACCAGCTGTAGTCCATCGCAACACGCGACCCATTTTCGCACGTCGGAGCGCAAGCCCCGAATCAGCCGATCGCCAGGCCCTTCAGAACCCGGCCGATCTCGGCCACCGCTTCCCGATGTGCGGCGTTCTGATCCTCTGCGCGGGCGACGATCATCGCGGTTTCGCAGAGCGCCCCATACAGGAAGTGGGCCAGTGGGCCGGGCTTGCGCGGCGCGATTCTGCCCGCCTCGGCGGCGACAATCAATTGGGCGCCGCCACTGGGCAGCAGCTCATCGCGTAGCTTGGGCCCTTCGATGACACCGCTGGTGGCCACGAATCGTCCGGCCACCAAGACGTGGGGAAATCGGTTGAGTCGGTCGCAATCGACGTGCACGTCGAACAAGTGCACCATGGGCAGCGCGGCGACGCGGGGCAGCGGGCCCTCCGGTGTCCCCGTGGTCATGCCGTCATCGCGCCCAACGCGGCTTGCAGTTGCATCGAGTCGACTGATACGTCTTTGCACGTCATCAGTCCGTCTGCGGACACGTCGACGATCGAAGAACGAGTCGAGTTGTTGACGAGAACTTTGGTTGGCCTTCCAGGCGCTCTGAGAAACAAACAGAGCCGCTACGCGTGCCCAGGCCGGCAATTGTGGATGGGCCGTATTCCCAGCTGGTGAAGTAGGGGACGAGCCGATCCGAGCACCTAGCCAACCTTGTCTGGTGACAAACCACAGCGGTCACAAATCATGCGCCGCTACCGTCACAGGCACAGTTTGCCGCGTGGATGACTGCTCCACGAGGACGAAGGAGCCTCGAAGAGCGACGCCGCATCCGAACGCCCCACGCATGTTGGGTTTAGCTACCGCCTAATCCCCCGGACATGGTTTCATGGCAACTATCATCGGCCGGTGCTGCCGGTACCGATCAAAGATGCAGATCGAGGTAGAAGCCCGAACTGCCGTCCCGATAGTCCATAAGTGGCGCGCTGCGATGCCAGTGACTTCGAGGTCTAGCGGGCCGTAGTTCCCAGACAAGCGAGTCGCGATAGACCGCTACGCGACTACCGGGCGACTCAGCCGGTAGTGCGATCGACATCACATATGAACCCGGCATACGTGGGGATTTGCGTGGCAGTGCGATAGCAAAGGGATCACAAACACTATTGACCACATCAGCAAACTAGTATAATCCTCCACGCAGGACTGAACAGCCATTGGGGGCTCTGATGGCGGGTAATGCGGAGACTGACCCTCTTAATAGTGGGAAGACTCCAGACCTAGCGCAATCCGCCATGTGTCTCGGACACACTTCACATCCTAGAAGTCGAACATGCTGAGGGGCGGGACCGCTGCAAACCATCCTGACTGTTATCGACGGAGTGTCGCCTCGCGGCAGGTATCTCACACCGATGCCAGGGTGCCGTGATCAAGACCCTTACCGTTGTTGGAACGCGGCCCGAGGCGATCAAGATGGCGCCGATCGTCACGGTTCTCTCGGCCTGTCCGACCTTTGAGTCGAAGATCTGCGTCACGGCGCAGCACCGGAGTCTGGTGGATGAGGTGCTCGATCTGTGGCGAATCGTGCCCGACTACGACCTCGACGTTATGCGCCACGCGCAAGCTCTTTCCGACGTCACAATTGCCGTCCTCGACGGCATCGGCCGGATTCTTGAGCAGGACCCGCCCGATGTTGTCCTTGTCCAGGGAGACACGACCACAGCGATGGCCGCTGCGCTTGCCGCCTTCTACCAACTCATTCCTGTAGCGCACGTCGAGGCCGGGCTGCGCACGTGGGACAGCGCCAACCCGTTTCCAGAGGAGGTGAACCGGCGGGTCATCGGCGCGATCGCCGCGCTGCATTTCGCGCCAACGCAGACGGCGGCGGCGAATCTCCTTCGAGAAGGCGTGGCCGGAAACACTGTACATATCACCGGCAATACCATTGTCGACGCGACACTGGAGATAACCCGGATGCTCTGTGGGCAGCCCGATCCCGTCGTCGAGGGCGTGCCGATTGGCGAGAAGCGAATCGTCCTTGTGACAGCACACCGACGCGAGAACCAACTGAAGGGAATGGAGGATATCTGTCGCGCCGTGCTTCGACTGCGACATCTCCACAACGACGTCCACTTCGTCGTACCCACACACCCAAACCCGGTCGTAAGCGAACTGTTCCACAGGCTGCTCGGAGGTCATAACGGAATCACGGTCACGCCAGCACTTTCATACCCCCAACTTCTGTGGACGCTGCGCCACAGCCATCTTGTGCTGACAGATTCAGGGGGCCTCCAGGAGGAAGCCTCCTTGTTCGAACGACCCGTGCTCGTGTTACGGCAGACGACTGAACGGATAGAGGGAATACATTCCGGCTTGGCGCGCCTCGTAGGGACCGACCCAGGCACGGTCGTCGCAGCGGCGAGCGAACTCCTGGCCAATCGTGGCGAATACCACGCTGGGTGTCGGGCGCCGAATTTGTACGGTGACGGACGGGCGGCCCGTCGGATTGTCGAACTTTTGAGGCAGCGATTTCTCGGCGGCCGTCCGTCTGAGCCGGAGTTCCGCGGGCAACTTCATATTCCGAAATTCGAACCGGTCGTTCCACAGTTGGATTCTCAGGAGCCCGACCCAAGGACACAGTTCTTCGACATGTCGGAGGTCTGGCCTCGGCAGAACGTTAGGCGCTGATGATCGTGTCCGTTCCGACGCTTACGTCGCCGCCTGGCCTTAATGAGCTCAAACGCCGTTTACGGTCCTGGCTGACGTGCTCCGCGGCGAACTCGGACGGGGCGTTTGTGGGGTGGATCGATAGGAAGACGGGTCGCCCGTCTTTCGAGTATCCCGAGATTACTGGCTATGCATTGACTTTTCTCGCCGGCCTCGACGATCTCACTGATGAGGAGCACGCTCTCGGTTGTCGAGCCGCTCGCTGGCTGCTCGAACGACTGGCATATGGCCGCACGGCACCCCATGAGCGGTATGGGGTGGGGCTCGAGTATTCCTTCGATCTCGCAATGATCTCGACTGGGCTGCAGCGATTCGGAGCTGTCATCAGCGATGACGAACTCGTTGCCACTGGCCGGGTCGTCGCAGGCCGACTTGCGGGCGAGGTAGCCGCACACGGTTGGCTTGAGCCGCTCACGCGAAGCTCGCGGAATACTGGGCGATCCGCGTGGTCGACGCGCGGGCACGCACACCTTCTTAAGGCAACGCAATGCCTTCTGCTCGCCGACAGGGGTGGCGTGGCTGGGTCCCGTGATGCCGCAGACGCAATCGTGACGCGCGGAGTCGCTGACCTCCAGGCAGACGGCCGCTTCCGAACGGATCCCGATGCCTCCACCACCATGGTTCACCCGCATCTGTACGCGGTAGAGGGCTTGTGGATCTATGCAAGGGGCACGGGCGACAGTGTGGCGGACGCCTGCGCCAGAAGCGCGATGGCATGGGCCTGGTCACAACAGACACAGAGCGGAGGGTTTCCACGGTGGGTGGCGGAGCGCCGCAGCGACAAAGAAAGCATCGCACCTGAGCAAGGCGACGTCACCGCCCAAGCCGTGCGCGCTGCCGCACTCATGGGCATTCGTGGTGCGAACGTAGGACAGGCGGTCTTGTGGTTGGGCCGGTCGGCGGTTCAGGTCAGCGAGGGGTGCGCCATCGCGTATCAGCCAACAACTCCGCCTGCTCACCTAAATGCATGGGCGACGATGTCTGCTCATCAAGCACTCGATGCACTTAGCGGACGGGAGCTGAAGTGGGATGAACTGGTCTGACGTCACATCCCTCATGACCCCGGGCCCCGGTTCTACCGCGATAGGCACGCTCATTGTGGGAGCAGGGCCTGCTGCGCTCAGCGTCTTGCACGAAGCATCGCTACATCCCGGTTCCGTCTTGAGACCCATATGCCTTATTGCCGATGCGCCTCTGCATAGACTTGGTGCCGGCAGACTTGCCGACTACTTCGTCACCTCCGACACTGCCGGCAGTGTGTTTCTCGAGGTGGCCGATGTCGATGGAACCGCTTTGTCGCCAGCCGGTCGCGTGACCGCTCAGAACCTGCTCAAGGCTTGCTCGACAAGCGATCCAGTGCCACGCCCTACAGCAGCAGAAGTCCTCGCGCTCGGTGCCGGACAGCTTGTCGATCGCCTGCTAACGGCGGACAACTGCGTCGTCATTTCCGGCTCAGTTTCGCGAGTTTGGCCAGCGAAGGGTGGGTTCTTGACACGAGTGGAGAGTGCAGACAAATCGCTTGAGTTGCACGCGCGCCATGTAGTTCTTGCAGTCGGTGGCCGCCCATGGACTCCGCCGCGGCTGGAAGCTCTCGTAGACAGCGCATCCACGCTGATCCACAGCGATGCACTGCTCCGCCGACAATCGCTGCCAAAGGACTTTGGACGTGTCACGATTGTCGGCGGCGCGCACAGCGCTTTTGCCACCGCCACCGACTTGCTCGCCAACGATCCCGATCATCGACTTCATGAGGGCGCGGTCCGATTAGTACACCGCGCGCCGGTACGGATGACATATTCCGACGTTGCCACCGCCGTCGCTGATGGTGCCGCTGTTAGCGAGCACGACGTATGTCTGATCAGCAAGCGGGTGCACCGCTTCGCCGGACTCCGCGGCGAATCCGCCCGCCTATGGCAGCGGGCACGCGATGGTCAAGAGCGGCGTGTGGAGTTGGTGTGCGCGCATAATTTCGAGACCACCGCTCGATATTGCCGCGGTGTGGATCTGGCGGTCGCAGCTACTGGGTACGTCAAAGCTGCCATCGATCTGCTCCCGGGCCTGTTCGAACTCGACGGAGACCAACGCGACCGCAAGCCGCACCCGCGCATCGATCGCTTTGGGAAGTTCATCCAGAGCACTGGACAGCCCGTCGACGGTCTGTACTGCGTAGGGCTTGGAGCCGGGCACCGTCGGGTCGCGGGGAGCGGCGGCGAGGCGTCGTTTGAAGGGTCTGTCGACGGTGTCTGGTACTACCAAAAGATCGTTGCGCCAGCGGTCATTGCGAGTATCACCAGTCCGCGAACAGCTGACTCCTACACTACGGCCGGAATGCAGACGCGGTCATGAGCCGTACCAGGGCTCGCTACCCAGCCGCAAGATCGAGCGGGAGCGCCACTGACTGGTTACTGGGCGAGACTGTAAGCGTCGTCATCCCGGCCCTGAATGAATCTGCCAACCTCAAGCATGTTCTACCGCGCATCCCGAATTGGGTGCACCAGGTCATCCTCGTCGACGACGGATCAACGGACGGGACTCCTCACGTTGCCCGCCAGCTGATGCCGGGCATCCAAGTAGTCGCGAATTGGCGGCCACGCGGCAAAGGCAACGCGCTTCGGACTGGGTTCGATCATGCAGATGGATCGCTCATCGTACAGATCGACGCCGATGGCAGCGAGGCGCCGGAGGAGATCATTCGCTTTGTTGCCGCACTGCTGAGCGGTGCCGAGGTTGCCAAGGGCTCCCGCTTCCTAACAGGTGGCGGTACGTCGGACATGACCTTGATGCGCAAGTTGGGAAACACAGGCTTTCTTCGCCTTTGCGGCTTACTCTATGGCGTTCGGTGGACCGACTTCTGTCACGGCTACATCGGCTTCCGTGCCAGCGCCCTACGCCGCCTCGAGCTAGACGCATCGGGCTTCGACATTGAGGCCCAAATCGTACTGCGCGCGGCGGACCGTGGATTGGCCATCTGCGAGGTTCCGTGCTTCGAGCATGCGCGCGTGGCGGGAAAGGGCCATCTGAGGACGTTTCCCGACGGTTGGCGCGTGCTAAAGAGAATCGCTCAAGAGAAGTATGGGGCAGGGCACCGTCGTTAAGCCACGCATACGGATCTACGGTCGACCGCGGAACTCGAGAGGGCTGCCAGCTGGAGGAGACCCGTGTGATGGGACTCGCCGACTCGCTGATAGCCCGTATCGTCAAACAGCGTGACCTGATCGCCGCCATGGACGAGCACTGCCGGTCCATGGCGGCTCGTGTCACCAGTCGTGACGAGAACGTCAGCGTCGAAGTCGATGGCTATGGATCGATGACGGGGTTGTGGCTCGGGCTCAACGCCCCCACGCTCGGAACCGAAAGACTGTCAAAACTCGTCGTCGAGACCGCCCACCCGGCCACCATCGTGGTGGCGGACCGGCAGGAATTTCTTTCCGCGGAGTTCAACCCACGCATAGCCGAGCTACGAGCACCGCTAACACGTTAAGACGGTAACACTTTCGAACGTCAGGAGTCATAACGTTGCCAACTAAGCACGCCAGCCTCACCCGAGCAGACCCAGCGGCAGGGATACGGTCAGGCATTCGCGGATGCGCGAGCCACATCTCGGGCCCAGCGCGGCCAACGCCGTTGTCAGCAACGCGATTTCGCGGACCTCGATTATTCGGATTCACGCCCAACTGCACGACCCTGTGCCGGCCCCCGGTCCGACCGGGTTGTCGAGCTTCGGTCACGCCCGTGCAGGCGCGGACCAACCGCATCGCGAGGTCGGCGAGTCGGCGCAGCCGTCGTCGCAGGCGTAGCTCAGAACACCGCCGGCGCCGCGGCACAAACCGCGGCTATACACATCGACGGCCCGTGCGGCATGGGTTTTGTGGAATGGCGCAGCAGCATGATGACGGCCCACCCAGCGGTCAACAAGGGTGCGCCCAGAGCCGCTAGTAGCCAGACATCACGACCGAAAGTTGCTGTCAATCCGCCGATACCAATCGCCAGCTTCGCGTCTCCGGCTCCCATCGCTGTAGGTGCGACGATGTGCACGACGGCGTACAACGCGAACAAGGCGACCGCACCGAGCGTTGCAGGGATACCGCGGCCATGCACCGCCGCCGCCGCGAGGACCACCACCGCACCGGGCAGCGTCAGCCAGTTGGGAAGCCGCCGAGTGCGCACGTCATAAACGCTGAGCGCCGTCAGCCACACCACCACGCCGATACCGGTTATCCCCGCCCCCATGCATCGAGGCTAACGTCGGTTCGGTGCATCGAGCGTCACCAATTGGCCCGGCTCTGCTGGTCGTGGTGGCGGCGATCAGCCAGGAGGTCGGCGCCGCGTTCGCGGTGGGGTTGTTCACGGCACTCGGCGCCATCGGGGCCGTATTCGTCCGGTTCTTCGTCGCGGGCCTCGTGCTGTGCGTTGCGGTCCGGCCACGACTGCGCGGCCTCGCCGGCCGGGCCTGGCTGTCCGCGGCCGCGCTCGCCGCCACGTTGACGGTGATGAACGTGTGCTTCTACAACGCACTGACCCGCATCCCGCTCGGGATCGCGGTGACCGTGGAAGCCCTTGGACCGTTGGCGCTTTCAGTAATCGTCAGCCGGCGCGCCACCGCCTGGTTGTGGGCCCTGCTGGCGCTGCTCGGCGTCGCGCTGCTGAGTCTGACCGGCGTCCGGATCGGTCGCCTCGACCCCGTGGGACTCGGGTTCGCGGCGGCCGCAGGCGCGAGCTGGGCTGGCTACATCCTGGCGTCGGCCCGCGCAGGTTCGGACTTTCCGAAGCTTGACGGGCTCGCCCTGGCCACTGCGATCGGCGCCGTGGTCACGTTGCCGTTCGCCGCGGTGGCGGTTGACGTCGATGACGCGCTGCACTGGCAGGTGTTGGGACTAGGGGCGATCGTCGGGCTGATGTCCTCGGTGATCCCCTACTCGCTCGAGCTGGTCTCGCTGCGCCGCCTGCCCGCCGAGACGTTCGCGATCCTGACCTGTCTGTCGCCGGTCGTGGCGGCGATCGCGGGCTGGCTGGTCCTGGGGCAGCACCTGGCGGTCACCGGCTACGTGGCGATCGTGCTTGTCACCGTCGCCAGTATCGCAGCAGTCCATACGGCGCGGGATCGATTGGCGCACAGCGAAACTCGCTTGATCGCCGGCTAGTCGCCCAGCGCCACCCTCATCGCTTCGACGGGCGCGGGCAGGCCGGTGAACTGTTCGACCTGCGCGAACGCCTGATGCAGCAGCATCTGCAGTCCGCCGACGACCCGGCCTCCGGTGGACTGGACCGCCGCCGCCAACGGGGTCGGCCACGGGTCGTAAATGGCGTCGAGCAGCAGTGGTGTAATGACGGTGTCCGCATATTCGGCGCCCACGTCGGCAGGGATGGTGCTGACGACGACGTCCGCGGACACGCTGTGCCCGAGCGCCACCCAGCGAATGTCGACGCCGAACTTCGAGCCGAGCTCCACCAGCGGGACGGCCTTGTCCCTGCTGCGCGCCACCACCGAAATGTCCCGCACACCAAGCTCGTAAAGGGCCACAACCACAGCGGGTGCCGTGCCGCCCGAGCCCAACACCGCGGCCCTGCCGCTCACCGGCCCGAGGGCCCCCTTCACCCCGTCGACATCAGTGTTGTCGGCTCGCCACCCCGAGGCCGTCCGCACCAGCGTGTTGGCCGAGCCCACGAGTTCCGCTCGCGCAGTCCGTTCGTCGGCGAACCGCAATGCCGCGAACTTCCCGGGCATCGTCACGGAGACACCCACCCATTCCGGTCCGAAACCAGCCACCAGACCGGGCAATTGGTCGGCAGTGCACTCGATGCGGTCATAAGTCCAGCCGTCGAGTCCCAACGCGCGGTAGGCGGCTCGGTGGAGTTGTGGCGACCGGGAGTGAGCAATCGGCGACCCGAGGACCGCGGCTTTGCGCGGGCTATCGAGCGGAGTCGAGGACACCGTTGCGTCTGGCCAGTTCGATGTTCGCGAGATGCTGCTCGTAATCGCGGGTGAACAGAGTCGTGCCCTGCATGTCGACGGTGACGAAGTACAGCCAGTCCCCCGGTGCGGGTTGCTCCGCCGCCGCCAGTGCCGGCTGGCCCGGTGAGCAGATCGGAGTGGCGGGAAGGCCGGGCCGCACATAGGTATTCCAGTCGGTGTGCTGTGCGCGGTCTGCGTCGGTGGTGGCGACCTCGATGCGGTCCAACGGGTAGTTCACCGACGAGTCGAATTCGAGCGTCCGGTTTTCCTGCAACCGGTTGTAGATCACCCTCGCCACCTTCACGAAGTCGTCCGGCTTGGATTCGCGCTGCACCAACGAGCCGACCGTGAGGATCTGATACGGCGACATGTTCATCGCCTTCGCCGTGTCGAGCAGGCCGCCCTGCGCATACTGCGTCGCGCTGGCTCCGATCAGCGTGGCCAGGATGTCCTGCGCCGACCCCGACGGATCGATGTTCCAGGTGCCGGGCGCGATCAGCCCCTCCAGCCGCCGGTGGTCGTTGCCCATCCCGGTGACCGCGTTGATCGCCCACTCAGGCACCGAAAGCGACGACGGCGCAACGTTTCCGGCCGCCTTCTTCAGGTCATCCGTCGCGACGCAATGCCGGTCGCCGTCGAGGTTCACACACGTCGCCCGCGAAATGAGGCTGAAGATGCCGTCGGTGACCGCGTTGGTCTTCACGTCCTGTACGTCGTCGAGCTGGCGTCCTTCGGGTATCACGAGCTTGCCGACGCGGTTTTGCGGATCGGAGAGTCGGGCAACAGCGTTGGATGCCGGTATCTCGGTGCGCACCTTGTAGAAACCAGGTTGGATGGCCGAGATCGCCGAGTTGCCCTGCGCCGCGGCCACGAACGCCTTGACCGTCGCCACCACCTTGTGGCTTTCCAGGGTCTTGCCGATCGCGGTGGTGGAGTCGCCGTCACGAATCTGGATGACCACATCGTTGACGCCGTCGCCGGTGTAGTCGTTGCCGCCGCCGAACAGCGAATGCCACATCTTCGATCCCAAGAACACCGCGCCGACGACGACCACGATCAGCAGCGCAAGCGCGAACCCGGTGGCGAACCGCCGCTTGCGCTTACTGCGGGCTTGTCGGATCCGGTCTGAGCGCGACACTCGGCGCCGTGGCGGTCCCACCGCCACGGGTTCGGCCCGGTCACGACCCCAGTGGTTGTCAGTCATCCCCGGCCTCTCCGTGCGCGGCACCGAGTTCACTCGCTCTTTGCGTGCGCGATGCAGCGCGCCGTTGGTCCAGCCAATTCTGCAAGATTCCTACCGCCGCAGCCTGGTCGATCATCGCCCGCTGCCCCCTGACCCGGATGCCCGCATCACGCAGAGAGCGTTGCGCCGCAACGGTTGTCAGTCGTTCGTCGGACAACCGCACCGGGGTCGGCGCGATGCGCCGGGCAAGCTCGTCGGCCAACTCGATGGCGTCCCTCGCCGAGGAGCCGGCGCGGTCGGCAAGGGTGCGCGGTAGTCCCACCACCACCTCTACCGCCTCCAACTCGTTGGCCAACTGCGCGAGTCGACGCAGGTGTTTGCTCGTCCTGCTTCTCTTGTCCCGCTCCACCGTCTCGACCGGGGTCGCGAGAATCCCGTCAGGATCGCTCACGGCCACCCCGATGCGAACGGTACCCACGTCGATACCGAGTCGGCGCCCTCGCCCAGGATCCGCCGGTCGGAGGTCTGCCCCTGGCCGATCCGGTAAGCGGTGGTCGGTATCGGCCACGGGTTAGCTCCGGCCTATTTCGGCGCGCAGCGCGGCCAATGCCGCGTCGATGCCCGCCGCCCCCTTACCGGAACCCTGTGCCAGATCGGCCTTGCCGCCCCCGCGGCCGTTGACCGCCGCACTCAACTGCTTGATCAACTGGTTGGCCGCCAGCCCGAGGTCCTGCGCGGCGGGGTTGGCCGCCACCACGAACGGCACCGTGTCGTTTTCGCCCTCGGCGATCAAAGCGACGACGGCAGGGTCGCCGCCGAGCTTGCCTTTGATGTCGCCGACGAGCGTGCGCAGATCCGCCGCCGACATTCCGCCGGCCATCCGCTGCGCCACGACACGCACCTTACCGATTTGCTCGGCGCCCGCGGCGGCATTCGCTGCGGCCGCGCGCGCGTTGGCCAACCGCATCTTGTCGAGTTCCTTCTCGGCGACGCGCAAGCGCTCAACGAGGTTGGCCACGCGCGCGGGAACTTCCTCCGACGGAACCTTCAGCGTCGACGCGAGACCGGCCATCAGGGCGCGTTCCTTCGCGAGATGGCGGAACGAGTCCAAACCCACGTAGGCCTCGACGCGGCGCACACCCGAGCCGACCGATGACTCGCCGAGGATCGTCACAGGACCGATCTGGGCCGAACTCCCGACGTGCGTACCGCCGCAGAGTTCAAGCGAGAACGGCCCGCCGATCTCGACGACCCGGACCTCGTCCGGGTAGTTCTCCCCGAACAAAGCCATCGCGCCCATCGCTTTGGCCTTGTCCAGTTCGGTGGTGAAACTGTGCACCTCGTAGTCGGCCTCGACCGCCTCGTTGGTCACTTCCTCGATCTGGCTGCGCTGGTCATCGCTCAAGGCGCCCTGCCAGTTGAAGTCGAACCGCAGATACCCCGGCCGATTCAGCGAGCCTGCTTGAACGGCGTTGGGGCCCAATACTTGCCGCAGCGCGGCATGCACCATGTGCGTGCCCGAATGGCCCTGCGTAGCGCCGTGCCGCCACCGCGGGTCGACGCTGGCGATGACGGTGTCACCCTCGACGAACTCACCCGATTCGACGTTGACGCGATGAGCCCACAGGGTTTTGGCGATCTTCTGCACGTCGGACACCGCAGCCTTGGCTGCCCCGGAGGCGCCCGATCCGCTGATGCTGCCCTCGTCGGCGATCTGGCCGCCGGACTCCGCATAAAACGGCGTGCGGTCGAGAATGAGTTCGACCCGCTCCTGGACACCCTCTCGTCCGGTATGGGTGACGACGGGCACGCGCTTGCCGTCGACGAAGATCCCGAGAATTCGTGCCTCGGAGGTCAACTCGTCGAAGCCGGTGAACTCCGTCGGGCCCGCGTCGACCAGCTCCCGGTATTCGGACAGGTCGGCATGTGCCTGCTTACGTGCCGCCGCGTCAGCCTTGGCGCGCTGCCGTTGTTCGGCCATCAGCGCACGGAAGCCGTCCTCGTCAACGGACAGGTCGGCTTCGGCGGCCATCTCCAGAGTCAGCTCGATCGGGAAGCCGTAGGTGTCGTGCAGTGTGAAGGCATCGCGGCCGGACAACTTGTCGGATCCCGAAGCCTTCGTCGCACGCGCAGCCTCGTCGAACAACCGCGAACCGGAGGAGAGCGTGCGGTTGAACGCGGTTTCCTCCGCGACCGCGATGCGCTGAATCCGGTCGAAGTCGGCGACGAGTTCGGGATACGACGGGCCCATCGCCTCGCGCACCGTAGCCATCAGCTCACCCATGATCGGATCGTCGACACCGAGCAGTTTGGCCGCCCGGATGATGCGGCGCAGCAGCCGTCGCAGCACGTAGCCGCGGCCCTCGTTGCCGGGGCTGACGCCATCGCCGATCAGGATCGCGGCGGTGCGACTGTGGTCGGCGATGATCCGGTAGCGCACGTCATCGTCGTGGTTGCCGACGTCGTAGCCGCGCGGCGCACGCGCGGCGACGGTGTCGATCACGGGACGCAGCAGGTCGGTCTCGTAGACGTTGTGCACGCCCTGGAGCAGGAACGCCACCCGTTCGACGCCCATGCCTGTGTCGATGTTCTTGCGCGGCAGCGGGCCGAGGATCTCGAAATCGTCCTTGCCGGTGCCTTCCCCGCGCTCGTTCTGCATGAACACGAGATTCCAGATCTCGATGTAGCGGTCCTCGTTCGCGACCGGCCCGCCCTCGACGCCGAATTCCGGGCCACGGTCGTAGTAGATCTCCGACGACGGACCGCACGGCCCGGGAATGCCCATCGACCAGTAGTTGTCGGCCATGCCGCGCCGCTGGATGCGCTCGGCAGGCAGCCCCGCGACCTCCTGCCACAGTCCGACGGCCTCGTCGTCATCCAAATACACGGTCGCCCAAAGTCTTTCGGGATCGAACCCGTAACCACCCTCTGCGATCGGATTGGTCAGCAGCGTCCAAGCCAACTCGATGGCCCGGCGCTTGAAGTAATCGCCGAACGAGAAGTTCCCCGCCATCTGGAAGAAGGTGTTGTGCCGGGTGGTGATGCCCACCTCGTCGATGTCCGGCGTCCGGATGCACTTCTGGATGCTGGTCGCCGTGTGGTACGGCGGGGTGCGCTGCCCCAAGAAGTAAGGCACGAACTGCACCATGCCCGCGTTGACGAACAGCAGGTTGGGGTCGTCGAGGATCACCGAGGCGCTGGGCACCTCGGTGTGGCCCGCCTTCACGAAGTGATCGAGGAAGCGCTTCCTGATCTCGTGTGTTTGCACGTTCCTACTGCCCCATCTTTTCAAGAGTCCCGATGTCACCTGCGACTATTCGACCGCACTACAGTACCGGTCGCCGCTGTCCCACAGACAAGCCAACGAACCGGCCTCGCGACAAGTGCCAGATCTACCCGCCGACGAAGGTCAACCGCACCTGACGCTGCCGATTGTCCCTGTTCAAGTCGACCAGTACGACGCTTTGCCAGGTGCCGAGCAGCGGTTCGCCATCTTGCACGGGAACGGTGATCGACGGCGCGACGAGTGCCGGCAGCACGTGATCAGCGCCGTGCCCCGGCGACCCGTGTCGATGACGGTAGCGGTCGTCGCGCGGCAACAGTTGTTCCAAAATGTCGACGAGATCGTCATCGGAGCCTGCGCCGGTCTCGATGATCGCCACGCCCGCCGTCGCGTGCGGCACGAAGACGTTGCACAGTCCCTCGCCGCGGCCGCCGCAGAACGTGCGGACCGCGTCGGTGAGGTCGACGATCGGTCGGCGTGCGGTGTCGACATCGAGCACCTCAGACTTCCCCGTGGTCACAAAACCCAGCCTACGGATCATCCTTTTGCAACCCGAAACGTTCCCGTTTTACTGCCCCGGTAGCCATTGAAACCCCAGCTCAACGGGAGGATTCTGAGATCGGTCCGGTGGCGTCATCGGGGCGCCGCCCCAACCGTCGATCGGGGGTGGATCGTGCACGCACGCACTACCAATATTCAGGCGCAGACGACATGCATCGATGCCGGAATCGCGCATGTGCGCGACGAAGTGATGCCGGCACTTGCCGCGATGGACGGATACGTCGGGCTGTCGCTGTTGGTCGATCGTGAGTCTGGTCGCTGCATTGCGACCAGTGCATGGCGGACCGAAGACGCCGAGAGCGCCAGCGCCGCGCAGATCGGGCCGGTTCGTGATCGGGCGGCCAAGGTTTTCGGGGGCACCGCGACAGCCGAGGCCTGGGAGATCGCGGTGCTGCACCGCGACCATCACTCGGCCAACGGCGCGTGCGCACGCGTCACCTGGATCAAGGTGCCGCCCGACCAGACCCACCGCGCGATGGAGTTCTACCGCACAGATGTGTTGCCGTCGCTGGAGGACCTGGAGGGTTTCTGCAGCGCCAGCTTCCTGATGAACCGCTCCGGGCGCGCCGTGTCGACGGCGACGTTCGACAGCAGGCAGGCCATGGAGCGCAACCGTGAGCAGGCGCGGGAACTGCGGAACACCCGAACCAGGGAACTGGGGGCCGACATCATCGACCTTTGCGAGTTCGAGCTCGCAATCGCCCACCTTCGGGTGCCCGAGATGGCCTGACCTGCCTGCCAAGCCTGCAGATTGACGCGCGCGTTTATTCGACGAACGACAGGGGTACCAAAGCTGCACCCATTACAGCTTTGGAGGAGCAATGACCATTACAGGTGTTATCACCGCGATTTTGATCGGCATCGTGGTCGGTGTGCTCGGCCGTCTGCTGGTTCCCGGCAAGCAGCCGATCGGCATGTTGGTGACGATCCTGGTCGGGATCGTGTCGGCGTTCATCGGTACCGCTATCGCTCGTGCGCTCGGCCTTCCCACCGCCACCTCGGGCATCGACTGGCTCGAACTCCTGTGCCAGGTGATCGTCGCGGCAATCGGCGTCGCACTCGTGTCGGCGTTGATGGGCCGTAGGCGCACTGGCCTCATGGGCGGCAGGCGTTCCGGTCTGATGCGCTAGCCGCACCCCCGGCGATCCCGGCTGGCCCCCACCGGCCGGGATCGTCTTTGTGCGGATAACGTCCTGCTGCTCCGTCTCGTTGAGCGGCCGCGCCTCAACCGGTCAGGCCGAGGCAATGTTCAGAGCGACGCCAGGAGTTCGTCGAGCTTTTCGTAGCCCTCGGTCATCCCGCCCTCCATCCCCGACGACAGCAGGCCGTCGCGCGCCTCGACAGTCGGGCAGATCGACCGGCCGCGCAATCTGCTGCGACCGCCGCCGAGATCCTCGAACCACATGAATTCGATGTTCACCAAGTCCGGCGCGCCCTCGAATTCGAAGGTCTGGATGATGAATTCGTTGTCCCGCACCTTGTGGAACACCCCGTTGAACCCGAACTCACCGCGGTCGGCCTTGTGTACGTAGCGGTAGCCGCCGCCGGTCTTGAACTCCCAGTGGTCGATCGTCATCTCGAGATCACGCGGTCCAAGCCACTGCTTGACCAGGTCCGGGTCGGCGTGTGCACGAAACAACGCCTGCACGTCAGCGTTGAAGTCGCGGGTGAACTCCATCGCCAATGTGTCGACCGGAGCGTTGAGGGTGAGCGGGTTGGTCACTTGTCTTGTCCTTTCTCGTCAGTCATTCGAGCCAGCAGGTCGTCCAGCCGGCGGTAGTTCCGTTCGGCGTCGAGTCGATATCGGTCGATCCAGGCGGTCATCCGCTCCAGCGCGGCGGCGTCGAGGTGCACCGGCCGTCGTTGCGCGTCGCGTGACCTGGTGACCAGGCCCGCCTGTTCGAGCACCTGAATGTGTTTGGACACCGCCTGTTTCGTGATGTCGAACGGCGCGGCCAACTCGTTGACCGTGGCCGGTCCACGGGATAGCCGGGCCACGATCGCGCGGCGCACCGGGTCGGCCAACGCCATGAAGGCGCGATCAAGCCAGCCCTCTGCATGGCCATCACTCCCCAATTATCAACCTTATGTTTGATCAATGCGTTGGTTGACTACCAACGTTAGACGGGGTTGCGGCCGGCGTCAAGAGTCCCGATTCGTCGAAATGCACGTTTTGTAGAGGAAGTGTGAGTACCGCCGTACAAAACGTGCATTTCGCGGCGCCGGGTGACCTAACGTTTCTTGCGGATGATGGCGCGCAGCTTGTCGAGACGGGTGGCGATTTCACGTTCGGCGCCGTGATTGGTGGGCCGGTAGTAGTCGACGCCGACGATCTCATCGGGCGGATACTGTTGCGGCACAACGCCATCCGGATCGTCATGGCTGTACTTGTAGCCGATGGCGTTGCCGAGTTTGGCCGCGCCCGAGTAGTGCCCGTCGCGAAGGTGAGCTGGCACGAGACCGGCCTTGCCGTTGCGAATGTCGCTCATCGCCGCGCCAAGCGCCGTCGTCACCGCGTTGGACTTCGGCGCGGTGGCGAGGTGCACGGTGGCGTGAGCCAGCGTCAGCTGCGCCTCCGGCATGCCGATCAGCTGCACCGTCTGCGCCGCGGCGACGGCGGTCTGCAGCGCCGTCGGATCGGCCATGCCGATGTCCTCGCTGGCCAGGATCATCAGCCTGCGGGCCACGAACCGAGGGTCCTCCCCCGCGACCAGCATGCGCGCCAGGTAGTGCAGGGCGGCGTCGACGTCGGAGCCGCGCACCGACTTGATGAACGCGCTGATCACGTCGTAGTGCTGGTCGCCGTCGCGGTCGTAGCGGACGGCGGCCTTGTCCAACGACTGTTCGATGGTGGCGACCGTCACCTTCTCCCCCGCTTCGGCGGCCACCTCGAGCGCGGTCAGCGCGCGCCGCGCATCGCCTGCCGAGAGCTGCACCAATAGCTCGACGGCGTCGTCGGTGACGTCGACCTGACCGCCGAGGCCGCGCGGATCGTCGATGGCCCTGCGCACCACCGTCCGCACGGCATCGCTGTCCAGCGGCTGCAACTGCAGGATCAACGACCGCGACAGCAGCGGCGCGACGACCGAGAACGACGGGTTCTCGGTCGTGGCCGCGACCAACAGAACCACCCGGTTCTCGACGGCCGAGAGCAGCGCGTCCTGCTGGGTCTTGGAGAACCGGTGCACCTCGTCGATGAACAACACGGTCTGCTCGCCGTGGGCGGCAGCGCGCCGCGCGATGTCTATGACGGCGCGGACTTCTTTGACGCCCGCTGACAACGCCGACAGCGCCTCGAACCTGCGGCCGGTCGCCTGCGAAATGAGGGACGCCAGCGTGGTCTTGCCCGTGCCGGGCGGGCCGTACAGGATGACCGAAGCCGCCCCCGAGCCCTCGACCATCCGGCGCAGCGGCGAGTTCGGCTTGAGCAGGTGGTCCTGGCCGACCACCTCGTCGAGGCTGGCCGGCCGCATCTTCACCGCCAGGGGCGCGGACGCGCCGACGGGCCCGCCCGCACTCGCGCTCGCCTCGCCTGGGACGTCAAACAGACCGTCGGACACTGTTCAGGAATACCACGGCAACCGGACATACGATCGGCCCGTGATGACCAAGCCCGTCAATCTGGCCGAAGCGCTCGAGTCCTTCGACGCGATCTACAGCCCGCGGATCGTCGCCAGCGTCAACGACTACGACGTCAGGATCGCCCACGCCAAGGGCGACCATTTATGGCATGTCCACGAGGACACCGACGAATTCTTCCTCGTCTTGGACGGCGAGTTCCACGTTGCCGTGCGGGACACCGAGGGCAACGAGACAACCGTGGTGCTGCAGCGGGGCGACACCTACGTCGTGCCCAAAGGAACCGAGCACAAGCCGTCGTCTCCTGGCGCCTCGATCCTGATGTTCGAGCCGCGCGGCACCTCGTCGACCGGCGATCGGCACGAGGGCGAAATTCCTGAGCACGTCGAGAGCACGACGGGTCACGCGCTCGGCTGAGCGGTCACGAAATCGATCAGCTCCTCGACGCGGCCGATCAGCGCGGGCTCGAGGTCGTTCCAGTCCCGCACCCTGCCGCGGATCCGCTGCCACGCCCGCGCGATGTCGGCCTGCTGGCTGTGCGGCCAGCCCAACGCCCCGCACACACCGTGCTTCCAGTCGGTCCCCCGCGGCACCACCGGCCAGGTCGAGATGCCGAGCCGCGCCGGTTTGACGGCCTGCCAGATGTCGATGAACGGATGACCGACCACCAGCGTGTGTGCGCCGCCGGGACCGCGACGGACCGCCTCCGCAATGCGGGCCTCTTTTGAGCCTGCCACCAGGTGGTCGACGAGAACGCCGAGCCGACGGCCCGGGCCGGGCCGGAACTCCTCGACGATGCCGGCGAGATCGTCGACGCCGCCCAGGTATTCGACGACCACGCCTTCAACGCGCAAGTCGTCGCCCCAGACCTGCTCGACCAGTTCGGCGTCGTGGCGGCCCTCGACGTAGATCCGGCTGGCCAGCGCCACCCTGGCCTTCGCCTTGACGGCAACGGACCCCGAGGCGGTGCGGGCGGGCATGTTCGGCGCCGCGCGCTTCGGCGGGGTGAGGATCACCGGCCTGCCGTCGATGAGGTAACCGGGCCCGATCGGGAACGGCTTGCGCCGCCCGTTGCGGTCCTCCAGTTCCATCCGGCCGTACTCGATGCGTACGACGGCGCCCACATAACCGGTCTGGGCGTCCTCGACGACCATGCCGATCTCCACCGGTTGTTCGGTCGAGCGGGGCTTGCGGTGCGGATTGTTGGCGAGCACGTCGGCGCCATAGCGATCAGCCACCGAGCGATCGTAGGGTCACAGGGGTGCTGCTCCATCGCGACACGGCCGAAGGCATTGCGAACGGTGACATCACACTTGTGCTGCGCCGCTGGGATGCGCCGCGAGCCAAGGCCGGGGGTACTCAGCGCACGGTGGCGGGCACCATCCGGATCGACGGCGTCGCCGAGCGTCCCGGCGGCTACCGGGTGACGGCCGCGCAGGCGCGTGCGGCGGGCTATCCGGACGCCAAGACCGCCCAGAAGGACCTCGACCGCCGCCCCGCCAAGCACACCTACCTCATCACGGTGTCCTACCTCGCACCCGACGAGCGACCAGACCTGGCGGCCGACGACCAGTTGTCCCCCTCCGACGTCGACACGATCGCGGCAAAGCTGTCGCGTTGGGACGCTGCGGCCGAAACTCCTTGGACGCGTGAATATCTGGAGATGATCGGCGCCAACGAGGCGGTGCGCGCACCGGATCTGGCCGCCCGCGTCGGCCTGGCGGTACCCCGGTTCAAGCGTCGGGTGCGTCAACTCAAGGGGCTCGGGCTGACCATCAGCCTCGACGTAGGCTATCGACTATCGCCGCGCGGAAAGGCTTTCCTGTGCAGATTGCGCTGACGCCCGACACCAAGTGGAACATCGCCACCGCAGACCTTGTCCCGGCCGCCGCCGCAGCGGGTTTCACCGCGGTGGGGATCAATGCCGGCCGGGTCGACGCCGCCGCGGTCGAGGCCTACGCCGGAGTTCGATGTCATGAGTTGCTGGCCTTCATCGTCGGCGACGACGAAGGCGCCATGATGTCGAGCGCCGAACAGTTGGCCGACCGGGCGCGGACGATCGGCGCGGAGTGGGTGCTGACGGTGTTCACCGCCGACGTGCCTGCGGGTTGGATCACGCGCTGCGCCAGACTGTTCGACGATGCGGGCGCGGGCATGGCCGTGGAATACACTCCGCTGGGCGCGATTCCGTTGATCAGCGACGGCATGGCATACGTGCGGGCTGGACGACATCGCCTACGTGCAGTTCACCGATGCGCTGGAACCCGAGTCTCGCGACCGGATGATCCGCGAGAGTCTGCACCGTCGCGCGTTGCCAGGTGATGGGATGCTGCCGTTGGACCGGATCGCCACAACCCTTCTCGACCGCGGCTGGGACGGCACTGTCAGCGTCGAGGTGCTCAGCGCCGAGCTTCGGCAGCTACCGGTCGACGTCTTGGTCGAACGGTTGTACACCACGACCGCCTCGTACTGGAGCTGAGCCGGCGGCGAAAGACAACGACGTGATCATCATGGCCGGTTACCCCACGACGCCATTCACGTCGAAGTGGGCTCATCGCCCATCGCTCAATCGCCGGCGTCGCGTTGTCGGCGGACCAGACTCAGGGCAAATCCGCGCCACTGAGTGCGCCACTGAGGGCAGTCGGCCGTAGCCTGCGCGTCGTGCAGTGGCCTGCCAGCAGCGGCTGATCTCGGTCTTGGCCGGAACGGACTGCCGTTCGCCGACTGTGGCGCGGTCACGTAGCGGACTCACTTGCTCGATGGCGAGCGGACGGGCAGGTCAGACACCTGCCTGAAGGCTCATTAGAACGGGTCAGTGCGGAGGGCGCGGGTAAGAAGGTGCTGCAAGAGGTCCTGCTCTTCGGGGTCCAGAGGGCTCAGGGGGGAGTCTTCGGAGAGCAACTCGAGGAGGCGTTCGCGGAGTTCGGCGCCCTTCGGAGTCACGACGAGCTGCTTGGCGCGGCGGTCATCGGGGTGCGGACGGCGTTCGAGATAGCCGAGCTCTTCGAGGCGATCTGCGACGAAGGTGGCGTTGGAGGGCTCGCAGCTCATCCGTTCGGCGAGTTCGCGCAGAGTCATGGGGCGAGTCAGCTCGCACAACGCGGTGCCCTGCGAGGCGGTCAGGCCGACGCTGGCCGCCCGGACGCGAAGGTGAACTTCGATGTGATTGGCCAAGCCTCTGACCAGGCCGCACACGAGACGGTCGGTTTGGGTTCGGGTCTCGCGCTCGGTGCCCACGACGCAATTTTAGTACAACTCAGATGATTGCAATTCAAACTATTCTAGTTGTAACTTGTTCCCCGACACGGCCGCCCAGCGGCACCCCTTCGAGCACAAGGCAGGACGAGATGGCCTCGATGACCGATTTCCACCGCATACGGCTGACCAGCGCACCCCGCGTTCGTTCACTCCGCTTGGGCGATCTGTGGGTCACTGATGTCCCAGATGGGCTGGCCCGGCTCAAACCGCGCGGTTGGCTGCCCGCCGCCACTGATGACGACTGGGCGGTGTACCACGACCATCTCGACGACGACGGTTTCCTTGTCGCCGGCATCAGCGGGTTGCTGGTCGAGCGAGGTGACCGGGCCCTGATCATCGACACCGGGTTCGGACCCGAGGCCTACGCGGACGACCCGACCAACCCAGTGCTGAAAAGCATCTACGGCGGTGAGCTGCTGGACAATCTGCGGCGGCTCGGCCGCGACCCCAGCCAAATCGAGGCCGTCGCCATCACCCACCTACACACCGATCATTTTGGGTGGTCCTCGAACCTCGCGCCCTACACCGACGCACTACCGTTCGGACACGCCACACACTTCGTCCCGGTGCCGGAGTGGGAGCGGCGGGATCTGGCCGCGGCGGGTGGGGCGACCGAGGAACGTCTGGCTGCCTTCGCACCCCGCGTCCGTACGGTCGAGGACGGCGAGGAGATCTTCCCCGGCGTGCGGGTATCGTTCGCGCCCGGCCACACCGTCGGCCACACCACCTACACCATCACCAGCGGCGGCCAGCGTCTCATTGCTCTCGGCGACGCGCTGGTCGCGCCAGTCCAGGTCACCCACCCTGAATGGGGGTGCGGAATCGACCATGACCCGGCCGAATCCGCCGAGCAACGCCGCCGCCTAGTACAAGAGCTGAGCCGCCCCGACACCATCGGCTACGGCTGCCACTTCGCCGATGTGGCCTTCGGACGCGCCGAGCGCCGCCCCGACGGCCGGTTCACTTGGATCCCCGTCGCCTGACTGTCGCAACATTTGATGCGGCCCGCAGAAGGGCGCGACCTTCACCGTCCCATTGCGGACGTCCAGATCAGAAAATTCCACAGGAGAAATCGATGCACTACAACAAATTTGGCAGGACCGGCCTTGACGTCTCGACGGTCTGCCTCGGCACTGCTCCGTTCGGCAAGCAGACGGACCCGGATGTGGCCCGCCAGATCCTCGACAAAGCCGACGATGCCGGCGTGAACTTCCTTGACACAGCGGATGGCTATCCAATGGGAAGCGACCTGAGCCTCGTCGGACGCACCGAGCAGATAGTCGGCGATTGGTTGCGGGGCAAAAGGGACCGATTCATCGTCGCCACCAAGGCCGGGCTAGCGATGGGTCGCTCGCCATGGGACCAGGGCGGCTCTCGCAAGCATCTTCTCGATGCCATCGACGGCTCGCTTAGCCGCCTTGGGACCGATTACGTCGATCTCTACCAACTACACTTCGATGATCCGGGCACTCCCCTGGACGAAACCCTCGAAGCTCTCGACACCATCGTCCGAACTGGTAAGGCCCGCTACGTCGGGGTGTCGAACTTTCTGGCCTACCGCCTCGCCCGTGCGGTCGGGCGCACTGAGACTCTTCGACTCTCACGGGTCAGTTCCGTTCAGCCCCGCTACAGCCTGTTGTTCAGGCAGATCGAGCGCGAACTTCTGCCCCTGGCAGGGGAAGAGGGCATCGCGGTCATCCCGTTCAACCCCCTCGCGGGTGGGTTGCTGAGCGGTAAGTACACACAAGACGTGACCCCGACCGAAGGTCGGTTCTCGACGCAGGTCGGCGCACAGTTCGCCGATCTGTACAACGAGCGGTACTGGCATCAAAGGGAATTCGACACCATCGAACGGCTGAAGACCGTCGCCGCCGAAATCGGGCAACCCCTGTCAACACTGTCCGTCGCCTGGGTGCTCGCCAACCCCGGGATCACCTCAGTCATTTTGGGAGCGAGCCGTCCCGATCAACTCTCCGACACTCTCGCCGCGGTCGATCTCAAACTGGATATCACCGTCAAAGCGACCCTTGACGACATCACCCACGAATACCGCTACGGTGACGCGGCGAAATGAGCTTCGGTCCATATGCAATCGGAATCACACACCACACCGCGTCCAGGAAAGCCGATGACCGGCTGAGCTACGACGCTCGTGCTCTGCGAGCGTGCGCAAAGTGCACGCGTGTCGCGGTGTGTCGCCGGGCAGACACGCACGCTCGCGGTAGTCAGGCGTTGAGTTCATCGATGATGGTGTGGATGAACCGCATCTTCTCGAGGACCGCGGGTGGCAGCACGAACGGATACAGATCCTCTCTGCCCATCGAACGGTTGATCATATTCAGCGCCCACGACAGCGGCAGCCACATGTCGATGATCGCGTCGAATCCGCTGGGCCCCAACATTCGACGCTCGAACGTCGCGGCGGCCCGCGCGAAGCCGAATGCGGCAGCGGTATCCAGTGTGTCGCGGATGTGCAGATAGTGGGCGAACGTCTCGGCCCAATCCTCAGCGGGATGCATCGTCGCGTAGGACGACACGTAGTCGTCCTCCCAACCGGCCGGCGCGCCCTCGTTGTAGTGGCGGTCCAACGCGGCCTGGTAGTCGGTGTCGGGATCGCCGAACAGTTCGCGGAACCGAGACGCGTACGCGTCCGACGGTTCGACGAGCCGATAGAAGTAGTAGTGGCCGATCTCATGGCGGAAGTGCCCGAGCAGGGTGCGGTAGGGCTCGTCCATCGCCACCCGCAGTTGTTCGCGGTGAACATCGTCACCCTCGGCGAGATCCAACGTGATGACCCCGTTGTGGTGGCCGGTGAAGACCTTTACCTGCCCGCTGGAGAGCAGATCGAACGCCAGCCCGAACTCCGGGTCTTCGTCGCGGCCCTCGATGGGAAGTTTCAGTCCGACGAGTTCGGCGATCAGTCTGCGCTTGGCTTTCTCCGCGGCGGCGAACGCCGTCAGTGCCTTGGCGTCGGCATCATTCGGGCGGGTTCGGGTCAGCGCGCACGACTGGCACAGCCGACCGACCGGGCCTTTCTCGACCAGCCAATTACATTCGGCGAGATTAAGATTCACGCATAGCTGATACTCACGGGCATCGACTGCGCCGGCGTGGTTGCCGCCGGGCGCTATCACCAGCAGCGCCATGTCCGACAGCGAGAAGCCAAGCGCACTCCCGCAATTCAGGCAGACCGAATTTTCGAAGGCCAGGTGCTGACCGCAACTTGGACAGAGGAAATCACGCACGCAGCACCCCGCCGTCGTATGGCGCCACATCGACGGACACCTCGATCACGCTGCTCTCGGCGTCGGTGAAGATGATGCCCCGCAACGGTGGCACATCAGCGTAGTCGCGGCCGAATCCGACTGTGATGTAGCGTTCGTCGACCATCTGGTCGTTGGTCGGATCCAATGCCAGCCATTGATTCTGTGGCGTCCACACCGACGCCCACGCGTGCGTCGCGTCGATGCCGATCATGCGTTCCCTCCCTGGCGGCGGGTCGGTGGCCAGGTAGCCGGATACATAGCTGGCAGCCAACCCGTTGACGCGCAGGCAGGCGATGGCCAACCGCGCAAAATCCTGACATACCCCTTCTCGGGCCGCCAAAACCTCGCTGACCTTGGTCGACACCGTGGTGGACCCGGACTGGTAGGCGAAGTCGGCGTAAATCCGTGACGTCAGGTCGCGCAGTACGTCGATCAGCGGCCGACCGGGCTCGAAACTCGGTGCGGCGTAGGCACGTAGCTCGTCGGTGATCTCGGGGGGATCCAGGTCGAGGGCGAACTCGGCGGCGAGTGCACCGTCGGCACCGACGGGCCTGGCGATCTCCCACGGTGCACGGGCCGACCCGCCGCCGTAGAGTTCGGGCGGCGGCGGGTCGACTTCCACGATCGAATTGCTGGCGATCGACAGCGTGCGGTGGCGCTGCGTGACATGGAAGTACGAGCTGATGTTGCCGTAGACGTCGCGGCTGGTGGAACTGTCGGCGGCCTCGGGCTCGATGATCAACTCGTGCGACAGACACCGTTGCCGTGACGAGTCGCGCGGGATCAAGAAGCCGCGCCCGTAGGAACTGGTGACGTCGTCCGAGTAGCGGTACATCGTGCTGTGCGAGATCCGGTAGCAGCGGCCCGACCCCGACTCGATGGGCCCGTCCGTCACGGCACGACTCGGAATTCGTCGGAGCCCCATAGATGCTGCATCTCGCCCGGCAGCGACAGGTGTGTTGCGGTGATGACGCCGGACAAGTCGCGGAGATCCCGGTCCATTCCGTCGAGCAACTCCGCGAGCCTGGCACGCGTGCCGTCCTCGACCTCTTCCAAGTCGGCAGGGTCGAGGCGGCGCAGTCGCGCGGTGATGTCGTCGACCAGTCGCTCGGGCCGCGACGACCCGGACGATCCGGGCAGCGCCTTGAGGTTCGCCCGCAGCCGCTCGAGCTGGAAGACCAGCGAGCGCGGGTTTTCGGTGTCGAACAACACCAGGTCCGCCACAGCAGCCACACTAACCTTGCCCAGGTTGCGCCGCCGATAGATGACCGCGGATTCGCACGCCACCAAAGTCGATTCGGTGATGGTCTGCTCCGCGCCCGCGCTGCGCACCGTTGTCAACGTGGCGCGCAGCAGCGCCACCAGCGCCAGCCCTCGTTCGATCCGTTTGCCGATGTCCATCATCGTCCAGCCGACATCCCGCACCATCGACTCGGCCGCGACACCGGACAGCGCCAGCATCCCCGCCAGCGTCAGGTTGTTCGTCGACGACAGGAACGCCTCTCCCTCGGTCTGCGATTCGGGCAGCGAGTCAGGCGCGTGCAGCAGCGCCCGCTCGACGGCCGCCAGCACCATCCAGGTGTCGTTGGACATCTGGTCACGCACCGAGCGGGCGGCGAGCCCGAGCCGCTCGACCGACTGCGCCAGCGACCCGGACCGGTGCCGGTCGGCGGTCAGCGACCACAAGGTGCTCGGGGCCGTCGCAACCATTTCCGCGTAGTCGCCGACCGTCCCGGTGTCGGTGCCCGTGACGTGGCCGAGCGCGGCCAAAAGCACCGGCACACATTCGCTGCCTTCCATCTCGCGGCGGTATCGGTACTCGTGATAGCGCTCGCGGGTGACGGTGAGCAACCGCGCCGTGTTCTCGGCGCGTTCGGCGTAGCGGCCGATCCAGAAGAGATCGGACAACACGCGTGGTGAGCTGACCGCACGGGTCGGACTCGGTGTCATCGCCGCAAGGTCAACCGGACTCGGGAGTGTCTCGACGGTGACGCGCGTTGGGCTTCGCACCCAGATATCTTTGGCGGCAACGGTATTCAGTCGGTACGCGGCATGTCCCCGGGCCAGCAGGTACCCCAGCCCACCGATCATCGGCGCGTAGCCGCTGCGCTGCGACACGGTGAACAACCGCATGCCCACGTCTGCCGATGACAACCCACCCGGGTAGTGAGCGGTCGGTGCGGTCGAGAACCGGGGCAGTTCCTGGCCGACCCACTGCCACGGGGTGGCCTCGATGCGCGTGCCCAGATCCTTGCGCTGGGCGGACGTCAACGCCGGTCCAACGATCGTCTTGCCGCCCGTTACCGACTTGATCAACAGCGACGACAAATTCGTAAGCAGGTGTGAGCGTTCGGTGTTGATGCCGGCCCAATACATGGGTGCGGTATTCAGCAGCGGTGTCTCACCGACCAACCGCTGCGCCAGTTCCGGCAGAAAGCGCAGCAGCCCAGGGCTTTCCAGGATGCCACTGCCCAAGGTGTTCACCACGGTCACCGCGCCGCGGCGCAACACCTCCACCAACCCGACGACGCCCAGCCGCGAATCTGCGCGCAGATCAAGGGGATCAGCGTACTCGGCGTCGACACGGCGCAACACCACGTCGACACGCTTGAGTGTGCCCATCGACCTCATCCACAGCTTGCCGTCCCGTACCACCAGATCGGCGCTCTCCACCAGTGGGAAGCCGAGCACGCTGGCGAGGTACGCCTGGTCGAACGCCGTCTCGGAGTGGATGCCGGGACTGAGCACCACGACCACCGGTTCCTCGGCCGACTCCGGCGCCGCGTCGATCAGTGCCAACCGCAGCGCCTGCGCCCACGGCGAAGCGGGCCGCGGGCCGATCCGCTCGTAGAGGTCCGGGATGGCGTGCGCGACCACCCGCCGGTCGGCGAGCGCATAGCCCGCCCCCGACGGCGCCTGGGTCCAGTCGGCGTTCACCCGGAAACTGCCGTCGGCGGACCGACTGATGTCGCAGCCGTGCAGGAACAGTTGATGCCGGCCCGGCACCTCGATGCCGCGCGCCGCCCTGATGTAGCCGGGATGGGCGAACAGCAACTGGGGCGGGAGCACGCCGCTGCTGATCGCGTGGCGGGGCCCGTACAGGTCGGTCAGCACCGCGTCGAGCAGCCGGGAGCGCTGCACAAGGCCGGCTTCCAGGGTGTCCCAGTCCGCGGACGACAGCACCAGCGGTAACGCGTCGAGGTGCCATGACCCCGGTTCGACGGTGCCGTCGCCGTTGGGTTGCGCTTGGCCGATGACCGAACCGTGCCGGTCCACCTGGATGTAGGTGATGCCGTCGTTGTCGACCGAACTGCGGACGATGGAGCGCAGGCGGTCAAGGCCGTCGCGGCCGCGCTCGCCGACGCATTCGGCAAGCTGCGTCCAGGCGGGACGGACATCGCCTGCCGCGTCGAGGAATTCGTCGTAGCCGGTGCCTGTCCGCTCGCCGCGCACGTCGAAAAGCGCCTGCTGAGAACGCGCGGCACGATACCGGGCGAGCAGGTTGTCGATATCGTGTATGTTCGGCGCGGGTCGGGCCATCACTGCAAAACGGTACGCACCCGGCGCGGATCCAGAATGCCTGGCGCGCCCACATCAGTAGATTGCTGCCCACGGTGCGGATCACATCACACCGACCGTGCTCGTGCTTGCCTGCGGCGATCCGCGACCTTGCGGACCCACAACACGACCACGCCGGCCACCACGATCCCGACCAGGTTGACGGCCAGCTGCGCGGCGGATTGGCCGGCGACGGCCCAGTCCCCCACTGTCGCCGCCACAACAGCGAACCCCGCGGCGGGCACCGTCGTGACCGAGATGAACACCCCAACCAGCGCAGCCGATTTCGCCGACACCAGCGACAGCATGCCCGCGGCCCCTGCGAACAGGGCGACCACCAAAGACAACGGTCCCACCTGGAAGATGAAGTCAACCTCGGACAGCTGGCGGGTGCTCTGCAGGGTGATCCAGCCCAGCGCCTCCCCGGCCAGCACCCCGAGCGCTGTGACGAGCATCGCCACCGGGAATCCGACGAACAACGCGACGGCGGCGCGACGCGCAAGGTAGGCTCGCCGACGCACAAGCGCGACGGCGAGCGCCGCCAAGGGACCGAACTCCGGACCGACCACCATCGCGCCGACCACGGTGACGGGCGAATCGTTGACCACACCGACTGCCGCGATCAAGCACGCCAGGCACAGGAAGGCCAGGTAGGCAGCGTTGAGGGTGGACTCCTCGCGCGTGCGCGCGGCGAGTTCGTCCCACACCACGGCGTCGGCGGGATCGCCCGCAGCTTCGTCCTCAGCGCGATAGGCCCGCGTCGACAGGACGGTGTCGACGACGTCGAGCGTGATCGCCCCGCGTTCCTTCACTCCCAGCGCCTTGAGCCCTTCGATGACGTCGTTGGCCGACTCCCTGGCGATGTCGGCGGTGATCTCGTCGCCACTCGGGTCGATCGCTGCCCCGCGGTGGACGACAAGATGCGCCACGCCGGGGTTCGCGGTCAACAGGTCGATGACCGACTCACGGAGTTCGGCCGGCGTGATCACCCGCAAATGCAACATGTCGGCACAGTAGCCAGCCGCTGCCGCAGGCTCCGAAACATTGGTCAAGGCGTTCTTGCAGAACGGCAACCACCGGCGTCGCCGCGGCGGATCATCAGTGGCATGGCTGCTTCTGATCCAACCTTCTACCGCAGCCCGGGGGCCGCCGTCGCGGCGGCGCCTGAGCAGCTTGCCTATGTTGTCGCATTCGATCCAGCGGGCCAGGCGAAAGACGCGCTCGCCGTGGTGGACTGCGACTCGTCCTCGTCGTCGTACGGTCGCGTCGTCGGCTGGTCCGAACTCCCGACGGCGGGCAATGAACTGCACCACTTCGGCTGGAACGCCTGCTCGAGCGCACTGTGCCACGAGGGCCACGACGGCCATTCCATAGAGCGGCGCTACCTCGTCGTTCCTGGCATCCGGTCATCCAACACCTTTGTGCTCGACACGCAACCGGATCCACGAAACCCGGTGCTGGCGTACACGATCAGCGCCGACGAACTCGCAGCCAAGGCCGGCTACTCTCGCCCGCACACCGTGCACTGCGGGCCCGGCGGCATCTTCATGTCCGCTCTCGGCGGCCCCAACGGTGACGATGGGCCCGGTGGTGTCGCACTGCTCGACCACGACACGTTCGAGGTCGTCGGGCCATGGGAAAAGGACCGCGGTGCACAGTTCTTCGCCTACGACGTGTGGTGGCATCTACGCCAGGACACCGTGATCACCTCGGAGTGGGCATCGCCGTCGATGATTGAGAACGGACTGAACCCCGAGGACTTGCTCGGCCGGAAGTTCGGGCACCACCTGAACTTCTGGAGCATGTCCGATCGCACCTTGACGCAGCGCATCGACCTGGGCGACCAGCACCAGATGGTGCTGGAATTGCGGCCCGCGCACGATCCGACGAAGACCTGGGGGTTCGCGGGAGTGGTGATCAGCGTCGAGGATCTGTCCGCCTCGGTGTGGCTATGGCACAGAGACGACGACCGGTGGGCCGTCGACAAAGTCATCACGATTCCTGCCGAACCCGCTGACGTCGACGACCTACCCCCCGCATTGAAGCCGTTCGGCGCGGTCCCGCCCCTGGTGTCCGACATCGACCTCTCGGTCGATGACCGCTGGCTCTATGTATCATGTTGGGGCACAGGCGAACTCAAGCAGTTTGAGGTGAGCGACCCGTTCCACCCGCGCGAGACGGCGTCCGTTCACCTCGGCGGCATAGTCCGGCGCGAACCGCATCCGGCCGAGCCGAGCCTGCGTCTGGCGGGTGGACCGCAGATGATCGAGATCAGCCGCGACGGCAAGCGGGTCTATGCCACCAACTCGCTCTACGCGGCATGGGATGAGGTCTTCTACCCCGACGGCGTCGGCGCGTGGATGGCCAAGCTGGACGCCGATGTAACGGCGGGCGGGCTGGTTGCCGACGCAAAATTCTTCCCCAACGGCGAGGAGTTTCACGGCTTGCGCGTGCACCAGACCCGGCTACAGGGCGGCGACGCGTCGAGCGATTCCTACTGCTTCACCGACTGAGCGTTCCCGCGAGTTGCACCACGAGTTCGTCGGAGGGCACGCGGTGTCCGTGTGCGCAACGGACTTCGACGGTGGCTTCGGCGCCGCAGTCCCGATGTGCAAGCTGCAGCGACGGGCTGTCCGGCAGGTGTCGCCCCCCCCATTGAAACAACGCCCACACCACCGGCATGAAATCGAGCCCGGCTTCGGTGAGCACGTACTCGTCGCGCGTACGCTGCCCCGGCTCTTTGTAGGGCCTTCGCTCCAGCAGCCCGACATCGACGAGTTCGGTGAGCCGGGCCGACACCGCCGCCTTGGTGACCCCGACGCGGCGCCAGAAGTCCTCGAAGCGGGTGGTGCCGTAGAAGGCCTCCCGCATGATCAGCATCGTCGACTTCGTCCCCAACAACGCCATGGTCTTCTCGACCGGGCACTTTCCCACTGCCGACCAGGCGTCGCGGTCGACGAGCGGACCCTGCAGCACTGTCATGCACGTCACTCCTCTTCTGGGTTGTTTCCACTATATGCAGGTGTTAAAGCTAGATATAGCGAGCAATACTCAGGGTGGAGTTCAGGAGGCAGCAATGGCCGGATATGCAGGCCGAGATGCGGTCATCGTGGGTGCGGTACGCACTCCGATCGGAAAGGGCAAGGCGGGCGGTGCGCTGCACGACGTGCTGCCTGTCGATCTGCTGGCGCACAGCCTGAAGGAACTGGTGCACCGGACCGGGGTCGACCCGGCGCAGATCGACGACGTCATCGCGGGCGCAGTCACCCAGGTGGGTGATCAGGCCGTCAACATCGCGCGCAACGCGCTGCTCGGGGCGGGCTTCCCCGAAGCTGTGCCTGGTACGACGGTCGACCGTCAGTGCGGCAGCAGTCAGCAGGCGATCAGCTTCGCCGCCCAGGGCGTGATCTCGGGGGCCTACGACATCGCCGTCGCCGCCGGTGTCGAATCGATGGGCCGGGTCCCGATGGGCTCGAGTGTGCTGCCCGGCAGCGACCCGTTCGGCCAGATGGCGCAACGCTATCCGGAAGGCCTTGTGCCGCAGGGCATAAGCGCGGAATTGATCGCCGCGAAGTGGGGGTTCTCCCGCCAGCAACTCGACGAGTTCTCCGCGGGCAGCCACGAAAAGGCGGCGGCGGCAACCAAAGAGGGCCGGTTCGACAACGAACTCGCGCCGATCGTGGGACTCACCACCGACGAGATCATCCGTCCCGGCACCACGGTGGAGACGCTCGCCGGGTTGAAACCTGCGTTCTACAACCCGGCCTATGAAGCCCGTTTCCCGCAGATCAAGTGGGAGATCACGGCGGGCAACTCGTCGCCGCTGTCCGATGGCAGCGCGGCCGTGCTGATCACCACCAGCGAGGTGGCACGCCGCCTCGGGCTGCGTCCCCTGGCTCGCATCCACACGGCGACCGTGGTCGGGTCGGATCCGCTCTACATGTTGACCGGTGTCATCCCGGCGACCGAAAAGGTCTTGCAACGAGCAGGTTTGATGCTCGACGACATCGACCTGTTCGAGGTCAACGAGGCGTTCGCGCCCGTCGTGCTGGCCTGGGCCAAGGACACCGGGGCCGACCTGGCGAAGACGAATGTCAACGGCGGTGCGATCGCGATCGGCCACCCACTGGGTGCCAGCGGTGCGCGCATCATGACGACGATGGTCAACGCGCTCGAGCAGCGCGGCGGACGCTACGCGCTACAGACGATGTGCGAAGCAGGTGGTATGGCCAACGCCACCATCATCGAGCGCCTCTAAGGCGTGCCCCCCAATTGCACTCAGGGTCGTTGATCCGATGCCCTTCACGGCCCTGGGTGCAATCTCTGTCGAGAGAGATTCCCATGACGAAGGTTCTGGTCACCACCGCCAACGGTGACACCGGACGGCCGATGGTCGAGTACCTACTGGGGTCCGGCGTCCCGGTGAGGGCAATGGTACGCAGCGATGACGCCCGCGCCCAACGCCTTCGTGATGCCGGTGCCGAAGTGGTTGTCGGCGATCTGTTGAGTTTTCGCGATGTGCGCGCAGCGCTTGACGGCGTGCAGCGCGCCTACTTCAACTTCCCGGTGGGCGAAGGCCTCGTCGAGGCGGCAGTGATGTTCGCCCAGGCAGCCAAGGAACATGACCTCGAACTGATCGTCAACATGTCGCACATTCAGTCGCGCCCCCACGCCCGCAGTAAGGCGACACAGAACCACTGGCTCTCCGAGCAGATCTTCGACTGGTCGGCCGTGCCGACCACCAATCTGCGGGTCACCTTTTTCATGGAGTGGTTGACGTACATCGCTGGTGTGATCCGAAACGGCCGCTACGTCATGCCTTTTGACCCCGACAGCCGTTTCGCCCCGATCGCGGGGCGCGACACCGCGGCGACCGCCGCCACCATCCTCGGCAAGCCCGAGGGCCACGGCGGCCGCACCTACACCCTGACCGGGCCCGTGGAATACAGCCACAGGGAACTGGCCGCAGAGGCCGGCCGCGCTCTCGGCAGGGACCTTCCGTACGAGCGAACCACCGTCGCGACGTTTTTGAATCTGCTCGACATCCCCGACGACACGGCCAAGCTCAGGCACTTCGAGGCCGTGACCATTGATCAGCAAGAGGGACGTCTGGCGGGCATCACCGACACGGCCCCGACCATCCTCGGACGGCGTGTGATGTCGGTCGAGGATTTCGTCAACGAAAACCGCGCGTTGTTCGAACTCGACTACGCCAGGCCGGCCTAGGCCCGCTGCAGTTCGAACAGCGGAATGACGCGACTCGTCTTCTCCTGGTACTCACCGAAACCGGGCGACAACGCCACCACCTTCGGGTAGGTCGCGTTGCGTTCTTCGGGAGGTAGCTCCCTCGCGATCACGTCATACGCGTCGGTGCCGACCTCGATGTGAGCTCGCGGGTTAGCCCGGAGGTTGTGCACCCAGTCCGGGTTGGTGTCGGCCCCGGCCTTTGAGCCGATGATGATCATCTTGCCGTCGATGGTCAGATAGGCCAGTGGATTCAGCCGCTGCTGTCCCGACTTGGCGCCCGTGGTGGTCAACAACAGCAGCGTCGCCCCTTCGAACGGCCCACCGACCACGCCGCCGTTGGCGCGAAACTCGTCGACGATGCTCGTGTTGAAGGCCTTCATGGCCTCGGCGTCCGGTATCTCGGTCATGACGCTTCAAGTTACCCGCGCGCGACATCATTTCTACCCAGAAATAAGACCCGCTGCAGTTCGAACAGCCCGAACACCCGAATGGTCCGCTGCCGATACTCGCCAAAAACGATTGCTGCGCGACGATCATCTTGCCGTCGATGGGGTCGTTGACCGCCTGCCACTCCTCGGCGTTCATAGATGATGTCACGCACCGCTCAACGCAGGCGCCGGGCGCCGCTATTCGATCGGCACCAATTCGAAGATCGGGATCACCCGGCTGACGTTCGCCTGAAAGACCTCGAACTGCGGCGCGATCGCCACCACCTTCGGCACGATTTCGTCGCGGTCGGCGCCGAGCAGTTCGCGCGCGAGGACGTCGAACGATTCCGTGCCGAGTTCGACGCGCGCGCGGCGGTTGGCCCGCAGGTTGTGCACCCATGCCGGGGTGACGTCCGCGCCGCCGTAACCCCCGATCACCACCAGCTTGCCGTCAATTCGCTTGCACGACAACGGTGAAAGACGCGGTTGACCCGACTTCGCGCCGGTGGTCGTCAGCAGTAAGAGTTCGTTGCCTTTGAACGCGTCGACTTCACCGGCGTTGGCGCGGAACTCCTCGGCGATCTTGGCGTTGAAAGCCTTCGTCGCTTCGGCGTCGGGGGGCTGAGTCATGCTCCATCCAGCTTGTGCACGCCGAGGTGTATTCCCGGGCATTCGAGTATTGCCGTACTCAGTACAGCAGATCGGTGCGGCGGGATCATCGAGTGATGACCGATACAGCCGGGACACCTGATGTAAACGTCGTCGTGGTCGGCGCCGGGATCGCGGGCCTCTACCTTGCCTACCGGCTGAGCAGGGCCGGCCACTCGATGCGGATCTTCGAAGCGGGCGACGACCTCGGCGGTACGTGGTATTGGAACCGGTATCCGGGTGCCAGGGTCGACATACCGACCATCGACTACATGTACAGCTTCGATCCCGATTGGCGCAGCGGCTGGCAGTGGTCGGAGAAGTACGCGACCCAGCCCGACATCCTTCGCTATTTGAACCATGTCGCCGAGAAGCACGACCTGCGCCGCCACATCACGTTCTCGACCAGGGTGCAGCGGGCCCTCTGGGACGATGAGTCCGCGCTGTGGCGCGTGCGCACCGATGCGGGCGACGAGGTCACGGCTCGATTCGTCGTGATGGCCACGGGTTGTTTGTCCATACCCAAGCCGCCGGACATCGATGGCCTCGAGCGCTTCGCCGGCGACGTGTACTTCACCAGCCGCTGGCCACATGACCCCGTCGACTTCACCGGCAAGCGCGTAGCGGTGATCGGCACGGGTTCTTCTGGGGTGCAATCGATCCCGATCATCGCCAAGCAGGCGGAGCAGGTGCTGGTGTTCCAGCGCACCGGCACCTTCTGCATCCCCGCGCACAACGGACCTGTCACACCGGAGATGCTCGTGCCGATCGAGGCGGAGGCCGAATACCGCGCCGCTGCGAAGGTGTCACCCAACGGCGTGCCGATGGAGCGCAACCTCAGCCCGACATTCAGCGTCTCGGAGGCCGACCGCCAACAACGCTATGAACAGATCTGGGAAATGGGGCTGTTGCTGCAGTCGTTCACCGTGTTCGCCGACGTGCTCAGCAATCCCGCCGCCAACCACGAGTTCGCCGAATTCGTCCGCAACAAGATTCGCAGCATCGTCGACGATCCCGCGACGGCGCGCGAACTGTGCCCCACGGAATACCCCATCGGGACGAAGCGGCCCTGCCTCGACACCGACTACTACGCCACCTACAACCTGCCGCACGTGCGCCTGGTCAACATCCGCAAGCATCCGATTCGACAGATCACCGAGACCGGAATCGACACCGCCGACGAAGCCTTCCCTGTCGACGTGATCGTGTTCGCGACCGGTTTCGACGCCGTCACCGGTGCCGTCACCGCCGTCGACATCAGGGGGCGTAACGGACTGGCGCTCAAGGACAAATGGGCAAGCGGGCCGAAGACGTATCTCGGGCTGACCACGGTCGGATTCCCCAACCTGTTCCTGATCACGGGCCCAGGCAGCCCGTCCGTGCTGTCGAACATGACCGTGTCGATCGAACAGCACGTCGATTGGGTGCTCGACTGCCTCGATGACATGTCCGCCAAGGGTTTCGCCGTCATCGAACCGACTGAGACAGCTGAGGCGGGATGGGTACAGCACGTCAACGACTGCGCCGACATCACCCTGTTCCCCACCGCAGACTCCTGGTACATGGGCGCCAACGTGCCCGGCAAGCCCCGGGTGTTCCTGCCGTACTGCGCCGGTGTCGACTTCTACCGCGCCACTTGCGAGGAGGTGGTCGCCCGCGACTATCTGGGCTTCACGCTGTCCGGCCCCAACGGCTCACAGTGCATCGACGGCGTGGTGCGCCGGCTGCAACCGGACGTCGAGATGGTGCTGATGGAGATCGCGGCGCTGAATCTACCGCCGATGGAGTCGATGGCGGCTGCCGACGCTCGCGTGTTTTATCTGCAGACGCTCGCCGATCGCCCGCCGGGGCCAGAGGTCGGCGAGCTTGTCGACGGTGAATTCCCCGGGGCTACAGGTGATCTCAGTTACCGGCTGTACCGGCCACCGTCACCAGGACCGCACCCTCTTGTGGTGTACTTCCACGGCGGGGGTTGGGTTCTCGGTGACGCTGTCTCGGATGACCCGCTGTGTCGCGACTTGTCCCTGCAAAGCGACGCGGTCGTCGTATCGGTGAACTACCGGCATGCACCCGAGCACCGGTTCCCTGCCGCCGTCGACGACGCGATGGCCGCGCTGCGGTGGGTCGCCGACAACGCCGAAACACTCGGCGGTCGGCCGGAGCAACTCGCGGTGGCCGGCTGGAGTTCAGGCGCGGGGCTGGCCGCAGTGGTCTGCCAACTCGCACACGACGCCGGCGGACCGCAGATCGCCGGACAGGCGCTTCTGACACCGGTGACCAGCGGCAGCACCGCGCTCGCGTCGTACACCGAGAACGCCGACGGCTACGGCTTGACGACACCCTCATGCAATGGTTCTACGACAACTACGTCGACGAGGCGCAGCGCAGCGATCCCCGCGTCGCACCGCTGTGTGCGGATGATCTGTCCGGGTTGCCGCCGGCGATGGTGGTGAGCGCCGAGTTCGACCCGCTGCGCGACGACGGGCGGGCATACGCCGCCGCGCTCACCGCGGCGGGCGTGCCGACCGAACATGTCGCCGCACGGGGCCACACGCACGCCTCGCTGACCATGGTGGACATCGTGCTTTCGGGTGCACCGATCCGCGCGCAGATGGCCGACGCACTGCGCCGGTTCTTCGTGACGGCGCGGACCCCTGAGCCTGCTTAGTCCTTCTTCTCCGGCTTCTCCGGCTTCTGCTGAATGTCGCCGCCATCGCGGCTCCGGGCGTCGATTCCCGACTCCTTGCGCTGCTGCGCCGTGATCGGTGCGGGCGCCCCGGTCAGCGGGTCGACACCGCCACCCGACTTCGGGAACGCGATCACCTCGCGGATCGAGTCCATGCCGGAAAGCAGCGCGTTGATGCGGTCCCATCCGAACGCGATGCCGCCGTGCGGCGGTGCACCAAAGGTGAATGCTTCAAACAGGAATCCGAACTTCTCCTCGGCTTCGGCCTTGTCGAGACCCATCACCGCGAACACCTTTTCCTGGACGTCGCGGCGGTGGATACGGATCGAGCCGCCGCCGATTTCGTTGCCGTTGCAGACCACGTCATAGGCGTCGGCGAGCACGGCCCCCGGATCGGTGTCGATGCTGTCGGAGAACTCCGGCTTGGGTGCGGTGAACGCGTGGTGCACAGCGGTCCACGCGCCCGAGCCGACCGCCACGTCACCGTGGGCGGTGGCCTCGTCGGCGGGTTCGAACAGCGGCGGGTCCACGATCCAGGTGAACGCCCACGCGTTCGGGTCGATCAGCTCCTGGCGCTTGGCGATCTCGATGCGGACCGCGCCGAGCAGTCCCCGAGACGACTTGGCCGGGCCCGCCGAGAAGAAGATGCAATCCCCTGGTGCGGCGCCGACATGCGCGGCCAGCCCGTCGCGCTCGGCTTCCGACAGGTTCTTGGCCACCGGGCCGCCCAGCTCGCCGTCGCCGCCTACCAGCACGTAAGCCAGACCGCGGTGCCCGCGCTGCTTGGCGAACTCCTGCCAGCCGTCCAGCGTGCGACGCGGCTGCGAGGCGCCGCCAGGCATGACGACGGCCCCGACGTAGGGCGCCTGGAACACGCGGAAGGACGTGTCCTTGAAGTAGTCAGTGCATTCGACCAGCGACAGCCCGAAACGCAGATCGGGTTTGTCCGAGCCGTAGAGCCTCATCGCGTCGGCATATGTCATGCGCGGCAGCGGAGTTGGCACGTCGTAGCCGATCAGCGCCCACAACGCCTTGATGATCTGTTCGGAGATCGCGATTACGTCCTCGCTGTCGACGAAGCTGAGCTCCATGTCCAGCTGGGTGAACTCCGGTTGGCGGTCGGCGCGGAAATCCTCGTCGCGGTAGCACCTGGCGATCTGATAGTAGCGCTCCATGCCCGCGACCATCAGCAGCTGCTTGAACAGCTGCGGGCTCTGCGGCAACGCGTAGAAGCTTCCCGGCTGCAGTCGCGCGGGCACCAGGAAGTCGCGGGCGCCTTCCGGTGTCGAGCGCGTCATCGTCGGCGTCTCGATCTCGACGAAGTCGTGCCGGGCCAGCACCTCGCGCGCCGCGGCATTTGCCTTGGAGCGCAACCGAATTGCGGCACCAGGACCCTCGCGGCGCAGATCCAGGTAGCGGTACTTCAGCCTGGCCTCTTCGCCGGCGGTCTCGTCGAGCTGGAATGGCAGCGGTGCGCTCTCCCCCAGCACCGTCAGCGACGTCGCATTGACCTCGATCTCACCGGTCGGAATTTCCGGGTTCTCGTTGCCTTGCGGGCGGACCTCGACCAGGCCGTCGACCGCGATGCAGAATTCCGCCCGCAGTCGGTGCGCCTGCGCCAGCACATCACCCTCGCGGAACACCACCTGCGACACCCCCGAGGCGTCGCGCAGGTCGATGAAGATGACGCCGCCGTGGTCACGGCGTCGCGCCACCCAGCCGGCAAGGGTCACCCTCTGCCCGGCATCGGTGGACCGCAACGAACCGGCGGCATGTGTGCGCAGCACGAGAACTCCCTGGGAAAGGCCTGACGACAGGACTGCCACAGTGTAGTGGGGCGTAACTTGGCGTCGTGGATGAGCGCTTGCGTGAAGACCATGAGCCGGCCAAGAGCATTGCACTGATCGGACCCGGCGCCATCGGTGCCACCGTCGCCGCCTATCTGCACACCGCGGGTCATTCGTTGCTGTTGTGTGGGCACACCGCGCGCGATGCGATCGAGGTTCGGCCCGAGCACCACGAGCCGATCGTGGTGCCGGGGCCGGTGCACACGGACCCGGCCGACGTCGAGGGACCGGTCGACGTCGTGTTCATCGCGGTCAAAGACACCCAGAACGACCAGGCAGGCGGCTGGCTGAAACGGCTGTGCGATGACCGCACGATCGTGTGCGCGTTGCAGAACGGAGTCGAACAGGTCGAGCGTGTCGGCCGGCTCTGCCCGTCCTCGACGGTTGTACCCGCGGCGATCTGGGTCTCGTCGGAGGTCCAGCCGGAGGGCTGGGTGCGGGTGCGCACGCAGCCTCGGCTGGTGCTGCCGGACAGCGAGGCGGCGGCGACGCTCGCAGAGTTGTTGCGCGGGGCAGGCGTCACGGTCGACTTGGATCCGGATTTCATCACCGCCGCGTGGCACAAGCTGCTGGTCAACGCCGTGGTCGGATTCATGGTGCTGACCGGGCGGCGCGCAGGCATCTTCCGTCTCGACGACGTCGCGACCCTAGGCCGCCGGTATCTGGCCGAATGCCTTGCCGTGGCACAGGCCGAGGGCGCCAACCTCGGCGTCGAGGTGATCGACGAAGTCATCGGGCTGCTGGCGCAGGGTCCGCCCGACATCACCACGTCGATGCTGACCGACCGCGAAGCGGGTCGCGCGCTGGAGTGGGACATCCGCAACGGCGTGGTCCTGCGCAAGGCGGCCGCGCACGGACTGGCCGCACCGATCAGCGAGGTGCTGGTGCCGCTGTTGGCGGCGGCCAGCGACGGCCCCGGCTAGGACACCGGCGAGGTCAGAGTTTTCGCACGCGTTTCAGGCGAATGTGTACCGGAACGTTTTCGGCGCCTCTCGGGAGATCAGTACAGACCCGCCCACGCCTTGCGGCGTTCCGCGTCGGGATCCTCGACGACCATGTCGCGCGCCGACAGGATGATGCGCGTGTAGCGGTGCTCGGTGTCGTACGCCGGCCAGTCGTGTCCGTTCGACCAGTGGATCTGGCCGGTGTCCCATCCCTGCGCGGCGAAGTCCAGCCAGGCGCGCTGCATGCGCCTGCCGACCGGCGGCTGCAACCGTCGGCCCAGCGGATGCAGCTTGCGCCCGATGAACGAGGCGTAGCTGTGCTGGATGTGCACGATCTCGCTGCCGTGCGTGGCGCCGAGGCCGAGAACCCGCAGGCTCCAACCGAAATGGTCGAAGCGGTACATGTGCGTCGGGGCGTGCGCGCTGTACGCATCGGCGAACGCCCACGCCGGGCCGCCGAACATGCAATCCGACCCGAACGCGACCAGCGCACGCCGCCGCGGATAGTCCGGGTACGCGGCGAGCACGCGCTCTCTGGCATCCGGTGCGACGCGGTTGAGGTAGGCGTCGATGGATGCGGTGGTGGTGGGCAGCATCGGGGGCTTGGTCCACGCGAACATCGACGCCTCGTGGCTGTTGGTGCCGATGATCAGCGGCACCCGCGCCAGCGTGCCCGCCCGCGCGGCGTCGACGGGATGGTCGGGCAACAGGTCGACGCCGTAGGTCAGGCCGTACGCCAGCGTCGGCGTCGTCGCCGCGCTCTTGAGTTGCAGCAGCCCCGCGGCGCGTCGCAACTGCCGCTGCGGCAGCGCCTTGACCTCGGCGGGGCGCACGCCAAGCCGCTCGAGGAACTCGTGCGCCCGCCTAGCCCGCAGGTCGCGATCGGCGATGAGCGGCAGCGCGGGGCTCTGGGCGATCGCGCGGCGGAAGAGGCCGTCGGCCGCCGGGCTGGCCAGCAGTGCCAGCACCGACGTCGCGCCCGCGGATTCGCCGAACACCGTCACCCGATCGGGATCACCGCCGAACGCCGCGATGTTGTCCCGAACCCATCGCAGAGCGGCCATCTGGTCACGCAGCGCGAGGTTGTCGTCGAACCCCTCGCCGAGGTCGCTGAGTTCGAAGCCGCCGAACACCCCGATCCGGTAGGTGATGTTGACCACCACCACGTTTCCGTTGGCCGCCAGCCGCGACCCGTTGTAGAGCTGGAACTGACCCGCGCCGTACACGAAGGCCCCACCCGGAATCCACACCATCACCGGAAGCGAGCCGCCGGTGCCCGGCGACCAGACCGTCAGCGTCAGACACGCCTCGTCGCGCACCTTCGGATCGTCGCGCCCGCCGCCGACGAACGACTTGCTCTGCGGCGGCAGCGGTCCGTGCTCGAGCGCGTCGCGCACGCCGGTCCACGGCCGCAGCGGCTCCGGCGCCAGGAATCGGCGTTCGCCAACAGGCTGCTGGGCATAGGGCACACCGCGCCAGACGTCCACCCCACCGTCGCTGGTGCCGCGCAGGTCTCCGAACGCGGTGTGCGCGATGGTCGAATGTCCAAGAAGGACTGCCACGCCCAAATCGTAGTGTGCAAAGCTGGGCACACCTGGGTCTGAACAAGGAGACGGAGCGGTGCGATGACCTTCAACGAGGGTATGCAGATCGACACGAGCAACATCTCCACGGGCGGCGGCCGCGGTCCCGGTCGCGGAATCGCGATCGGCGGTGGGCTCGGTGGTCTAATCATCGTCGTGCTCGCGCTGTTCCTCGGTGTCGACCCGAGTTCGGTCGTGCCCCAGCAACAACAGATCGACACGGGAGGCGTCCAGGCGCCGGGATACGACTTGAGCCATTGCAAGACCGGAGCGGACGCCAACAAATACGTGGAATGCCGAGTGGCGGCGACGACCAACTCGGTCGACGGTGTGTGGCCGCAACTGCTGCGCGGCTACACCCCGCCGCACACCGTGCTGTTCCATGGCTCGGTGCAGACCGGCTGCGGTCCCGCCGACACCTCTGTTGGCCCCTTCTACTGTCCGGTGGATCGAACCGCCTACTTCGATACCGACTTCTTCCAGGTGCTCGTTGACCAATTCGGTTCCAGCGGTGGCCCACTCGCGCAGGAGTACGTGGTGGCCCACGAATACGGCCACCATGTCCAGAACTTGCAGGGCATGCTGGGCCGTGCTCAACAGGATCCGGAGGGCGCCACCGGCGCGGGTGTGCGCACTGAACTTCAGGCAGACTGCTATGCGGGCGTCTGGGCCCACTACGCAGCGATCACCAAACAGGAGAGCACAGGCGTGCCATTTCTTGAACCGTTGAGCGACAAAGACATTGCCGACGCGCTGTCAGCGGCGTCCTCGGTGGGCGACGACCGGATCCAGAAGCAGGCCACCGGCCGGGTCAATCCGGAATCGTGGACACATGGGTCGTCGGCGCAGCGGCAGAAGTGGTTCACCGTCGGCTACCAGACCGGCGATCCCAACAAATGCGACACCTTCGCGACGAACAACATTGGCTAGGCGGCAAACGGCCGTAGACGCCGTCGCCGAACGTTACCTCGACACGTTCGCGTCGCTGGACCCATGCGCGGCAACGGAAATGGGCATCCTCGGCCACGATGACGACATCACGGACTACTCTCCCGACGGGGTCGAGGCCCGGGTCGAGGCGGCCCGCTCGGCATTGGCCGAACTCGACGGCGTGCCGGCCGCCGACGAGGTGGACCACGTCACGATCGCGGCGATGCGCGAACGACTGGGGTTGCAGATCGAATTACACGACGCCCGATTGGACGTCGGCGATCTCAACGTGATCGCCTCGCCGTTGCAGTCGATGCGCGACGTGTTCGACCTGATGGCCACCGACACCGACGACGACTGGGCGTTGGTCGGCACTCGCATGTCGAAGGTGCCCGCGCGGGCGGCCGGTTACGCCGATGCGCTACGGGCAGCGGTTACCGCGGGGCGGGCCCCCGCGGCCCGTCAGGTCGCCCGCGGCATCCAGCAGGCGGCCCAGATCCAACAACTGTTCGTCGACATGGTCGCCGACGCAGCGCCGAACAACGCTGTGCTGCATGCGGAACTGCAAAAGCACGCCTCCGCTGCCGCCGACGCGTACAGCGCGTTGGCAACAGTGCTCCGCGACGAGATCGCGCCGCGCGCCCGACTCGAGGACGCGTTCAGCCGTGCCGCTTACCAGCTGCTCTCTCGGCAGTTCCTCGGCACCTCTGTTGACCTCGACGAGACCTATCAGTGGGGTCTCGCGCAGTTAAAAACCATTGTCGCCGAACAAGAGTCGATCGCCAATCAACTCTATCCCGGACTCACGGTCGGCGAGGCGATCCGCCGACTCGACGAAGAACCCCGATATCTGGTGCACGGCACCGACGCGCTCCAGGTGTGGATGCAGGATCTGTCCGACCGCGCGGTGGAATCGCTGGCCGACACGCATTTCGACATCGCGCCCGCGCTGCGGACACTGGAGTGCCGGATCGCCCCGACGCACACCGGGGGCATCTACTACACGGGGCCGTCCGAAGACCTGAGCCGTCCAGGCCGGATGTGGTGGTCGGTCCCGCCCGGCGTCAGCACGTTCCGGACCTGGCAGGAGACCACCACGGTGTTCCACGAAGGCGTGCCGGGCCATCACCTGCAGGTCGGTCGCGCCGTCGTCTCGTCCGACCGACTGAACCGGTGGCGCCGGATGGGTTGCTGGGTGTCCGGTCACGGCGAGGGTTGGGCACTGTACGCCGAACGGTTGATGGCGGACCTCGGCTGGCTCGACGACGCTGGCAATCGGATGGGAATGCTCGACGCGCAACGCTTTCGGGCTGCACGTGTGGTTCTCGACATCGGCGTGCACTGCGGGCTGACAGCACCCGACGGCGGGCTGTGGGACGCCGAACGGGCGTGGGTGTTTCTGCAGTCGCACAGCGCGATGGCAGAGGAGAACCTGCGTTTCGAGTTGGACCGCTACCTGGGGTGGCCGGGGCAGGCGCCGTCGTACGCGATCGGACAGCGGATCTGGCAGCAACTGCGCGACGAGATGCTCGGCCGAGGGCTGGCCTTGAAGGAGTTCCACGGCCGCGCTCTGGACCTCGGTGGGCTGCCGCTCGATGTGCTGCGGTCGGCCCTGCTCACCGATTTCGCCGCTGGCTGATCCGCTACTCTGCCCGCGGCGCCGGGGATGCGCGAGGCAGCTGACACACTTGTGGCGTGACCACCGAACCCATCGAACCCGACACCAAGGACTGGACCTGGGTCCTCAGCCGCGCGTGTCCCGAGTGCGGCTTCGATCCCGCCGCGGTGCACCACTCGCAGGTCGCCGACCGGATCCGCGCCGACGCCACCGACTGGATGCAACGCCTTGGCGAACCCGATGCGGCGCAGCGTAGAAAGCCCGACGTGTGGTCCACGCTCGAGTACGGCTGCCACGTCCGCGATGTGCACCGCATCTTCGATCACCGCGTTCAACTGATGCTCACCGAAGACGAGCCGCAGTTCCCGAACTGGGATCAGGATGAGACCGCGATCGCTGACGACTACGCCTCCCAGGACCCTGCCACGGTCGCGACCGAATTGTTCGACGCCGCACACGTCGTGGCCGACACCTATGCCAACGTGCCCGCAGACTCTTGGTCGCGGCGCGGGTTGCGCAGCAACGGCAGCGAATTCACGATCGCCACCATCTCCGTCTACCACCTGCACGACATCGTCCACCACGCCTACGACGTCAGCCGTTGACCGCTTCGGCTTTCGACCGCGAGCAGACGCAAAGTTGCCTATTTTCGGCGGCGGTTTCTAGCGCTGGGTGCAACAGCTTCTTGTTGAGGGGTTGTCATGAGGGTTCCGCGTTATCCGTTTGTGGGTCGTCGGTTCTGGGA
>NZ_JBICUE010000009.1:0-222949 GCF_043197955.1 Mycobacterium sp. NPDC048908 | reverse complement strand
TCGCCGACGGCTGGGCCTACGCCCGACTCTACGAATCAACCGACCAACGCGACATCGCCTTACCGGGCTGGCTCCACTTCTACAATCACCACCGATCCCACTCCGCCATCGGAGGCCAGCCGCCGATCACACGACTGACCAACCTCCCTGGACATCACAACTAGCCGCTCAGCAGCATCGCGTACTGCGCGGCGACCTGCTGTTGAGCGTCGAGCAGGTTGTCGGCTGTGGTTTCGATGGCGTAGCGGTCCGCGGCGCCAAGGCAGTAGAAGGTCTTGTCCTTCAGCTGCAGGCAGCGGCTGTCGGGCAGGTTGTTGACCGGCTTGGCCGGCTGCGACGTCGGCTGCAGTTCGGCATAGAAACCGTCGACGATTTTGGTCGCGCCCGAGGGATCCTTGGTCTGGTAGACGTTGGTCTTCGCCATCGCCGCGAGGTCCATGCCGATCTCGGCGAACAGCTTGGCCGAGCGGGCGGGATCCGATTGGAATTGCAGCGCGCCGCGCTGCTCGTAGGTGGCGTTCTGGATCGGGGTGGCTTCTTTTTCGGGGACCGGGATCGTGCGCGCCAGCAGTCCGGTCGGATCAAGCGAGATGTCGGCGAACTCCGACGGATCGGTCGCGCGGAACTTGTCGATCGCGGGCCCCTGCAGGTCGATGGTCTTGGCGACCAGCCCGACGGCCGGGTCTATTCCGTCGACGGCCTGCGCGAGTTGCATGAACACGTACTGCCCGTGCGCAGTGAACGCGCGCACGGCGTTCCACTTCTTGCCTGTCGAGCCCTCCGTCTGGGTGTAGCTCGCCGCCTTCGTGTCCGGATGCCCGGGAATCTGGGCGGGCTGCACGCCCTCCCCCGTCTTGGTCGCGATGTCGCCGAACTCGGTGGCCGCCGCGGAGGCGGCGCCGGGATCGGCGAACCGCAGCACCGCGTTCAGCAGGATCTTCTGACCGTCCTGGGTGCGCGCCGAGGCGAAGCCGTTGATGAACCCGTGCTGGCTGGCCGCGGCCGCGAACGTCTCGGGGCCGATCTGCGCCAGCGCGCCGACATTCGGCAGCACCGTGGCACCGAAGCCGAACCATCCGGTGACGGCTGGGTCGACCTCCCATGGGCCGATGACGTTGTTGGCCATCCGCTGCGATTCGACGAACACTCCCCGGTCCGGATCGCCCGTCACGCCGAGCGGCTGGGCCGGCTGCGTCGGGTACGGCCCGACGTCGAGCTTGCTGACGTCGATCGACGGGCCTGCCGCGGCACCCGACGGCTTTACCGCGGAACCGTCGACCGTCGAGGAACACGCGGCGGACAACAAGGCCACCGACACAATTGCGATATACGCGAGCCGCATTCGAAAAAAGCTACCGTGCCCGGGTCGAATTACAACGGCCGCCCGCGCGGTGTTCAAAACCATTCAGCGGGATTCGAATAAACGAGGCGAGCCACCCGAATTGGGCAACTCGCCTCGTCTCGACTCATCTCATGTGTGGGCGAAGGGGGACTTGAACCCCCACGTCCCGAAGGACACTGGCACCTGAAGCCAGCGCGTCTGCCATTCCGCCACTCGCCCCAACAACCGGGGGAGCCTATCACGCTGGCCACCCCGCTCCCCAACCGTACCGATTCGGCGACCTGGGCTGCCAATACGGCGTGAGTGCATCACGATCAGACAGCCTGACCTGCATCGATTCGATTCTCAGAATTCTGTTGGTCCCGCTGCGATGCGCTCGGCCGATACCATGCAGATAAGCCAGGTGCCCAGGCGACACGCTGGCGCACCCGTCGATGAGCAGGACCGACGGACAACTACGAGTGAGGCGGGCGGTGATATGGGTCTGGTCGACCGCATCGAACGCAAACTCGAATCGACCGTCGGCGACGCCTTCGCCCGCGTGTTCGGCGGATCGATTGTCCCGCAAGAAGTCGAGGCCATGCTGCGCCGCGAGGCCGACGCCGGCGCGCGCGAAGTGCTCGGTGACCGTATTTTGGCCCCAAACGACTACGTCATTACCCTCAGTGTGCCTGACTATCAGAAGGTGAGCGCCGACCCGGACCTCACGTCATCGACTTTCGCCAAGCACTTGGAGGGATACATCCATGAGCAGGGGTGGCAAACGTATGGTGATGTGGTCGTCAGATTCGAGGCGTCACCGAACCTGCACACCGGACAGTTTCGCGCGCGTGGAGCGGTCAACCCCGATACGACCAAAGGCGACACCGCCCCACCACCAGACCGTGCGTCCTACGCAGAACCAGGAGTACCACCGATGAGCGACAATCCCAGTTACCGCGGCCAGGGACAGGGGCGGCCCGCCGACGAGTACTACGACGAGCGGTACGGCCGACCCGACGATCGCGGCCAGTATCCGCCGCAGGAGGGCGGTTACCCGCAGCAGGGCGACCAAGGTTATCCACCGCGGCAGGGCTACCCCGAGCAGGGTGGCTACCCGGACCACGGCGGCTACCCCGAGCAGGGCGGCTACCCGCCGCCGCCTTACGAGCAGCGCCCGCCCGCGGGTTACGGCCCGCCGCAGCAAGGTGGCGGCTACCCGGACCAGGGCTACCGGCAAGCGCCGGGTGGCTACGGCCCGCCGCAGGGCGGCCAGCCCGGTTACGGCGCGCCCGCCGGTGACTACGACTACGGCCGTCAGGCCGACGGCGGCTACGGTCGCCAGGAGCCGCGCCCGGCGTACCCCGACCAGGGTGGCTACCCGGAGCAGGGCGGCTACCCCGATCAAGGGGGCGGCTACGGCGGTCAGACATACGGCAGGCAGGACGCCGGTTACGGCGCCCAACCGGACTACGGCCGCTACGGCGAGCCGCCCGCCGGCGCCGGCTATGCAGAACCGGGCTACGCCGAGCCTGCCGGCGGTGGCGGCTATGACTACGGCCAGCAGGGCCAGGCCGCCGGATACGGCGGCTACGGCCAGGGCGACTACGCGGCGGGTGCGACGACGGTCACACTGCAGCTCGACGACGGCAGCGGGCGGACTTACCAGCTGCGTGAGGGCGCGAACGTGATCGGTCGCGGGCAGGACGCGCAATTCCGGCTTCCCGACACCGGGGTGTCCCGCCGCCATCTGGAGATCCGCTGGGATGGCCAGGTCGCGCTGCTTTCCGACCTCAACTCGACCAACGGAACCACGGTGAACAACGCACCAGTACAGGAGTGGCAGCTGGCTGACGGCGACGTGATCCGGCTCGGCCACTCCGAGATCATCGTCCGCGTTCACTGAAAACCCGGCCCGGTTCTGGGCGGCGCAGGCCGGGAGAAGCGAACGCTTCACCCTCACGTCGATCGCTGTCCAAGTATCGTGACGTTGCCGAAGGTGGCTTGAGTCGTTTCGGCGGGCCGACGCAACGTAAACGGGAGGGGGCCGGAGCCGCTGCGCCGGCGACATTGAACCTCGGAGAGGACGTCAGATGCAGGGGTTAGTACTGCAGCTGACGCGCGTCGGATTTCTGCTGCTGTTGTGGTTGTTCATCTGGTCGGTGCTGCGCATCCTGCGGACCGATATCTATGCGCCGACCGGAGCGGTCATGGTGCGACGGGGCCTGGCGTTGCGCGGCTCGCTGTTGCCCAACAGGGGCCGCCGCAACGTGGTGCGTCAGCTCGTGGTGACGGAGGGCGCGCTGACCGGCACCCGGATACCGCTGGGCACACAGCCCGTGCTGATCGGCCGCGCCGACGACTCCACACTCGTGCTGACCGACGACTATGCCTCGACCCGGCACGCCAGACTGTCGCCACGAGGTTCGGAATGGTATGTGGAGGACCTAGGATCGACCAACGGCACATACCTTGACAGGGCGAAGGTGACTACGGCGGTACGGGTTCCGATGGGCACGCCGGTTCGAATCGGCAAGACGGTAATCGAGCTGCGCCCGTGACCCTCGTTCTGCGATATGCGGCGCGCAGCGACCGCGGCCTGGTTCGCGCCAACAATGAGGACTCGGTTTACGCCGGTGCGAGGCTGCTCGCCCTCGCCGACGGGATGGGCGGGCACGCCGCGGGTGAGGTGGCCTCGCAGTTGGTCATCGCGGCCCTTGCACACCTCGACGACGACGAGCCGGGCGGAGACCTGCTCTCCAAGCTCGACGGCGCGGTCCGCGAGGGCAACTCCGCGATCGCCGCGCACGTGGAAGCCGATCCCGAACTCGAGGGCATGGGCACCACGCTGACCGCAATTCTGTTCGCGGGCAACAGGCTTGGGCTCGTCCACATCGGCGACTCGCGCGGTTACCTCCTCCGCGACGGGGAACTGGTCCAGATCACCAAGGACGACACGTTCGTTCAGACGCTGGTCGACGAGGGCCGGATCACTGCCGAGGAGGCGCACAGCCATCCGCAGCGCTCCCTGATCATGCGGGCGCTCACCGGCCACGAGGTCGAGCCGACGCTGATCATGCGCGAGGCGCGGGCCGGTGACCGGTACCTGTTGTGCTCCGACGGTCTGTCCGATCCGGTCAGCCACGAAACCATCCTCGAGGCGCTGCAGATCGCGGATGTCGCCGAAAGTGCGGACCGGCTAATTGAATTGGCGTTGCGCGGCGGCGGCCCGGACAACGTCACGGTGGTGGTGGCCGACGTCGTCGACTACGACTACGGCCAGACTCAGCCCATCCTCGCCGGTGCGGTGTCCGGTGACGACGACCAAACCGCGCCGCCCAACACCGCGGCCGGTCGCGCCTCCGCGTTCAACCCTCGCCGCAACGAGGCCAAACGTGTTGTCCCGCAACCGGAAGAGCCCGAGCAGAAGCCACGGTCCCGACGACGAATACTGATCGCCGCGGCGCTATTGGTTCTTGTGGTGCTTGCCGGGCTTGCGGTCGGCCGAGAAATCGTGCGCAGTAACTACTACGTCACCGAGCACGACGGCACGGTGTCCATCATGCGTGGTGTTCAGGGATCGTTTCTGGGGTTGGCACTTCAGGAGCCGTACCTGCTGGGATGTCTCAACGCGCGAAATGAGCTGTCGCTGATCAGCGTCGGGCAGTCCAAGAACAACCTGGACTGTCGCATGCTCGGGGTCAACGACATGCGGCCATCGGAACGTGCACAAGTGGTTGCCGGCCTGCCGTCGGGCTCGCTCGACGACGCGATCGCCCAGATCGAGGAGCTTGCCCGCAGCTCGGTACTCCCGACGTGTGCACCGCGCACGCCGACGTCCACCACGACCTCACCGGCGCCGCACCTACCCGAAACACCGGTGAACCCAGGCATTCCCGAGTCCAGCCCCGGCTCCCCCGAGCCAGAAACGCCGACCACGGTGACCGCGCCTGCGCCCCCACCGCCCGGTCCGCCGCCACCCGGTGCCCCCTCGCCGCCGCCATCGCCCAGCCCGCAGCCCACCGTGACGGCATTGCCGCCCCCGCCACCAGAACCGGGAACGAACTGCCGGGAAATCTCATGACGACCCAACCGCAGTCGCCTGTCACCGTCACGCCGCCGCTGCCGAATCGTCGCAATGCCGAGCTGTTTCTGCTCATCTTCGCGACGCTGATCACCACCATCGCACTGCTTCTCGTCGAGGCCAACCAGGAGCAGGGTCTGCACTGGGATCTCGCCCAGTACTCGGTGGCGTATCTGGCATTATTCACCGGCGCGCACCTGGCGATCAGGCGGTTCACCCCGTATGCCGACCCGTTGCTGGTGCCGGTGGTCGCGCTGCTCAACGGCCTCGGTTTGGTGATGATTCACCGGCTCGACCTGGCCGCGGGCGGCCCGCCGGAAAAAGGCCTGGGCGGCACGGCGAATCAACAGATGCTCTGGACACTGGTTGGCGTCGTCGCCTTCTGCCTGATGGTGATCTTCCTGCGCGACCACCGGATGCTGGCGCGCTACGGATACGTTTGCGGCCTGACCGGTTTGGTCCTCCTAATCATCCCCGCCGTGCTTCCCCGCTCGATGTCGGAACAGAACGGCGCCAAAATCTGGATCGAGTTGCCCGGCTTCTCGATTCAACCCGCGGAGTTCTCCAAAATCCTGCTGCTCGTCTTCTTCGCCGCGGTGCTGGTGGCCAAGCGCAGCGTGTTCACAAGTGCCGGAAAGCATTTCCTCGGCATGGACCTGCCGCGGCCGCGTGACCTGGCCCCGCTGCTGGCGGCCTGGATCGCCTCCGTCGGCGTGATGGTGTTCGAGAAGGACCTCGGCACGTCTCTTCTGCTGTACGCGTCGTTCCTGGTGTTGGTGTACGTCGCCACCGACCGGTTCAGCTGGGTGGTCATCGGCCTGGCCCTGTTCGCCGCGGGAAGCGTTGTCGCCTATCACCTTTTCGACCACGTTCGGATCCGGGTGGAAACCTGGCTCGATCCGTTCGCCGACCCCGACGGCGCCGGTTATCAGATGGTGCAGTCGCTGTTCAGCTTCGCCACCGGTGGCATCTTCGGCACCGGCCTCGGCAACGGTCAACCGGGCACCGTGCCCGCCGCGTCGACCGACTTCATCATCGCGGCGGTCGGCGAGGAACTTGGTCTGGTCGGGCTGGCCGCGGTGCTGATGCTCTACGCCATCGTGATCATCCGTGGACTGCGCACCGCCATCGCGGTTCGCGACAGCTTCGGCAAGTTGCTGGCCGCCGGACTGGCGGCGACCTTGGCGATCCAATTGTTCATCGTGGTCGGCGGTGTCACCAGGTTGATTCCGTTGACCGGGCTGACCACGCCGTGGATGTCCTACGGCGGTTCGTCGCTGTTGGCCAACTATGTCCTGCTGGCGATCCTGGTGCGCATCTCGCACGCCGCCCGCCGACCGATAGTCACCCGGCCACACTCCACGCCGATAGCGGCGGCGAGCACCGAAGTGATCGAGAAGGTATGAACACCTCGCTGCGCCGGATTGCGGTCACGATCATGGCATTGATCGTGCTGCTGTTGGCCAACGCCACACTGACCCAGGTCTTCACCGCCGACGGGCTGCGTTCGGATCCGCGTAACCAGCGGGTGCTGCTCGACGAGTACTCGCGGCAGCGGGGCCAGATATCCGCAGGCGGCCAGTTGCTGGCGTATTCGGTGTCCACCACCGGACGGTTCCGCTTCCTGCGGGTCTACCCGAACCCGCTGGCCTACGCCCCCGTCACCGGCTTTTATTCGCTGAGTTATTCGAGCGCCGGCCTGGAACGCGCCGAGGACACCATCCTCAACGGTTCCGATCAGCGGCTGTTCGGGCGGCGGTTGGCGGACTTCTTCACAGGCCGCGACCCGCGCGGCGGCAATGTCGCGACCACCATCAATCCGCAGGTTCAGCAGGCGGCCTGGGACGCGATGGAGGGCGGCTGCAACGGCCCATGCAAGGGCGCGGTGGTGGCGCTGGAGCCGTCGACCGGCAAGGTGTTGGCGATGGTGTCCTCACCGTCCTATGACCCCAATCTTCTTGCCACACATGATGTTCAGGAACAATCCAATGCGTGGCAGCAGCTGCGTGACAACCCCGACTCGCCGCTGCTGAACCGGGCGATCGCGGAGACCTACCCCCCTGGTTCGACGTTCAAGGTGATCACCACCGCGGCCGCGCTGCAGGCCGGCGCCACCGAGAACACCCAACTGACGTCCGCGTCGCGAATTCCGTTGCCTGACAGCACCGCGACGTTGGAGAACTACGGCGGCGCGGCGTGCGGCGCGGGTCCGACCGCAACCCTGCGCGATGCGTTCGCCAAGTCGTGCAACACCGCGTTCGTCCAACTCGGCATCAACACCGGGGCGGACAGACTGCGGTGGACGGCGGCGGCGTTCGGGCTCGACAGCCCGCCCGCCGCGATTCCGCTTCAAGTCTCGCAGTCCACCGTGGGCCCGATCGCCGATGCCGCCGCCCTTGGCATGTCGAGCATCGGGCAGAAAGATGTCGCTCTGACGCCGCTGCAGAACGCGCTGGTCGCCGCCACCATCGCGAATAAAGGGGTGACCATGCAGCCCTATCTTGTCGATAGTCTGAAGGGACCCGACCTCGCCAACATCAGCACGACTGCTCCACGCGAGGAGCGTCGGGCGGTGTCCGAGCAGGTGGCGAATACACTTACGGATTTGATGGTCGCCGCCGAGCAGGTGACGCAGCAGAAGGGAGCCATCGCCGGCGTGCAGATCGCATCGAAGACCGGCACGGCGGAGCACGGCACGGATCCGCGCAACACACCGCCACATGCCTGGTACATCGCTTTCGCGCCGGCATCGGCTCCCAAGGTTGCCGTTGCCGTCGTCGTCGAGAACGGTGGCGACCGGCTGTCCGCGACCGGCGGTGCGGTGGCCGCTCCCATTGGCCGCGCGACCATCGCGGCGGCGCTGCGGGAGGGTTCATGAGCGCGCGCGTCGGAGTCACGCTGTCCGGCCGATACCGGCTGCAGCGGCTGATCGCCACCGGCGGCATGGGCCAGGTCTGGGAGGGCATCGACTCCAGGCTCGGCCGCCGCGTCGCCATCAAGGTGCTCAAAGCCGAGTACTCCACCGACCCTGAGTTCGTCGAGCGGTTCCGCGCGGAGGCTCGCACCGTCGCGATGCTCAACCACCCCGGAATCGCCAGCGTGTACGACTACGGCGAGACCGAGATGGACGGGGAGGGCCGCACCGCGTACCTGGTCATGGAACTCGTCAACGGCGAACCGCTGAACTCGGTGCTCAAGCGCACCGGACGGCTGTCGCTGCGGCACGCACTCGACATGCTCGAGCAGACGGGCCGCGCCCTTCAGGTCGCGCACACCGCGGGTCTGGTGCATCGCGATGTGAAGCCGGGCAACATCCTGATCACGCCGACCGGCCAGGTGAAGCTCACCGACTTCGGCATCGCCAAGGCCGTCGACGCGGCGCCGGTCACCCAGACCGGCATGGTGATGGGCACCGCGCAGTACATCGCGCCGGAACAGGCGCTTGGCCACGACGCCACCGCGGCCAGCGACGTGTACTCGCTGGGAGTTGTTGGCTACGAATCGGTTTCGGGCAAACGGCCGTTCACCGGCGACGGGGCGCTGACGGTGGCGATGAAGCACATCAAGGAGACGCCGCCGCCGCTGCCCGCCGACCTGCCGCCCAACGTGCGCGAACTCATCGAGATCACGCTGGTGAAGAACCCCGGCATGCGGTACCGGTCCGGCGGGCCGTTCGCCGACGCGGTGGCCGCCGTGCGGTCTGGTCGCAGGCCGCCGCGGCCGAACCAGGCGCCGTCGATCGGCAGGGCAGCGCCCGCGGCCGTGCCGTCGGCCGCACAAGCGCGGGCGGCCGCCGATCTGACCGGCCGGGCACCGGCCACCACGGCAAGGCCACGCCCTGTCACCGGCAGCCACCGCAGCTCCCCGCCGCCGCGACGCACCTTCTCGTCGGGCCAGCGCGCGTTGCTGTGGGCGGCCGGTGTGCTCGGCGCGCTTGCCATCGTGATCGCGGTCCTGATCGTGCTGAACGCACAAGACAAGAAGGACCGGCAGTCACCGCCGCCGACCGTGACGAATACGATTACCGAAACAACCCCCTTCCAGTCGCCGACGGCGATGCCCGGTTGGACCGATGAGGGCATCTTCGGACAAGGTGAAGGGGATACCGACTTCGTTGCCTGGCAGGCAAGGGTGCAGGTGGCACCGTGGGCGGCGGAGCCGGCCGACCCGCGACCCGCAGCTTCAGAACAGACATGGAAATGACGACCCCGCAGCATCTGTCCGACCGGTATGAACTCGGTGACATCCTTGGCTTCGGCGGCATGTCCGAGGTGCATTTGGCGCGCGATCTGCGGTTGCACCGCGACGTCGCCGTCAAGGTGCTGCGCGCCGACCTGGCCCGCGACCCGAGCTTTTATCTGAGATTCCGCCGCGAGGCGCAGAATGCGGCGGCGCTGAATCACCCGGCGATCGTCGCGGTGTATGACACCGGTGAGGCGGAGACCGCCACCGGGCCGTTGCCGTACATCGTGATGGAGTACGTCGACGGCGTCACGCTGCGCGACATTGTGCACACCGAGGGGCCGATGCCCGCCAAGCGGGCGATCGAGGTGATCGCCGATGCGTGCCAGGCGTTGAACTTCAGCCATCAGCACGGCATCATCCACCGCGACGTCAAACCCGCGAACATCATGATCAGCAAGGCCGGCGCGGTCAAGGTGATGGACTTCGGCATCGCCCGCGCGCTGGCCGACGCCAACAGCGTCACGCAGACCGCCGCGGTGATCGGCACCGCGCAGTACCTTTCCCCGGAGCAGGCCCGCGGCGAGAAGGTCGACGCGCGCTCCGACGTCTACTCGCTGGGCTGCGTGCTCTACGAAATTCTTACTGGCGAGCCACCTTTCATCGGTGACTCACCCGTCGCGGTGGCGTATCAGCATGTCCGCGAGGATCCGGTGCCGCCGTCGCAGAGGCACAGCGACATCACCCCGGAACTGGACGCGGTGGTGCTCAAGGCGCTCGCCAAGAACCCGGACAACCGTTACCAGTCCGCCGCGGAGATGCGCGCCGACCTGGTGCGCGTGCACAGCGGCGAGGCGCCCGAGGCGCCGAAGATACTCACCGACGCCGAGCGGACGTCCCTGTTGGCGTCGCCCACCTCGGAGCACCGCACCGATCGGACCGACCCGGTCGGACGCCCTCCGATGCGATACGACGACAAAGAAGAGCGCGGCGGTTCGGTCGGGCGCTGGCTGATCGCCGTTGCGGTGCTGGCGGTGCTGACCGTGGTGGTCACGGTCGCCATCAACATGTTCGGCGGCAATACCCGCGATGTGCAGGTGCCCGACGTCAGCAACATGGTCAGCGCCGACGCTATCGCCAAACTGCAGAACGCCGGCTTCAAGGTAAACCCGCTGCAGAAGTCGGATTCCACCGTCCCGCCCGACCACGTCATCGACACCAACCCACCGGCCAACACCTCGGTCAGCGCCGGCGACGAGATCACCCTCAACGTGTCCTCCGGTCCCCAGCAGCGCGAGGTCGTCGACTGCAAGAACCTCACCTATGCCGACTGTGTGCAACGGTTGACCAACGCGGGCTTCGGGAAGTTCAAGGAGAGCAGGTCGGAGTCGACGCCCGAACAGAAGGACCGGGTGCTGACCACGATTCCGGGTCCCAACCAGACGTCGGCGGTCACCAACGAGATCACCATCGTCGTCGGCGACGGGCCGAGGAGCAGGCAGGTGGCCGACGTCAAGGGCCAGACGGAGTCGCCGGCCAGGCAGATCCTCACGGCGTCCGGCTTCGTCAACGTCGTGCCGGTTCAGGTCGACAGCGCAGCGCCCTGCGGTCAGGTGATCGGCACGGTTCCTTCGGCCGGGCAGGAAGCCCCCGTTGATACCCCGATCCAGTTGCAGCTGTCACAGTGCAACCAGTTCGTGATGCCCGATGTGCGAGGCGGCTTCTGGACCGACGTGGAGCCCAATCTGCGCGCGGGCTACGGCTGGACCGGCCAGCTGATCCGCGCGCCCGACGTGCAGAACAGCGGTCAGCGGACCAACGCGGTGGTGACGCAGAGCCCGGCCGCCGGAACACCGGTCAACAAGGACGCCCCGATCACGCTGGCGTTCGCGTCGTAGCGGCCCGCACCGCCTCCGCGACCTCGTCCTCTAGCTGGCGCACCAGCGACTCCGAGGGCGCGGCGCCGCAGAAGCCCAGCCAGTTGGCGAGCATCCGGTGCCCGCCTTCGGTGAGGATCGACTCGGGATGGAACTGCACGCCGTGGATCGGTAGCTCGACATGGCGCACGCCCATGATCACGCCGCCCTCTGTACGGGCGATGACGTCCAGTTCGGCGGGCACGGTGTCGGGCAGGATCGTCAGCGAGTGGTAGCGCGTCGCGGTGAACGGGTTCGGAAGCCCCTGCAGCACACCACAATTCGAATGGAATACGGTGCTGGTCTTACCATGCAGCAGTTCGGGTGCGCGGTCGACCGTGCCGCCGAACGCCACCCCGATCGCCTGGTGCCCGAGGCAGACCCCGAGCAACGGAGTCTTTGCCGCCGCGCACGACTTGACGAGCGGGATGGAGGCCCCTGCGCGTTCCGGAGTGCCGGGGCCGGGGGAGAGCAGCACCCCGTCGAACTGCTCAGCTGCCCTGGCGGTGTCGGCGTCGGTGGCCAGGCGCTCGTCGTCGTTGCGCCACACATCCGCGTGCACACCGAGCTGGCCCAGATACTGGACCAGGTTGAACACGAAGCTGTCGTAGTTGTCGACGACCAAGACCCGCATCAGCCCAGGCTACTGGTCGGGTCGTGCGAGATTCTCAGTAGCCGAGGGGGCCCGCGGGCTTGGCGTACTTCATCCGCACCGGCTCGGTGTGACCAACCAGGTCCACCTCGGTTCGCGGGACTTCGGTGTAGCCGAGGCCGAACCGCACCACGTACTGCTTGTAGAGCGTCACCAGCGGCGCGGCGGCCAATGCCGCCTGCATCGCGGCGCCGTCTCCGACGGCGGTGATCACATACGGCGGGCTGTACGTGCGGCCGTTCAACAGCAGCGTGTTGCCGACGCACCGCGGTGCCGAGGTCCCGATGATCCGCTGGTCCTGCATCTGGATGCCTTCAGCGCCTGCACTCCACAACGCGTTGAGCACTGCCTCGATGTCCTGCTGGTGCACCACCAGGTCGTCGGGGGAGGCGTCGCGGGGGAAGCGGCCCTCCGCGTCGCGCTGGGCATCGTTGAGCGTGACGACGAGACCCGGGCCGCGCATCGGGTCCAAGCCCGCGTCGACGGCCCGTTCGGCCGAGCGCCTGGTGATCGCCGTCAGCGCCGCGGCCGCAGCGGGGGAGCCGCCGTGGTGGTTGTCGATGGTCGACACGAGGGTGTCCCGCTGAGCCGTGAGCCGGTCCACCGACTGTTGAGCTTCGCGCACCAGATCCACAAGCCGCGGCGCGTCGCTACGGCGGATTTCGCTGCCGCCGGACACACCGTGCGTGGCGGCCAGTAGCAGACCCGCCAGCAGACAGATCACCGGCACGCCGAATCGCCAGGGGCTTCGACTGGGCCCCCGCGAACGCTGGGGAGGCTGGTCCATCGGCTCGTCTCCAGGAATTCTTGGGCTGGGGTTCTCCTACGTTAGGCTCGTAGTTACATCGTCGCACTTAGTCGTCCGTCGCACTTAGTCGTCTTTAGTCGCACCAGCGACTTAGTCGTCAGTAGTCGCACCAGCGACTGGTGTGACCACGACCCGACCTCGCGAAGGTAGCCATGCCCAAGTCCAAAGTCCGCAAGAAGAACGATTTCACCATCAACCCGGTGAGCCGGACGCCGGTCAAGGTCAAGGCCGGGCCGTCGAGCGTCTGGTTCGTCGTACTGTTCTGCGGCCTGATGCTCATCGGGCTGGTGTGGCTGCTGGTGTTCCAGCTCGCGTCGAATGCGATCCCGTTCCTCGCCGACCTCGGCCCGTGGAACTATGCCATCGCCTTTGCTTTCATGATCACCGGTCTGTTGCTCACGATGCGCTGGCGCTAGCCGTACAGACCATCGGTATGAATTCAACTAGGTCTCCACGCGTTACCCGTTTAGCAACCTTGCGGTCACCGGATCACACCGATGTGATTCATCCCCATTGGGGATAGCACTTGTGGATAACCTCATTAGCAACGGTAAAAGGGTGTTAGTTGTCCATCCAGCAAACTGAGTGGAGCCCTTCGACGCTCGGAATCGCTGCTTGCGGCATGATCGGGCTCATCTTGGCTATCGCCGCTGTGACCATGATCACAGATCCACCTGGTCGCATTCTTCTCGGGATTGCCGCAGCGGGTTTGCTCGTGTTTGCAAGCGCATCCTGGCGCGCACGACCAAAACTGGCAATTCGTGGCGACGGTCTACTTATCCGCGGATGGACGCGGTCAAACCTGCTTCGGCCAACGGATATCAAGATCATCCGGATCACCGAATTCCGGCGGCTCGCGCGTAAAGTGCGGCTACTCGAGATCGACACAACCGACGATCAGCTACTGGTGTTCACCCGGTGGGATCTGGGCACCGATCCGCTGAACGTGCTGGACGCGCTGACTGCCGCCGGTTACGCCGGCGGCCGATGACCGCTCGAACCGGCCGGGCCGCGGTCGGTTCGAGCTGAGCTCCGCTAGGAGACCGTGATCGACTCGATCACCACCGGTTCGGTCGGCCGGTCGCTGCGATCGGTGGGCGTCGTGGCGATGGCGTCCACCACCTTCTGCGATTCCGGATCGACCACCTCACCGAAGATCGTGTGGCGGCGATTCAGATGCGGCGTCTTGCCGACCGTGATGAAGAACTGCGAGCCGTTGGTCCCGGGTCCCGCGTTGGCCATCGCCAACAGATAGGGCTTGTCGAACTGCAACTCCGGGTGGAACTCGTCGGCGAACTGATAGCCGGGGCCGCCGCGACCGGTGCCGGTCGGATCGCCGCCCTGGATCATGAAACCCTCGATGACGCGGTGGAAGACCGCGCCGTCGTAGAACGGACCCGACGAGCCGCCCGATGCGTTCTCGGTGCTGTAGTCCTGGGTGCCCTGCGCCAGTCCGACGAAATTCCCGACGGTCTTGGGGGCGTGGTTGCCGAACAGTGCGATCTTGATGTCACCGCGGTTGGTGTGCAGAGTCGCGGTCGCTGTCTGAATGGGGCTCGTCACGGGATGCCAGTCTGCCACCTGCCGTCCAACCGCCGACGCGGGGTGGCAGTTGGTGGCAGGCTGGGAGGCGACTGACGATCACGCCGCGAAAGAGGTGGACATGAGCTTGAAGACGGACGTTCGGTTGACCCCGAGCCAGCGGCTGAGTCGAGGGTTGAAGTACTCGGCGGTCGGTCCGGTCGACGTCACCCTCGGCACAGTGGGCCTGAGCCTGCACGGCGCCCAGTCGGCGGCGGGACGGATCCGTCGCAGTCTGGAAAAGAGCAGGCTGGCCAAGGAGATCGGTGAGGCGCAGGAGGTCATCGCCAACCTGCCCGCAGCGATCGCAGACGCCCGCAAGCCCAAGCGCAAGCGGCGGCCGTTGCTGTTCGTCGCAGCGGGCGCGGCGGTGCTGGCCGGGGGAGCGGTGGCGTTTTCGATCGTCCGCCGGTCGATGCAGCCCGAGCCGTCGCCGTTGCCGCCCAGCGTCGACGTGACGCCCAAACCGTAGTCGCGCCTGGGTCGTCGCCGTGGCCGTCTCGGTCTTTGATCTGTTCTCCATCGGCATTGGGCCGTCGAGTTCCCACACCGTCGGGCCGATGCGAGCCGCGGGGCGGTTCGCATCTCACCTCGCCGACGACGGGATGCTGCCCGCCGTGGCGCGGGTACGCATCGAGTTGTACGGATCGCTGGGCGCCACGGGCGCCGGGCACGGCACGCCGGGCGCGGTGGTTCTCGGACTCGAGGGCAACCAGCCGGAGACCATCGATCCGGCGTTCGCCAGAACCAGAGTCGAGGAGATCAACTCCGGCGGCAGGCTGCTGCTGGCCGGCTCGCACGCAATTGCTTTCGACCACACCGCAGACATCGTATTGTCGTTGCGCGCCATGGACTTTCACAGCAACGGCATGGTGTTCCTGGCCTTCGACAGCGACGGCGCCGAACTGACTCGTCGTGTCTACTACTCGGTCGGCGGCGGGTTCGTCGTCGACGAGGACGAGGCGGCGACGCCGCGCGAGGAGGCCGCGGTCCCGTATCCGTTCAACACCGCCGAGGAACTCGTCCGGTTGGCGACCGAAGAACGTTGCAGCATCGCCGAATTGATGGCCCGTAACGAAGCCGCGCTCGGCCGCGAGGCCGACCTGCGGGCGGGCCTGCTGCGGATCTGGGCGGCCTTCCAGGAGTGCGTCGAGGCCGGTCTCGCGGCATCGGGGACGCTGCCGGGAAGGCTTCGCGTCAAGCGCCGGGCGCGGCTACTCGCCGAGTCGCTGGACCCCGACGATCCGCTGTATGCGATGGATTGGCTGACGGTCTACGCGCTGGCCGTCAACGAGGAGAACGCCGGCGGCGGGCGGGTGGTGACCGCGCCCACCAACGGCGCAGCCGGCGTCATTCCTGCTGTGCTGCACTACTATTGGCGGTTCGTTCCCGGTGCGACGGAGGACGGCATCATCGAGTTCCTCCTGACGGCCGCGGCGATCGGTCAGCTATTCAAAGCCAACGCGTCGATCTCGGGCGCGGAGGTCGGCTGCCAGGGGGAGGTCGGTTCGGCGTGCTCGATGGCCGCCGCCGGGTTGGCGGCCGTGCTCGGCGGAACGCCTGCGCAGGTCGAGAACGCCGCCGAGATCGGCATCGAACACAACCTCGGGCTGACCTGTGATCCTGTCGGCGGCCTGGTGCAGATTCCGTGCATCGAGCGCAACGCGGTGGCGGCGGTCAAGGCGATCACTGCGGCGCGAATGGCGTTGCACGGAGACGGAACTCATCACGTCAGCCTCGATACCGCGATCAAGACGATGCGCGACACCGGCGCCGACATGAAAGACAAGTACAAGGAGACCTCGACGGGCGGGCTCGCCCTCAATGTCGTCGAGTGCTGAGCACAATGCGCAGAACCTGCTAATCGCCCATTGTGCAAAGTTGTGCACACAAGCGAGCCAGCAACCACCCAGCGGAGATACGTTCGGCCGCAAGCAAGTTCACAACGAACTGCTCGACAAATGAAAGGCCGAACCATGAAGATCCGTAATCTCGTTGCGCCCGCCGTGCTGGCCGCCGGTGGTGCCGCGGCAATCACCCTGGCACCGCTGGCACAGGCAGATGCGACACCGCCGCCGTGCAGCTTCACCGGCAATGCCAGCGTGTGTCAGACAGAGGGCAACGCTCAGGTGAGTGCACTGCCTCCGACGTTCGACTCGCAGGCGCAGTATCCGTTCGGCGAGTACGGCGGACTGCTGTTCCATCACCGCGGCCGACACGGCTAGCAGACAGACGTTGTGGAGCCTAGGAGAATCGAACTCCTGACATCTACCTTGCAAAGGTAGCGCTCTACCAACTGAGCTAAGGCCCCTGATGTGGTCAGGACGGCACGTCGGCCGCGGTGTGCCACACCTCGACGCCGTGCCGTGACCGCCAGATCGTGATGACGACGGCGACCACGATCCCCGATGCGAGCACGAACACCAGCCTCAAGGTGTGCACCTTTCCGTGGGGCTAGGAGGACTCGAACCTCCGACCTCTTCGTTATCAGCGAAGCGCTCTAACCGCCTGAGCTATAGCCCCGAAATCCGCACGGACGAGCGACGAGATTACCGCACCGGTAGGCCGCCGCCCAAACCCAATCCTCCCAAGTCCGCCCCCTGCCCCTTCGGGGCGGGAGGTGCCCCCATCGGTCCTACCCCGCCGGACCTCAATCCCTGTCCGCCAGCGTCACCTCGACGCCACCGACCAGATCGGTGGTCAAGTTGTAGATGAACGCCGCGCACGTCGCCATCGCGGTCAGCAGCACGATGTTCACCAGACCGATCAGCGCAGCCCCGCCGAAGATCGTTCCGCTGGATACCAGCTCGCCGCCGGTGCTGCCGCCCGCACTGGTCAGCAGGTCGCCGACGTTGCTGTTCAGCTTGCTCCACACGCCCATGCCGCCCAGCACCAGATACAGGAACGCGACCGCGATCATCCAGACGAAGAACAGCGCCACCGACAACACCAGCGACACCTTCAGCGTGCTCCACGGGTCGATCCGGCGGATCTGCATGCTGGCCCGCACCGGCCCCTTGTGCCGGTTACCGACCTGCGTCCGACCGGAGGCCGAAGGGCGGCTCGCCGGCTCCGCCGCCGGCCGCTGCTCGGAGGTCGCCTTGCGTGGCTGCGCCTGCCGTGGCGCGGGCCCCGACAAGTCGGGCAGCTCGCTGGCATACGTCTCGGGCCGCACCGTTTCGGTGCGCTCACCGAACGGTGCCCCGTCCTGGTCATGCGCAGGCGCCCCGGACCCGCCCGCGATGAAGCGGTTCAGCCGGGCGTCCACACCGGCGTTGTGGCCGCCCTCGGGTGCCTGCCGCTGCGGCTGGCGCCTGGCGCCCGCGGGCCCCCGCTGCCAAGGTGGCACGTCGTTGCCGCCGCGTGGGGATGGGTTGCCGGGCGAGCCGTTTTCGGTTGACGACGGCCCGCCGCCGGAGCCGTTGGCGCTGCCGGGGGCCTCACCCGTGCGCGGGTACCCCGGCTCGTTCGGTGAACTCACCTACGGCTCCTTAGCGGTCTCAGGCCTCGGCGACAGGGTCGTCAGGGGCCTCGTTTTCCTCGGCGTTACGCGCAATGGCAACCAGTGTGTCGCCCTCACCCAGGTTCATCAAGCGAACACCCTTGGTCTGCCGCCCGGCCTTGCGAACCTGGCGAGCCGCCGTCCGGATGACGCCCCCACCGGAAGTGATGGCGTACAACTCTGTGTCGTCATCGACTATCAACGCTCCGACCAGAGTGCCACGGCGCTTGTCGAACTGGATCGTCAGCACCCCTTTGCCGCCGCGGCCCTGGACCGGATACTCGTCGATCGCGGTCCGCTTGGAGTACCCGCCGGACGTTGCGACCAGCAAATATGTGTCCGGCTGCACCACATTCAACGACAGCAGCGTGTCCTCTTCGTTGAATCGCATGCCCTGCACACCGGAGGTGGCCCGGCCCATCGGCCGCAGTGCTTCATCGGTTGCTGAGAACCGGATCGACTGACCCTTGGCCGACACCAACAGCAGATCGTCCTCTGCCGAGCACAGCACCGCGCCCACCAGTTCGTCACCGTCGCGCAGGTTCACCGCGACGATGCCGCCCGACCGGTTGGAGTCGAAGTCGGTCAGCTTGGACTTCTTCACCAGGCCGTTCTTGGTGGCCAACACGAGGTACGGCGCGTCCTCGTAGCTCCTGATCTGGATCACCTGCGCGATGCGCTCTTCCGGCTGGAAGGCCAGCAGGTTCGCGACGTGCTGACCCCGCGCGGTGCGTGACGCCTCCGGCAGGTCGTACGCCTTGGCGCGGTACACCCTGCCCTGGGTGGTGAAGAACAGGATCCAGTCGTGCGTCGAGCACACGAAGAAGTGGTTGACGATGTCGTCCTGCTTGAGCCCTGCGCCCTGCACACCCTTGCCGCCACGTTTCTGACTGCGGTACAGGTCGGTCTTCGTGCGCTTGGCGTACCCGGTCTCGGTGATCGTGACGACGACGTTCTCGCGAGCGATCAGGTCCTCGTCGCTGACGTCCCCGTCGGCGGCGACGATGCGGGTCAACCGGTCGTCGCCGTATTTGTCGACGATCTCCTTGAGCTCGTCGCGCACGATGGCGCGCTGCCGCTCGGGCTTGGCCAGGATGTCTTCCAGGTCGGCGATCTCGGCCTCGATCTTGGCGAGGTCGTCGACGATCTTCTGACGTTCCAGCGCGGCCAGCCGGCGCAACTGCATGTCCAGGATCGCCTGCGCCTGGATCTCGTCGATGTCGAGCAGTTCGATCAAGCCCTGCCGGGCCACATCGACGGTCTCCGACGCCCGGATCAACGCGATCACTTCGTCCAGCGCGTCGAGCGCCTTGACCAGACCGCGCAGGATGTGAGCCCGCTCGTTGGCCTTGCGCAGCCGGTAGGTGGTGCGCCGAACGATGACATCGAGTTGGTGGTTGACGTAGTGGCGGATCAGCTGGTCAAGCCGCAGCGTGCGGGGCACGCCGTCGACGATGGCCAGCATGTTGGCGCCGAAACTGGTCTGCAGCTGGGTGTGCTTGTAGAGGTTGTTCAGCACCACCTTGGCCACGGCGTCGCGCTTGAGCTCGACCACGATCCGCAGGCCGACACGGTCGCTGGACTGGTCCTCGATGTTCGAGATGCCCGCCAGCTTCCCGTCGCGGACCTGCTCGGCGATCGAGGTGATGAAGTTGTCGTGGTTCACCTGATACGGCAGCTCGGTGATCACGATGCCGGTGCGTCCGCGGTTGTCCTCCTCGATTTCGCAGACGCCGCGCATCCGCACCGACCCACGGCCGGTGCTGTACATGTCGGCGATGCCCTGCGAGCCGACGATCAGACCCTTGGTGGGGAAGTCGGGACCCTTGATGCGCTCACACACCGCCTCGAGCGTGGCTTCCTCGTCGGCGTCGTGGTTCTCCAGACACCAGTACACCGCCTCGGCGAGCTCACGCAGATTGTGCGGCGGGATGTTGGTGGCCATGCCGACCGCGATACCGCCCGAGCCGTTGGCGAGCAGGTTCGGGAACCGGCTCGGCAGAACCGTCGGCTCCTGCACACGCCCGTCGTAATTCGGGATGAAATCGACTGTCTCCTCGTCGATTTCGCGCAGCATCTCCATGGCAAGCGGAGTCAGCCGCGCTTCGGTGTACCTCATCGCCGCTGGCGGATCGTTACCCGGCGAGCCGAAGTTGCCCTGGCCGTCGACCAGCGGGTACCGCAGCGACCACGGCTGAGCCATCCGGACCAATGTGTCGTAGATCGACGCGTCGCCGTGCGGATGGTAATTGCCCATCGTCTCCGCAACGGAGCGTGCGGATTTCGCGTGGCTGCGATCGGGGCGGAAGCCCGAGTCGTACATCGCGTAGAGCACCCGGCGGTGTACCGGCTTGAGTCCGTCGCGCACCTCGGGCAGCGCGCGCCCGACGATGACGCTCATCGCGTAGTCGATGTAGCTGCGCTGCATCTCCTGCTGAATGTCGACAGGCTCGATGCGGTCGCCGGCTTCGTCGCCAGGCGGCAACGTGGTGTCAGTCATGAATTTTCAGCCCTAATTGTTGTGTACTTTGCGGCTAAACATCAAGGAAGCGAACGTCTTTGGCGTTGCGCGTGATGAAGCTGCGGCGTGCCTCGACGTCCTCGCCCATCAGGATCGAGAACAACTCGTCGGCGGCGGCGGCGTCGTCCAGCGTGACTTGGCGCAACACCCGCACGGAGGGGTCCATGGTGGTTTCCCACAACTCCTTGGCGTCCATCTCACCGAGACCCTTGTAACGCTGGATGCCGTCGTCGACGTTGATCTTGCGACCCGCCTTCTTGCCCGCTTCGAGCAGGCCGTCACGCTCGCGGTCGGAATAGGCGAACTCCGGCTCGGAACGCTGCCACTTCAGCTTGTACAGCGGCGGTTGTGCCAGGAACACGTGGCCGTTCTCGATCAGCGGCTTCATGAACCGGAACAGCAGCGTCAACAGCAACGTCGAGATGTGCTGGCCGTCCACGTCGGCGTCGGCCATCAGCACGATCTTGTGATAGCGCAGCTTGGTGATGTCGAACTCGTCGTGGATGCCGGTGCCCAGCGCGGTGATGATCGCCTGGACTTCGGTGTTCTTCAGCACCCGGTCGATGCGTGCCTTCTCGACGTTGATGATCTTGCCGCGCAACGGCAGAATCGCCTGGAACATCGAATCGCGGCCGCTCTTGGCGGAGCCACCGGCCGAGTCACCCTCCACCACATACAGTTCCGACTTGCGTGGATCAGTGGAGCGGCAGTCCGCGAGCTTGCCCGGCAGGCCGCCGATGTCGGTGGCGCTCTTGCGGCGGACCAGCTCACGGGCCTTGCGCGCCGCGATCCGCGCCTGCGCCGACGAAACAGCTTTGTTGACAACGGTTTTCGCCTCGGCGGGGTTGGCCTCGAACCAGTGGCTCATCTGCTCGTTGCAGATCTTCTGCACGAACGACTTCACCTCGGTGTTGCCGAGCTTGGTCTTGGTCTGGCCCTCGAACTGCGGTTCGGCCACCTTCACCGAGATCACCGCGGCCAGGCCCTCGCGGATGTCGTCGCCGGTCAGGTTGGGGTCTTTGTCCTTGAGGAGCTTCTTGTCCTTGGCGTACTTGTTCACCACGCTGGTGAGCGCGGCGCGGAAGCCCTCTTCGTGGGTGCCACCCTCGTGGGTGTTGATGGTGTTGGCGAAGGTGTGCACCGACTCCGAGTAGCCGGCGTTCCACTGCATCGCGATCTCCACCTCGTGCCCTTCACCCTTGCCAGCGAAATCGACGATGCTCTGATGGATCGGCGTCTTGGTCCTGTTGATGTGCTTGACGAAGTCGACCAAACCGCCGGGGTAGTGGAAGGTCCGGTTCTTCACCTTGTGCGGGCCGGCCGCCTCGGCTGCCTTCTCCTCCGCCGACTTGGGCGCCTCGGCGGTATCACTGACCACCTCGTCGGTGACCTCTTCGGCAGACACCCGCTCATCGGACAGGGTGATGGTCAGCCCCTTGTTGAGGAACGCCATCTCCTGCAGTCTGCGGGCCACCGTCTCGAAGTCGTAGTTGGTGGTTTCGAAGACATTCGGGTCGGCCCAGAACCGGATGGTAGTGCCGGTCTTCTTGGTTTTCTCGCCCTGCTTGAGAGTGCCAGGAACCGAGTTGTCGTAGGACTGGAACCACTCGTAGCCGTCGGTGCGGATATCCGCCTCCAGCCGGGTGGACAACGCGTTCACAACCGAGACGCCCACCCCGTGCAGACCGCCGGAAACGCTGTAAGCGCCTTCCTCGAACTTGCCGCCCGCGTGCAGCACCGTCATTACGACGTCAACGGTGGGGATGCCGGTCGAGTGCATGGCCACCGGGATGCCGCGCCCGTTGTCGGTGACCTCGACGCCCCCGTCGTCGAGGAGTCGCACCGAGACTTCGGTGGCGAAGCCAGCCATCGCTTCGTCGACCGCGTTGTCCACGACCTCCCAGATGAGGTGGTGCAGGCCCCGCTCACCGGTGGAACCGATGTACATGCCGGGACGTTTGCGGACGGCTTCCAGGCCCTCGAGGACCTTGATGGAGTCGGCGCCGTACTGTTCCTGTGCTTTCTTCTTAGCAGCAGCCACGGGCGGAAGCTTCCCTACTTTCTGAATGGGGGGTGGTGCTCTGACGGCGAATCGGTCACCGTCGGCAAGTCATGACAACAGTCTACCGGCTGATAGCGCCGGGACCGATCCTGAGGCGGCGTTTCTGCACACCTATTTGCGCCGTCTGTGGAATTTCTCGATCTCAGGTGCGTGAAGTCGCTCAAGCGGTAGGGTCGTGGCGTTCTGGCGGCTCTCAGCCCACCGGCGCGGACGCCCTCAGCCGTACGTGTCGCGGGGTCCGCGGCCGGCGATGTGGTAGCGCCCCTTCCGCCACGACGGCGCCACCGGGCCGACGATTTTCAGCGACGTCACCACGCCGTCGCCGACCGCGGCGGCGATCTTGGCCAACAGTTGCGCCTGCACCATCCGAAGCTGCGTGGCCCACGCCGTCGACTCGGCCGACACGGTCAGCACCCCGTCGTTGAGTGCTGTCGGCGACGCGTGTGCGGCGATCTGCTCACCGACCACACTGGGCCACCGGCCGAAGACCGAGCCTTCCGCGACCCGGCCCGACCAACCGCGCCGCCGGGCCAGATCGCTGGTGGCGGCGCCGAGAAGCTGTGGGTCCCGCGAGTCGGGGCCGGGCCCCGACCAGCGGCGGCGACTGGTCCCGGCGACCCTGCGTCGGGCGGGCGAGGTGCGGCCACGGCCGACGTCCTTGCCCTGCGTCCTGGCCGCGCCGCGGGCCTCCTCCAGGGTTCGGCGCACCAGATCCATGCCGGCCAATCCGGCCAGGTGCGCCGGCGGGCCTGCGGCGGTCTCGTCAGGATTCTCGTCGTCGTTCATGACACCACCTTCGACATCCGGCCACCGTCGTCGTCCTGCATGGTGATCTCGATGCGGCGGGCGTCCCAGTCGCCCGGGATGTCCTCGTGCACGGCCGCCGTCACCAACACCTGCTCCGCGTTGCCTGCGACGTTCGCCAACGCCTGCCGGCGGGCGTTGTCCAGTTCGGCGAACACGTCGTCGAGTAGTAACACCGGGTCGCCGCCTTCGGCGCGAAGCAGTTCATAGCCCGCCAGCCGCAGCGCCAACGCCATCGACCACGATTCACCGTGGCTTGCAAAGCCTTTCGCGACCTGATCACCCAACCGCAGTTCCAGGTCGTCGCGGTGCGGACCCACCAGACAGACACCGCGCTCGAGTTCGGCGTCACGCCGTCGGGCCAGTGCATCGAGCAGCGCCGCCTCGAACACCTCGACGCTGTCGTTTCCGGCGGCCGCCTCGCTCTCGACGATCTCGACCCCGCTGCGGTACTGGATGGCCGCGGGCCGCGACGCGGGCGCCAGTAGCTGGTAGGCCTTTTCTACTTCCGGCGCCAGCTGGTTGACCAGTGCCACCCGCGCGGAGATCAGCTGTGCTCCGTGCGCGGCCAGATGCCCGTCCCACACATCGAGGGTGTCCAACACGCTGCGGTCGCCGCGGTGCCGGGCCCCGCCCGCGGTCTTCAACAACGCGGACCGCTGCCGCAGCACCTTGTCGTAATCGGCTCGTATTCCTGCTATCCGCGGCCTCCTGGTGGTGGCCAGCTCGTCGAGATAGCGGCGCCGCTCACTGGGGTCGCCGCGGACCAGCGCCAAATCCTCGGGAGCGAACAGCACCGCCCGCAGCACCCCGAGGATTTCGCGTGCCGACCGGACGGGGGAGCGGTTCAGCCGCGCTTTGTTGGCCCGGCCCGCCGTGATCTCCAGGTCGACGGCGAGCTCGCGGCCGTCGTTCACCACGATGGTCGACACCACCGCCCGCTCCGCGCCCGCTCGGATCAACGGCGCATCCGAGGCCACCCGATGTGAACCCAGCGTCGACGAATACCATAGGGCCTCAACGAGGTTCGTCTTCCCGAAGCCGTTCGGGCCGACGAACACGGTCCGGCCAGGGGTCAATTCCAGATCGACCTTCGGCCACGACCGGAAGTCTTGTAAGCCCAGACGCCGAACGTGCACTCAATACGCTCCTCGCGTGCGCGTCACCTATCCGGACTCGCTGATTCGTTTCACGGCGTGGCCACCGAACTGATTACGCAACGCCGAAACGGCCTTCATCGCCGGCGATTCCTCCTGTCGGGAGGCAAACCGCGCGAACAACGACGCCGCGATCACCGGCATCGGCACCCGGTGGTTGATGGCCTCCTCGACAGTCCAACGGCCCTCACCCGAATCCTCGGTATAACCGCTGATCGCGTCGAATTCGGGGTCCTCCTTCAACGCCTTGGCCAGCAGTTGCTGCAACCACGACCGAACCACCGTGCCATTCGTCCAGGCCTGGATGACGGCCTGGGTGTCAGTGATCAGGTCTTCTGCGGCCAGCAACTCGTAACCCTCGGCGTAGGCCATCATCAGGCCGTATTCGATTCCGTTGTGCACCATCTTGGCGTAATGGCCCGCACCGACCGGTCCTGCGTGCACGAATCCGTCTTCTCGCGGGCCGGGCGGACGCAACGTGTCGAAGATCGGCATGGCCCTCTGGACGTCGGCGTCGCTGCCGCCGACCATGAGGCCGTAGCCCTCCGTCAGTCCCCACACACCACCGGACACTCCGGCGTCGATGTACGCGATTCCCTTGTCGCCCAATAGTTTTGCGTGCGGCCCGTCTTCGGTGTATCGCGAATTGCCACCGTCGATCACCATGTCGCCCGCCCGAAGCACCTGGGCCAACGCCGCGATGGTTTCATGCGTCACCGGACCGGAGGGCACCATCACCCAGACCACCCGCGGCGCGGTGAGCGCCTCGGCCAGTGCTGCCAGCGTCGGCACGTCGGTGACCTCGGGTCGCGGGTCGAAACCAACCACCTCGTGACCACCCTGACGCAGGCGCTCCCGCATGTTGAAGCCCATTTTGCCTAGGCCGACGAGACCCAATTGCATGTGCGCGCCTCTTTCGTGGCGGTAGGGCCGGTCAGCCCGGAAGCCGCACCGGCATCAGCAGGTAGACGTAGTCGGTTTGAGCGGCGGGGAACGGCCCGCTTCCACCGGCGGACCCATCGTCCTCACCCGCAGGCCGCAGCACCGCGGGACGGCTCGGGGTGGTGAATCCGAACGTCACGCGGTCCGAGTGCAACGAGCCCAACCCGTCGGTCAGGTACGTCGGATTGAACGCGATGGTCAGCGGGTCACCCGAGAAGGCGACAGGAAGATCTTCTTCCGCACGGCCGACGTCATCAGCGCCTGCCGACAGTCGCAGCACATCGTCGGCGAACTCCATGCGCACCTGAGCGCCGCGGTCGGCGACCAATGCCACACGCTTGATCGCCTCGGTGAGTTCGGCGACGCCGATGGTCGCGATCGCGGTGTGCTCGGCGGGCAGCAGCTGACGGAACTTCGGGAACTCCGCGTCGAGCAAGCGCGTGGTGCTGCGCTTGCCGTCGCTGCGAATACCCAGCAGACCTTCGGTGCCGACCGCCGCCCCGCTCCCGAGCGACAGGTGCACATCGGTACCATCGGCACCGGCCTTCGCCGCCTCGGCCAACGTCTTGGCCGGAACGAGGACCGCCGCCTCGAGGTCTGCCGACGTGGTCGACCATGTCAGTTCACGTACCGCGAGCCGGAATCGGTCGGTGGCCGCCAAAACGACCTTTTCACCGGAGATCTCGACCCGGATGCCGGTGAGCATGGGCAACGTGTCATCGCGTCCGGCGGCGACCGCGACCTGGCCGATGGCCTCGGCGAACAACTGCGACGAGACGACGCCGGTGTCCTCCGGCAGCGCAGGCAGCGCCGGGTAATCCTCGACCGCCATGGTGGGCAACGAGAAACGGGCGCTGCCGCAAGTCAGTGAAACGCGCGTTCCCTCGACGCTGACGTCAACGGGCTTCGCCGGCAACGCCCTGGTGATGTCGGACAACAACCGGCCAGAGACCAAAACGCTTCCAGGAGAAGCGATTTCAGCGGCGACCCGCACTTCGGCGGATACTTCATAGTCGAATCCCGAGATGGTGAGCCCATCATCGGTGCCGGTGAGCAGCACTCCGGCCAACACCGGCACGGTGGGCCGAGTGGGCAAATTCCTGGCAACCCAGGCCACGGCGTCGGCGAAGTCTTCGCGAACTAGCCGGAATTTCAGATCGGTGAGACCAACGGTTGTCGTCGCCACGTCCATAGCGTCCCTTCGATACACACCACAACAAGGTCTTACCAGCGGTTTCCCGGTGTCTCGCGACGCGTCTGCCCGATGCGCTCCGACGACCGTAACGGCTGTCGATGAACCACCGTAGAGCTTTCCGCCTCAACTTGAAAGCTAATCGATCGCGGTGACATCGGCGTTCGATGAGCGGATGTGCGCTCGGCGAATCGTCGTGTCCCCAAGGCGCTTCTTCGAAGAAGAATCTATGGAGATATACGAGCAACAGTATTAGGGCTTGTGGATGCTGGGGATAACCACAAGTCCGCCCTGCGTGACGCGCACTGCCACGTGTTGACGAGTTGGGGATACTTTCCAAGAAGCGGCGCCCGCGTTGTGGACTTCGGTCGCATTGTGAACGAATCACGAGAAAACTCGATGGTTGACCGCAGGTTGTCCACACGGGTATCCACACCGGCTCCCTGTGACAACTGGGGCCGACGGTGCCAAAGTTTTTTGGAAGTTTTCCGGGTACGCAAGAGGCCACCCCGGAGTTACCCGCGATTCAGGAACAGGAAACGTCGTCAGACGACGCGAGGTCAGCGCTTGGACCGCTGACGGATGCGCGTGGTCAGTTCTTTGACGTGGTCGAAGACCTCACGGCGCTCGGCCATTTCGCCCCGGATCTTCTTCTCCGCATACATGACCGTGGTGTGGTCGCGGCCGAACGCTTGGCCGATCTTGGGCAAGGACAGGTCGGTGAGCTCCCGACACAGGTACATGGCGATCTGTCGGGACTGCGCCAGCGCCCTGGTCTTGCCCGGCCCGCGCAATTCCTCAACCGTGGTCTCGAAGTATTCGGCGGTCGCCGCCATGATGGTCGCGGTGCTGATCTGCATCGTGCCGGCGTCCGCGATCAGGTCGCGCAGCACGATCTCGGCCAACGACTTGTCGATAGGCGTCTTGTTCAGTGACGCAAACGCGGTGACGCGGATCAGGGCGCCCTCGAGTTCGCGGATGTTTCGCTCGATGCTGCTCGCGATCAACTCGAGCACGTCGCCAGGTACGTCGAGGCGATCCATCTGAGCCTTCTTGCGCAGAATCGCGATCCGCGTCTCCAGTTCGGGCGGCTGGACGTCGGTGATCAGCCCCCATTCGAACCGGGTCCGCAGCCGGTCCTCCAGCGTGGCCAGCTGCTTGGGCGGCCGGTCAGAGGAGATGACGATCTGCTTGTTCGCGTTGTGCAGCGTGTTGAAGGTGTGGAAGAACTCTTCCTGGATGCCTTCCTTGCCTTCGATGAATTGGATGTCATCGACCAACAACACGTCGATGTCTCGGTAGCTGCGCTTGAACGACGCCTTGCGGTCGTCGCGCAGCGAGTTAATGAAGTCGTTAGTGAATTCTTCGGTGGACACGTACTTGACGCGCATGCCGGGAAACAGCCGTTGGGCGTAATTACCTGCGGCATGCAGGAGATGTGTCTTGCCGAGCCCGGATTCGCCCCAGATGAACAACGGGTTGTAGGCCCTGGCGGGCGCCTCAGCAATCGCGAGGGTGGCGGCGTGAGCGAACCGATTCGACGCTCCGATGACGAAGGTGTCGAACGTGTAGCGGCGGTTCAGGTTGACCGCCGTCGGCTCGCCTGCGGACATCCCCTGCGGGCGGTTGGCGAAGTACGTCGGCCAGCTTTCCTCGGCACTGGCGAGCGCTTCGGAGTCCTCGTCGACTTCATCGGCTTCGGCGATGGAAGGGATGGACGGCGTCGATGCGAAGCCGCTGACGGCTTCATCGGAGTCGGCCGGGGTGGGGGCTGCGATGCGCACACCTAGTTCGACGCGCTGACCCAGCTGACGGCTCAACGCAGAAATGATCGGTTCGCGCAGGTGCCGTTCGATCTCGTTCTGGACAAACGGGGTCGGCACGGACAGCAAGGCAAACCCCTCCGCGATGACGAGTGGCTGAACCAGCTTCAACCAGGCTCTTTGCTGCGGGGTAAGGGTGGGAATTGCGGAGTCTCCGTTGTGAGTTCCGCCGTTGTGGGTGTCGCCGTTGAGTTCGGCCACCACGTTGTTCCAGACTGCGACGAAGGGTGGGTCGGGGTCAGCTGTCAATGACCACTACCCCCTCGAGGCCGATCCGGAGACGACCAAATGAACGATGACGAACTGTCCACATAGTTATCCACAGCCTGTGGAGACAGGACAGCCATCTCGCTCTGTTGTCTACCGGCGAGAACACCGCGGGCCGGGGCTCGTCACAGTGATGTTGCGCACTGTGGGCTCGCGACTTGGTCGGCGTCCTCGCTTCGTTGTCGTCGCCGTTTCGTTATCGAAGCGGCATTGGCAGAAGCTAACAGTTTTCTTCCCGAGTGCCAACCGTTCTGCAACATTCACCGGAGTCAGATTTTTGCTCACGACCAGGGCGTGACGGCTGTGGCGAATGTAAAGCGTCCAGGCCTGCCGGGTGGTCGCTCAGGCGAGGTTTGACCCAGCGAAATCTCGTCAGTACCCTCGAACAGTCGCCCGAACGTGGCGATACGGCTGCGACCCAGGGCTGTCTGGAGACCGCGCCGGTTAGCACGCAAGACGGACGAGCTTACCAACGGCAACCGCGTCCCCCCCGAGGTGTATTCGGCATGGGTTGCGGATGCCAGACGCAACGAGGAGTGAACAGCCGTGGCCAAGGGCAAGCGGACCTTTCAGCCCAACAACCGCCGACGCGCGCGGGTGCACGGGTTCCGGCTGCGGATGCGCACCCGCGCCGGCCGGGCGATCGTGTCGAACCGGCGTGGCAAGGGGCGCCGCAAGCTGACTGCGTGACTCCCCGGGTGAGTTCGGGCAAGGTCTAGCGCGGTGCTTCCGGCTCGATACCGGATGACGCGGTCCACTGACTTCGGTGCCACGGTCAGTCAAGGGGTGCGGGCGGTGCAGCCCGACCTCGTCGTACACGCGTCGCGGTCCGACGGATCACAAGATGGGCCGCGGATCGGTCTGGTGGTTTCCAAGGCCGTCGGCAGCGCGGTGCAGCGGCACCGGGTGGCGCGGCGGTTGCGACACGTCGCGCGGACGGTCATCGACGAACTCGATCCCGCCGACCGCATCGTGATCCGGGCATTACCGAGCAGTCGCACCGCCATCTCGGCGCGACTCGAGCAGGAGTTGCGGACAGCGTTGCGCCGTACCCGCCACCGCAATGAGGCATCCGATCGATGACACCGGTTGCCCGCGGGCTCATTTTTCTGATCGAGCTCTACCGTCACACCATCTCGCCGATGCGATTGCCGACGTGCCGGTTCAGTCCGTCCTGTAGCCAATACGCAGTCGAGGCGCTGACGGAGTACGGGTTGCTGCGGGGCGGGTGGCTGGCGACGGTGCGGTTGCTGAAGTGCGGTCCGTGGCATCGGGGAGGATGGGACCCGGTACGCGAGCGCCGCCTGTCGGGTGACGAGCGTGAGTGCGCACAATCCGGCGCCGAAATGGAAAGCGAGACTCGTGTTTAACTGGTTCAGCCTGGACTTCATCTACTGGCCGGTGTCGGCGATCATGTGGGTTTGGTACAAGGCGTTCGCTTTCGTCCTCGGCCCGTCCAACTTCTTCGCGTGGGCGCTGGCGGTGATGTTCCTCGTCTTCACGTTGCGCGCCATCTTGTACAAGCCCTTCGTTCGGCAGATCCGGACCACGCGGCAGATGCAGGAGTTGCAGCCGCAGATCAAGGCGCTGCAGAAGAAGTACGGCAAGGACCGGCAGCGCATGGCGCTGGAGATGCAGAAGCTGCAGCGCGAGCACGGGTTCAACCCGTTGATGGGCTGCCTGCCCATCTTCGCGCAGGTGCCGGTGTTCCTCGGGCTGTATCACGTGCTGCGGTCCTTCAACCGGACCGGCGGAATGATGGGCATCGGGCACCTGAACCTGACGGTCGAGCAGAACCGGTCGATCGGCAACTACATCTTCAGCCCGACGGACGTAGCCCACTTCCTGGACGCGAATCTGTTCGGCGCACCGATCGGCGCGTACATGACGCAGACCAACGGCTTGGATGCGTTCACCGAATTCAGCCGCGCGGCGGTGATCGCCGTCGGCCTTCCGTTGATGATCGCGGCGGGCGTTGCGACGTACTTCAACAGCCGCGCATCGGTGGCGCGGCAGAGTGCCGAGGCGGCCGCCAACCCGCAGACCGCGATGATGAACAAGCTGGCGTTGTATGTGTTCCCGTTCGGCGTGGTCGCCGGCGGACCGTTCCTGCCGCTGGCGATCATCCTGTACTGGTTCGCGAACAACATCTGGACCTTCGGACAGCAGCACTACGTGTTCGGCATGATCGCCAAAGAGGAAGAGGCGAAGAAGGTCGAGGCGCAGGAGCGGCGCGCGGCCAACGCTCCCAAGCCGGGCGCCAAGCCCGCCCGTCAACGTAAGGCGCAATCCGAGGCGACCGAGATCGCCGCGAGCGACGGCACCGAGGCCGCCGGGAACGCTGTGGAGCCTGAGGACGGCGACGGCGGACCGCGGCCGGGAGCGGCACCGCGGCCAGGCGCACGGCCGAAGAAACGCAAGCGTTGACCGGAGCAGTTTCCGGCGGAGAGGGAGAGGCAGGCATGACGGACGCCGAGACGACCGAACGCAGCGACGAGCTGGTGGACGAAGAGAGCGCCACGAAGAGCACGGCCGCAGCGATCGACGATGATCTGGAAGAGCGACTGGTTGCCGAGGGCGAGATCGCCGGCGATTATCTCGAGGAACTGTTGGACCTGTTGGACTTCGACGGGGACATCGATCTGGACGTCGAGGGTGATCGCGCAGTGGTGAGCATCGACGGCGGTACCGACCTCAACAAGTTGGTGGGCCGCAAGGGCGAGGTGCTTGACGCGCTGCAGGAGCTCACCCGGTTGGCGGTGCACCAGAAGACAGGTGAGCGCAGTCGGCTGATGCTGGACATCGCGCGGTGGCGTCGGCGTCGCCGCGACGAGTTGGCGGCGCTGGGCGAGAAGGTCGCTCGCCGGGTTCTCGAGTCCGGTGAACGCGAGGAGCTCAGCCCGATGACCCCGTTCGAGCGCAAGATCGTGCACGACGCGGTGGCTGCCGTGGACGGTGTGCACAGCGAGAGCGAGGGCGTCGAGCCGTCGCGCCGGGTCGTCGTGCTGCACGACTGAGTTACATCCATGTAGTTCGTGCCGAGCTGCGGCCCGCGAGATCCGGAGGATGTTTCACGTGAAACATGTCGAGGTATCCGCGGCGCCGGAGGTGGCTGCGAAGCTCTTCGGATCGGAGTTGGCGCGCATCCATCGCTACACCGAGATCCTGGCCGGAGCGGGGGTCGAGCGTGGACTGCTCGGGCCGCGCGAGGTCGACAGGCTGTGGGATCGGCACATATTGAACAGTGTCGCGATCGCCGAGCTGTTGGGTCCCGGCGACCGAGTGGCCGACATCGGTAGTGGGGCGGGGCTGCCCGGGATACCGTTGGCGTTGGCCCGGCCGGACCTCCGACTCACGCTCATCGAACCGCTCCTCCGTCGCAGTGACTTCCTGCGCGAGGTGGCCGATGACCTAGGTCTCGACGTCACGATCGTGCGTGGGCGGGCCGAGGAGAAGTCCGTGCGGCGACAGGTGGGGGAGATGGACGCGGTGGTCTCGCGGGCGGTGGCGTCGCTGGACAAGTTGGCGAGGTGGGGCGCGCCGTTGTTGCGCCCCGACGGCCGCATGATCGCCATCAAGGGCGAGCGTGCGGAGCAAGAGATTGAGGAGCACCGGCGTGTGATGGCAGCGCTTGGTGCGGTCGATGTAAGGGTGATGAGATGTGGCGCGGACTACTTGGATCCACCCGTGACCGCGGTCGTGGCGCGACGCGGCCGAGCGGATCGGGTGCCGAATCGATCGCCGCGATCGGGCAGGAGGTAAGGATGAGTCCGGTCCCCGAAGGCGCACCGACGCCGCGGCAGGAACAGCAGCCCGGCGATGTTTCACGTGAAACATGGGACGCGGCCCCGCAGGACCCATGGGCCGACCAAGCCGGACTCGACACCCCGATCGGCGCCGAGGCTGAGCGCGCGGTGAAGCTGCTACACGCTGCAACCAAGGGCGGCCTGCCGCGCCCGACACATCAGCGGGTGTTCACCATCGCCAACCAGAAGGGCGGGGTCGGCAAGACGACGACCGCGGTGAACGTCGCGGCGGCGCTGGCGCTGCAGGGACTCAACGTGTTGGTCATCGACCTAGACCCGCAGGGCAATGCGAGTACCGCGCTGGGCGTCGAGCATCGGGAAGGCACGCCGTCGTCCTACGAAGTGCTGATCGGCGAGATCCCGCTGGAGACCGCTCTGCAGCGGAGCCCGCACAGCGACCGGTTGTACTGCGTGCCGGCGACAATCGACCTCGCAGGCGCCGAGATCGAATTGGTCAGCATGGTCGCGCGCGAAGGACGGTTACGGACCGCCCTGGCCGGTCTCCAGAATCACGACTTCGACTACGTTTTCATCGACTGCCCGCCGTCACTCGGCCTGCTGACCATCAACGCGCTCGTGGCCGCGCCCGAGGTGCTGATCCCGATCCAGTGTGAGTACTACGCGCTGGAGGGTGTCGGACAACTGTTGCGCAATATCGAGATGGTCAAGGCCCACCTCAACCCGGCGCTCAATGTCACGACCGTGATCCTGACGATGTACGACGGGCGCACCAAGCTGGCCGACCAGGTCGCCGCCGATGTGCGGGCACACTTCGGCGACAAGGTGTTGCGGACCGTCATCCCGCGCAGCGTCAAGGTGTCCGAGGCGCCGGGATACGGGATGACGATCCTCGATTACGACCCGGGCTCCCGCGGCGCGATGAGCTACCTCGACGCCAGCCGCGAGCTCGCGGAGCGGGCCACGCCCAGATGAATCGTTTCGTGTGAAAGAGGAGATTGCATCGATGACTCAACCGGCACGTAAGCGAAGCGGTCTCGGCAGGGGATTGGCATCCCTCATCCCGACCGGTCCGGCCGACGGAGATCCGAACTCACTGGGGCCGCGGATGGGCGACGCGGCGGCCGACGTGGTCATCGGCGGGCCATCCGCCACGGACAGGGCGACGGTCGGCGACGTCGGGGCGGTGTACCGCGAGATCGACCCTTCGACGATCGACCCGAATCCCCGCCAGCCGCGGCAGGTCTTCGACGAGGAGGCCCTCGCCGAACTCGTGCACTCCATTCGCGAATTCGGCCTGATGCAGCCGATCGTGGTTCGCGCCGTGCCAGGGTCGCCGCGCTACCAACTGGTGATGGGGGAGCGGCGCTGGCGGGCCGCCCAACAGGCAGGCCTCGCGACCATCCCGGCGATTGTCCGGGAGACCGGCGACGACAGCATGCTGCGTGATGCCCTGCTGGAGAACATCCACCGGGTACAACTCAACCCCTTGGAAGAGGCGGCGGCCTATCAGCAATTGCTTGACGAGTTCGGTGTCACCCACGATGAACTCGCGGCCCGTATCGGGCGGTCCCGTCCGCTGATCTCCAACATGATCCGGTTGCTGCGCCTGCCCATCGCGGTGCAGCGCCGGGTCGCGGCCGGCGTGCTGTCTGCCGGCCATGCCCGCGCCCTGCTGTCCCTCGAGGGCGGGCCGGACAAGCAGGAGGAACTCGCGGCGCGCATCGTCGCTGAGGGGCTGTCCGTGCGAGCGACGGAGGAAGCCGTCACGCTGGCCAACCGCGAGGCCACCTCGACGCCGTCGGCGCCCCGGCGGAAGCCGATTCACATGCCGGGTCTGCAGGACGTTGCTGAGCAGCTGTCGACAGCCTTCGACACCCGCGTCACCGTCAGCCTCGGCAAACGTAAAGGCAAGATCGTCGTCGAGTTCGGCTCTGTCGAGGATTTGCAGCGGATCGTCGACCTGATGAATGCGGCGAAGGGCTGACCTGCCACACGACGTAATTACGTCACTGTGACATCAACCGCGGCAGCCGCTGGCCGGAAAGCCGCACTGCGAAGGAAACCTCATGGGCAACAAGGTGATTCGAGTAAATGACGGCCGCCGATGAACGAAGTCGGGGAAAAGAGGCCGTCCGCGCCGCAGGCTTCTATCCTGGAGTGGCAGCCGTGCAAGTCAACACCGCGTAGAACCCGGGGAGTTTAGTGGCCGCGCGAATCACGCCTCTGCGGCTCGAAGCGTTCGAGCAGCTGCCCAAGCAGGCACGCCGGTGCGTGTACTGGGAGGTCGATCCGTCCACCCTGGCGGCCGACGATCACCTCAGCGACCCGGAGTTCGAGAAGGAAGCATGGCTGTCGATGGTCATGCTGGAGTGGGGCTCCTGCGGCCAGATGGCGGTGCACTGCCGGGACAGTAACGCCGGAGCTGCGGAACGGGAGCTCGGGTCACCCATGGACGACGACCCGTGCCTGGGGTATGCGTTCTACGCGCCGCCGCGTGCGGTGCCGCGCGCGCACAGGTTCCCGACGGGTCCGGTGAGTGCGGACGCGGTTCTGCTCACCTCGCTCGGGGTTGAATCCGGCAGTGAAGCCGACAGTTTGTCGCGCCACCTGATCGCCTCGGTGGTCGGCGATCTGGTCCGCCGCGGCGTGCGCGCCCTCGAGGCCTTTGGCCATACCGCCGAGGTGGCCGAGCTGCTGGACCCCCGCGCCGTGTCGCCGGAGCTGCGCCCCGTCGTCGAGGTGATCGGCGACTGCTCGGTGGACCAGTGCGTCTTGGACGCCGACCTGCTGCAGGACGCCGGCTTCGTCATCGTGAACCAGCATCGCTACTTCCCGAGGCTTCGGCTTGAACTCGAGCAAGGGCTGGGATGGAAGGCCGACGTGGAGGCGGCGCTGGAGCGGCTGCTCGAGTCGGCACAGCTGCAACAACCCGTCGGTGCCGGAGCGGGCCCGTGCGTCTAGGGATCAGGTTGGGCTGACGCGACCGGCCTGCTCGACTGACAACTCGTGTGCCAACAGTTCGGCGAACGTGAATGTCCCTGTGGGACGGTCGTTCTTGCCGAGCAGATAAAGCCGCTTGACCGCGGCGAGAATGCCTTCAGCGAGTGCATCACGGGCCTGCGCCTGCACGAGCATGCCGCGGTCGCGGGGGTTGGTGATGTACCCGACGTCGACCTGAACGGTCGGCATTCGGGTCAGCCGCAGCAGGTCCCAAGTCCGCCCGTGGGTGCGGCAATCACGCAATCCCGTGCGCGCCACCACTTCTCGTTGGATGAAGTCGGCAAGCATCCGGCCGATGGTGGACACCGATCCGTGCGAGTTGCCGAAATGAAATGAAGCGACGCCGTTGGCGGCCGGGCTGGCCTGTGTGGCGCAGCGCAGACTGATCATCAAATCGGCACCGACGGTGTTGGCGGTCGCCGCGCGCTCCACGTCGGACGGGGCGCGGTTCACCGGCCGTGACAGGAAGGTCTCCATGCCGATCGCGGTCATCCGGCCTTCGAGACGACTTGCCAAGTCCCACAGGATGTCTGCTTCGCTGATCGGCCCGGCAGGGCCGCTCATGATCAGGCCGTGATCGCTGCCACCGCGGCCTGGATCGATGATGATCCGCTTACCGGACAGGCGCGGGCCCGAGCGCCGAACCAGTTCCTCTTCGCGGATGGCGTGCGGCGATCCGCCGGTGACCCGTGAGCCCAGAAAGTACAAGGAGCGCAACGTCTCTGGCCCGCAGATGCCGTCAGGGTAGAGGCCGTACTCGCGCTGGTAGGACATCAGGGCGTTATGCGTCTGCAGACCGAAGTGGCCGTCGACGAGGCCCGTGTAGAAGCCGAGGTCCTGCAGACGGGCCTGCAAGGTTGCCACATCGTCGCCGTACATCGGTGCGCCGAACTGATGATTCAGCGTGCGGGCACCCAGCCGGTACGAAGCTTCTTTGAGTGCGCGGAAGGTCGCTTCGCCGACGATGCCGTCGACGAGCAAGCCGCGATGTTGTTGGAACGCGCGCACGGCATGGTCAAGGTCGTCGTCGAAAAGATCGAGGGCGACGTGTCTTCCGGTGGTCAGGTCCTCATCGGGGTTTTCGAGCATGCCCAGCGCGGCTAGTGCTGCCCGGATCTCGGTGACCGCACCCCCGCGGTCACCGCGACGCAGACTCGACATACTCGACCCTTCCCCGACCAAGCGGCAGTCGGTTTGTCAGCCCGAAAGCTGCTGACGAAGCAAAGACTGGCTAGGCAGCATTGTCGCAGACGGTTCCCCGTTTGGAGAAAACCCCAGGCGGGTGTCAATCCCGCGATTCGCGGCGTTACACCACGTCAGCGAGCTCGCGCAGCAGCGCGGCCTTGCCTTTCGCCCCGACGATCCGCTTCACAGGAGCGCCGTCCTTGAACAGGATCATGGTCGGTATCGAGACGACCTGGAAGTCGCGGGCGGTGCTGGGGTTGGCGTCGACGTCGAGCTTGGCCACCTTCAGTGCGCCGGCCTTCTCGTTGGCGATTTCCTCGAGCACCGGAGCGACCATCTTGCACGGTCCGCACCAGGTGGCCCAGAAATCGACGAGTACCGGCGTGCTGCTTGTCAACACGTCCTCGGAGAACGAGTCGTCGGTTACGGCGACGGTGGCGGAGGTCTTCTCTGTCATACTGGGGCTCCAATCAGATCGGTGTTGTCATCCGTTGTGGCAGAACCATTTTCGGCCAGCCAACGCTCGGCGTCGATGGCCGCCGAACAGCCGGTGCCCGCGGCTGTGATGGCCTGGCGGTACGTGTGGTCGACGAGGTCGCCCGCGGCGAACACTCCGTCCACCGAGGTGCTGGTGGTACGGCCCCTGGTGAGCACGTAGCCCTGCGCGTCGAGGTCCACCTGGCCCCGGACCAAATCGGAGCGGGGATCGTGGCCGATGGCCACGAAGACTCCGGTGACGGCGAGCTTGGACTCCTCGCCGGTGATCGTGTTGCGCAGGCGCACGCCGGAGACCTTCGGGTCGCCCTCGATCTCGGTGACCGCGGTATTGGTGAGGAATCGGATCTTGTTGTTGGTCCTGGCCCGTTCCAGCATGATCTTGGAGGCGCGGAATTCCTCGCGGCGGTGGATCAGCGTGACGCTCCTGGCGAAGCGGGTGAGGAAGGTGGCTTCCTCCATCGCCGAGTCACCGCCGCCGACCACCGCGATGTCCTGTTCGCGGAAGAAGAATCCGTCGCAGGTGGCACAGGTGCTGACGCCCATGCCGATGAGCGATTCCTCGCCTGTCACGCCGAGGTGCCGCGCGGCCGCGCCCATCGCGAGGATGACGGCGCGCGCGTAGTGGGTCTGGTCGCCGACGGTGACCGATTTCACCGGTCCGTTCAGCGAGACCGCGTCGACGTCTTCCATCCGCAGGTCGGCGCCGAAGCGCAGCGCCTGCTCCCGCATCTCGTCCATCAGTTCCGGTCCGGTGATGCCGTCCCGGAAGCCGGGGTAGTTCTCCACCTCGGTGGTGGTCATCAGGGCACCACCGAACTGGGTGCCTTCGAAGACCAACGGTTTGAGCTGCGCGCGGGCCGCGTAGATGGCCGCCGTGTAACCGGCCGGGCCCGAGCCGATGATGATCACGTCATGAACGGTGGAGGAGGTTGTCATACGAGCCTTTCTGCCGTATCACGTCGGCACGGATACAAACACCAGCGTATGCCGCGGTGTTCCCCGTGGCTTGCAGGACAGGTTACGGCCGAGCGACCAGGGTATTGGCGAGCAGGCCGGTGTGTGCGGCGTCGCAATTGGGCGCCACGACCAGCGCCAGCAGCTTCCCAGGGGAATCCGCGGGCAGCAGCATCAATATCCCTGGTCGACCGCTCATGTCGATGGGCCGCGCACCCAGCACGGCAGTGGCGGAGGAGTAGCCGAGCCCGGACAGGCAGGCGGCGCGCCTGCCCGGATCGGCGAGCGGGCCGTAGTCCGGGGCCCTGGACAGCAGCCCGGCGAGCTGCGGACTCGACAGCGGTAGCTCGTTGGCAGGCCGAGACACCGTGATGCGTTCGGCTGTTGGCCCCGAGGACAACGTCGGTTCGGGCGGACGCGACAGCATCAGCACGCCGACGACGGCGCCGACGAGTGCCGCGCCGACACCGACAACCAGCGCGATGAGCTGCCAACGTGGCGCCTGCCGGGCGGAATGGGCGGGAGCGTCGCGCTGGGCCCGCAGCGCGCTGACGATGCGTGTCGTTACCTCCGATGGCACGTCGGGAGCCGAGGATTCGTCGGCGGCCAGGCCCGCGAGGTCGCGCCGGACCGTGTCGAGCGACGCGAGCATGGCTGCCGCGTCCGGATCGGCGCGGATCCGGTGGCGCAGCGCTGCGGCCGAGGCGGCATCGAGGAGGCCGGCCTGCAGGTCCGCCAGCAACTGCGGGGTCAGCGGCGCCTGGCCACGGCCCGCGTCGTCGTCCATCGCTGCCCCCGCCGGTTGTGTCCCACCCTGACGCAAGCCAGTCTCCACCACGCAGGGTTAGACGGTGGCGCGGCCGTCCCGGTTCCGCAGGGGATCGAGAGCCTCGGCCAGCTTCGCCCTCGCCCGCGAACAGCGGCTCTTGACCGTGCCTTCCGCGATGCCGAGCATGCGCGCAGTCTCGGCCACCGAATAGCCCTGCATGTCGACCGCGACGACCGCCGCGCGTTGCTCAACCGGCAGCCGCATCAGGGCACGCTCGATCACGATGGTGGTGTCCACTCGCGGCGTCGGGTCGCTGATGTGGCAGGCGTCGTCGTTCAACACGGTGGTGGGATGAGTCTTGTTGCGGCGCAGGCGATCCAGACACGCGTTCAACACGATGCGGTACAACCAGCTGCCGACGGCGGAATCGTGCCGGAAGGTCGGCGCGTTACGGTGTGCCTTGAGCATCGCGTCCTGCAGTGCGTCCGCCGCGTCCTCGGGGTCCCTGCTGGTCATCTGCGCCAGCCGGTACAGCTGGCGGTGGTGCCGGTAGAACAGCTCTTCAAACGCGTACCGATCCCCGGCGATATGCGCCGCCAGCAATTCCCGGTCCGATCTGTCGAATCCCCCAAGACGCCCCACAAGCGAACACTAAGCGGATTCCCAGGTACGTCCTGACACAAGTTTGCGGCGCTGGGGATAGCGTCAGGAAGCGGCCTTGAGCGTGACCTCGGCGATGTCCGAGCGGCTCTTGCCGTCGACCTGGCCCAGCGTCGACACCCACACGAGCACGTTGGAGGTCGGGGTGGCGTTGTCCACCTTGATGGTGTTCGAGCCGGGTTTCAGCGTGGTGGCGGGCACCAGCACGGTGGTGTCGTCGAGTGAGGCCGGCGTCGGCGTCTGCGACGCGCGGATCTGTACCGCGGTGCCCGTGCTGTTCAGGTCGATGGTGACCTCAGCCAGCTTGGTCGGCTGCGACAACTGCAGCATCAGCCCGACGCCGTTCTTGAAGTTGGGGAACGGGACCGGGTCGGTGTAGGTGTCGATCGGCCAGAAGGTCGACGGGTTGCCGTCGATGGCCTTCCCCGCCTCATCGGGCGCGTCGGCTTCACCCTCTGGCGAAAACACCGTTACCCGAACGGGTTTCACGACATTGCCGGTGGTTTCGCCGCTGGCTTGCGACGACGTGGTGGGCGCGTTCAGGCCTAGCTGGTCGCCGCCGAGGCCGCCGCCGACGTCGCCGAAGATCCGGCTCAACACCGACGCGAGCACAATCAACGCGACCACGATGATGGCGCCGCCGACGCCGAGCCCGATCAGCAGCCCTTTACGCCGGCGCCGGGCGGACTCCGGGTCGTCGGTGGGCGCGCCGCGGAACCGCGACGGCGGGGGGCCGGCGGATTCGTCGACCGGTTCGATCAGATCGGTGCGGTCAGCGACGGCGGTGGCCTGCTGGAGCAGATTCAACAGCGTGGGAGCGCTGCGGATGCCGCCGCCCTCCTGCACTGCGCGCGCCGCCGCCGCCGAGATCTGGAACGGGATGTCGCGGTTGACCGCACGCGGTTCGACGGGTTGGCCCGCCGCATCCAATTCGGCTCCGGCCAGTCCGCTGCGTACCCCGGACTCCGGTAGCGGCCAGCGGTTGACCAGCAGCGCGTACAGCGAGGCACCGATGCCGCGGATGTCGTCCTCGGGGGTGGCGTCGGCCAGTGTCGCCGGGAACGCCAGCGCCACGTCGCCTTCGATGCTGACCCTGACCCGGCTTGGGTGATCGATGGACAGCGCGACGCCCGACCGGTGCGCCGCCTCGGCCGCCGCGGCCAGCGACTGGATCGCCCGCGCACCGCCGATCGGCGACGGCGACGTCTCGGCCACCTCGGCCAGCGACCCGCCGCGGATCCACTCCGACACCACCAGCCCGCCGGAACCGGTGCTCGCGACGTCGAGCACCCGCGCGACACCTGGCATGTCGAGGCGGCTGAGCTTCATCGTCCGCGACAGGATCTCCTGCAACTGGTCGTCCGGCAGCGTCGCATCGGGGTCGACGAAGGTCAGGGCCACCTGTCGGTCCAGTGCGGTGTCGAGCGCCTGCCAGAACTGCAGGGTGGGCGGGCCGCCGTGGAACACCAGCAGCCGGTACCGCCCACCTGCGATGGAGGCGCCCGGTATCAGGTGGACATCCTCGTCGGAGGTCGCCGATTCGATCGCCGGCTCGCGCGGCGGCGCGAGCGACATGGCTTCGCGGGTGGGATCGCCGCCGTAGTCGGCGGGCGGGCGACCAGAAGTCGGCATCGGTGCCGTGCCGTTCGGCTCGGGTGCTTTGTGTTCGACGGTCTCAGCGGGTGAGTCCGTCGGATCAGATACCGGCGGCCGCGGAATCTTCGTCGTGGCGGTGCCGTCAGGACCCGGTGCGGCGCCGGTCGCTTGGTCGTCGGTCACCGCGGGTTCCTTCCTGAGCCAGTCACCGGCAACGTCCGCCGGAGGTAAGCGCCGGGCCCCCGCCGGGAATTGACGATGGCGTGACGCGAACGAATTCCTCTGATCAGCGTACGTGAGGCGGCTGCCTGGGCGTGGCCGGTCGGGCCGTGCGGTCGACGCTGCGGCTACTGTGCCGCGCCTGCCGAGGCGGCGCCGGATAGCCGCCAGTGCAGCCTGCGCCTCGGGCACACGGGCGGCCAGCATGACCCCGACGATGATCGGCACCATGATCAATCCGAGCACCACCAACCGGAGCAGCGATCCCGCGCCGCCCCAGTTGTGGGTCAGCGACTCGAGCCCGAGAAGCTGATCGACGATGTGCGCGAGGAGACCGGCGACCAGCGACGCGGCAATCGTGACGAGGATGGTCCGCACCACCGCCAGGCTGATCAGCCGACCGCCGGGCGGGTTCAGGCTCGCCCGCAACAGGAAGTAGCCGACCGTCGCACCGGCGAGGAAACCGAGACCGTTGGCCGAACCGAGGTAGCCTGCCACCAACTCGCGGTCGTCGGTCAGATACGGCGCGAGCAGCGATGCCACGATCTTCACGGTGGTGATCACGACGATGAGCAGGATCGGCGTCCACGGTTGTTCGCGGGCGTAGAACACCCGAAGCTGAAGCAGTACAAGGGCATAGGGGATCAACGTGAATGCGCTCAAGGTGATCGCCATGCCGAGATAGCCTGCGTCGGTCTCACCGAAATTGCCGTAGGCAAACAACGCACTGCCGATCGCTGGGCCGCCGACGGTCATCATCGCGACGATCGGAATCAGGGTGACCATCGTCAGCCGGGTGGCCAGCGACAAATCGGCCAGCACCGCGGGGATGTCGTCGGCGGCGGCATTGCGGCTCAGCCGGGGCATCACCACGGTCAGCACGGTGACGCCGATCATGCCGAACGGCAGCATCAGCACCAGCCAGGTGTAGTTGTAGATGGCTGGCCCGGAAGCCGCTGCCGCGCTGGCGATCTGGTTACCGACGATCAGCCCGATCTGGCTGATCAACACGTACAGCACCATGGCCGACGCCATGGTGCCGAACTTCTTGAGGCGGTCGTCGATGCCCCACAGCGGACGTAGGCTGATGCGCTCCTGTCGAATGGCCACCAACAGCACGGCGGTCTGTGCGAACACCCCGAGCGTCGTACCGATGCCGAGTACCAGCAACTTGGCGTTGCCCATTTCCACCGGGTCCAGTGAAAGTTCGCCGGGCACAATGACATACAAGCCCAGCGTGGCGATCGCAACGATGTTGTTGACCACGGGCGCCCATGCGGGCGGCCCGAACACGTTGCGGGTGTTGAGGATCGCCATGAACACCGATGACAGGCCGTAGAACAGCACCTGTGGTAGCAGCAGATAGGCGAACGCGGTGGTCAGCGACCGGTTGACCTGTGGATCGCTGCCCAACATGAGCCGGACCAGCAGGGGAGCGGCGGCCACCGAAACCATGGTGACGACCACCAGCAGCGCGGTGGCCAGTGTGACGAGTCGGCGGACGAAGGCAGTGCCGCCGTCGGGATCGTCGCGTTCGGCGCGCGCGAGCACAGGGACGAAGATCGCCGTGAACGTCGCCTCGAGCACCAGCGCCGCGATCAGGTTGGGCAGCTGGTTGGCCACCGAGAAGGCGGACGACAGCGCTGCGCCGAGGATCGCGGCCAGCAGCACGATGCGGGTGAAGCCGGTGATTCGGCTGACCAGCGTCGCGAACGCCATGCCCCAGGACCGGGACACCACCGCGGCATCGGACAGCTCGGCGCGGCCCGCCCGCCGTCGCGGTGCGGGCCCGCGGGGCAGCCGCTGCGGTGGCGGCCGCCGGGGTGGGGGGTACGCCGGTGCGCGGGGCGGGTAACGGCGCGGCGGCACTCTGTTGAACGGCGGCGGTTGCGGCGGGCGGGGGCCGCCGACGGTGCTCATGTTTCACCGCCGGCCGAGCCGGCGCGATCAACACCGCCGGCCGAGCCGGCGCGATCAACACCGCCGGCCGAGCGGCTCACCGGGGACCGGGATGCGTCGACATCCTTGCCGTAGGCAATCGCGACGTCGATGGGGTCGGGCCGGTCAAGGTCGGCCCGGTCGGGCTGGCCGCGCCACCGATGCCACAGCCGTCGGCCAACGAGCAGCGCCAGCACCGCCCCGCCGCTCAGCGTGATGAAGAAGAGCACCTTGCCGTAGGCGTTGGAATGCACCGAGAGCCGGACCGGCTCGCCGAGCGGCAGGCCGTCTGCAGTGCGCAGCGCGACATCCACCGCGACGCGCTGCGTGAAGTGCACCTCGATCGGCACCTTGAGCGGCAGGAAACCGGGTGGCAGCACGATGTCCCCCGGGTCGGTCACCGTCATTCCCGGCGGCGCGTCGATCTGCAACCGCACCCGGATCGGTACCGGCAGGTCGTTGCGCAGCGCCAGGGGGAGGGGGCTGTGCTCGGTGGCCAGTGTGTACGAACCGCCGGGGTTGACGATCGTGACGGCCCCGAACAAATCGTCGACCGTGCGGCCCACGGTCGTCAGGCGCTGCTGTGCCAACCCGTTGCGGGCGTCCGGCGGCACCGACTGGCTCAGCGCGCGCAACAGGTCCTCACGCAGGGGTGCCGTGTACTGCGCGCCGGTCAGCCCGGTGCGCGCGTCGGTGGTCAGGGCGCCCGTCAGGCCCCACAGCCGCCCGGTCGAGGCGGCGATGCCCGAGACGACGCCGTCCTCGAACCGACCGCGCGGGTTGCCGAGGGCGCCGTCGGGCATCGGGGCGAGATCGTCCGGCGCGACGGTGTTGGTCTCGCTGATGACCGCGGTCAGTGGGCGCGCCACGGCCAGCCCGGCGTGAATCGCCGATGCGACCGCGGTGAGGATCGCCTGCGCGTCGTCGGGACCCAGGCTCCACGTGAGCGGCGGCATCAGCAGCTGTGTGCGGGGCTGGGTGTCTGGCTTGAGGCCACGCCAGAGCATGGAGGCCAGCGCATCCTGGCGGCGGGCCACCTGCGAGTCGTGTTTGACCGGGATGTCCAGCGACGGATCGAGATACGACGGCGACGCGGGGTCCGTTCCTGTCCCCGCGAGCGCGGCACCGACCGTCGGGTCGAACGGCGCGACCGCCACCTCGGGGGTGTACCTCAGTGGCTGCACGTCCGCGGTCGCGGGCTCACCGGTGGCGGAGTCCTGAGCGGGGCTGTTGGCGGCACCGATCGCGACGGTTGCGCCCTGCGCGGATAGCAACTCGACGGCGGGTCTGGTCAACGGCCCATCGCCGACAAGCGTCGCGCCCCGCGTCGAGGCGACACCGAGGATCTGGTCGACGATATCGGCGGAACTCTTGGTGGCGATCGCGCTCAGCCCTTGGTCGCCCACCCGTTGCAGCGCGTCGAGGTCGGCCTGCGCGTAGGTGGTCGACATCACGCACATTCGCTGGGCGAGCGCCTTGAGCCTGTTGAGCCACCCGATCGCGGCGTCCTGACCGGTGCCGGGATGCGTCGGCGTGCCTGGCCCGGCGTCGGGCGCGTCGTTGACGACGTAGCCGCCCGTCATCGCGTTGACGGTGACCAGCAGGTCGGGGTCGACGGCCAGGCACATCGCGTTACGTACCTCACCGCCGGGGTCGACGGGCGGGCTGGTGGCGAATTCGGCGGCCGACAGCAGAACATCGAGTCGGCCTCCAGGGGCAAGCGACGTCGCGAGGTCGTCATCGATCAACCGCACCGGCGTGGTGCCCCCAGGAGCGCCCGCCGCCAGCTTCGGCCGGTCGGCAAGTGGCCAGAGCATGGTCAGCCGAACCGGCTTGGATGTATCGGGCGGCACCACCGCGGTCACCCCGTCGGCCGCGGTATCGGCAGCGGGCTCGGGCGGCACGCCAAGCACCGGCAGCAGGAACCGGGCGTCGTCGAGCCGGGCCGGGGCGCCGTAGTCGGGAGTGCCGTTGACGTTGACCATCACCGGGTACACGCCGGGTTTGTCGATGTTCAGCGACGGCAGCTCCGCAGCTCGCAGCGGATAGGCCAGATTGAACGGAACATCTTGTCCGCGAGCCAGTTCCGGCGCCAATGTGATGAAGTCGGCGACCGGATCGAATTGGTCGACGTTGCCGGTCAGGTTGGTGCGAAGGCCGGCCGATGAGGTGACCGCGGCCGCATGCTCGAGGCGCACCATCACATCACGCACCGGCCGGTCGCCGACATTGACGACGGACCCGACCACGTTGACCACCGGCTCGCTGGTGGTGGTGACCACGTCGGGGGTGATCCGGTCGATGCGGATCTGGAGGAACGGCGCAGCCCCCGGTTCGCCGGCGGCGGCGTGGGGGAGCACCACCGGGCTGGTGATGAGCGTCAGCAGGGTCAACGCCGCGAGCAGCCGCGCCAGCGCCGCCCATCGCTGGACTCGCGGCACCGCCGCCCATGACTGGACTCGCGGCACCGCCGCCCATGACTGGACTCGCGGCACCGCCGCCCATGACTGGACTCGCGGCACCGCCGCCCATCGCTGGACTCGCGGCACCGCCGCGGAAGTCCTCACGGCCCTTGTCCGCACCCGTTCGTCCGGCGAGATGGCTGTTCGTCGGGACGGCGGTTGCGGGTGTGCGAGTGCGTCTGGGCGCGCCTGCGCGGTGAAGTCCGCGGCAATGGCGGCAATGCGGCTGGCCCATCCGCATGCAGCTTGTCGATCAGCTCGCCGGCGACCTCGGCGAGCCGGCGTTCGTCCGCGTAGGCCAGCCGCGAGGGCAACTCACGCAGCGGCACCCACGCCACCTCGCTGACTTCGACGTCTTCGTCGGACAGCTCGCCGCCGTTGAACCGCATCAAATAGTGGTGCACCGTCTTGTGCACGCGGCGACCCTCGGTGACGAACCAGTAGTCGATGCTGCCCAGCGCGGCCAACACGCTGCCCTGGATACCCGTCTCTTCGGCGACTTCACGGATAGCGGTCTGCTCCGCGGTCTCGCCCAACTCGATATGGCCCTTGGGCAGCGACCACAGCATCCGGCCGCGGCGGTCGATGCGGCCGATCAGCGCGGCAACCTGAGTCTCCTTGGGGCCGTCGATGCCGTCGATCACCAGGCCGCCCGCCGAGGTCTCGTGCACCGTGCGTAATCGGTCAGCGGGCCTGCGAGGCCGGGACTTCTGCGGTTTGCCCTGACCGTTGGGCTGCTCTTGCTTAGCCGGCAGCGACTTGTCGTTGCGGTGGTCGCCCGATTCGGGCGGACCGGCCGCGCGTCGGCCGCGGCGCCTCCCCCGGCGCCGTCGTGGTTTGGCCTGTTCGCCGTCCGACACCTAAGCGATGGTAGCTGCCACGAAGTTTCGCTCCCGCCGCACTCACCGGTCGTGACTTACCCGTTGCACATTCGCGCGTGGGAGGCGTCCCCAAATCGCGGCCTGCGGCTGCTTGATCGTCGCCTGACTGTTGTGTGATGGTCAGGCTTCTCATCGCGGCCTGCGGCTGCTTGATCGTCGCCTGACATTAGGGTTATCGAACGTGCCCGATTACCCCGCCGATGCCGAGCTGCTTGCCGGTGCCGCCAAGGCGTTGAACCGCCACAGCGCCCTGCTGGGCGAGTTGGGCGCCATCTTCGCTGACGCGGGCCACGAGCTGTACCTCGTCGGCGGCAGTGTGCGCGACGCGCTGCTGGGCCGGCTCGACAGCGACCTGGATTTCACCACCGACGCGCGGCCCGAGCAGATGCAGAAGCTGCTTGGCCCGTGGGCAGACGCGTTATGGGACACCGGGATCGAATTCGGCACCCTCGGGGTCGGCAAGGACGGCCACCGGCTAGAACTCACCACATACCGCGCCGATACCTACGACCAGGTGTCGCGCAATCCCGAGGTGCGGTTCGGGACACGGCTCGAGGACGATCTGGTGCGCCGCGACTTCACCGTCAACGCGATGGCCGTGCGCATCACGCCGAGCGGTCCCGGCGAGTTCCTCGACCCCTTGGACGGTTTGGCGGCGCTGCGGGACAAGGTGCTCGACACGCCGTCAGAACCGGAGGTGTCCTTCGGCGACGATCCGTTGCGGATGCTGCGGGCGGCCCGGTTCGTCTCACAACTCGGGTTCACGGTCGCGCCGCGGGTGTTGACGGCGCTGCTGGAGATGGCGCCGCAGTTGAGCCGCATCACGGTCGAGCGCGTCGCCGCCGAGCTGGACAAGCTGCTGCTTGGCGCGGACCCGGTGGCGGGCATCGACCTGATGGTGCAGACCGGACTCGGTGACGTGGTGCTGCCCGAGGTCGGCGGCATGCGGATGGCCATCGACGAACACCATCAACACAAGGACGTGTACTGGCATTCGCTGACAGTGCTACGGCAGGCCATCGCACTGGAGGATGAGGGGCCGGATCTGGTGCTGCGGTGGGCGGCGCTGCTGCACGACATCGGTAAGCCGGCGACCCGCAAGCACGAGCCGGACGGCGGCGTCAGCTTCCACCACCACGAGGTCGTCGGCGCCAAGATGGTCCGCAAGCGGATGCGGGCGCTGCGCTACTCCAAGCAGATGATCGACGACGTGTCGCAGCTGGTGTATTTGCATCTGCGGTTCCACGGGTACGCGGATGACAAAGGGGCAGGCAAGTGGACCGACTCCGCCGTGCGCCGCTATGTCACGGACGCCGGGCCGCTGTTGGGAAAACTGCACAAGCTGGTGCGCGCCGACTGCACCACCCGGAACAAGCGGCGCGCGGCGCGGTTGCAGGCCAACTACGACAGCCTCGAACATCGCATCGACGAGTTGGCCGCCAGGGAGGACCTGGAGCGGGTCCGACCCGACCTCGACGGCAACGAGATCATGAAGATTCTCGACATTCCGGCAGGGCCCGAAGTGGGGGAGGCGTGGCGGTATATGAAGGAGCTGCGGCTCGACCGCGGGCCGCTGAGCCACGAAGAGGCGGTCGACGAATTGATCAAGTGGTGGAACGCCCGAGGCGATAGCACCGTCTGACATGTCGTGGAGTACTGCCTTGGCGACGGCGATGGCTCGGCGACCATGTGGACCGCCGACCCCAATGTCGATGTCGACGGTGATGGCATGCTGGACGCCGTCGGGCTGGATTTCGACGGCGACGGTCTGATCGACGACGCGATGGCCGACATGGACGGCGACGGCCTCGCCGAACACATGGTCCGCGACCATGAATCGCAAGCCGCGTACTTCACCGACGACGGCACCGGTACCTGGGCGGTGAGCGCGGACCGGACCGGGCAATTGCGGTGGTTCGGCCTTGACGGCGTTGAGCACACGGGCGGCCCAACGGTCGATGTCGACGGCGACGGGCAGAGCGATGACCGGCTGGCCGATACCGACGGCGACGGGCTGGCGGACCGGGCGTTATCCGATGACCTGGCGTACGTGGATACCGACGGCGACGGGCGGTGGGACGTAAAGCTCGCCGACTCCGACGGGGACGGCAGGGCGGACGCGGCCAACGAGCTATAGCTCGTCAAGCAATGCCCTGGCCTCGATCAGATCGGCGGTGTCGAAGCCCTCGGTGAACCAGCCGTAGATCGGTGAGAGCAGATCGCGCGCTTGTTCCCTTCGACCCGTCTGCCGCCACAGCCTGGCCAGACTCAGCGCCGCGCGCAGCTCGAAAGACTTCGCGCGCTGCGCACGTGCGGTGGTCAGGGCCCGCTCGAAACAGCGTTCGGCCTGTGCGGGATCGGGACTGCGACAGACCAACAGCTCACCCTTGATCCGATACGCCTCCGCTTGGTACAGGTACTCGGAATTGCGCTGCGCCGAGTCAAGGGCTTCCTCGGCCGCCGCCAATCCCTCGTCAAACTCCTCGATTCGGCAATGAGCATCGGCCAAGAGCGCGTAAAACCATGGCCACACCGCGCCGATATTCGCCGCCCTGCGCCGCGCCATCGCCTCGCGAATATCCGCGATCCCGGCGGGCACGTCACCCTCTTGTGCGGTCGCCCACCCGCGCGGAAGAAGGCACCACAGCCACACGGCGTCGAGACCGTGCTCGGCGGATATCGCGAGCGCCTCCTCCGCCTGTGTGCGCGCGCTCCCGGTGTCGCGGCGAAGCTGTGAAAGCTGAGCCGCGAACAACAGTGTTATCGCGATGCTGTAAGGGTGGGTGAGCGCTCGGGCGTGTGCCAGCGTCCGTTCCATGGTCGCTACTGCTTCGGTCGGGTAACCGAGTGCCCAGTGGGCGAGCGCGCTCACATACCCACAGACGACTCCCGAATCCTGGATGTAGCGCATCACGCAGGTACGGTGCTGATCGGGATGGTAGAGCGCAAGACCCGCACGGCTGTGGTCGAGGGCCTCGACGAAATCTCCTTGCCACCAAGCGGTGTAGGCGAGCATTCGGTGTCCGACTGCGAGCACGAGCGGATCCTGTTGCGGCTGGGCCAACTCGAGGAATTCCTCGGCGAGCGATCTCGCCTCGCCCAGCTTTCCGTGCACCATCTGCCCATACCCGAAGCCGGCCAGAGCCGGGAACAGTTCGGGAGTGCTGCCGACCCGTCGCGCCAACTCGATCGCCCTGGCGTGAATGTCTTCGACCGCTTGGGGACCGCGGATGAAGCTCAACGATGGCGCCAGCACCAGTTGAAGCGACAGTTCCAGTTTGGCGCGCTGCGGCGTATCAGGAAGTGTGGCAAGCAGATCCAAGCCGCGCACTGCATGGCTGACCGCCTCATGGTTGGCGTACCGTTGCAGTGCGCGCTGCGCGGCGACCTGCCAGTACGGGATTGCATTTTCGGTCAGGCCGGCTTCCGTGTAGTGGTGTGCCAGCAATTCGGGTCGGCTCTCAACCGTTTCGGGGAAGCGGGAGGCCAACACGTCTGCGATGCGGTGGTGGTGCTGTTGGCGCGTGCTCCTCAACAGCGATTGATATGCGGACTCTTGCACGAGCGCGTGCTTGAAGCGGAACGTCGCGTCGGGCGGCGTACCCTGCTGGTAGAAGAACTCGGCCGCGACGAGTTGCTCGAGACCATCGCGGAGCGCCGCGTCATCGAGTGGTGAAACCGCCTGCAGCAGCGGATAACTGAACTCACGACCCAGGACCGCGCCCAGTTGCGCCAGCCCCTTGACCGGCGCCAGCCGGTCGAGGCGAGCCATCAGGGAGTCCTGCAGCGTATTGGGGATGGCGAGTGGCGGGACCGGTCCGGTCAGTGCGTAACGTCCCACGCGTTCCTCGAGCATTCCCGACTCCAGCAGCATCTTGGTCAGTTCCTCGATGAACAACGGGACCCCGTCGGTCTTGGCAACCACCTCCGAGAGGACCTGCGGCGGCAGCGACTTTCCCTGCGCCACTTGGCGAGCCAGCTCGAACGAGGCATCGCTCGGCAGCCGATTCAGGTCGATGACGGTGACATTGGACGCGCTATCCCACGGCGGTAAGAAGTCTGGTCGACAGGTGAACACCGCCATGATCGGCGCGGTGCTGGTCGCACTGACCACCATGGTCAGGTACTCCAGGGTGGTGGGATCTATCCAGTGCAGGTCCTCCACGATGAGCATCACCGGCTGCTTCTCGGCCCTGCGGAGCGCAATCGCCACGAGCGCGCGCATGGTCTCCAGCTTCTGTTGATCTGCCGGCAGGTCACGCGGAACGTAATCGCCGCCAAGCGGAATCGAGAGCAGGGAGCAGAACAGCGGGACCGTCTGCGGCAGCGAAAAACCGATCTCGACCAAGAAGCCCTCCAACTTGGTCAACTTTTGCGCCAGCGAGTCATCGCGCCCGAAGCGCAGCACGATTCGTTCCAGCAGATCGATCACGGGATAGAACGCAGTGTGCTCGTAGTAGGGCGAGCACTGCAGGTGCGTGAACCATGCCTTGTGGGACGCGGCGTGATCGGTGAGTTCCTTCACCAACCGCGACTTGCCGATCCCCGCTTCGCCGCTGAGCACAAGAACGTGTCCGCGGCCGCTGACCACCTGACCCCAGGTCTGTGCGAGCAGCGCCATCTCAGCATCCCTGCCGACAAGCGGCGTGAGGCCGGTGGTCGCGAGCGCTTCCAGGCGGGTTCGCGCGGTGCTTTCGTAAAGCACTCGATAGACCTGAAGCGGAGCGGTAACGCCCTTCAGAGGTGGGGTTCCGAGCGACTCGTATGCGAACAGTCCGCCGAGTATCTGGTGCGTTAGGGTGCCGATTATTAAGGTGTTTGGTGCGGCCAGCGCCTGGAGGCGCGCCGCAATGTTCGGTGTGTCGCCGACGACCATGTCATCTTGACCAGTGCCGCCCACATCGTCGCCGACGACGACCAACCCGGTGTGGCAGCCGATTCGGACGGCAAGTGTCAATCCGTGCTTCTCGGAAAGCGCGGGATTGAGCTGGTCGACGGCCTCGATGATGCCGAGACCCGCGCGGACGGCGCGTTGCGCGTCGTCTTCGTGGGCATGCGGATAGCCGAAATATACGAGCAGGCCGTCGCCGAGATACTGGGCGATGTGACCGTCGAAGCGAGCGATCACCTTCGCGCACGCGTCGTAGTAGGACCCGACGATCTCGCGCCACTCTTCAGGATCGAACCGACTGGCCAACGATGTCGATCCGACGAGGTCGCAAAAGAACATGGTCAGCTGGCGCCGCTCCCCGTGATGTTCGCCGGTCCAGACCAGCCCTTGCCGCTCCGCCTTGATGTCGGGATGGGCGAACAGCACCTCGGTTCGCAGCGCGTCCAAGCGTTCGTCGTCGAGCTCGAAGTGCTCCTTCAGTGCGCGGTAGGACACGCGGCCACGGCTACGGAGAAGTTCGACCATCTCGTCGAGCACCGCGTAGAAGTCCATGATCCCCAGCTTTGAGCAGCGTCAGATCAATGGTGCGGCACGTCAGCGCGCTCCAGCGAGTGCCTGCCCGAAATCGCGCTCAGGGTCGTTGAAAGGTGAAATTCACAGCCGTGGGCGCAGTTTCGAGATGAGTCGCTAACGACCAGGCCCCGGCGGCCCCGCGAATGCCTGCGCGATCCCGAGCCATGTCTCGGCGTCGGCGCCGACGGCATGCACGTCGAGGCCGGCCCGCGGTCGCCGCTGGGTGACCAGCATGCAGAAGTCCTCGGCCGATCCGGTGACGCGTTGCGCCGCGTCCGCGGGCCCCCACTCCCACGCCGAACCGTCGGGCGCCCGAAGCTGGACGCAAAACGGTTCAGCAGGAGGCGTCAGCCCGTTTATCGAGAAAGCGAAGTCGCGAGTGCGCACGCCGATGTGGGCGACCGAACGCAGCCGTGCCGTCGGGGGACGCTTGACTCCCAGCGCGTCTGCGACGTCGAGGCCGTGCGCCCACGTCTCCATCAGCCGGGCGGTCGCCATCGACGGCGCGCTCATCGGGGGGCCGAACCACGGCAGCTTGCGGCCATCCGCGGCGGCCAGCAGTGCATCGTGCAACCGGGCCCGGGTATCGCGCCACTCGGCGAGCAGGCGATCCGGGGCCAGCGCGGCAAGCTCTTCGGCGCCGGCGTCGACGAAACCGGTAGGGTCCTTGGCGGCCTCGGCCAGCACGTCGGCGAAAGCTGCCTCGTCGGTCACCGCGGTCAGCGCGACGCGATCCGTCCACAGCAGATGCGCGACCTGGTGGGCTATCGTCCACCCTGCCGCGGGCGTCGCTTCGGCCCACCGCTCGGCAGGAAGGCCGGCCACCATGGCGTCCAGGTCGTCGCTTTCCGCACGGAGGTCGGCCACCATCGGCCCCGCTGTCGACATGCGGCTCACCTTAGCCCGGCGCCGAGGCGCGGCGGGCGACGCTGGCGTGCGCGGCCAGGCCCACGAGGTAGACGCCCACACCTGCCAGCACCAGCGCGGGCTGGCGGCCGTCGGGCGGAATGACGCTTGCCGCCAACGCGATCGCGGCGATGAACGACATCCAGAACAGCGAGTCCTGCACGGTGAACACGTGCCCGCGCAACGCGTCGTCGACGTCGATCTGCATGGCGGAATCCGCGCACAGTTTCACCACCTGTCCCGCCGCGCCGAGCAGGAACCCACACAGCACCATCACAGGGAGGTACAAGCCGGCGCCGCACAGTTGGACGATCGCGGCGAAGGCCAATGCTCCGTTGGGTGCGGCGTAACGCCCCCAGCGCCGGACCAGAGTCGGCGTGAGCGCGGTGGCAAGGAAGGATCCGACCGCGGTGGCCGCGAAGAAGGTCGCCGCGGTGCCCAACCCCGCTACGCCTGAAACGTTGGTCTGCCGCACCATCACCAGCACCAGCAGCGTGTTGATGCCGATCGCCATCCGGTGTGCGGCCAGCCCTGACAGCGTCGCTGTCACGGTCGGCACGGCCAGTACCGTGCGTGCCCCATGCAGCCAACCGGTGGCCACCGCGTAGAGGACCGACCCGTGGATCGACCGCTTGCTCTCGTGCGGCCCGAGGATGTGCGGCGGGAACCGCACCGACAGCAGCAACGCCACGGCGACGGGCGCCGTGACGATGAAAATGATTGTGGCGGCGCCGGTGTCGTCGGCGCCGAACAGCCAGCGTGGCACCAGCATGAACAGCGCGCCGACGAAGGCGGCCGCGCCGCCGGTGGCGGTGGCCACCGCGTTCATCGTGACCACCTGCTCGCGGGGCACGACGTCGGGCAGCGCCGCCGAAAGACCGGACGACACGAAGCGGGTGAAGCCGTTGACGATCAACGCGCCGAACAGGATCGCGTAATCGCTGGTGCCCGCGGCCAGTAACGCGCCGACGCCCAGCACAAGCACCAGCCTGCCCAGGTTCGCGGCGATCAGCACCACCCGGCGGTCCCAGCGGTCGAGCAGCGCGCCCGCGAATGGACCGAGCAGCGAGTACGGCAGGTACAGAACGGCGAACGCGGCGGCGATCTCCCACGGGCTCGCGGCGCGCTCGGGGTTGAACAGAAGCCCGCCCGCCAAGCCGGCCTGGAACAGGCCGTCGCCGAATTGGCTGACGGTGCGCAGTTCCAACAGTCGCCAAAATTCGGGCAGCGCACGCACGGATCGCCACAAGGCGATCGGAGCGCGGGTGTCGGCCACGAAGAATCACGTCCTGGTTGAGTGGTACGGCAGATCGGCAACCCGACCCACAGTACAAATATCCCGGCGGCCCGCGCTTGTTCGCACGACGATCGGTTGCCGGTGACATGATGGTGAGGTGGCGCACTCAGAAGATCCCGAGGACTTCGTCGCTCCTGCGGCGCAGCGGGTGCGCGCGGGAACCTTGTTGCTGGCCAACACCGATCTGTTGGAGCCGACATTTCGGCGCAGCGTCATCTACATCGTCGAGCACAACGACGGCGGCACTCTGGGCGTGGTGCTGAACCGGCCCAGTGAGACGGCGGTCTACAACGTGCTGCCGCAATGGGCGAAGTTGGCCGCCAAGCCCAAGACCATGTTCATCGGCGGCCCGGTGAAGCGAGACGCCGCGCTGTGTCTGGCGACGCTTCGGGTCGGCATGGAACCGAGCGGTGCGCCGGGGCTGCGGCACGTGCAGGGTCGGATGGTGATGGTCGACCTCGACGCCGATCCTGACGCGATCGCGCCGGTGGTCGAGGGGGTGCGGATCTTCGCCGGTTACTCGGGCTGGACGATCGGCCAGCTGGAGGGCGAAATCGAGCGCGACGACTGGATTGTGCTGTCGGCGTTGCCATCCGATGTGCTGGTGGAGCCGAGGGTGGACCTGTGGTCGCGGGTGCTGCGCCGCCAGCCGCTACCGTTGTCGCTGCTGGCCAGTCACCCGATCGACGTCAGCCGCAACTGAATTCACTTGCACGACAGCGTGCAAGTCGCGCAGGCGCCGCCGCAGTCCGGCGCCGCCGTCTGCCCCGCCGCCACCACCTTGGCGCTCTGCCAGCAGCCCGCCGCGACGGTGCTGATCGCACCAATGACGCAGACGATGATCACCACCAGCCCGGTCTGCGGCTTGGCCGACAGTGCGACCGTCCCTCCCGCCGCGAGCATCACCGCCGCCGCCAGCTGGATGGGCGCCACGCCGCGCAGCACCTGACGCACGTAGTCACCCGAATGCGGGCGCGTCAGCAGCCACACGCCGAGCCCGGCTGTCGCGACTGCGGCGCACAGGCAGAGCACCGCGGCGATGAGCATGCGCCACACAATACGAGTCGGACGGGCAGTCCGCCGAATTAGGCCGTCCCCCGGGCGCCAGGCTTCGCCCGGGGGACGACGACTATCCCGTTTGCCCCAGCAGCTGCGGTAGCGCTGGTAACTGGGGCAGGCCCGGCACGGGGGCTTGCGGTGCCGGGGTCGGTGGCCCGGGGAGGCCCACCTTGAAACCGTTGACGATCGCGTCGGTGGCGTCCGCCGCCGCGACGACCTGGTCGACGCTTGTCGTCACGGCCAGCGACACCAGGTATTTGTCGGGGCCCGCCGAGGCGATGACGTTGCGCCTCGAGGTGTTCAGCGTCAGTGAGTTCTCGCGGTAGGTGCCTTCGATGACCGATGACGGCATGCCGCCGAAGTCGGCGAGCGAGCCGTCGGTCGCCCGCCACGCAGGCAGTAGCTGGCTGTCGACGAAGCCGTGGCTGATGGCCTCCTTCGGGTCGAAGTCACCGACCAGCTTGTACACCTTGACCTGCGCGTTGCTGGAGTACAGCCCATTTCCGCCGACCCGGTCGGCGATCACCGCGAAGGCATCGGGCACGTTCGGGTCCGGCACCTGCGCCCAGCCCTTCGGCATCGGCAGGACGATGTTGAGCGCCTTGAAGTCGCGGCTGTTCTGCGGTTCCATCGCGACGTTCTTCGATTTGAAGAAGTCCGCGAGTGTGCCCGACGCGGCGGGCGTGATGGTCACCGGCGGCGGCGCAGGCACGGCGGGTACCGAGATGCCGCCCGGCGCCGCCACTGCTGCCGCTGTGGCGGGCGCCACAGCAGGCTGGCCGAGCATCTGGGGCGCGGCGGCATTGGGGGCAACGGTGACCGTCTGGGTGACCGTCGCGGGCATCGGCAACGACGGTTGCGGGAACACCGGCTCTGCTGATGCGGTGGTTCCGGCGAAGCCGACGACGGCAGCTACACCGGCTGCCGCGCCACCTGCCAGAAGCCGCCAGCGGCGGGCGATCTCGTTCATCGAGGGCGATCCTTCTTCAATGGTTCGGGTGCGTCATATCCCAGTCAGGCGCCGACCGTATCCCGCGCGCAGCGTTAGCCACCAGTGCCGGAACCGAGCTGGGATCAACCTCTGACCGCTCCGCAATGGAACCGAGACCAACCCGTGGCCGGCGAGAGCGCTACCCGCGGGCTTATACCCTGTTCACGTGACAGAGCCCGAGGTCGACACCCCGCAGCACCGGTACACCGCGGAGCTGGCCGGGCAGATCGAGCACGCCTGGCAAGAGCGGTGGCACCTGCGGGGAACATTCAATGTGCCGAACCCGGTGGGCTCGCTGGCGCCGACCGACGGCACCCCGCTGCCCGCCGACAAGATGTTCGTCCAAGACATGTTCCCGTACCCGTCGGGTGAGGGCCTGCATGTCGGGCACCCGCTCGGCTACATCGCCACCGACGTCTACGCCCGCTACTACCGGATGACGGGGCACAACGTATTGCACGCGTTGGGCTTCGACGCGTTCGGTCTGCCAGCCGAGCAGTACGCCATCCAAACCGGCACGCATCCGCGTATCCGCACCGAGGCCAACATCGTCAACTTCCGTCGCCAGCTCGGCAGGCTCGGCTTCGGACACGACAGTCGCCGCAGCTTCTCCACCACCGATGTCGACTACTACAAGTGGACGCAGTGGATCTTCCTGCAGATCTACAACGCGTGGTTCGACCCGGCCGTCGACAAGGCCAGGCCCATCGCTGAGCTGATAGCTGAATTCGATTGCGGGGCAAGAACTTTCGACGATGGCCGGGTATGGACGCAGTTGTCGGCCAGTGAGCGCGCCGACGTGATCGACTCCTATCGATTGGTGTACCGGTCGGACTCGATGGTCAACTGGTCGCCGGGTCTTGGCACCGTGCTGGCCAACGAGGAGGTCACCTCCGACGGCCGCAGCGAGCGCGGCAACTTCCCGGTGTTCCGCAAGCGACTGCGACAGTGGATGATGCGCATCACCGCGTACTCCGACCGGTTGCTCGACGACCTCGATCTGCTGGACTGGCCCGAGAAGGTCAAGGCCATGCAGCGCAATTGGATCGGCCGGTCGACGGGCGCCTCGGTACTGTTCGCCACCGACGCGGGGGACATCGAGGTGTTCACCACGCGACCGGACACGCTGTTCGGTGCGACGTACATGGTGCTGGCGCCGGAGCACGACCTGGTGGACAAGCTGACGGCGGCCGAGTGGCCCGCGGGCGTCGATGAGCGGTGGACGTTCGGCGCCGCGACGCCTGCAGAGGCCGTCGCCGCCTATCGGGCCTCCATCGCCGCGAAGTCGGACCTGGAACGCCAGGAGAACAAGACCAAGACGGGCGTGTTCCTCGGCAGCTATGCGACCAACCCGGCCAATGGGCAACAGATTCCGGTGTTCATCGCTGACTACGTGCTGATCGGCTATGGCACCGGCGCGATCATGGCGGTGCCCGGGCACGATCAACGCGACTGGGAGTTCGCCACCGAGTTCGGCCTGCCCATCATCGAAGTCGTTGCGGGCGGCGATATTTCGGCTGCGGCCTACAACGGTGACGGCGAGATGGTGAACTCGGACCACCTCAACGGGTTGTCGGTCGCGTCGGCGAAGGAGGCCATCACCGAGCGGCTGTCGGCTAAGGGCCGAGCGCAGCCTCGAGTCGAATACAAGCTGCGTGACTGGTTGTTCGCGCGGCAGCGGTACTGGGGTGAGCCGTTCCCGATCGTGTACGACGAGGACGGCCGCGCCCACCCGCTGCCCGAGTCGGCGCTGCCGGTCGAACTGCCGGACGTGCCGGATTATTCGCCGGTGCTCTTCGATCCCGACGATGCGGACAGTGAGCCGTCGCCGCCTCTGAACAAGGCGACCAACTGGGTGCATGTGGAGTTGGACCTCGGCGACGGGTTGAAGCAGTACAGCCGCGACACCAACGTGATGCCGCAGTGGGCGGCCAGCTCGTGGTACGAGCTGCGCTACACCGACCCGCACAACTCAAAAGAGATGTGCGCCAAGGAGAACGAGGCGTACTGGATGGGCCCGCGACCCGCCGAGCACGGCGCGAATGACCCGGGCGGGGTCGACCTCTACGTCGGTGGTGTCGAGCATGCGGTGCTGCATCTGTTGTATGCGCGGTTCTGGCACAAGGTCCTCTACGACCTCGGCCACATCAGCAGCAAGGAGCCGTTCCGGCGGTTGGTGAACCAGGGCTACATCCAGGCGTTCGCCTACACGGACGCGCGCGGCGCGTATGTGCCCGCCGCCGAGGTCACCGAACGTGAGGGAAGGTTCTACTGGACCGGGCCGGACGGCGAAATAGAGGTCAACCAGGAGTTCGGCAAGATCGGCAAGAGCCTGAAGAACTCGGTGTCACCCGACGAGATCTGCGACAACTACGGCGCGGACACGCTGCGGGTGTACGAGATGTCGATGGGCCCGCTGGAGGCGTCGCGGCCGTGGGCGACCAAGGATGTCGTAGGGGCTCACAGGTTCCTGCAGCGGGTGTGGCGTCTGGTGGTCGACGAGCAGACCGGTGTCTCGCGCGTGGCGGAGCACGAGGCGCTGGATGACGACACGCTGCGACAGCTGCACAGGACGATCGCCGGGGTGTCTGACGATTACGCCGCGCTGCGCAACAACACTGCGGCGGCCAAACTGATCGAGTACACCAATTACCTCACCAAGAACGAGGTGCGGTCGCGGGCCGCGTTGGAGCCGCTGGTGTTGATGGCCGCGCCGCTTGCTCCGCACCTCGCGGAGGAGCTCTGGAAGCGGTTGGGCCACGACGCGTCGCTGGCGCATGGGCCATTCCCGGTCGCCGATCCGCAGTACCTCGTCGAGGACACCGTCGAGTACCCGGTGCAGGTCAACGGCAAGGTCCGCGGGCGTGTGACGGTGCCCGCCGACGCCGATGCCGACACGCTGGAGGCCGCGGCGCTGGCGGACGAGAAGGTGCAGGCGTTCATCAACGGCGCGACGCCGAAAAAGGTGATCGTGGTGGCCGGAAGGCTCGTGAACATCGTCTTGTAGCGGTTTGTGCGCGTTTCGCAGCGCTCACCGCTCGCGAACGCACACGAATCACGCCCAGCCGAGTTGGCGCATCGTGATGCCGTCGTTCCAGACCTTCGTCATGCGGCAGATCTTGTCGCCTTCGAAGTCCATCACGTAGACGTAGTCGGCTTCGGCGGAGCGACCGGTCGGCGGCACCGGCCCGCCGTCGCCGGTGTGCGTGCCACGGAACACGCCGAAGGCGGCGACGTTGCGGCGGCCTTCGTCGACGGCGAACGACCGAACTTCGGCGTTGCCATCGGGAAGGATGGCCATCAGACCCCGCATCCACTCGGTGTAGGCCTCGAGTGTTTTCACGTCCGCCAGTGCGTCCGTCTGCGCCGCGAACGTCGCGTCGGGATGGCAGTAGGGCGCGCAGCCAGTCCAACCCTTTCCGGTTTCACACGCCTCGAAAAATCGTTCGGCGATGTCTTTGATGGTGCTCATAGCGAATTGTGGGCGCGACGGAGCGCTCATCGCTGGTGAAACCACATATCCCGCTCCGGAAGATTGAGCATCCGGTACCGCGGGTATCGCTTTGGCGTGAACAGTGCTGCCACCGCCGCCGGGTACGACACCTCCGCCACGCCCGACGAGTTACCCCTCGTCACGCCCGACGAGGATCCGTTCTACGAACCGCCGCCCGGTTACGAGCAGGCCGAGCCCGGGACAGTGCTTAGGTCGCGGAAAGTGACCATCGGATTCCTGGGGGCGATTGCACAGCCGGTCGGCGCCATCCAACTGCTGTACCAAACCACCAACTTGCATGGTGATCCCGAGGTCGCCATGACCACCGTGCTGCTGCCGGCTCAACGCGATTCCGAACTGCCTTGCCCATTGCTGTCGTATCAGTGCGCCATCGACGCGGTGTCGTCACGCTGCTTTCCCTCCTATGCGATGCGGTTGGGTGCGCGCCCGGTCGGTGCGTTCACGCAGGCCGAGTACCTTCTGGTGGCGGCGGCGCTGGCGCAGGGCTGGGCCGTTTCGGTGCCCGATCACGAAGGCTGCCATGGCATGTGGGGCTCGCCGCGCGAACCGGGATACCGCATCCTCGACGGTGTTCGCGCGGCGTTGCAGCAAGAGCAGTTGGGGTTGACCCCGTCCGCGCCGGTCGCCCTGTGGGGGTATTCCGGTGGTGGTCTCGCCTCGGCGTGGGCCGCCGAACTCCGTCGCAGCTACGCGCCCGAACTCAACGTCGTCGGCGCGGTTCTCGGTTCACCGGTCGCCGATCCGGGCAGCGTGGCGCGCCGCCTCAACGGCAGCTTCTTCGCCGGCCTCGCCGCGTTGATGATCACCGCGCTGACGCACGTGTTCCCCGGCGCACAACAGGTCGTCGAGGAGCACGCCACCCCCGCGGGCAAAACCCTGCTCGACGAAATGCACACGATGACGACCGCCGAAGCGGTGTGGCGACTGCGTCACACCGACATCGGCTCGTATGTCGATATGTCCGCCGATGAGCTGTGGGACCTTCCCGAGGTGCGCCACATCTTCGAGGAAACCAAGCTCGGCAAGTCGATGCCCGACGTGCCCGTGCTGATCGTGCAGGCCGTGCACGACGGGATCATCAGCGTCGACGACATCGATGCGCTGGTGCAGACCTACGACGATGGTGGCGTGCGTGTCACCTACCACCGCGACCGGTTCTGCGGTCACCTGTTACTGCATCCGCTGTCCACGCCGCTGACACTGCGTTGGCTTCGCGACCGGTTCGCCGACCGTCCACTCGACGAGCACCGCACACGGACCAAATGGCCCGTGTTGTTCAATCCCGCGACGCACCTTGGGATGCTCAAACTGGCGGCCGTCACAACGAAAGTGGTTCTCGGGCGGTCGGTATCGCCCATCGCACGACTCACCGCGGCCGGACGATGACCTCGTGGACATGCGCGTCGCCCGGAGCATTCACGGCGTCCGCGACCACCTTCGCGACCGTCTCCGGCCTCAGATACCGGGTCGGGTCGTAATCGCGACCCTCGTATGCGACCAACCCCTCCTGCATGACGGTCGCGATGCGACCCGGATGGATTGACGTAACCCGTAGCGACGGTTCGTCGTTGCGCAGCGACTCGGCGAACCCCCGCAGCGCGAACTTGCTCGCCGTGTACGACGCCAGTCCCGGTGACGCGTTGATGCCGGCCCCGGAGTTGATGAACACCACATGACCGTTGGCGGCCCGCAATGCGGGCAGCAATTCGAGAGTCAGCGCTACCGCACCAATCACGTTGACACTCATCGTCATTCGCCACTCGTCGACACTCGACTCGGCGACCCGCGCGGGAAACGCCACGCCGGCGTTGTGGATCAACACGTCCAGTTCGTCGATCGGCTCAACGGCCGCTGGAATCTCGTCGGCGTCGGCCAGGTCGACCGGCCACGTGGTGGCGCCGAACCGGGTAGCGACCTCGTCGAGCCGCGATGACGGCCTGCCCGCCAAGAACAGCGTGTGTGTCGGCGCCAGCGCCTCGGCGAGCGCCACGCCGAGGCCACCGCTTGCGCCCGTGATCATCGCGGTCGGCATGTCGTAAACCGTACCGACCTGCGATTCACACCATCGCGTCGCATTATTGAACGGATGCCCCCCGACCACAGCTTCGCGCCGACCCAGCTCGCCGCCCGCGCCGCATACCTGCTGCGCGGCAACGACCTGGGCACGATGACGACCGCGGCACCGCTGCTGTACCCGCATATGTGGAGTTGGGACGCCGCGTTCGTCGCGATCGGGTTGGCGCCGTTGAGCGTCGAGCGCGCCGTCGTCGAACTCGACACGCTGTTGTCCGCCCAGTGGCGCAACGGCATGATCCCGCACATCGTGTTCGCCAACGGTGTCGACGGGTACTTCCCCGGACCCGCCCGGTGGGCGACGAGTGCGCTTGCCGCCAACGCCCCGCGGACCCGGCACACCTCAGGTATCACCCAGCCGCCGGTGCACGCCATCGCCGTGCAGCGCATCCTCGACCAGGCCCGTTCGCGGGGCCGGTCCACCCGCGCGGTCGCCGAGTCCTTCCTCGATCGCCGTTGGGCCGACCTGGTCCGCTGGCACCGCTGGCTGGCCGAGGCGCGCGACCCGAAGTGCCACGGCCGGGTCACGCTGTATCACGGCTGGGAGTCCGGCATGGACAACTCACCGCGCTGGGACAGCGCCTACGCCAACGTGGTGCCCGGCAACGTGCCGGAGTATCAGCGCGAAGACAACACCATCGTCACCGACGCCAGCCAGCGACCGAGCGACCTCGAGTACGACCGCTATCTGTGGCTGCTCGAGGAGATGAAGTCGGTTCGCTACGACGACGAACTGCTGGCCAAGGTGATGAGCTTCGCGGTCGAGGACGTGTTCGTCTCGGCCATTCTGTCGGTGGCCTGCACCGTGCTGGCGGAGATCGGCGAGGACTACAAGCGGCCGCACGCCGACGTCAAGGACCTGTATGCCTGGGCCGAGCGGTTCCGCAGGGGCGTCATCGAGACCACGGACGACCGCACCGGCGCCGCAAAGGATTTCGATCTGCGCGCTGACGCGTGGGTGGCCACCGAGACGGTCGCGCAGTTCGCGCCGTTGCTGTGCGGTGGATTGCCGCACGACAAGGAGCGCACCCTGCTCAAACTGCTCGAGGGGCCGCGGTTCTGCGGGCATCCGGATCTGCGGTACGCGCTGATCCCGTCGACGTCACCGGTCTCGCGCGACTTCAGGCAGCGTGAGTACTGGCGCGGGCCGGTGTGGCCGGTGATGACGTGGCTGTTCTCGTGGTGCTTCGCTCGGCGCGGATGGGCCGAACGAGCGCTGATGCTCAAACGCGAAGGTCTGCGACAAGCCAGCGACGGCACTTTCGCGGAGTACTACGAACCCTTCACTGGTGAACCGCTGGGCAGCATGCAACAGTCGTGGACCGCGGCCGCGGTGCTCGACTGGCTCGGCTGAGCTGACTGGCTATTCGGCCAATCGCTCGAGCGGCACCAGAGCCTTGGTCAGCGTATCGAGATCTTCAGGAGACAGTTTCGCCAGCAGCGTCGCCAGATGCGCGCGCCGCGCGGCCAGCGCTTCACGGTGCTGGGCCAACCCCTTCGGCGTGATGTCGACCAGGACGGCCCGCAGATCCGACGGGTCGCGTGAGCGCTTCACCAGGCCCAACTTCTCCAGCCGCCGGATGGCCACCGTGGTGGTCGGCGTGCGAACACGTTCGTGCGCGGCCAGTTCCGTCATCCGGATGGGCCCCTGATCGAGCAACGTCAGCAGTATTGACAACTGGGCCAGCGTGAGGTCGCCTGCCTCGTTCCGATTGGTATCGCCCCGACGCAGCACCGAGAACACCTTCGACAACACCCGCTGTAGCTCACCAGCGAGTTCGCCCACCTGGGTATCGGTCTCCCCCATAATTCGCCAGTCTAACCTGTCGGGGGCTGCCACATGTGAATGCGCGTCAATTAGCCTCACAGAACTTGCGACAAGAACCGCTGCAACCGGTCGGTCTCGGCGGCATCGAAAATCCGGTCGGGCGGGCCGGATTCGACCACCTGGCCGTGATCCATGAACACCACCGCGTCGGACGTCGACCGGGCGAAGCCCATCTCATGCGTGACCACCACCATGGTCATGCCGTCGGATCCGAGATCGGCGATCAACGCCAAGATTCCCTTGACCAACTCCGGATCAAGCGCCGAGGTGGCCTCGTCGAAGAACATCACCTGCGGCGACATCGCCAGCGCCCGCGCGATCGCCACCCGCTGCTGCTGTCCGCCCGACAGCGTGCCCGGCCTCACCTCGGCTTTGTTCCTCAGCCCGACGCGGTCCAGTTGGGTCAACGCCAACTCGCGCGCCTCGTCCGCGGCCAGGCGCTTGAGCCTGCGCGGTGCCAGCGTCACGTTGTCCAACACGGTACGGTGCGGGAACAGGTTGAACTGCTGGAACACCATGCCGATGCGCTGACGCAACTCATCGGGGTTATCCCTCAACACCGATCGCCCGTCGAGCAGGATGTCGCCACTGTCCGGTTCGTACAGCCGGTTCAGTGTCCGCAACAGCGTCGACTTGCCGGACCCCGACGGCCCGATCACCGCCGTGGTGGTCCCAGCAGGCACGTCCAGGTCGATGCCACGCAGCACCGCGTTCGGACCGAACGACAAGTGAATATCGTTGGCGCTCAGGCTGACAGCGGCCATATCAGATCATCTCCTGAGACGTGGACAGCTCGAGCGGGTCTTCCTTGCCGGGTTCACGGCCGCGCCGCAACCGGGTGTCGATGAAGTTCACCAGGTGCGTCAGCGGCACCGTCAGCAGCAGATAGAACACCCCCGCCGCGACAAGCGGTGACAGGTTTCCGGTCTGCGCGTTGAGGTCTCGGCCGACCTGGAACAACTCTCGTTGATCGGCCACCAACCCGAGGAAGTACACCAGCGACGACGCCTTCAGCAGCGAGATGAACTGGTTCATCAACGCCGGCAGCACCCGCCGCACGCCCTGCGGTACGACGACCAACCGCATCGACGACGAATAGCTGAAGCCAAGCGCCCGTGATGCCTCCAGCTGACCGGGTTCCACGCTCTGGATGCCGGACCGGAAGATCTCGCCGACATACGCCGCAGCCATCAGCCCCAACGCGGCGATGCCGAGCGGATACGGATTGTTGCCCGTGAGCCCGCCCACCACCGGTCCGACGCCGAGGCCGATCAGCAGGATGATCACCACTTCCGGCAGCCCGCGGAAGATGTCGGTGTACACCCGCGCAGGCCAGCGCAGCCACCGCGACCGCGAGATGCCCGCGACCGCCAGCGCCATGCCGAGCACCAAACCGATCACCGCTGCGCAGACGGTGAGGATCAAGGTGTTCGGCAGCCCCGTCTTGAACAAATCGGGAATCGCCTGCTTGTACAGCTCCCAGTTGAGGAACGAATCCTTCAGCTGCGACATGGTCGACTTCGGTGCAGCACCGCCTGCGGCCGGCTTCTGCTGGTTCTGCGCGGCGATCGCGGCGAAGTCGGGCAACTGCGGGGCGGGCGCCGCCTTCGACCCTGGCTTCCAGCCGGGCGGCAGCGCGCGTGGCACCCAGTCCGAATACAGCCGTGCCCAGGTGCCGTCGGCGATGATCGCGTCAAGCCCGGAGTTCAGCGCGTTGATCAACGGCTTGTTCTCCGCGGCGACTGCCCAGGCCACGAAATTGTCCAAGCTGAACGTGTTTTCGATGATCTGCGCGGGATCACCCGGCTGCACCGTGCCCGACGCCTGCTGCGACGGCGCCACCCACGCGTCGATCTGGCGCGTCTTGAGGCTGGCGTAGACGGTGTTGTAGTCGGGGAATTTGACCGGCTGCAGGTGCAGCGTGTCGACGACGTACGCCTCCTGCACGGTGCCCTGCACCACGCCGATGCGTTGGCCCGCCGCCAGCTTGTCGAACCCGGTGATCGGCGAACCGGACGGGACCACCAGTGAGAAGTAGCCGAAGTCGTAGCCGTTGGTGAAGCCCACCGTCTTACGGCGCGCGTCAGTAGTGGTGATCGACGACGAGCCGACGTCGAAACGCCGCGACGCGACCTGTGCCAGCAGCCCCGAGAATTCCGTGCCGACGAAGTTGATCTTCAGCCCGAGCTTGTCGGCGATCGCGCGCAGCAGTTCGTTGTCGAATCCGGTGAACTGGCCCGCGGAGTTGATGCAGATGCTCGGGGGCGCATCGGACAGCGTGCCGACGGTGAGCGTGCCCGGCACGCTCAGGCCGAGCGCATTGACGTCGACGGCGGTCAGCGGTTCGACCGTCGGGGTCGTGTACTTGTCGGCGCCGGGCCCAGTCGCCGCCTTCGCGAGATTGGTCGGCAGCGCGCTGGCGCTCTGTACGCCCGGCGGCGCGCACTGGTCGGCACCCGCGGGCGCAGCCATGGCCATGCTGCCGACCAACAACACGATCAGGGCGACGACGAATGTCTTCACGGCGGTCACCAGAGCAAGGTAGCCGCCGAGCAGTCGCTGGAATCGCGTTGCACTCAGTTAGAACGCAACCGGCGCGCCTGAGCTGGACGTCGCCGGCCATGCGGCTCCGTGTGGCCGAAGGACTCCGCGGCGGATCAACTCGCCGAGCATGATGCGGCCCATCGCCGCCGAGCGTTCAGCGCACGCGGTCCTGGCGCCGTCGGGGTCACGTCGTTGGATCGCAGCGGTCTCGGCTTCGAAGAACGGCAGCATCTCATCGTGGTTGTTCAGATAGCTCAACCAGAATCCGCGCGGGATGAACGTCTGCGACGCGCGGATCGCCGCCAGCAGTCGCGGGCCGGCGTATTCGTCATTGATCACATTGCGGTACTGCCACGCCGTCTCCTGAAACGTGCGCGAGTCCCTGCTGCTGCGCATCGCTTCGGTCAACACCGTCAACTGGTCGACGATCCGCGCCAGCCCCTCGGCGGCGGCGCGGGCCGAGGCGAGGCCACTGAGCACTCCGTACAGCTCGTGGTGTTCGCGCAGTACCGACTCGTCGAATCGCTCGACGTACGCCCCGCGGTGATACTGCGTCGACAGGATGCCGTCATGCTCCAGCTGGACCACCGCCTCCTGTATCGGAACGCGCGACAGTCCTAGATCGTTGGCGATCTCGTTGCGATCAACCCGGTCACCCGAGCGCAGTTTGCCGGTCAGCACCAGATTGACGACGTGCGAGACCACAAGGTCTTTTTCTTTGACCCCATACTTCTTGGGCATGGCGCGGTCAGCATCTCATGTAGCCGCCGCAGCGGGAGCCGTTCGGCCAGTTCAGTTTCCACTTGCTTGGCGACGGTCGCGCCAGCGACACAGCGCCTCGGCCTGTGTCAGGTCGTAGTCGGGCCCGTTGACGCCGACGGTCAGCAACGTGACACCGAGTTCGACGAACGCGCCGGCTTCTTCGAGCAACGCGTCGAGGTTGGCGCCCTCGACGCCGGCGGAGCGCTCGATGGTGGCCGGGTCACGGCCGACGTCGGCGCAGTGCCGCGCCAACACCTCCGCCTTGGCGGGATAGGTCTCTAGCGAGGTGAACCCGTGCCAGATGTCGGCGTACTCGGCGACAAGGCGCAGCGTCTTCTGCTCGCCCTGCCCGCCGATCAGCACAGGGATGTCTCGGGTCGGCGGCGGATTGAGCTTGGCCAGCCGGGACTTGATGCGAGGCATCGCGGCGGCGAGGTCGTCGAGGCGGCTGCCCGCGGTGCCGAACTCGTATCCGTATTCGTCGTAGTCCTTCTGCTTCCAGCCGGACCCGATGCCGAGGATGAGCCGGCCGTCGGAAATGTTGTCGACGGTGCGCGCCATATCGGCGAGCAACTCGGGGTTGCGGTAGGAGTTGCAGGTGACCAGTGCGCCGATTTCCAGGCGTGACGCCTGCTCGGCCCATGCGGCCAGCATGGTCCAGCACTCGTAGTGGGCGCCGTCGGGATCGCCGTACAGCGGGAAGAAGTGATCCCAGTTGAAGGCGACGTCGACGCCGATGTCCTCGCAGCGGCGGACCGCGTCGCGGATGAGGCTGTATTGCGGGGAATGTTGCGGCTGCAGTTGCACGCCGATGCGGATGGGTGAGTTCACTGTCGCGAGGCTAGCGGGAATTGCCGTCTTCGCGCGAGCACTCAGACGCCGATTTGTCCGCCCGCTTTCCAGACCGCAACCACCGACGGTCGGGCGGGCCCGTCGCCCCCCTCCGGCCAGTGCGACAGCGGCTTGTCGATGCTGTAGTCGTCGCCCTCGCCAGGATGCTGCACGCACACCGTGACCAGGTCGTCGGTCACCACAGGCCCGCATGTCTCCGCGCCCTTCGGCACGGTCAGAAACTGCTTGGTCTCACCACGATTCGGGCCTTCCAGCGCGACGGCGAACAGGCCGTCGTTGGACTTCAGCGCGTTGCCGTCGGTGGAGATCCACAGATTTCCGTGGCTGTCGAACGCGACGTTGTCGGGGCACGAGATCGGGCTGACCTTGGTCTTGTCGAACCCGGCGTAGTAGGTGTCGGCCTCGGCCGGGTCGCCGCAGACCAGGAGCAGGTCCCAGGTGAAGTCGGTACCCGCGTGGTTGTCGGTGATCTCGAGGATCTGCCCGTTCTTGTTCTCGTTGCGCGGGTTGGCGGCGTCGACGGGCGCCGTGCCATCGGTGCCGCGCTTGTCGTTGTTGGTCAGCGCGACGTACACCTTGCCGGTCTTCGGATTGGCCTCGAAGTCCTCAGGTCGGTCCATCTTGGTGGCGCCCGCCTTGTCGGCGGCCAACCGGGTGAAGACCGCAGCCTCCGCAGCGGTCACGCCGTCGACGAGCGACTGACCCTGGCCGTTCGGGCCGGACCGCAGCAGCGGGATCCACCTACCGGTGCCACTGAACGCCCCCTCCTTGGGCAGCTTGCCCGAGCCGTCGATCTCGTCGGCGGGGATGTCGCTGGAGAGCTTTGCGACGTAGAGCGTGCCCTCGTCGAGGATCGTCATGTTGTGCGCCATCGCGGCTGGGTCGGTACCGGGCTGAATCTTCTTGGACGACACGAACTTGTACATGTAGTCGAAGCGCTCGTCGTCGCCGGCGTAGGCGACGACGGTGCCGTCGCCGGTGACGTAGACGTTGGCGGCTTCGTGCTTGAACCGGCCCAGCGCGCTGTGCTTGACGGGCGTGGAGTTGGGGTCCCACGGGTTGATCTCGACGACGTACCCGAAGCGGTTCGCCTCGTTCGGTGTCTTGGCGAGGTCGAATCGCGGTTCGAACGTCTCCCACTTGAGGTCGGTCGGCTTCAGCGCGACGCCGTAGCGCTCCTGCCGATCGGCGTCGACTGGGCTGGGCTTCGGCGCGCCCTCCGGCGCACCGAAGTACTCATGAAAATTTTCCTCGCCGGAAAGCACAGTGCCCCAGGGAGTTACGCCCCCGGAGCAGTTGGCGAAGGTGCCGGCGACCCTGCGGCCGGTCGGATCGGCGGGCGTCTTGACGAAGTCGGTTCCCGCGGCCGGACCGGTCAACGTGAACGGCGTGTCGGCGGTGATGCGCCGGTTGTACGGGCCCATCACCGGCTTCAGTCCCTCCGGCGTGCGTTCGACTTCGACGACCCCCATGCCGAGCGCGACGATCTCGATGTCGAACTGCTCGCGAGTCTTTGTGTTCTCGTCGTAGCCGGGGAACATGAACTGCGGGCTGACGTACTCGTGGTTGGTCACCAGCAGGAAGCGGTTCTTCTGGCCGGGCACGGGCAACAGGCCGGCGAAGTCGTTGTTGAACCCGAACTGGCCGCGCTGTGCGGCGGCCGTCTGCGCCTTCACGTCGAACTTCGGCGCATCCGGCAGGATCGGGTCACCCCAACTGATCACGACCGCCTGCCGATAGCCGTCCGGGACGACGACGGCATCCTCTTTGTTGGGTGCGACCGCGGCGAAATTCATCCCCGGTGGTGTCGCAACAGGCGGTGTCGACGACGTCGGGGTCGCGACAGGCTGCTCCTTGTGTCCGCAGGCGGCCAGCGCCGACCCCGCACCGACCGCCAGCACCGCGATGCCGCCGGCCTGCAGCACTGACCGCCGTGACATCGCTTTGACGATGTCGCCGAAGTATTCGTTGTCACTGGTGTTCGGCGCCGGCTTCGAGCAGGCGTCGCCGCACTTGTAACGGCACGTCACATGCTGACGAGACGAGCGACCGTTATGGGACACAAGCAGATTCATCGGAGTGAGGGCCACGGACGGGGAACCTACGACATCTTGGCAATCAGCTGGGAAGCAAATGGTGAACAGCTGGGAACGCTAGCGGGCGAGCACGCCGCGCAGGATCTCGATGAGCGCCGCCGGTTGGTCGCCCTGCACCGAATGCCCGGAGTCGGCAACGACGTGCGTGCGCAGAAAACCGGGCGCGCTCCTCGCGAATGCTTCGGCGTCGTCGTCGTTGACGAAGTAGGAATTGGCACCGCGCACCAGCGTCGTTGGCATGGTGATGGCGGGAACGTCGTCCCACAGGTTCGCAAAGCCCGAAACAATGGGGCCCTTGCGAAACGCGTCGTAGCGCCACGTCCAGGTGCCGTCGTCGAGCTGCTTGGAATTGTGAAAGACGCCGCGGCGCAACGAATTGCGGTCCCGATGCGGTGCGGCGGCCACCGTCACGTCGAGCATGGCCGCAAAGTTGGGGAAGGTCCGGTCACCCTGAACCAGCGCGACCGTGCCCATCTGGGCCTTGGTCATCTCCTCGTGTCGCTCCGGCGCCGACGGTGTGACGTCGACGAGCACCAACTCTGGCACCAACGCGGGCTCACTGGCGGCGATGCGCAGCGCCGTCAGCCCGCCGAGCGACATCCCGACCATGAGCCGCGGATCGGGCGCGTGCTCGCGCAGGACCGGGCGCAGTGTTTCGGCGTTGAGCTTCGGCCCGTAGTCACCGTCTTTGCGCCACGCCGAGCGGCCGTGGCCAGGCAGGTCGACGGCCAGGGCCGGCACGCCGAGTCCGACGATCACGGTGTCCCAGGTGTGCGCGTTCTGGCCGCCGCCGTGCAAAAACACCACCTCCGGCCGCGCGTCGCCCCACTTGAGCGCGCTGATCGGCCCGGCGTGGATGCGCTGCACCGGTGGAATCGTGTCAGCGGCGATCTGTTCGGCGTTCTCGTGCAACAGCCCGAACTCGTCGAGCCCCGCCAATTCGTCGTCGGACACCACGAACCGGACCCTACTCGAAAACGACGCTGCGCCCAGGGCGTGAAAAGTGCGAGCACAAGCCCTGAGCGCAGAGTCAATGGTGCGTTACGGACGTGGCCGGCCTTCCCCGTGATACGCCGGGCGGGTCGGAGTGGGAGGAATCGGCGCCGCCGCATGTTGCGGCCGGCTCGATGGTTCGTCATCCGCCCACTTGTAGTCCGCCTCCGGTTCGCGGTAGGCGGGCATCTGCCGCGTCTGCGCCGCGGCGTTCGAGCGGCTCTCCCTGATGCTGCGGCCCTCACGCTCAGCCGTCGTCAGGTAGTTCTCCCAGCGCGCCTGCATCGGCTTGATCAAGCCACCGCCGACGCCCACCACGAGGATGCCTGCGATGGTTCCCAACACGGCGATCAATACCGGCAGGGTGACGGTCAGCGCGATGCCAACCTGGTTCAGTGCCGCGATGATGCCGAGGCCGAGGATGAACACGCTGGCGATGGTGCCCAGCATCCGTCCGTACGAGAATCCGCTGAGCGCGTTGGCCACGATGTCGCGCACCCCGGCCGCGATCGCGGCCGCGACCACGACGATGATCAACGCAACGAAAAGCCGTGGCAGGAATGCGACGACACCTGAGATGAGGGCGCTGACCGGGTTCGGGCCGAAGACGCCGAAGGCGAACTGCAACACCACCAGGAGCAAAGCGAAGTAGACGACCTTGCTGACGATCGTGGAGGCGTCGTAGTTACTGCGCGCGAGCGCCCGCCGGACTCCGCCACGCTCCACCGCACGGTCGAAGCCGACGCGTTCGAGGATCTTGTCGACCGCCTTGGCGATGAGCTTCGCCAGTATCCACCCGACAATGAGGATCAGCAGGAACAGCAGAAGCTTGGGAGCGATGGCGACCACCGACCCCCACATGTCTCTCAATTGGTCTTGCATGGGGTGCTCCTTGAGTCGGTGCCATAATTGACACTCGCGTCATACCCATGCGTCAGCTGCGTAAACATGGCCGCGCATCAGCAAACGGGGACCCCGTTCGGGATCCCCGTCCGCGAGAAGTAGCTGCTGTCAGCCCTCGATGAACGTCTCGAGCTGCGCGCGGGCGATGTCGTCCGGCAGCTGCTTGGGCGGGCTCTTCATCAGATAGGCCGAGGCCGCCTCGACGGGGCCGCCGATGCCGCGGTCCTTGGCGATCTTCGCCGCACGCACCGCGTCGATGATGACGCCCGCCGAGTTCGGGGAGTCCCACACCTCGAGCTTGTACTCCAGGTTCAACGGCACGTCACCGAACGCGCGACCTTCCAGCCGGACGTAGGCCCACTTGCGGTCGTCGAGCCAACCGACGTGATCGGACGGGCCGATGTGCACATCCTTGGTCTTGAACTCCCGCTGCAAGTTGCTCGTCACGGCCTGCGTCTTGGAGATCTTCTTCGACTCCAGGCGCTCACGCTCGAGCATGTTGAGGAAGTCCATGTTGCCACCGACGTTGAGCTGCATGGTGCGGTCGAGTTGCACGCCGCGGTCCTCGAACAGCTTGGCCATCACGCGGTGGGTGATGGTCGCACCGACCTGGCTCTTGATGTCGTCGCCGACGATCGGCACACCGGCGTCGGCGAACTTCTTGGCCCACACCGGATCAGAGGCTATGAACACCGGCAGCGCGTTGACGAAAGCCACCCCGGCGTCGATCGCGCATTGCGCGTAGAACTTGTCGGCCTCCTCGGAGCCCACCGGCAGGTAGGACACCAGGACGTCGACGTTGTTGTCCTTGAGCACCTTGACCACGTCGACCGGATCGACATCCGACACCTCGATGGTGTCGGCGTAGTACTTGCCGATGCCGTCGAGCGTCGGGCCGCGCTGCACGATGACGTTGGTGGGCGGCACGTCGGCGATCTTGATGGTGTTGTTCTCCGACGCGAAGATCGCCTCGGACAGGTCAAAGCCGACCTTCTTGGCGTCGACGTCGAATGCGGCGACGAACTTCACGTCGCGGACGTGATACGGGCCGAAGCGCACATGCATCAAACCGGGCACCGTGGCCGTCTCGTCGGCGTCCTGGTAATACTGCACACCCTGAACAAGCGAGGATGCGCAGTTGCCCACACCGACAATCGCGACCCGCACCTCGGTGTTATCAGTCATGACGACTTCTCCCTCTCCGTACTTTCTTTCCTAGTGCTCTGCTTCGTTAAGGCTGCACAGTGTTGTCTGAGCGGCCTTGTCCCAGACGCTCTGCGGCTATCAGCTCGTTCAGCCACTTGACTTCCCGCTCGCTGGACTCCAAACCCAGCTGATGGAGCTGCCGGGTGTAGCGATCGAGCGAATTGCTGGCCCGCGCGATTGCTTCACGTAGACCTTCACGGCGTTCTTCCACTTGACGGCGACGGCCCTCCAGGATGCGCATCCTGGCCTCGGCGGGCGTGCGGTTGAAAAACGCGAGATGCACGCCGAAACCGTCGTCGGAGTAGTTCTGCGGACCGGTGTCGGCCACCAGTTCAGCGAAGCGCTGCTTACCGGCATCGGTGAGCCGGTAGACGCGCCGCGCCCGGCGCACCTTCGGGATCCCCTCAGGTGCGGCGTCCTCGGCGATCAGACCGTCAACCTGCATGCGGCGCAGCGCGGGGTACAGCGAGCCGTAGGAGAACGCCCGGAAGGCACCCAGCAGACCCGTCAGCCGTTTGCGCAGCTCATAGCCGTGCATCGGCGATTCGAGAAGAAGACCAAGGACGGCGAGCTCCAGCAAACGAATCACCTCCCCAGACGGGTTGAGCTTGGCCGCTACGACGGTTCGACACCTCGGGCAATAGTATCGCGCCGATATATTCAGCGCCAATGGTGGGCCGCGCCGCGCTGACCAGGGCCGGCGTCAGTCGCCGACCTGATCGACCCGTTTGGGAGTGCCGTCGCCTGCGAAGGTGATCGAACCGCTGCCGAAGTCGCTGGACACGTTGGCACGTAGTTCCAGCGCACCCGGCGTCAACGGATCGTGTGCGGGATCGATCGTGAGGTAGGTGTTGTCGGGCTTGACGTCTTCCTGTTGCAGACCGACCGTCTCTGCCGCGCCCCGCAGGATGCCGACAGCGGCTTTGACGTCGAACGCCGACAGGTCGACCAGGACGTCGCGCTCGTCTTTGGCCGATGTCGTCGGATCATCGAATCCGCCGCGGTAGGTGTAGCTCAACTTCCGGCGTTCGTCGGCGGGATCTATGCGGTACAGCACGGCGTACTCGGGATAGATCACCATGCTGTATCCCATCGTGTCGCCGAACCGCTGGCGCATCTGCTCCAGCAGTCCATTCAGGCCGCCGAGTGACTGCAACTGCTTCGGTGGCGTGAGGACCTTTGCGGGGATGCCGTCGGACTTGGCGCCCGGATCGGAGGTGAAGCTAAGGGGCGACGTCGTGTTGCCGTACAGCCCCCAGCCGATCGCGATGCCGAGCAGCACCAGCACCACCGACATCGCGAGTCCGAACTTCCAGTTGTTGCCGCGTCCGCCGGCCACCGTGGGTCGCTTCTTGAGATCGGGCAGTTGGACGGGCGCGTTGTTGGTCTGCAGATCCGACACCAGCGACTGCAGATCGCCGAGCGTCTCGGCGCCGGTGGCCAACGCCACCCGGGTCCGGTGCTCCTCCATCGACAGCTGACCGTCCGCCAGCGCACTGTCCAGGATCTGGCACGTGTCGTTACGGTCGCTGTCCTTCGCCCGCGTTCCCGGTGTATGCCGTGTCGCCACGACGATGATCGTAAGAGTTCGGTTGCTATCTATGCAGACCAGTTGACGTTGCCGGGGGTGTGGCGGCGTAGTCCCGCCTCGGCGGCGGCGAGGCCGACGTACTCTGGTCTCCGTGCGACTGCAGCGACAAGTGGTGGACTATGCGCTTCGGCGCCGGTCCCTGCTGGCCGAGGTGTACTCCGGGCGCACCGGGGTATCGGAGGTCTGTGACGCCAACCCTTACCTGCTGCGGGCCGCGAAGTTCCACGGGAAGCCCAGTTCGGTGATGTGCCCGATCTGCCGCAAGGAACAGCTCACCCTGGTGTCGTGGGTGTTCGGCGACCACCTTGGCGCCGTATCTGGCTCGGCGCGCACCGCCGAGGAGCTGGTACTCCTGGCGACCCGCTACGACGAGTTCTCCGTACACGTGGTGGAGGTATGCCGCACCTGCAGTTGGAATCACTTGGTCAAGTCGTATGTGCTGGGCGCTGTTCCCCCGCCGAAGGGGTCTCGTGGCACACGAACCGCGCGCGGCACTGCGCGCACGGCCAGTGAATAGCGAAGGGCGCCACGACCGGTCAGCCAGTGAGGTCCGCACGGGGCGCGCGGCTGATGGCGTGGGTCCGCGCCCCCAACAGCACCGTCCCGACGGCCCACCCCGACACCGCGCCGCAGGCGCGCCACCCGACGACCGATCGACCGCAGTGATTCCGGCCGTCCGCACCGGCCCGCCGCCGCATCTGCGTGACCCGATCGACGTGGTCAAAAGGGCACTGGACGGCACACCGCCCGCTCCGCCGAGGCAACCGCCGCCACCCCCGCCGCGGCGCCCGACAGGTGGCGGCGGATCGCGCGGAGGCCCGCCCCCGCCGCAGACACCGAAGCCCAGCTTCCGCGAGCAGATCAACTGGAAGTGGGTGCGCCGCACGCTGTACGCGGGCGTGGCCGTGATGATCGTGTTGCCTCTGATCACCTTCGGGATGGCCTACCTCATCGTCGACGTGCCCAAGCCCGGCGACATCCGGACCAACCAGGTGTCGACCATCCTGGCCAGCGACAGTAGCGAACTGGCGAAAATTGTTCCGCCCGAAGGCAACCGGGTGGACGTCACCATCGACCAGATCCCGGTGCACGTGCGCAATGCGGTGATGGCCGCCGAGGACCGCGACTTCTATTCCAATCCCGGCTTCTCGTTCACCGGTTTCGCGCGCGCGTTCAAGAACAACATCTTCGGCGGTGATCTGCAGGGTGGTTCGACGATCACCCAGCAGTACGTGAAGAACGCGTTGGTCGGCGACGCCCGCTCGGGTGTCGGGGGCATCGTCCGCAAAGCCAAGGAACTGGTCATCTCGACGAAGATGTCCAGCGAGTGGTCCAAAGACCAAGTGCTGCAGTCGTATCTGAACATCATCTATTTCGGTCGCGGTGCCTACGGCATCTCCGCGGCGGCCAAGGCCTACTTCGACAAACCGGTCGAGCAGTTGACGGTCGCCGAGGGAGCGCTGCTGGCCGCGCTCATTCAGCGGCCGTCGGGCCTGGACCCTGCCGTCAACCCGGAGGGCGCGACGGAGCGATGGAACTGGGTGCTCGACGGCATGGTCGACATCGGCGCGTTGTCGAAACAAGACCGTGCCGCACAACAGTTCCCGACGACCGTGCCGCCCGAGCAGGCGCGCTCACAGAACCAGACCACCGGCCCCAACGGCCTGATCGAACGGCAGGTCCAGCAGGAACTCCTGGACCTGTTCAACATCGACGAGCGCACTTTGAACACACAGGGCCTGCAGATCACCACGACCATCGACCCCAAGGCGCAGAAGGCCGCCGAGGATGCCGCCGCCAAGTACCTCGACGGCCAGGATCCCGACATGCGCACCGCGGTCGTGTCGATCGACCCGAAGACCGGCGCGGTGAAGGCGTATTACGGCGGCACCGACGCGAACGGGTTCGACTTCGCGCAGGCTGGATTGCCGACGGGGTCGTCGTTCAAGGTGTTCGCGTTGGTGGCCGCGCTGCAGCAGGGCATGGGACTCGGCTACCAGGTGGACAGTTCCCCCGTCGAGGTGAACGGCATCAAGATCACCAACGTCGAGGGTGCCGGATGCGGCACCTGCAACATCGCCGAGGCGCTGAAGCGCTCGCTGAACACCAGCTACTACCGGTTGATGCTGAAGTTGAAGAACGGACCGTCCGACGTCGCCGACGCCGCGCACAAGGCGGGCATCGCCGAGAGCTTCCCCGGTGTCGAGCACACGCTGTCCGAGGACGGTAAGGGCGGACCGCCCAACAACGGAATTGTGCTGGGCCAGTACCAGAGTCGCGTCATCGACATGGCGTCGGCATACGCGACGCTGGCCGATTCTGGCGTGTACCACAAGCCGCATTTCGTGCAGAAGGTGGTCAACTCGCGCGGCGAGGTGTTGTTCGACGCCAGCCAGGAGACCGATGCCGGCGAGCAGCGGATCGACAAATCGGTGGCGGATAACGTGACGTCCGCGATGCAGCCGATCGCCGCGTATTCCAACGGCCACAACCTTGCGGGGGGACGGCCGTCGGCGGCGAAGACCGGCACCAACCAGCTGGGCGACACCGGCGCCAACAGGGACGCGTGGATGGTCGGGTACACTCCGTCGCTGTCGACTGCAGTGTGGGTCGGCACGACCGAGGGCACGAAGCCGCTCGAGAACAAATGGGGTGCACCGGTTTACGGGTCGGGTCTGCCGTCGGACATCTGGAAGGCGACCATGGACGGCGCGCTGGAGGGCACCGACAACGAGTCGTTCCCCAAGCCGACAGAGATCGGCGGCTATGCCGGTGTGCCGCAGGCGCCGGCACCACAGCCGTCGACCGCGATTGCGCCGCCCCCGACGCCCTCGGAGACGGTCATCCAGCCGACGATCGAAGTAGCCCCCGGCATCACGATCCCGATCGGCCCGCCGACCACGGTGCCGGCCGTGCCGTCGGCGCCGTCGGCGCCGGGTGCACCCGTTCCGGCGGCGCCGGCAGGCCCGCCGCCCGGACCGCCTCCGCCCCCGTGACCGACCGCGAGATCGTCGCGCCCGAAGAGCCGGCCGACGATCGGCGTAGCCTCGACAACCGCGACCTGCCCAGCCGCACCGACACCATGGGCGCTGCGCTGTCGGAAGTGATCGGCGGCCCGGTCGGCAGGCACGCACTGATCGGCAGGCAACGCTTCCTGACGCCGCTACGGGTGATGCTGATCATTGCGCTGGTGTTCCTGGCGCTCGGTTATTCGACCAAGGCCGCCTGCCTACAGACGACCGGAACCGGCACCGCCGATCAGCGCGTCGGCAACTGGCAGAACCAGCGGGCCTATTACGAACTGTGCTACTCCGACACCGTTCCGCTGTACACGGCGGAGTTGCTGAACCTCGGGAAGTTCCCGTACAAGTCGAGCTGGATCGAGACGGACAGCGACGGCAAGCCAAGACACCAATACGACGGCAACATCGCCGTGCGCTACATGGAATATCCGGTGCTGACCGGTGTCTACCAGTACGTGTCGATGGCGCTGGCCAAGACGTACACCGCGGTGACGAAACTGGTGTCGATCCCGGTGATCGCCGAGGTGGTGATGTTCTTCAACATCGCCGCGTTCGGGTTGGCGCTCGCGTGGCTGACGACCGTGTGGGCCAGCGCGCGACTTGCGGGTCCGCGACGCGTCTGGGATGCCGCGATGGTGGCCGCGTCGCCGATCCTGATCTTTCAGGCGTTCACGAACTTCGATGCTCTCGCAACGGCTTTCGCGACAGGTGCGCTGCTCGCGTGGGCACGGCGAAGACCGTGGCTTGCGGGTGCGCTGATCGGACTCGGTGTGGCGGCGAAGCTGTATCCGCTGCTGTTGTTCGTGCCGATGGTGCTGCTCGGTGTGCGCACGGGGCGACTGCGCGAGGTGGGTAAGGCGGCGATCGCCACGGTGCTGACCTGGCTGGTGGTGAACCTGCCGATCATGGTGCTGTTTCCGCGCGGATGGTCGGAGTTCTTCCGGCTCAACACACGTCGCGGCGACGACATGGATTCGCTGTACAACGTGGTGAAGTCGTTTACCGACTGGGGCGGCTTCGACCAGAACCTGGGGTTCTGGCAGCCGCCGACGATCTTGAACACTGTCAGCGCCGCGCTGTTCTTGGCTTGTTGTGTGGGAATCGGTTACGTCGTGCTGACGGCCAAGCAGCGACCGCGGCTAGTGCAGGTGGCGTTCCTTGTGGTGGCGGCGTTCTTGCTGACGAACAAGGTGTGGAGCCCGCAGTTCTCACTGTGGCTGGTGCCGCTGGCGGTGCTGGCACTGCCGCATCGGCGGATTCTGTTGGCGTGGATGACGATAGATGCGCTGGTGTGGATACCGCGGATGCTGTACCTCTACGGCGAGCAGAACCGTGGTCTGCCCGAGCAACCGTTCACCGTGACGGTGGTGCTGCGCGATATCGCGGTGATCGCGTTGTGCGTGTTGGTGATTCGGCAGATGTATCGGCCCGAGCTGGATCTGGTGCGGTGCCGAGGACAGGTGGACGACCCGTCCGGCGGTGTCTTCGACGAGGCGCCGGACAATCCGCCGCGCTGGTTGCCGGACTGGCTACGGCCACAGGCGAACCGGATCCGCGTCACCCCCGCGCCCGAACCGGAACCCGAAGACGAGCCCGCCGCAGTTTCTTAGCGCGAGCAGACGCAAAACTGCCCAAAATACCGTCGAAATGGGCAGTTGTGCGTCTGCTCACTAGCGCGACGCGACAGCGAAAACGTGCCATTCGCCGGGCACACCCTTGAGTTGGTGTGTTCCGCGGTCGTCGAACTCGAGACCCGATCCGATCACGAGGTCGCGCAATGTGCTCGACACGAGTACCTCGTTCGGCCCGGCCAATGCGCTGACACGGGCACCGATGTGCACGGCGATGCCACCGATGTCGTCGCCGCGGAGCTCACATTCGCCGGTATGCAATCCGGCGCGTATTTCAATTCCCAAGGCGCGCAGGGCGTCCCGGATCGCTGTCGCGCAGCGGATGGCACGCTGAGGGCCGTCGAACGTGGCGAGGAAACCATCACCGGCAGTGCTGATTTCGCGGCCCCGGAACCGAGCGAGCTGTGAACGGACGACGGCGTTGTGCGCATCGAGGAGGGCGTACCAGTCACGATCACCCATTGCGGCGGCCAGACGAGTCGAGTCCACGATGTCGGTGAACAGCACCGTGGCCAGTACACGATCGTCGGACACTTCGGGTTGATGCCCGGTGAGAAACTCGCACATCACCTGGAACGACTCTCGCCATGGCTCGACGAAGTGGTACATGTTGCGCCCCGGCCGCTCAACGTAGGCGGCTCCGGGAATCTGATCGGCGACGTACCTGCCGCGTTCGCGCGGGATGATGGGATTGTCGCTGTGCTGAAGCACCAGAGTGGGCACCCGAACGGTCGGAAGCACCGCCCGCACATCGCTTTCCGACACCAGAGGAAACATCAGCGACAGCGTCGCCGGGCTGGCGGCGAGGCGTTCCTGACGGGCCCATGACGCTCGGACCTCCTCGTTCCATGGCATGTCCGGGTTGAGCATTCGCTGGTACTCGCCTGTCCCCCAGAGGGACCGCATCAGCGCTACGGCCTCGTCCGGGGTCAGCCCGTACTCTTCCTCGCCCAATGGGTCGGCGTAGCCCTCGAGCACCACCAGCGCCGTGGTGCGGGACGGATGGGAGGCGGCGAACAAAACGGACGGCGCCAATGAACCGACGCTCGCGAGAAGGACCGCCTGCGGGCTGCCGAGCGCGTCGAGCACCGCGGTGATGCTGTCGGCCCATTGCTCCAACGTCGGCATCGCGCCCGGCACGATGGGATCGGACGCCCCCGTACCGGGTTGGTCGAAGAAGATCAGTCGGCCCAGCGATGCAACCGCCTCGACCCAGGGCTGAAGCGAGGGCATCTCGGGCGCTATCTCACAATTCGTGAACCAATTGGAGACGAAGACGATGTCGCGCTCGCCCGGTGCCGACGCGCGGTAGGCGACGCGCAGGTCCCCGTTCAACGCATAACGCGTCTCCGAGAACATGGCCGAAGTGTAAGTCGGGTGAGCTGCGCGATTTCGCAGATCAGCGGGCATTCCTGTAGCCTGAGCCGGTTGCCGACGCAGGTAACCCTCCTGCCACGGAACGACCGTGGCCGACTAGACCGTAGGAGGTGGTGAGGTTCTCATGCGTCCATACGAAATCATGGTCATTCTCGACCCCACTCTCGACGAGCGCACCGTAGCTCCGTCGCTGGAGACATTCCTCAACGTGGTCCGCAAGGACGGCGGCAGTGTCGACAAGGTCGACATCTGGGGCAAGCGTCGACTGGCATACGAGATCGCCAAGCATGCCGAGGGCATCTACGCCGTCATCGATGTTAAGGCAGAGCCCGCGACGGTGTCCGAGCTCGACCGTCAGCTCAACCTGAACGAGTCGGTGCTGCGAACCAAGGTGCTCCGCACCGACAAGCACTAGTCGGAACGGCGTGTGCGCGTCGTAGTGCTTCCGTAGGCTCGCCTGCGACTGCCGCACACGGCCAACTCCAGGAGGAACTCGTGGCTGGTGACACCACAATCACCGTCGTCGGAAACCTGACCGCCGATCCGGAACTGCGCTTCACGCCGTCAGGTGCGGCCGTTGCGAACTTCACGGTCGCGTCGACGCCGCGCATCTACGACCGCCAGAGCGGTGAGTGGAAGGACGGCGAGGCGCTGTTCCTGCGGTGCAACATCTGGCGCGAAGCGGCCGAGAACGTGGCCGAAAGCCTGACCCGCGGGTCGCGGGTGATCGTGCAGGGCCGCCTCAAGCAGCGCTCATTCGAGACCCGCGAGGGCGAGAAGCGCACTGTGGTCGAGGTCGAGGTCGACGAGATCGGGCCCTCGCTGCGGTATGCGACGGCCAAGGTCAACAAGGCAAGCCGCAGCGGCGGTGGGGGCGGCGGCTTCGGTGGCGGTGGCTCCCGTGGCGGCGGCGGCGGCTCGGAAGCCAAGCAGGACGATCCGTGGGGCAGCGCCCCGGCATCGGGCTCGTTCGCAGGCAGCGACGACGAACCGCCCTTCTGACAACCAACTTTCAATCAGCAATACCCGGAAAGAGATAGACACATGGCCAAGGCCAACAAGCGGCGCCCCGCGCCCGAAAAGCCCGTCAAGACTCGTAAGTGCGTCTTCTGCTCCAAGAAGGGGCAGGCGATCGACTACAAGGACACGGCGCTTCTGCGCACATACATCAGTGAGCGCGGCAAGATTCGTGCCCGCCGCGTGACCGGTAACTGCGTGCAGCACCAGCGCGACATCGCGGTCGCAGTCAAGAACGCCCGCGAGGTGGCGCTGCTGCCCTTCACCTCGGCAACGCGGTAGAGCAGGACAGGACGAAAAGATGAAGCTGATTCTCACTGCAGAGGTCGACCACCTGGGTGTGTCGGGCGACATTGTCGAGGTCAAGGACGGCTACGGCCGCAACTACCTGCTGCCGCGCGGACTGGCGATCGTCGCATCGCGCGGAGCCGAGCGCCAGGCCGAGGAGATCCGGCGCGCCCGCGACGCCAAGGCTGTGCAGGGCCTCGAGCACGCCAAGGAACTCAAGACCGCGCTCGAGGGACTCGGGCCTGTCGAGCTGTCCGTGAAGTCGGCCAGTGACACCGGCAAGTTGTTCGGTTCGGTGACTGCGGCGGACGTCGTCGCGGCGATCAAGAAGGCAGGCGGCCCGAATCTGGACAAGCGGACGGTGCAGCTGCCCAAGGCGCACATCAAGTCGACCGGATCGCACCCCGTCGCGGTGCGGCTACACCCCGATGTGGATGCCTCGGTGACGTTGAGCGTCGTCGCGGGTTAATTACTTCAGCGTCAGTTCGGCCGGGTGGAGACCATATCCGTCTCCACCCGGCCGTTGCTGTGTCTGCTGGCGAACACGGCAGGGCCGGCTGGCAACAGCGAACCTAACGGGCTGTTAACCTCCCGGGCCCTCGCCGGAAACACAACACGCCCGAGACGGCAACCAGGCCCGACACGCCGAGGCAATTGTCATCCACAGGTATGAACTGCGGTTATCGTGCGGCTATCTGCGTAAACGGACTGAACAAAGTGGTTCATGCACAGGTTTTCCCCAACGACTCAACATGCCTGTACGGACCTATCCACACTCAATCCACAAGTTCATGAACAGGGCCACTTTGTAGGGGTCCTAGCAACGTCTAGCGTTGGCCGTCGCGGGTCGTTGTCCGAGGCTTGCTAGGGGGAATTGTCAGTCGACGCCCCTATAGTCAAGTGGCAGACTATCGAATGTACGTTCGAACGGTTGGAAGGGGTGAGCCGCTCCGTGGCTGTCGTGGATGACCTCGGCCATTCGGGGATGGACACGCCGCCACCCAGTGAGGACTTCGGTCGTCAGCCTCCTCAGGACAATGCGGCCGAGATGTCAGTGCTTGGCGGCATGCTGCTGAGCAAGGATGCCATCGCCGACGTGTTGGAGAAGCTGCGTCCCGGTGACTTCTACCGTCCCGCGCATCAAAACGTCTACGACGCCATCCTCGATCTGTACGGGCGCGGCGAGCCTGCCGATGCGGTGACCGTGGCCGCCGAGTTGGACCGCCGGGGTCTGCTGCGACGGATCGGCGGCGCGCCGTATCTGCACACGCTCATCTCGACGGTGCCGACTGCGGCCAACGCGGGCTATTACGCGGGCATCGTCGCGGAGAAGGCGTTGCTGCGTCGGCTGGTTGAGGCAGGCACGCGGGTCGTGCAGTACGGCTATGCCGGCGCCGACGGTGCGGACGTCAACGAGATCGTCGACCGGGCGCAGTCGGAGATCTACGACGTCACCGAGCGGCGGACGTCAGAAGACTTCGTCCCGCTCGAGGAACTGCTGCAGCCCACGATGGACGAGATCGATGCGATCGCGTCGCAGGGCGGCATCGCACGCGGCGTCCCGACGGGATTCGTCGAACTCGACGAGGTGACCAACGGCTTGCACGCCGGTCAGATGATCATCATCGCGGCACGGCCGGGTGTGGGGAAGGCACTCAAGCTCGATACGCCGTTGCCGACGCCGACCGGTTGGACCACCATGGGTGACGTCGCGGTGGGGGACCGGTTGCTCGGCGCCGACGGCGAGCCGACGACGGTTGTGGCGGCCACCGACGTCATGCTGGGCCGGCCGTGCTACGAGGTCGAGTTCTCCGATGGGACAGTCATCGTCGCAGACGCCTCACATCAATGGCCGACGGGTTACGGAATCAGAACCACTGCAGAGCTTCGCGCCGGCATGGACACCATCGCGGCGGCCGGATCGATGGCGCGCTACCACGGCGCTGCAACGACGTTGATGGCGCCGGTGCTGCAGATCGATGCGGTGCGTCGGGTCCGTTCCGTTCCGGTGCGCTGCGTGCAGGTGGACAACGACGGGCATCTGTACTTGGCGGGCCGCGGCATGGTGCCGACGCACAACTCGACGCTGGGCCTGGACTTCATGCGGTCCTGCTCCATCAAACATCACTTGCCGAGCGTCATTTTCAGCCTGGAGATGAGCAAGTCGGAGATCGTGATGCGGCTGCTGTCGGCTGAGGCCAAGATCAAGCTGGCCGATATGCGGTCGGGACGCATGAGCGACGACGACTGGACGCGGCTGGCACGCCGGATGAGTGAAATCAGCGAAGCGCCTTTGTATATCGATGATTCACCGAACCTCACGATGATGGAGATCCGGGCGAAGGCGCGACGGCTGTCCCAAAAAGCCGGCCTCCGTTTGATTGTCGTGGACTACATGCAGCTGATGACATCGGGTAAGAAGTACGAGTCGCGCCAGCAGGAAGTGTCGGACTTCTCGCGAAGCCTCAAGCTGATGGCCAAGGAACTCGACGTTCCGGTCGTCGCGATCAGCCAGTTGAACCGCGGGCCGGAGCAGCGCACCGACAAGAAGCCGATGGTCTCTGACCTGCGCGAGTCGGGCTGCCTCACGGCCAACACACGGATCCTGCGGGCAGACAACGGCGCTGAGGTGACGTTCGGTGAACTGATGCGGACGAGGGAGCGGCCGCTGGTGTGGTCGCTGGATGACCGCAAGCGGATGGTCGCACGCCCGATGACCAACGTCTTCTACAGCGGGAACAAGGAAGTCTTCAAGATGCGGTTGGCTTCGGGTCGCGAGATCGAGGCGACGGCGAATCACCCGTTCATGACCTTCGACGGTTGGACTCCGCTGGGCGAGCTGAAGGTCGGCGATCGGTTGGCTGTACCGCGGCGGGTCCCGGAACCCGTTGATACCCAACGGATGGATGAGTCGGAGATCATCCTGCTGGCGCACATGATCGGAGACGGTTCGTGTATGAAGCGACAGCCGATCCGATACGCCAGCATCGACGAAGCGAACCTCGTCGCGGTTACCGTTTCAGCGGCGCAGTTGCGACTGCCTGCGCCGTATCGCCTGACTCGCGGAAAGCGGAATCCCATTGCGGAATGGCTGGATCGGTTGGGCCTGTTCGGCCTTCGAAGCTACGAGAAGTTCGTGCCGCAGGAAGTCTTCCGTGCGCCCAACGACCAAGTGGCGCTGTTCCTGAAACATGTGTGGGCTACGGATGGATCAATGCGGTGGGACGCCAAGACCGGCCAGGCGCGTATCTATTACGCGTCGACCAGCCGCCAACTGGTCGACGACGTCACCGCGTTGTTGTTGCGAGTCGGCGTGTTCAGCCGGGTCAAGCGTATTCAGAAGACGGGCTACCGCGACAGTTGGCACCTATATATCTACGGCGCGGAGAACCAAGCGCGATTTCTCCGCCATGTCGGAGTGAATGGTGTGAAGGCGGATGCCGCCCGCGAGGTACTTGCGAACCTGGACAACGTGATTCGCAACTCGAACTCAGCCACAGTGCCAAAGGCGGTGTGGACCGACGTGCGCGCCGCGTTGGTCGCCAAGCGGATCACGCATCGCGAGTTCGCCGCCGCAATGGGTACGAAATTCTGTGGATCGACGATGTGGAAGCACTCGCCGAGCCGATCGAGACTGCATCGCGCTGCGGCACTGCTCGATGATCGTGACATTCACGACCTCGCGACCAACGATGTGTTCTGGGACGAAATCGTCGAAATCACCAGCGTCGGTATGCATGACGTCTACGACGGAACCGTAAGCGGGACACACAATTTCGTAGCTAATTTGATTAGCTTGCATAACAGCCTCGAACAAGATGCGGACATGGTCATCCTGTTGCACCGTCCGGATGCGTTCGAGCGTGACGACCCGCGCGGCGGTGAAGCGGACCTGATTCTGGGCAAGCACCGCAACGGTCCGACCAAGACGATCACCGTTGCGCACCAACTCCACTTGTCGCGCTTCACCAACATGGCCAAGGCATAGTAGATGTGTCGAGTTGCATTGAGGATTGACAACCGTCTACTGATTGTTTGACAAGATTGTCGGCCCGCCTAACTCACGGGTGAGGCCGGAGTTGTTGGGATATGCGACGACCACTTGTCAAGCTCGCCGCCCTGACGATCGTGGTAGAACCTGAGCCCCCGTTGATGGCGAACGACGGGCACACGTCCGTCAAGCGTGGCGTGCACCCGCCAACGAAATCGCGACGGAGATTCGGTCAAGTCCTGAGCCTTTGAGTTCCTGAAAACTTCGATGGGCCGCTACCCGATGCGGAAATAGCTGTGCGGGAGGGTGATTCAGCCTGGCGTCGGCGGTTATCCCGACGCTTGGGCGCTGATCATCCAGCACGCGGCGGTGAACCGAACCTCGGTTCCGTGCACAAAGGGATCAAAGGCGGGACGGACGGCCTCGATGACTTGGACGCGGGTCCGCTCGCCCTCGACTTGAAGTGCCAGACCGACAGGACCCAGCCGCGTGACGAAGCCGATCAACTCCGGCTCGGGCAGGGTGCACTCGACGTCGATCGGCTGGAGGTCGACGTCGGCCCAGCCACCCGCGTCGAGGATCGCAGCGACCCGTTGCGGGTCGGCGAAGGAGAACTGTCCCGGGCCGTCTGCCGGGCGGTCGGGAAGGTTCGGCAGCAGCGGGGCCGCCTCACGCAGGCCGGTCGTCATGAACGGATTCTCCACGGCGCTGCGCCAGGCGATAACGTGAAGCGCGGCGTGGTCGGTTGCGGCGCGCCGCAGGTTCGCGAAGGCCTGGACCGGGTCGTTGAAAAACATGACGCCGAATCGCGAGATGATCGTGTCGACGCTCGCGCGCTTAAACGGATGGGTCTGCACGTCGGCGAGGATGAAACTCGCTGGTATGCCGTCCCGTTCGGCCCGGGCGCGGGCGGCGGCGATCATCGGCTCCGACACGTCGGCGCCGACGCACTGACCCTCGGCGCCGAGCCTGCGCGCGACGGCGAGTGTGGTGCCGCCCGTACCGCAGCCGACGTCAAGCACCCGCCGCCCCGATCCGGCAGCCACGCCGTCGACGAGCAGGTCTTCCAATCCCTTCATCATCTGGTCCAGCAGGTCCTGCGCGTCGACCCAGGCGCATCCAGCTGTTGTGTTCCAGTGCTTGGTCTGCTCGTCGTTGGTGGGTTGTGTGACGTCCATGGGTCGATTACGTGTTCCAGGCTGATGGGTCGTTCGGTGGTGGCGATGTGGCTTTCGAGCCCGTCATTGCCGTCAAAGCCCCGGGACTCCAGTTCATGATTCAGCTCACCGTTGACGGTGGTCTCGTCCATTCCGGTATCGGTGAGCCGACGTCCTCGGCCAAACTCTGCACAACCGACGCGGCCGCGAGCGAACCTGTCGCGATCGCAGAGGCCACCTGCGGCATCTGCGCACTGGTGTTGTCGCCGGCCGCGAAGACTCCGGGAACCGTTGTCCGACAGAGCGCATCAACTGCGATGGGATTCGCCGCCGCCGGCGTCGGCTCACCGAACCCGACCCCGAGCTGTTCACCCAGCTGCGACCGCTGATGCAGTGTCGTCGCGACGAGCAGACCGCTGCGTGCCAGCCGAGTTCCGTCGGTGAACACAATGGCTTCCAATTCGCCATTGCTTGAGGCGAGTTCGGCAACGGGCCGCTCGTCGATCACGACGCGTGCTGCGGCCAACCGGGATCGGGCGTCACCATCGAGCTCCGCAGGCCCTCCAGTCAGGAGCACAACGTCGTCGCTCCATCCCCTCAGCAATAACGACGAACGCACTGCCCGCTCACCGTTCGCCAATACCGCCAACGGTTGATCGCGAACCTCCCAGCCGTGGCAGAACGGGCAGTGGAACACCGACCGCCCCCACAACTCCGCGAGCCCGGGCAGCGCAGGCGGCCGGTACGCCATGCCAGTGGCCAGCAGCACCCGACGCGTGCGTTCACGCCGACCGTCGGACAGTTCCAGTTCGAACACATCGCCGGCGCGCTCACCCGCCACCACCTCACCGGTCCACACTTCGACGGACGGGTAGGCGGCAATCTCGCGCCGCCCGGCCTCGTACAGCTCGCCCGGCGGTCGGCCGTCGTGACCCAACAACCCGCCGATGCCGTGAGCGGCCAGGTTGCTCTGCTGACCCGCGTCGACCAGCAGCGTTCGCCGCCGCGCCCGACCCAGTACCAGACCTGCGCTCAAGCCCGCGGCTCCGCCACCGACGACGACGCAGTCCCATATCGAGTTCATGACCTAATCCTCCTAATTGTTTGGAGCGTTGACGGGGTCGGTTTTGCGCGTGTCCGTCCCGAGGGCTTCCACCCGCACGGGGAAGCCGTTCAGCCAGGCCTGGCCGGAGACTGGCATACCTCTCCTTTGAAAAGTCGTCGTCGGCGGCGGGCACTACGGCTCCGGCACACCAACACCGGCGGTATCCATGCAAGCTGAAGCGTGCGAAGAGTGCGCATCACTTCCCGACCACCTTTTCCGGTCCCCGGTGTCGAGGACGCCGTCATGCGCCTCAACCCTGCCAGTACCAACCTGGTTGAGATGCGTCTAAACGAACATAACCGTTCAGTAGCGGAACGTCAACGTTCTATTCCGGGCAGGCTAAGATCACATCGTGTCCGTCTCGACAAAGCAACTCTCGGGTGTGCAAGCGCGCACCAGAGCCGCGATCCTCGCTGCTACGGCCTCTGCGCTGGCCGCGAACCGGACCGCCACCATGCCGGAGATCGCCACCATGGCCGGGGTCGGCCGCACCACGCTGCACCGCTACTTCGCCGACCGCGAGACGCTGATCTACGAGGCGACCCTGGACTCGATCCGCGTGCTCATGGAAGCGGTCGACGAGGCCGCCACCGACGACGGACCCGCTCTCGACGCGATGCGGCGATTCATCACCGCCGCGGTCTCAATCGGTGAACGTCTGGTCTTCCTCTTCGGCGACCCAGCGGTGCTCCGCGATATCCCACCAGCCCAGTCCCCGAACGAGGAGCTGGTGATCAACCTGATCACACGGGGGCAGGACGAAGGCGTGTTCGACTCTGACCTCAACCCGACCTGGATCCGGCACGCGCTCTACGGATTGATCCTGCGAGGCAATGAGCAAGCCATGGCCGGTGCACTGCCGCGGCACACCGTCGCGCCACTGATCACCCGGACCTTCGAGCGCGGCATCCGCCCGGCTCCCTAGCACAACAGAAATGCGACGAGGACCGCACTCACTTCCGGGATCGCATCGCGGCGAATGACCTCGTAGCCATGCGTGCTCAGCGTCGGCAGGCACAACAGCCCACCCGCGGCGACACGCCCGTCGCCTTTGCGTGTGACGCGTCGGACTCAAACGCGCCAAGCACAGGGCCTTGGGGTGACAAATCCAATTCCGTTGCCACACCCATCAATTGGTCCGCAACACCTTTGTCGTAGCCGCACTGTGCATCGCTGTAGCCGACAATCGGCCCGCAGCCGACAGTGGTGCCCTACTCCGCTTCGGGCGGACCGACCTCAAGTGCAACGAAGATTAACAGGCTCTCGCGACACGGCGAAGTCTTGTCAAAGTAGCCCGGCGTGTCCTGTGGATCTTCGCTGCATCTCGACAAATATCCGCCGGTGGTGACTTCTCGAACTTTGTGTCCATTTCTCATCTGAAATGTTCATGCTCTATCTCGAGTGACGGTTACGGGTCCCGAACCCGCCTTTGATAAGCCGGCTCGGATGGACGGGCGCAGCGTCCCACGCAATCTGCGGCTCGCGAACGAGTTGGCTACCGGCAGCCGCGCCATCGGCGCGAACTCAACGCCGCTGGGTGGCAGAGGTTCGAATCATGCTGCCGCTACGAACTTTTCATGGCGCTTGTGAAGGAAATTGTGAGCGTGAAGGTGTTCGCCGCCTCAGACGTCAGCCACTACACCAACGACAACCATGCACACCAAATTGTTCCAAGCCGGGGACCTTCGATACATGAGTGCAACGAGAACGTGTCGCTGTTCAGCACTTGCCCAGGTGCACAAGGAATTCGAAACTCGACAAACGAGCACGCGAGAGGTCCGTCCCGACTCAGCCGCCGGCGACGGCCTCTGCTGCTCTGAGCACCCGCAGGATGTTTTCGCCGGCGAGCTTGGCCAGGTCGGCATCGGACCACCCACGGTCGGCCAGGGCGTCGAGAAGCCGCGGATACCCCGACACGTCCTCAAGGCCCTCGGGCATCGCCTCTCTCCCCATGTAGTCACCCCCGATGCCGACGTGGTCGATGCCTGCGACTTCACGCACGTGCTCGATGTGCGCCACGACCTGGGCCAAGGTGGCAACCGGCGGCGGTGACTGCTCGGCCAGCCTTGCCATCAGTTCGTCGTACGCCGGATCGCTCTTCGCGATCCCGCGGCGTCGGGCTTCGGCCTTCGCATCCGCGTGCCACCGGGCCACCGACGGTGAGATGAAGGCGGGCAGGAAAGTCACCATGCAGACACCGTCGTTCTCCGCCAATGCCGCCAACACATCGTCGGGCACGTTGCGGGGGTGGTCGCAGACTGCACGGGCGGAGGAGTGGCTGAAGATCACCGGCGCGACGGTCACACGCAACGCGTGCCGCATCACGTCGGCGGACACATGCGAGAGATCGACGAGCATGCCGAGGCGGTTCATCTCGCGAACGACGTCCTCACCAAAGGCCGACAACCCGCGGAGCGTCGGGACATCGGTCGCAGAGTCGGCCCAGGACACGTTCTTGTTGTGGGTCAGCGTCAGGTACCGCACGCCCAACGCGTGCATCATGCGCAGGACCGCCAGTGATCCGTCAATGCAGTGACCACCCTCCATGCCCAGCAGTGATGCGATCCGGCCGCCGGAGGACTCGACGTCGTCGGCACACGTCGCCAGCACCAGCCGGTTGGGATACCGGGCCACGAGGCGTCGAACGAAGTCGATCTGCTCCAGCGTGGCGGACACCGCCGCGGGGCCGACGTAAAGCTCCGGGGACACGTACACCGACCAGAATTGCCCGGCTACGCGGCCTGCCGCCAGCCGCTTCAGGTCGGTGTGCAGATCCGGCACCACCGTGGTCAGGTCGACGGCGTCCAGGTTGGCGCCGTATTGCTGGCGCATCGCCCACGCAAGATCGTTGTGACCGTCGATCAACATCACCATCGAGTCTCCTCCAATCGTCTTGGCTGGATCGCATTGCCTCGCAGCGCAAGAATTGTCAACGCGAGCCCCACGACAGCGCACCTTCGCCGCAGCGAACCACGGTTGCGGGCACGATCGGATCCTCCGCCGGCGCGGCGGGGTCGGTGCGTCGGCACCCAGACGGACTAACCAACCCCCATAGTGCCGCGTCGTCAACCTTCGCCAAACCCCTTGCATCAGACAGGAATAACGCATGATCGATCTTTTCCGGCCATCGCACGAGATTGCTCGTTCGGAAGTCGGCCGATTGCACGCGTCTGGTGGAGCGCGGGAGCGACACCGTCATCACCGCCGCCGAATCCTGGTTGCCCACTTGAGTCCGCGCAAACAGACCACGCACTGGCCGAACCGATTTGCCGTGTGCATCGGATCACCCGAGCCTCTCCCTCCCCGCGGCCACATCGCGAAAACGTTTGAAGCCGTGTAAATATGTGAGAACTATCATTGATTGTGGCTAGTGGTGAACGGGGTCACACACCGGGTGCTCGCTCAGACGCCGGGGTGTCGTTCATCGCATCGAGCCGACCAAAGGCGGTCTTCAATGTCAGGTAGCCAGCGACTCGAGTCGGTACCCCGCCACGGGAGCGCCGCCGCGGTGTACGGCGCGTGGGAACGGTTCGTGGAGGGCAATGACGACATCCGCGGGGTTCGGCCGGAAGTGGCGATCTCCTGGCATCGATGTCGCGACCAGTACCGTGTCGACCCGTATCTGACCGAAGCGCCGATGGCGTCCGCGGAGGTTGCCCATCCGCTCGAACACGACGCCATCTTTGTGGACCTGGGCTTCCGCGCCGCCGCCGTGGCTCACGAAGTGGCCAACTTCGGCGGCATCGTGACAGTCGCCGACGCCGCCGGCAGGGTGTTGGCCGAGTGGGGCGACAAGGAAACCTGTTCCATTGCCGCAGGGGCCAGCCTCGCGCCGTGGTTCTGCTGGTCGGAGAGCGCGGTGGGCACCAACGGCATGGGGACCGCGCTTGGAACACACCACCTCGTGGTGGTCCGGCGTGAAGAACATTGGTGCCAGGCCTTTCACGGCTGGACCTGCATGGCCGTCGCGGTGCGCGACGTGGTGAGCAAAGAGCCGATCGCGGTCGTGAACATCTCGTGTTTCCGCAGTGAGCTGCCACCGTCCGCGCGGGTGTGGCTGTCCAACGTCGCCGACCACGCCCAGAGCGTTCTGCGCACACGCGCCCGCGATGGCGGCACTCAACTGGTCGCCGCGTACAACGACGCCCGGGTGCGGTCCATCGAGCCACTCGCCGCTGTCGACACCTCGGGCAAGGTAGTGGTCGCCGACGACACCGCGAGCGTGCTCCTCGGTGTGCCTGGCAACGCCCCGGCAGTCAACCCGACGGTGCGCTGGAATCCCAGGCTGCCCGCGTTCGTCGACGCCGCGCGGTATGCCAGCAAGCAGGCGAGCCACAACCCGGCTTGGGTCGGATCGACGCAGATCTTCACACACCTCGCTGACGAGCCGTCGCCGATCAGAATTCGTCCGGTTTTCCAATACGGCAACTTGATCGGCCATCTGATCTCCTTCGGCGTCTCCGACGGAGAGGCGTTGCCGGAGACGGAATCAGCGGCGCCGTTCCAGGGACAACCCCGCCGGGTGATCGGCCTACGGGAGAGCCGGATGGTGCTGCTGCGATTGCCAGAGGTCACGTTGGCCGAGGCGGACGGCAACGAGGTGTGGCTGCTCACGGATCAGGGCAGGTTAAGGGCGGCGTCGACCGGCCTCGACAAGCTGGAGGACGAACTGACCACGGCCGGGTTTTTGCGGGTGCACCGTCGCTACGTGGTGAACCTGAGCCGTGTTCGTGAGGTCGAACGTCGGGATCGTGGCGAGTTGGTGCTGGTCATGGATGACAAGGCGAACACGATTGTGCCGGTGTCACGCCGGAACGCTCGCTCGGTACGCCGTGTGCTGGGCGTATGAGGTTCGGGAGCGGCCGGAAGGAGTGCCATGCCGGGGAACCCCGACACTTACGTCGACAGGACATATGACCAGACCGTCGGCGTGCTGAGGCGGCGCAAGAAACCGGCGGTGGGCGGCGACCAACCCGATTGGTGGCCCGACCGGCTCAATCTCAGGATCCTTGCTCAGCCTGGCCGCGCCGCAGATCCGTGGGGCGAGGACTTCGACTACGCCAAGGAGTTCTCCTCTCTCGACCTCGACCAACTGGCCCGCGACGTAGACAACGTCCTGACCACCACGCAGGATTGGTGGCCGGCTGACTTCGGCCATTACGGACCACTCGTCCTGCGCATGGCCTGGCACTGTGCAGGCACGTACCGCGTTGGCGACGGCCGAGGGGGCGCCGGCGCGGGCATGCAGCGTTTCGCGCCGTTGAACAGCTGGCCGGACAACCGGAACCTGGACAAGGCACGCCGGCTCCTGTGGCCGGTGAAACAGAAGTACGGGCGCAAGATCTCCTGGTCGGACCTGATGGTCTTCGCGGGCAACCGCGCGCTGGAATCGATGGGCTTCACGACGTTCGGATTCGCCGGTGGCCGGGTGGACGTGTGGGAGGCCGACGAGACGTACTGGGGCCCGGAAGACACCTGGTGCGCAGACGAACGACACCGTGGCGTCCGAACCTTGGACGAACCCCTGGCCGCCGCCGAGATGGGGCTCATCTACGTCAATCCTCAGGGTCCGGCCACGTCGCCCGACCCGAGGGCCGCTGCGCGCGACATCCGTCAGACCTTCGGCCGGATGGGATTCAACGACGAGGAGACCGTCGCACTCATCGCGGGCGGGCACACGTTTGGCAAGTCCCACGGCGTTGCCGACCCCGGTAGGTGGCTGGGTCCAGAACCCGAAGGCGCGCCGCTGGAGGCACAAGGCCTGGGGTGGGAAAACCGGTTCGGTACCGGCAACGCTGCCGACACCATCACCAGCGGGCTCGAGGGGATCTGGACGCCGACCCCGACAACGTGGGACAACAGTTACCTCGAGACGCTGTTCGCCTACGAATGGGAGGTCGCGCTCAGCCCCGCCGGGCTCTGGCAGTGGGTGCCAAGCGATGGTGCCGGGGCCGGCACCGTTCCGGACGCCCACGAGCCATCCAAGAGTCACGCCCCGACGATGCTCACCACGGACCTTGCGTTACAAGAGGACCCGATTTACGAGGCCATCGCGCGGCGCTTCCTGAGCAATCCAGACCAGCTGGCGGACGCATTCGCACGGGCCTGGTTCAAGCTCACGCACATCGACATGGGCCCGATCCAGCGCTACCTGGGGCCGCTGGTCCCCACCGAACGACTGATCTGGCAGGACCCGGTGCCAGAAATCGACCACGAACTCGTCGATGCCGACGACATCGGTGAGCTCAAGGCCGCGCTCCTCGACTCGGGTCTTTCGGTATCGCAGCTCGTCTGCACGGCATGGGCGTCGGCGTCGACGTTCCGCAACAGCGACAAGCGCGGTGGGGCCAACGGGGCGCGCATCCGTCTGGAACCGCAGCGGAGCTGGCCGGTCAACGAGCCAGAGACGCTCGTGTCCGCGCTATCGACGATGGAGGGAATCCAGAAGCGCTTCAACGACTCTCAGCGCGGCGCCAAGTTGGTCTCGCTGGCCGATCTGATCGTGCTCGGTGGGTGCGCCGCGATCGAACAGGCGGCCGCCAGGGCCGGCCACGTCATCGAGATTTCATTCCGGCCTGGACGTACGGACGCAACGCAGGAGTGGACCGACGTCGAATGGTTCGCTTCGCTGGAGCCAACTGCGGACGCCTTCCGCAACTACGTCGGCGAAGGCACACGGGTGGCGCCCGAACACCTGCTCATCGACCGCGCGAGCCAATTGACCCTCACCGCGAAAGAGATGACAGTGCTGCTGGGCGGTCTACGCGTGATCGGCGCCAATTACCGGCAATCCCCGTTGGGCGTGCTCACCGCAACACCGGGCTCGCTGACCAACGCCTTCTTCGTCAACCTCCTCGATTCGCGAACCGAATGGGTACCCGCGACCGACGACGCCACGACGGCGACATACGAAGGCCGCGACCGGCGCACCGGCGAGGTCAAATGGACTGCCAGTCGCGTCGATCTTGCTTTCGGCGCCGACTCCGAACTACGGGCAATCTCGGAGGTCTACGCAAGTCAGGACGCCCCGGAGAAGTTCGTCCGCGATTTCGCGTCAGCGTGGGACAAGGTGATGAACCTCGACATGTTCGGTCAGGCCTGAGTACGAACGGCGCCTTTCGGCGTGTGAGCGGCACAGTGTGACGGTCCGGCGGTCATGCCTGTACGCACGAGTTCAACCGGCATAAAGTTCTCGCAGGCTCGAACCAGACGTCCGGGCCAGCGAATTGCTCTGTGATATCGGGGATTTCGCAACATATCAGAACCAGCGAGTGACCTGAACAGTTAGTTCACACCAACGTTCCCGAACGTGAAAGCGAACAAGGCCAACCGAATACGCCGTTGAATGGCTTTCGCGCATCAACTGGGAGATGTCTCTGAGAAGGAGGTTAGATCCAATGACGACGGCTAAGGAACGACCCGACGTAATGCGTGAGCTCGGCTTGGATAAACAGAACCACGCGGCCCTTGGCCGCGTTCTTGGTACTGGCTCCATAGCGCAAGCCACCGAGCGGGCCGACGGCACGATGGAGGCAACGATCCGGATCAGGGAGGACGAACTCTGCTGGGATCCCGCCATTTTGATCATGCCGCACGGCGGTGACATCGAACTGACGGTCATCAACGACGACAAGAACACGCACGCGGCTTTGTTTCCGAGCAATGGTGACAGGAAGTTCCTCTGGCTGCTGAACCACTCGAAGGGCAGGGCCAAACTGAACCTCGACGGCCCCGGTTACTACTGGTACAGCTCCCCGGGCGGCAACGACGAAGGACGGGGATTGACCGCCGCCATCGTCGTTCTCGGCGAGGTGCCGCCAGAGGCCCGTCTCGACCGTCCCGATCAGCCCCGTCCATAGAGTCCATAGGAAGGAATGAAGATGACCGTCGAATACGTGGACGCAGGCGAGGCGATCGATCAGTCAGCGCTGAGCCCCATCCCCGGAACCGCACCCGCGGTGGCGACAGACGTCAACTATGAGCGACTTCTCAACGCGCGTTCGGAGTCGCACAACTGGCTCACCTACTACGGCGCCTATGACGGCCAGCGGTACAGCCTGCTGGACCAGATCAACACGGAGAACGTCAAGCGCATCGGCCCGGCCTGGATGTTCCAGGCCGGCGCGTCCGGACAGATGGCGGGTGCCACGACCTACGCGTTCGAGGCGTGCCCGCTGGTCGTGGACGGCGTCATGTACGTCACCGGCTGGGACGGTTGGGTCTGGGCGCTCGACGCGACGAATGGCCAGCAACTCTGGCGCTACAAGCACGCAACTCCGTTCGATGTCTCACTCTGCTGCGGCAACGTCAACCGCGGGTGCGCGGTGGCGAACGGCAACGTCTACTTCGTGACACCGAATGCCCACCTGGTCGCGCTGGACGCCACCAATGGAAAGACTGTGTGGGAGAAGACGATCGGTGATGTGCGTGCGGGCGAGAGCGCAACAATCGCTCCGCTGGCAGTCAAGAACACCGTCATCACCGGTAGCTCCGGCGGTGAGTTCGGCGTGCGTGGCCATATCGACTGCTGGGACCAGAAGACCGGTGAGCATCTGTGGCGCACCTACACCGTGCCAAAGCCGGGCGAACCGGGCTCCGAGACTTGGCCGGCCGACGGCGAGGCCTGGCAGCGCGGCGGCGCGAATCACTGGGTCACCGGGGCGTTCGATCCCGACACGAACCTGTACTACGCGGGGACAGGGAACCCGGCCCCGGACTTCGACGGCGCCGTGCGTGAGGGCGACAACCTCTACACCGACTGTGTCGTGGCGCTCGACGTCGACACCGGCGAGATCAAGTGGCACTACCAATTCACGCCACATGACTTGTGGGACTACGACTCCACAATGGAAATGATCCTGTTCGAGCGGGACGGCAAGAAGCTGCTGGGACATTTCGACAAGAACGGGTACTTCTTTGTGCTGGACCGCACCAACGGCGAGTTGCAGCACGTGACTCCGTTCGTGGACCGGATCGACTGGGGGGTCATCACCCGAGACGGCAAGGTGACTCCGCGCAAGTACCCGGACAAGGAGGGTGAGCCGGTCCACTTCTATCCCGGCCCGGCCGGTGCGAAGGAGTGGACGCACGCGGCCTACAGCCCGAAGACGGATATGTTCTACGTGCCCGTCGCCGACGTCGGCGCCACCGCCACCCGTCGTCGCCGTGAGTTCAAGGAGGGCATTCCGTACTGGGGCGCCGCCGTTCAGGTGGACATCGATGACATGGCCGGCTCGGTCAGCGCCTTCGATTCTCACGGTGAGGAGAAGTGGCGCTGGCGCCTCGACTACCCGATGGCCGCTTCGGTGCTCGCCACCGCGGGCGACCTGGTGTTCGCAGGCACGCCGACCGGTGAGTTCGCCGCTCTCGACGCCAACACCGGCGAGAAGCTGTGGGAATTCAACTGCGGCAGTGGTCATCACGGCAGCTGCTCGACCTACAGCGTCGACGGCAAGCAATACGTCGTCGTGCCCGTCGGCTGGGGTGGCTGGCTCGAAGGCATCCTCCCAGGAATGCTCGGTGCTGGCCACGGCAGCGCGCTGATCGCCTTCGCCCTTCCGGACTGATGCCGTTCGCCATACCGCCCGAGAAATCCAACAGAAAGAGGAAACACCATGGAACGTCAGGTCGCTGACAACGCATTGCAGAAGTGGGAATCACCCACCGTCACTCAGATCCGGGTGTCCGCCGAGGTGACCGCCTACGCGGCCATCTGGGACGGCGGCAACTAATCGATCACGGCGGGGTGCCGGGCGGTACTGGCCCGGCGCCCCGGCCACGATCCGCCAGGAGGACTGATCGGTCGTGTGGGTGCGTGTACTGGGATCAGCAGCCGGCGGGGGGTTCCCGCAGTGGAACTGCACCTGCCCCCCTTGTCGCGCAGTGCGTTCCGGCTCGGGGCCCGCTGTCCCACGCTCCCAGTCGTCGATCGCCGTCAGCGCTGACCGGAAGCACTGGTTCCTGTTCAACGCCTCACCGGACATCCAGTCACAGATCGAGTCCTTCGGCGACCTGCATCCCGACGAAGGTCGAGTGGTGCGGCTGCAGTGCGTGCTGCTCACCGACGCCGAGATCGACCACACTCTGGGCCTGTTGCTGATGCGGGAGGGCAGCGGTCTTGAGGTGCACGCGACCGAATCGGTGCACGAGACGTTGACCACCGGCTCCGGGATACTGAAGACGCTCGAGGCATACTGCCCGGTCAAATGGCAACCGGTGCTGCCCGGCGCCGAGGTTCCGCTCGGTAACGGGTCAAATGGGTTGACGTACCGGGCGTTCGACGTCCCCACCGACAAGCAGATGCGGTTTCCCAGCCCATCGAAACACGCCGCAGCCCACGGCCGAGTCGTTGGCTACCGCATCACCGACACCGGCAGTGGCCGCAGCCTGGTCTACCTGCCGTGCGTGCAGCGGCTCACCGCCGACCTGCTCGACGAACTAGCCGATTGCTCGGGTCTGCTCGTCGACGGAACCTGCTGGCGGGATGACGAGTTGCCTCGTCTCGGCCTGGCCAGCAAGACCTCACGCGGCATGGGACATGTGCCTATCGACGGCCATGGCGGCAGTTTGGAGCTGCTGGCGCCGCTGCCCATCGACCGCAAGGTCTACATCCACATCAACAACACCAACCCGATCCTGCTCGAGGATTCGCCAGAACGGCGGATCCTCGACCGGCACGGCATGGAGGTAGCCGCGGACGGATTGGAGTTACAGATATGAGGAGCACACGAGCGATGACCACCTCTGCGTTGGCGCCCGATCAATTCGAGGAAGCGCTGCGTGCGCACGCCAAGCATTACCACCACCAGCATCCGTTCCATCGGCGGATGAACGATGGCGGATCGACTCGGGAGGAGATTCGGGGTTGGGTGGCGAATCGCTTCTACTACCAGGTGAACATCCCCCGCAAGGACGGCGCGATTCTCAGCAGCTGCCCCGACAGGGAGGTGCGCCGCCGGTGGGTCCAGCGCATCATCGACCACGACGGCACAACCGAAGGATCCGGAGGGATCGAGTCGTGGCTGCGTCTCGGCGAGGCCGTCGGCCTGACCCGCGAGGAGATCGAGGACGAGCGACACCTGCTCCCTGGTGTGCGGTTCGCCGTCGATGCCTATGTCACATTCACGCGAACTCGGCCGTGGGTCGAGGCGGTGGCCTCCTCACTGACCGAACTCTTCGCGCCTGACCTGATGTCCGACCGGCTCGCTGCATTCGAACGTCACTACACCTGGATCGACCCTCGCGAGCTTGCGTATTTTCGGTCTCGAATTACCCAGGCGCCCAAAGACTCCGAACACGGTCTGGAGGTGGTGCGCAAGCACTGCACCACGCAGGAGACGCAGGCAGCGGCGCTCGCGGCGCTGTCTTTCAAATGCGACGTGCTGTGGAGCATGCTCGATGCCATCGAGCAGGCTTATGGCGCGCATCGATGACTCCGCGCGGCCCCGCCTGGCGCCGCATGTCCGGATGAGGTACGACGAGGCGCGTGGGCAATACGCGCTGCTGTCGCCGGAGACGGTCTGGGTCGTCAACGACACCGGCGCCGCGATCGTGGAACTGTGCGACGGCCGGCGGACCGTCGCCGAGATCCAGTCCGAACTGCAGAGTCGGTATGCCCAAATCGCCGATGCGCGGATCAACGGAGAAGTCCGCCGGTTCCTGGCTGATCTCGTCGCCAAACATGGCCTGGAGGTACATCATGGATAGACCCTTTGCCTTGCTCGCCGAGCTCACCTACGCCTGCCCGCTGCACTGCCCCTACTGCTCCAATCCGCTTGCGCTCGATGAGTATCGCGATGAGTTGACGACCGAGGAATGGCAACGAGTTCTTAGCGAGGCCGCCGAACTCGGCGTGCTGCAGGTGCACCTGTCCGGCGGAGAGCCGATGCAGCGTCACGACATCGTCGAGCTGGTGGGATGGGCCAATCAGCTTGGCCTGTACACGAATTTGATCACCAGTGGGCTCGGCTTCTCCACCCGTCGCGCCGAACAACTGCGCGACGCGGGACTCGACCATGTGCAGGTCAGCATTCAGGCCGACGAAAAGGCCATGTCCGATCGCATCGCGGGCACTGCATCGTTCGAACGCAAGCTGGTGGCCGCGCGGCTGGTGAAGAAGTTGGGCTGGCCACTCACTCTCAACGTCGTGCTCCATCGCATGAACATCGACAAGATCGGCGAAATCCTCGACATGGCAGCGGCTCTGGGTGCTGACCGCATCGAGCTCGCTAACACGCAATACTACGGCTGGGCGGGGATCAACCGGGCCGAGTTGCTTCCGAGCAGAGACCAGTTGCAGCGTTCGCAGTCCGTTGTCCTGGCGACCAAAGAGCGGCTCGGTGACCGGATGGAGATCATCTACGTCATCCCGGACTACTACAGCCGGTATCCCAAGCCCTGTATGGATGGCTGGGCCCGCCGCCAACTCACCGTGGTGCCCAACGGCGATGCGCTGCCGTGCCCGGCGGCCCAGGAACTGGTCCGCGGCCACCAATTGCCTCGAGCCAGTGTGCGCGAACACGCCCTCGAGTGGATCTGGGCCGAGTCGCCATTGTTCACGCGGTTCCGCGGCCAAGACTGGATGCCAGATCCGTGCCGCAGCTGTGAACGCAAGAGCGTCGATTTCGGCGGCTGCCGGTGCCAGGCCTTCGCGCTCACCGGCGACGCTGCCCGCACCGACCCGGTCTGCCACCTCTCCCCGGACCACGGGCTCGTCGCGGCCGCGGTGGCTGAGGCCAACGACCTGGCGCGTACGGCCGGCGTATCGATACCGCGGCCGAATCCGGGCCGCAGGGGATCGCCGGCAACGCCGTGGGTGGGAGCATGAATTCGCTTTTCGCGCTGATCCCGATCGCGTTCTTGCTCAGTTTGGACAACTTGCAGTCATCCATCGGGCTGGGAACGACCAAGCCGCCGTGGCGTCGAATCGTACAGGCCGCCTTGGTGTTCAGCGCGTGTGATGCCCTGGCTCCCTTGATCGGCGTTTGGGCGGGCAATGTCGTGGGTGAATACATCGGGGACGTGGCGGAGTATGTCGGCGCCGCCGCGCTTGGCGCCTACGCGCTGTACCTGCTGGTGCACGCCATCCGCACGGAGGAAGCAGGCGAGCTCGACCATCCATTGGCGATTCTGGGGATGCCGCTGCCGTTGAGTCTCGACAACCTGTTCGCGGGGGCCAGCCTCGGTGTGGTGGGCGCCTCGCCGGTGAGCGTGGCCGTGGTGTGCGGTTGCGCCACCTTGGTCATGTCGGCGGTGGGGCTGACAGTGGGCAGACTGGCGGCGAGCAAGGTGCGGATCCGCACGGACCTTTTCGGTGGCCTCGTCATGATGGGTCTGGCCGTCCTGATGGTGGTCCGGGCGTGACGACCGATGCGGCGGACGCCCGGAAGGACCGCGACACCGAGCGGCCGTCGTGTTACCACTGCGGCGAGGCGTATGCGTCGGCGGATGCCGCCCGACATGCTGCGCCGGTCAACTGTGATGTCTGTCCTCGCTGCAGGGGGATGCCTGCCTGCTATACGTGCCGGAACATGTACTGCGCCTGCGAGGTGCACCAATACTGAAGGCGACCAACACGATTCGTCTTACGCTTCGGGCGGACCCGGCAGGTCAGTCGGTGCGCTCAAGAGCACGAGCGCGTCGAAACGGTGATAGAAGCGACCTTGGTTGGCGACCGTGCCCTGCACAAACAGCGGTGCCTGGCGGGGCCGCTCGGTAGCCGTCGTGCACTCACGTGCGCCGCGCGCTGAGCGCCCGAACGCCCATCTTCGCCGAACCTTCGTCGTGTGCCGACCCGCGACCGCCAGCATCACCCTAGTCGGGGAAATCCGCGCTGCGAGAGAGGGTCTCGTTGGCCCGGATGTCGGCCAGGGCGTGTTCTAGTGTGTCGATCACCGCGTCGTAGCCGCCGTTGCCCAGGATTAGCCGTCGCGGAGGCGGGTCCTGGGCCATTGCCGCGATCACCGCGCGGGCCCCGCGGTGCGGATCGCCGGGTTGCACGCCGTCCATGTCCACGAATGCCGCGCGGACCTGCTCCAGCATGTCGTGGTACTCCGGAATCGGCTCCGCGACCGGCTCGTTCGCGAAACCGGCGTAGGCGTTCGTGCGGAACGCTCCTGGCTCGACCGCCAGCACGGAAATGCCCTGCGCGGCAACCTCATCGCGCAGCGTCTCTGTGATGGCTTCGACGGCGAACTTCGTCGCGCTGTAGTAGCCGAATCCGGTCGCCGACACCAACCCGGCCACCGAGGACACGTTGACGATCCATCCATTGCCGCGGGCACGCATCCCCGGCAGCACCGCGCGCGTCACCGACAGCACCGCAAAGAAGTTCAGCTCGAACATCGCCCGCACAGAGGACTCGTCCATCCCCTCGATCGATCCGAACCACCCGCGGCCGGCGTTGTTTACCAGCACGTCGATACTGCCGAAGTGCTCCTCGGCTGCCCGCACCCCGCGCAGCACCTGGTCGGGGTCGGTGACATCGAGTGGCACGACGAGAACGCGGTCGCCGTACCGCTGCGCCCACTTGGCCAACTGCTCCGGACGCCGGGACGTGAGCGCGACGTGGTCCCCTGTCTCGAGCGCTGCCTCGGCGTACGCGACCCCGAAGCCACCTGGCGTGCCGCCGGTGATGAACCATCGCCGCGTCATGGCTCGATCACCAGCCGGCTGATCAGGGCGCCGTCGAGGGTGAAGCGGAAGTGCAGGTCGGCGACGCCGCCCGGGAAGTTGCCTTCCAGGTGCTGACCGACGTCGATGGTCGTGTCGGTCTTCGTCGCGCCGGTGAACGCGGTCGTGTAGGTGTACTCGCTGACCGAGGCGGCAAGCCAAGCCCCGATCTCCTCAATGCCCTTGTGATCACGGCCCTCGTCGGTCACGACGGCATCCGTGGTGAACGTGGCGAGCGCGCGGTCGTCCTCTCGGGCGTCGAGCGCTGTCATGAAGGTGTTTATGGTGTCCGGGAGTTCATCCCATTTGGTTGTCATGACGCAACGGTGCGGTCTCCCGTAAGGGGAGAGTCAAGCCGGGCCGTCGCACTACCCCGCAATGTTGACCTTGCCCTAGGGGGAAGTTGCACGATGGTCTCACCCGATGACGGGGGCGGCGGATTGCAGAGGAGGACGCCATGGGTGCACAGGTCTCGATAGGTGACTTCTCAGTGATGACGAGCCTCAGCAGGAAGGCGCTCCGGCACTACCACGACATCGGCATTCTCGAACCGGCCCACATCGATTCGCACACCGGCTACCGCTTCTACGACACCAGCCAGGTCGATCACGCACACATCATTCGCCGGTTCCGATCTCTCGGCATGTCCATCCCCGATATCAAGGCGCTGCTGAGCGCAGAAGACGCCGCGACCCGCACCGAGATCATCACGACACATCTCGAACAGATGGAGCTGCAGCTGCAGCAGACGCGCGACACCCTAGGCGCGTTGCGTGAGCTGCTTGCCCCCGTGCACCCCCCCGCCTCCGTGGAGTTGCGACAGGAACCAGCGCTCGCCGTGTGGTCCATCACCGCCACCATCGACATCGAGGAGATTGACACCTGGTTCGTGGCGACGCTGAGGACACTGCGCGACGCACTTGCAACAGCAGGCGCAGATTCCGCGGTCGTACCGGGTGGCCTGTACGACAGAGAACTTTTCCTCGAATCACGCGGCAAGGCAACACTGTTCGTTCCCGCGCCGCAATCCGCGGACGTCCCGGAGGGCGTCCGCGCCGAGGTCCTCCCTCAGGCTGAATACGCGGTGCTCACCCACGCTGGCGATCACCAGGGCATCGACCGCAGCTATGCGGCTCTGGGTAAGTACGCCAACGAACAACTGATCAGCCATCAGGGACCAATCCGCGAGCACTACCTCGGCAGCACATCCTCAGAACCAACAGGGTTCACCGCCACCGAGATCTGCTGGCCGATTTTCAACACCAACCCACCACCAGAATGAGTGCAGCCCGTCGCCAGTTCATTCCGCGGAATGTGTTGTGACGCATATGAGCCGGTCTGTAGTACGGGCGACCGCCGAGTGGCGAATAACCCGAGCCGCTCGTTCAGTCCACCAACGCAGCGCCGATGTCCCACAGTCGTGCGGCATTGTCGGGGCCAAGAGCGCCGGCCAAGACCCGCTTCCTTCAGCACTCGTTCGACGTTGTCAACGGCGCGGGTGATCGCGTCCTCGAGCTCGTCGGGGACGAAGGGGCATTACGGTGGGACACGAAGACCTCCGACGTGAGTTGGTGCGTTTCTCGACAGCTCGCACGTCACTCGGAGGTCTTCGTCGTGTCACCACGCCACGGGCCCCCTAACGTCCGTGGTCAGTAGACGTAGGTCAGCCCGGACACACGTCCCATCTGCTGCAGCGGCATCGGTTCTGTTGACCGACAGCAGTTTTCACTCACAGCCGCCCAGATGTGTGGCCAAACACCGTACGATGGCGTGGTACATGTCGACCACGTTCTCCGGGTTGACGGCGCCGTGGCCCTCCTTCGGCTGCACCATCTCGGCGAGTTGGCCGGCATACCACTAGGCGCACTCCCGCTCCCCACTGTGACCGACGATTAGACATCATCGAAGCCAGTTCATAGCCTGTCGGAGGCGTATGTAGCCAGACCAAGATCAGCACCTGCGACAAAGGATTGTGACACTCCGAATGAGTCGGATGCGCCACTCACTTCGGCGAACGGCGGGCGGCTTTGCGGCTGCGGTCATGGTGCTGGCGGTGTCGATAGCGGGTGACGTGAAGGCGGATCCCGCGGCCGACGCTCTGGCCGGGCTCAATGAGTTGTCCCGTCAAGCGCTGCAGAGTCGTGAAGCCGTCACAACTGCTCAACGCGATGCCGACGCGAAACTCGCTGCCCAGACCGCGGCCGAAGACCGGCATCGCGCAGACCTGGCAGCCCTCGACGCCGCGAACGCCGAGCTTGCCCCGCATCAAGCGACGGCCGACCGGGTAGCGGCGATGACATACGTGAGCGGGCGCACCGGTCAGTGGGCGGCATTGCTGTCCGCAGGCTCCCCGCAACAGCTGATCGACCAGCTGTCCCTGCACAGGGCGGTCGCTGCTGTGACGGCCGATGAGTTAAAGGCATTCCAAGTAGCCCGCGAGCAAGCGGTCAGCGCAGCCAGGGCCTCCGAGACATCGGCTGCTGACGCCCGCGCCGCAGCCGAACGGTCTGCCGCGGTGCGCGCAGACCTGCAGGCAAAACTGAAAGAACTGCTGCGTCAGATCGCCGCCGCGGAAGCTCAGTACGCGACACTGACACCCGCTCAGCAGGCGGCGGTCGATATCGCGGCGGCACCGCCGCAAGCCGCACCCGCTCCGGCCGATCCTCTACTCAACGCGATGCCCGGTCAACCTCCCGCTGCCGATATCCCGGAGGCCTTGCCCGTCGGCGTCGCGTCTGAGGCCGGACTACAGCCCAACACCGTCGTGGCTGCCCGCGCCGTCAGCCAGAGGTTTCCCCAGATCGCCGAGATCGACGGCGTTCGGCCGGACTCGAAGCCGTGGCATCCGAGCGGCCTGGCGATCGACATCATGATTCCCAACCCGGAAAGTCCCCAGGGCATCGCGCTCGGAGACCAGATCCTCGCGTTCGCGATCTCCAATGCGGGCCGATTCGGGCTACAGGACGTGATCTGGCGTGGCACGTATTACACGCCAGCCGGTCCGCAGGCGTCGGGCTACGGCCACTTTGACCACGTGCATATCACCACGACACGGCGCTGACCGGCGAATCGGCCATCACCGCGTCGACGATGCGCTCGCGAAAACGGCTGTTCGCGAATGGAATCCCCTGCAGCAGCGAAGCCTTCTCAAGGCAGCAGGCGGTAACGCTGCGTCAATATCGCTCTGCCTCGCTGGTACGCTGCGATGGCCTTGGGTTGATGAGCGTTATCCCCGCGGGCGACGCGTTGTCGAAAATCGGCAGGAGTGCGGCGGCCTCCTCCAAGCTGATAATGCGCTCGATCAGGTCCTGGGGGCGCAGGTCACCGCTCTCGATCATGGCGAGCATCTCCGGATAGTCGGTCGCCGCCATGCCGTGGCTGCCGAGGAGATCGAGCTCCCACGCGATGGCGCGAGCCATCGGAACCCGCGGATGCCCGCTGACCGGGGGCAGCAGCCCCACCTGGACGTGGCGGCCGCGGCGACGCAGGCTGAGGATCGAGTCCTCACACGTTTGCTCGAGGCCGACGGCGTCGATTGCGACGTGGCTGCCGCCGTCGGTGATCTCGTGCACCCTGGCGGGCACGTCTGAGCCCTCGGCGACCAGAATATGGTCGGCCCCAAGGGCTTTCGCAGCGTTCAGCGCACCGGTGTTGCGGTCGACAGCAATGACGTTGGCGCCCAGCGCCTTGGCGATCATCACGGAGCTGAGGCCCACCCCACCCGCGCCTACCACGGCCACCCATTCGCCGGCGACAAGGCGGGCGCGGGCGGTCAGCGCACGGTATGCGGTGGCAAACCGACAGCCCAGGCTCGCGGCGGCCTCAAACGACACCGACTCCGGAATGGCCACCAGATTGGTGTCGGCAGCGTGCACGGCCACGTACTCGGCGAACGACCCCCAGTGCGTGAAGCCAGGCTGCTCTTGGTCGGGGCACACCTGTGCGTCCCCGGATTCACACCATTGGCACCTTCCGCAGCCGCACACGAACGGCACCGTCACCCGGTCGCCCACCGCCCACTTTTGCACCCCGAGACCCACCGCGGATACCACGCCGGCCAGTTCGTGTCCGGGCACATGCGGAAGCGCGATGTCGTCGTGGCCGGCCCAAGCGTGCCAGTCGCTGCGGCACAACCCAGTGGCGTACACGTCCACCACTACGCCGCCGTCGGGCGGCACGAGGTCGGGCACCTGCCGAATCTCGAGGGGTTCACCGATGCGGTCCATCACCATTGCGCGCATAGCGCCCATCTTCCGATCAAGCGCGCTGACCCGGCCAACCGGTCTCCAGCGGGAAATAGCGCTTCAATATCTTGCTCGTCGCGTTGTAGGTGTTGGCGACCACAGGACTTATTGACAGGTCGCCTGGATCACTGCTTCACTGGCTTGTCCAGTGATCCACTAGGTCACCAGCCACGCGGTGCCCCTTGCGACACCAGAATCGAGGAACCGCAATGACGATCAGTCAGGACCCGACGCATTCGGTGAACGCATCCCCCCGCCCACGCGCAGACGAGCCGGCACGGTTGACGAAGACGCAGCGCAGGGCGTTCTGGGGTTCTTTCGGTGGCTGGGCGATGGACGGCTTCAACTGGACCGTGTTCGGGCTCGTCCTGGCGCCCACGATGGTGGCGCTGCTGCCGCGTGCCGGCATCGAGCCCACCGCCGCCAACATCGGCTGGTACGGCCAGGTCAGCGCCGCAATCTTTCTGCTGGGCTGGGGCTGCTCCGCCATCTGGGGACCCATCGCCGACCGTTTCGGCCGGATGCCGGCCATGACGGCCTCGATCATGCTGTATGGCGTCTTCACCGCGCTGGCCGGCGCAGCGACCAACGTTTGGGAGTGGAACGCGTTCCGGTTCATCGCCGCCATCGGCATCGGCGGTGAATGGGCCATGGCGGGCACCCTGCTGTCGGAGATCATGCCCGAGCGGGTACGCGCCCGATTCGGCGGCGCCATGCACTCGGCCGCGTACTTCGGCGTCCTCACCGTGTCCGCGCTCTACCTGGTGGCCGGCCCGCAACTCGGGTGGCGCGGCATGTTCCTCATCGGCGGCATCCCGGCCTTGGCGGTGTTCCTCATCCGCCGCGCCACGCCCGAGCCGGAGCGCTGGCAGCAGCACTCCGGCGAGGTACGCCGACAGTCCTTCTGGCAGCCCGTCGTCGACGTCCTGAGCCCGCCCTACCGAGGCCGCACCATAGGCAATCTGCTGCTGCTCTCGGTGTGTGTGATTGGGCTGTGGGCCGGCTCGACGTATGTTCCGACAGCCATGACCGCCCTGGCCGAATACGCCGGGTACGACCACGACGGCACGGTGCGCCTCGCCGGGTTGTCGGCGATGACGGTCGCGGTGTTCACCATCGCGGGTTGCTTCCTCGTTCCGCCGCTGGCCGACCGGTTCGGGCGGCGCCGCACACTGGCGGCGTTGTTCGTGCTGCTGGCCATCGGTGCGATCGGCACTTACGGGGTGGGCTATCCGCTGCAGTCGATCGGTGTGACCTTCGCGTTCCTGCCAGCCCTCGGCCTTGCCGGCGCCAACTTCGCGGTCTTCACCATCTGGCTGCCCGAGCAGTACCCCACCCGCATGCGCGCGACGGCGTTCGCCTTCACCACCACCCTCTCCCGGTGGGTCGCCGCCGTCGGCACCTTCCTCATCGGCTACGGCATCCACGTCACCGGTGGGCTGGCCATCCCGATCTGCCTCACGGCGGTGGTCTTCGTGCTCGGAATCGGTCTGGTCGGATTGGCGCCCGAAACCAAGGGCCAGATTCTCCCGGACTGAACGACCCCCGTCTGCCAACCGCTGTGGGCGACATGGGCTCGCCACGGTCATGGTCGTCGGCTTGGGCGCGAAAGAGCGCGCCCTTCCGACGTAATACCTATCGGCACATCGGAATTGCGCACTTGGGCGCCCGCGGTGCAGGTGCCTGACGTGGTGCAGGTGCCTGACGTGGTGCAGGTGCCTGACGTGCGGGTGCCTGACGTGGCGCGGGAGCCTGACGTGGCGCGGGCGCCTCGCGCACCGGCGGCGCCTGTCGGGCAGGCCGCTGTGGAGCGGCTTCCGGCACCCGCGGTGCAGGCGCTTCGTGGACCGGCGCCTGCCGGGCCGGCGCCTCGGGAGCCGGAGCGTGGGTCTCTGGCGCCGGAGCGTCGTGGACCTGCGGCTCCGGTGCGCTCGGCTGCTGCCGCGGCTCTTGTTGTGCAGGTGCCGCGGGGCGGTCTTGCGGTCCCCGTTGCGGTGCCTGCGGAGCAGGGTCGGTCTGCGGCACCGAGTGCTCCCGAGGCGGAGCCACCGCTGGGTTTGGTCGGGGCGCCGAATCATCCGGAGGCACCGCGCCGCCGCGCGGCGAGTCTGTCTTCGGCCGGGTCGACTCGGGTCCCGACGGATCATGAGCCCGTCCGGGCCCAACATCAGCCGGTGTGCGTCGCTGCTGGTTGGCCTTTGGCGGTTGGTAAACGGGCACCGGTGAAAGCTCTGGCGCACTGAAACCCGGTGACACCTTCGATGGCGGCGCGGTCGGTACGGGCGCCGTCAATGCCGGTGGCGCAAGCTGATTCATCGCGGGCACGGCGGGTCGCTTCCCAAGCAGCGACGGCGGCTGCGACCCGATGGACACCGTGGTTCGTGGGCTGAGTTCGCGAGTGAAGTCGCGGACCGATTTGTGCGACAGGTCGCTCACCAGTGGCGCGGAGTTCCTCGCCTTGTCGGTGGAGATGAACTGCGTCAGCGAGGCCTTCAGATTCACCACCGGTCGCGACGTGCGGGGGTCGACGCCAGCAAGCGGTGCCCAATCACGCTTACGCGAATCGTGCCAATCTCTGTTCCTGTTCCAATTTTGGTACAGATCCGGGTTGAATCCGCGGGTCCGATCCCACTGCGTGCGGCGATACACCGGATCGTTGTCGCGGAACTTCCACTGGTAGTACTGCTCGTATGGATGGTGGCGGTTGTACCAGTCCTGATTGCGCGGATCACCCGGATGGTCGCGACGCTGACCCCATTCGTTGCGGCCGTCGCGGTCCCAGCCATGGCGGTCATAGCCTGCCCAGCTGTAGCCGGCCCAGTTGAAACCCCAGCGGTCGTAGCCCCACCGGTCGTAGCCCCACCGGTCGTAACCCCAGCGATCGAAGCCCAGGAAGTCGAAGCCGTACTGGTTGTAGCCGCCGAGGTCGTAGTTGTACCAATCGGTGGGGTCGTAACCGTAGAGGTCTCCCCATGACGCGTCGTAGTAACCCAGGTCTTCGAGATTCGGTGTCAGCGGAGGGCCGTACGGTTGCGGCCAGTCAGCCTCGGGGGCATCGGGAACATCGGGCGGCGGTGGCACGCTGCCGGCCTCGTCCGTGATCGGATAGCCCCAGGAGGGCGCCGCATCCGCGACCTCCGGCGGGTTGCCCGGGTCGGCGGACTGCGGTGCTGGAGGCGGCGCCGGCAGCGCAGGCAGTTGCTGCAGCGAGTCGGGCGTGTACTGCAGAAGTTGTTGCGTCAGTTGTAAATAGAGGTTCTGCAGACTGGTCCGCTCTGGTGACGGTGATAGGTAATCCAAGTCTTGTTTGGCTTGATTGAGCCACGTGCGGGCATCGGTCAATTGGTCAGGTGTTGGCTGCTGCCCGGCCCCGAGGATGTCCTGTGCCTGCTTCAGGTCGCTGACAACCGCGGCCAGGGCCACGTCTTGGGCGTGCTCGGGAAAGATCGTCTTCTCGGCGCCCCACAAAGTGCCGCCGGGTGCGGTCTCGTACGTTGCTCCCAGGACACCCGCGACGAGTATCACGGCCAATCCGCCGGCGACGGCGGTCTTGCTCCGGCGTGAGCGGGGGACCAACCTGCGCCACCGAGACCCGGGCTGAACCGACTCCAGTTGCTCTTCACGAGTGGGTGGGGGACTAAGAGTCGTCAAAGCGACCTCCTCGACGACGACCGATGGCGCGATTTCGGATGCTCAGGTGCTTGCTGCCTCCGGAGAACACGCATGCCTTTCATAACTACTAAGCACAACTAAAATTTACGTATTCCCGATCCCGCCCACCCACCGTCCTGGCCGGATTCATCGTCAAGCCACAGCGCTTACCTAGACACACATAGGAAACAACTCAAACTGCTTCTGCCACCGCCCCTTTTCCGCAGCGAAGCGCGATGGCTAGCCGCAGTCGTTCGCTAACGCCGCGCCCGCTGCCGTCGATAACCAGCCATGACCCCGCTGCCCGCCATCGGCTTGTTCGCCGCAGCAGCCGGTGCGTCATGGTCGTGGCTACCGGCGGCTCACGCCGAAGCATTCGCCCAACTGGCGCCGGTTGCGGTGGTGGCCTCCCCGACATGTGCGGGCAGCGTCAGCGCCGAGGCGCAGGTGACGCCAGTGCAGTTCGGCGAACGCGTCGAGAACGGTGTCCGCGTCGCGATCCATTACGACGCAGGCCGCTATGCCGGTTCCTGTGCGCTCACCGTGACCGCGGCCTGGACGAACCTCGACACGGGCGCCTCGGGAAGCAAGGACATCACCGCGGTCTCGACGATCGACGGGCACTACGGTTTCATCGGCTACGCCAACACCACATTCGACACTGGCAGCGGCACAGTCGTCGTCACTCTCAGTTCCCATCCGGGTGCCGAACTGCGGATCACACCGTGATGCAGGGTGGTGTGGAGGTCGGCGTTGTGGTGTCCGCGCTCGTGTCGTACCGTCAAGCAAGTTGATTAGCCGCGCTAGGGAGATGCGGGGCCCGCTGCCGGTCGCCGATCTCGAAAGGAGCTCGCATCCAAAGGATTTCGCTGACGCGTCGACTCGGCCAGCGCTGGATGGTGCTGGTGGCGGTTGCGGTTGTCGCGCTGGCGGGCTTCGCTGTGTATCGGCTGAACGGCATCTTCGGCTCGAAGGACGTCACGTCCACCCCGAGGGGCGCGGCGAACGAGATCGTGCCGTTCAACCCCAAGCACGTCGTGATGGACGTCTTCGGCCCGCCGGGCACCGTCGCGACCATCACCTACATGGACGTGAACGCCCAACCGCAACGCGTCGACGGCGCGACCTTGCCATGGGCCTACGACGCGACCACCACTCAGCCCGCGGTCTTCGTCAACATCTCGGCCCAAGGCGACAGCGACTCGATCGGCTGCCGAATCAAGATCGACGACGTGGTCACGGATGAGCGGACAGAGAACACGCTGAACGCCTTCACCTACTGTCTGGACAAGTCCGGATGAGCGTCCAAAGGGTGCCGGACTTCATCCGGCGCTACTCGGTGCTCATCGCGGTGTTCTGGCTGGGCCTCGCGGTGGTGACGAACGTCTTCGTGCCGCAGTTGGAGACCGTCGCCGAAGCGCACAACGTGTCGCTCAGCCCGCAGGATTCGCCGTCGCTGCAGGCCAGCAAGCGCATCGGCAAGGTGTTCGACGAATTCGACTCCGACAGTTCGGCGATGATCGTGCTGGAGGGCGACCAACCGCTCGGCGCGGAGGCGCACCACTACTACGACGGGTTGATCGCAAAGCTCGAACAGGACACCAAGCACGTCCAGCACATCCAGAACTTCTGGGGAGATCCCCTGACGGCGGCGGGTTCGCAGAGCGCCGACGGCAAAGCGGCGTTGGTGCAGTTGTACCTCGCAGGCAATCAGGGTGAGTCGTTGGCCAACGAGTCCGTCGATTCGGTGCGCAACATCGTCGAACACACCCCGCCGCCGCCGGGCATCAAGGCTTACGTCACGGGCGCCGCCCCCCTGGTCACCGACCAGTTCGAGGTGGGCCGCCACGGCACGCTGAAGACCACGCTGATCACCATCGGGGTGATCGCGGTCATGCTGTTCTCGCTCTACCGCCGCCTGACCACCGTGTTCTTCGTGATCTTCACGGTGATGATCGAATTGACCGCCTCCCGCGGCGTCGTGGCGGTGCTGGCCAACGCAGGCGTCATCCAGCTTTCGACGTATTCGACGAACCTGCTCACGCTGTTGGTCATCGCCGCGGGAACCGATTACGCGATCTTCATCCTCGGCCGCTTTCATGAAGCGCGCTACGCCGGGCAGGATCGGATCTCGGCGTTCAACACGATGTACCACGGCACCGCCCACATCGTCTTGGGCTCCGGGCTGACCATCGCGGGCGCGGTGCTCTGTCTGACCTTCAGCCGGCTCCCCTACTTCAACAGCCTTGGCGTTCCTGCCGGTATCGGTGTGCTGGTGGCGGTGATCGCGGCGCTGACGTTGGCGCCGGCCCTGCTGATGATCGGCCGTCACTTCGGGTTGTTCGAACCCAGTCGCCGACTGCAGACCAGAAGCTGGCGGCGCATCGGCACGGCCATCGTCCGCTGGCCCGTGCCCATCCTGATGGCGACGGTCGCCGTCGCACTCATCGGCCTGCTGGCCCTGCCCAACTACACCACCAACTACGACGCTCGCGGTTACATGCCCGCGGACGCACCGGCCAACGTCGGGTACGCGGCCGCGGAACGCCATTTCTCGCAGGCCCGGCTGAACCCGGAACTGTTGATGGTCCAAGCCGACCATGATCTACGGAATCCCACCGACATGATCCTGTTGGAACGCGTCGCTAAGGCGGTCTTCCACACCGACGGCATCGCCCAGGTGCAGTCGATCACCCGGCCCCTCGGCACACCCCTCGACCACACGTCGATCCCGTTCCAGATCAGTGCCGGCAGCGCCTCGCAGATCAACAACCTGCCGTTCCAACAGGCCCGCGGCGCCGACCTACTCAAACAGGTCGACGTGATCAACAGCTCCATCGACATCCTGCGGCAACAGTTCGCGCTGCAGCAGCAGTCCAGCGAAATCACCGACGAGCAGACGCAAGCGTTCAAAGACACCGTCGCCACCGCACAGGACCTGCGCGACAAGATCGCCAACTTCGACGACTTCTTCAGGCCGTTGCGCAACTACTTCTATTGGGAGCCACACTGTTTCGACATCCCCGCGTGCTGGGCGCTGAGGTCGTTGTTCGACGCACTCGACGGCATCGACGCACTGACCGACCAACTGAGCAACGTCTCGGCGAGCATCACCAAACTCGATGAACTGCAGCCGAAACTGCTCGCCCTGATACCGCCGCAGATCCAAAGTCAGCAGACCAACCGCGACCTGACCCTGACCAACTACGCTACCACCTCAGGCATCGACGACCAGACCGCGGCGGCACTGCAGAACTCGACCGCACTGGGTCAGGCCTACGACGCGTCGAAGACCGACGACTCGTTCTACCTGCCGCCGGAGGCGTTCACCAATCCGGAATTCCAGCGTGGGCTCAAACTGTTCCTTTCGCCGGACGGCAAGGCCGCAAGGATGATCATCACCCATGACGGCGATCCCGCTACACCCGAAGGCATTTCGCATATCGAGGGCATCAGACACGCCGCGCAGGAAGCCGTCAAGGGCACCCCGCTAGCCGGGTCCAAGATCTTCATCGCCGGCACCGCTGCTACCTACAAGGACATCCAGGACGGCGCCAAATACGACCTCATGATCGCCGGGATCGCGGCGCTGAGCCTGATCCTGCTCGTGATGATGTTCATCACCCGAAGTATCGTGGCGGCATTCATCATTGTCGGCACCGTTGCCCTCTCGTTGGGTGCCTCGTTCGGGCTCTCCGTGCTGATCTGGCAGGACATCTTCGGCATTGAGCTGTTCTGGATCGTGTTGGCGCTGGCCGTGATTCTGCTGTTGGCAGTGGGGTCGGACTACAATCTGCTGCTGATCGCTCGCTTCAAGGAGGAGATCGACGCGGGACTGAACACCGGCATCATCCGCGCGATGGCAGGCTCAGGCGCGGTGGTGACGGCGGCCGGTCTGGTGTTCGCCGCGACCATGGCGTCGTTCATCTTCGCCGACTTGCGGGTCCTCGGCCAGATCGGCACGACCATCGCGCTCGGTCTGCTGTTCGACACACTGATCGTGCGGTCCTTCATGACGCCTGCCGTCGCGGCGCTACTGGGCCGCTGGTTCTGGTGGCCGTTGACTGTGCGCCAACGTCCCGCACCGCAGCCGTTCCCGGCGCGACCAACAACTGGTCAGCTAGCGCTGTGGGACGACGCCGATTCCCGGCGCTGAATAACCGGAACGTCGCGCAACTTGCCCTTCAACCCCGCCACCCGACGCAATTGGGCGGCGATGTTCATCGAAGTCAGCATCGGGATACCGCCGACGAATGTCCGGAACGACGGATGGCCGCCATCCAGATGGAGCACGAAGAGGCACCCGACAACATAGAAAAATCCCATGCTGAACAGCGCTGCCGGTATCGCATACGCGAGCGGTGACCGGGCGTCGGCAATCAATTCCCTCGCGTAGTCCACTTCGTCCTGCGACATCGGTTCGCGATTGCGAATTTTGGCGAGCACCGCCTTGTGGGCGCCGACCTTCTCGCCCAACGGGTGCGACGTCCGCCTCTCCATCCGGCTGATGTAGACGAATACACAAGTGGCGAAGACGATTTCCATCACCGCAGCGAAGATCGTGAGATCACCCCATGGACCCAGACTCACCCGGTGAAGATTACCGCATCTAAGTGATCTCGACGCAGCGCAGCCCACATTTGACGGGCGCGACGAAAATCCAGGCGGACCAGAATGGCGGGCGCCGCAGTAGTCGTCGTAACGGCGGCTTCAGTGTCACCGGCACGCCAGGTGCCATCGAGTCGCGGGTCACGCCGTAGTACGTAACGATTCGAAACCCGTTGTATTGCAGGTTGAAACGTCAGCCCGGTGAGCAGCGCCCGTGACACTATTGTCACTTGGTGCAACGGCGAACGGCTCTCAAGCTCCCGCTGTATCTGGCGGCGGCCGCGGCACTGACCAGACTTTCCCCGGCCTCAGCGGAGACGGGTCGTTGGTCGGCTGACCGCGCCAACGCCTGGTATGCAAACCAGGGCTGGCTGCTCGGCGCGAATTACGTCACGTCGAACGCCGTGAACCAGCTGGAGATGTTCCAGGCCGACACCTTCGATCCGCGCCGTATCGCGGGCGAACTGAGCGTGGCCAAGCGGATCGGCATGAACACCATGCGGGTGTTTCTGCATGATCAGTTGTGGGCTGCCGACCAGGCGGGCTTCAGCCGCAGGCTCACCGATTTCGTCGCCATCGCGGCGGGTCACAACATCAAGCCGCTGTTCGTGCTGTTCGACTCCTGCTGGGATCCGCTGCCGAGGGCGGGGCGCCAACGCCCGCCGATCAAGGGAGTGCACAACTCCGGCTGGGTGCAGAGTCCCGGCACCCACCGCCTGCAGGACCCGGCGTACACGCCCGTGCTGCAGAGCTACGTCACCGGAGTGGTCGGCCTTTTTCGCAACGATCCCCGCGTCCTTGGCTGGGACGTGTGGAACGAGCCGGACAACCCGGCGCGGGATTACCGCAAGGTGGAAAGCCCGGACAAGCAGCAACTGGTCGCCGCCTTCCTCCCGCACGTGTTCCAGTGGGCGCGCGCAGTCAATCCGATCCAGCCTCTGACAAGTGGTGTGTGGCAAGGACATTGGCGAGATCCCGGAAGCCGAAGCGCGATCTGCAACATCCAGCTCGAAAACTCTGACGTGATCAGCTTCCACAACTACGGAAATCCCGACGAATTCGAGGCCCGCATCGACGAGCTCACTCCGCTCGGACGCCCGATACTGTGCACCGAGTATCTGGCGCGGAGCCTCGGCAGCACCGTTGAAGGCATCCTGCCCGTCGCCAAGCGGCGCAATGTCGGCGCATACAACTGGGGGTTCGTCGCCGGCCGCACGCAGACATATCTGCCGTGGGATTCCTGGAAGCGGCCCTACACCTCCGTGCCGAAAACGTGGTTCAGCGACCTCATACACCCCAGCGGACAGGCCCACGACGACAACGAGATCCGCGTCATACAGCAGCTTGCCGGAGTGGGCCGACCCGCTTAGGGCCGCAGCAACGAGCACACGCCGCGCGTTCCAGTGGACGTGAGCGGGCGATACCCGCGCCCGGCACGTCCGCATTTGAGGGATTCCTGGCTGAAACGAGGCGGCGCCGCCGACGCGCGCAGCGTCAGCATGGATATCAGACAAAACCCAACGAGAAAGCAGATGCCATGTCAGAAGTAATTGCGGGGGTGGAGCTCCCCGAAACGGCGGCGGTTGCCGAATCGACTCGCGTGGCTTCGGAGATGGTCAGCCCGCTCATTTACCACCATTCCCGCCGAGTCTTCCTCTTCGGCCAGCTGCACGCTCACCGGCTCGGCCTGCAACCCGATCCCGAATTGCAATACGTGGCAGCCATGTTTCACGACACCGGTCTCGTGACGCCGTTCTCCGATGTCGAACAGCGTTTCGAAGTCGACGGGGCCGACCGCGGGCGCAAGTTCCTGCTCGACCGCGGCTTCTCGACTGCCGCGGCCGATACCGTCTGGACGGCGATCGCACTGCACACGACGCCGGGGATCCCCGACCGGATGGGCCCCGAGATCGCGGCGACCTATCTCGGCGTGCTGACCGATGTGCTCGGGTACGGCCTCGACGATCTCAACACCGACCAGGTGAACGACATAGTCGCCGCCCACCCGAGGGGTGACTTCAAAAACGAGTTCCTGCAGGCATATTTCGACGGGTTCAAGAACCGCCCGGAGACCACGAACGGGACCGTGAACGCCGACGTCGTGGAACACTTCCTCCCCGACTTCCGTCGCACCACCACCGTCGAGCGCATGCTCGGCTCGGCCTGGCCCAGCTGAGCACAGGGTACGGGGGACCACGATGAACGCGGCAAACCACTTCACCGGCGGGCGGCGCCTCGGCAGAACCACCTCACTGGCTGTGCTGGTTTTCGCGAACGTGATGCTGATGGCATCGACTAGTGCGCCGTCGCCGATCTACCCCATTTATCTTGAGCGGTGGGGTTTTTCAGTGACGATGCTGACCGTGGTCTTCGCCGTGTATGTGGCAGGGTTGGTCGGCGCGCTGCTCACGGTCGGTTCGCTGAGCGACCACTTCGGCCGCCGTCCGGTGCTGATTGCCTCCCTGTTGGCAGCCGCGAGCGGAACCGCAATCTTCTGGGCAGCCCACGGGGTGGTATTCCTCGTGTTGGCCCGCGTGGTGCAGGGCATCGCCGCAGGAACGGCCACGGGCGCCCTGGCGGCCGGCCTGGTCGAGCTCTCCCCGGAGGGCCGCCCGCATGTCGGGCCAACGATGACCGCCGTGGGCACGAGTCTCGGCCTGGCGGTGGGCGGAGGTCTTGCGGGTCTGCTCGTCCAGGCGGTTGCACACCCCGACGCGGTGATCTTTCCGGCGCTCACCGGGGCGTTTGTCGTCCTGGCTGCCCTCGTCGCCGCGATTCCTGAGACCGCGGTTCGACGACCGGGCGCACGCGCTGCGATGCGCCCGAAAGTGCGGGTTCCGTGCGAAGCTCGGCCCCGATTGCTGGCCGCCGTTCCCGCCATCGTGGCCGGGTGGTCACTCACCGGGTTCTTCCTCGCGCTCGCGCCATCGGTGATGCGAGACGTGCTGCACGTCAAGTTCGGCGCCGCGGGCGGCCTCAGTATCACGGTGCTGTACATCGCGAACACCGCAGGTGGATTGTGGGCGGCGCGGCGGTCGGTGCGCGGCGCGATCGTCATCGGAGCGGCCCTGCTGTCAGCGGGTGTTGCGGTGTTGGCGATGGCTCTGGCGTTCGGATCTCCGCTCGGTTTCTTAGGGGGAGCGGTGATTTCGGGCCTGGGCGTCGGAGCGACTTTCAACGGCACGTTTCGCGACATCAGCCAGGCCGCCCCGGTGAAATCGCGGTCTGAGGTCTTCTCCGCCGCCTTCATGGTCAGTTATGCGGCACTGGGCCTTCCGTCATTGGCCGCCGGAATGCTGGCCCCCGCGTGGGGTCTGGAAACGACGAGCTACCTCTATGCCGCGTTCGTCGGAGCGGTATCCGTCGCGGCCACCCTCCACGCCGGTCGGCGCCGTCCCACCCCGGCGACCGCGCTCGCCTCCGCGCCACCGCTTCGCCAACCCATATGAAAGGAATCGACATGAAAGCCGTAACGGTGCGAGACCGTGACGCTGGTATCACCGGCCTGACGCTGGCCGACATTCCCTACCCCCATGCCGCCGAGAACGACGTCATCGTGCGCGTGCACGCCGCGGGGTTCACGCCGGGCGAACTGGACTGGCCCGCCACGTGGACCGACCGGGCAGGCCGCGACCGCACACCCACTGTCCCCGGACACGAACTGTCCGGTGTCGTCGCCGAATTGGGTTACGGCACTACAGGTCTCACTGTCGGTCAGCGGGTGTTCGGCTTCGCCGACTGGTGTCGCGACGGCTCGCTGGCGGAGTTCACCGCCGTGGAAGCGCGCAACCTCGCCGCGCTGCCCGCCGATATCGACCACACCGTCGCCGCCGCACTGCCCATTTCGGGACTGACCGCATGGCAGGGTCTGTTCGTCCACGCCAACCTCACGGTGGGACAAACCGTTTTGGTCCACGGCGCTGCCGGGGGCGTTGGGTCCATCGCCGTCCAACTCGCACGTGAGGTGGGAGCCCGGGTGATCGGCGCCGGACGGTCCAAAGACCGCGACGTCGTTCTCGGGCTCGGCGCGCACGCGTTCGTCGACCTCGACGCTGACCCACTGGACGGCGTCGACGACGTCGACGTGGTCTTCGACGTCATCGGCGGCGAAGTCCTCGAGCGGTCCACTGCGCTGGTCCGCGCGGGCGGCACGGTGGTGAGTGTCGCCATGCCGCCCACCGTGCAGCCGAAAGAGGGTCGTGCCGTGTTCTTCGTCGTGGAACCGGACCGCGCGCAACTCGCCGACCTCGCACAGCGAGTGCGCGACGGGCGGCTCAAGCTCATCGTCGGCGACGTGCGCCCGCTCGACGAGGCCCCCGACGCGTTCATCCACCACCGACGCGGTGGCGGCAAATCGATCATCAAGGTGGCAAGCGACCAAGGAGAACGGTCATGATCCGGAAACACGTCACGACGGCCCTGACGGCCATCTCGATCGCAGGCGCGGTCGTTGGCTGCGGTGCTTCGGCGGCGCAGCCAGAAGCTCCGTCCGAGACGCTCTCACTGCTGTCGACCCAGGAGCTTCCGAACGTCCCTGGCAAGACCTTCACCTCGGCGATCGTCACCTTTCCGGCTGGCGCGCATGCCGTGCCACACCGCCACGGCAACGCCTTCGTCTATGCGTACGTGCTCGAAGGCACGGTGAGCAGCCAACTCGAAGGCCAGCCCGCACAGGTGTACCACCAAGGCGAGAACTGGTCCGAGCAGCCGGGCGCGCACCACCTGGCGACCGAGAACACCAGCCAGACCGAAGAGGCCAAACTGTTCGTCGTCTTCATCTCCAATACGGGGGACCAACTGAAGATCGACGATCCGCACAGCTGAGCCGCCGCACGGCATCAGGCCCGACGAGCTGTGCTGAACCGGCGTTGGTAGGCCGTTGGCGTGATCCCCAACTTCCTCGCGAACACCCGGCGCATGCTCTCGTAGCTCGGGAACCCAGCGAGTTCGGCGGCCTGTGTCGCGCTGTGCCGTTGGTCGAGCAGCGCCCGTGCCATGTCGAAACGGATGTCCTCCACGAATCGCGCCGGTGTGGTGGACAATTCGTCGCGGAACAGCCGGGTCAGGTGTCGAGTGCTCACATTGAGGTGTTTCGCCAGCGCACCGAGCGAGTGGTCCCCGTGCGGATCCGCGGTGACCAGGTCGGTGACGCTGCGCAGCGCAGGGGAATGCGGCGCTGGCCCCTGCAGTGGAGCGGAGAACTGCGACTGGCCGCCGGAGCGTTGCATGTACACGACCAGCGCGCGGGCGACGTCGCGCGTCACGTCGGGCCCGTGGTCCTCTTCGACCAGCGCGAGAGCCAGGTCGATTCCCGCGGTCACACCCGCTGACGTGTACGTGTTGCCGTCGCGAACGTAGATCGCGTCGGGTTCGACGCGGCAGGTCGGACACCGGGCGGCGAGCTCATGCGCGACTTTCCAATGGGTAGTCGCGCGCTTGCCGTCGAGCAGTCCCGCGGCGGCAAGGATGAATGCCCCCGTGCAGATCGACCCCACCCGACGCGCCCCGGCCGCGGGCACGCGCGCGGACTCTGCGAGAGCCTCCGGCACACGAGTCCGCGGGTAGCGGTCGGCGCCGGCCACCAGGTAGGTGTCCGGTTCGGTCTCGTCGCAGACGGCACCGCCGACCGCGACCCCGAATCCGAGGTTCGACGTGACGGTCTCACCTGTCGGCGACACCAGCACGATGCGGTAGTCGGCGCCGAACCGGTTCGCTTCCTTGAACACCTCCGCCGGACCCGCGACGTCCAACAGCGTCACACCGTCGTACACGAGGAGCGCGACGCTGCGGGCGGACATTCGTCGATTATCGCGCCCCGGAACGGTTGGATGGCCACCTATCTACTAGAAGGGTGGCTGTGGCCACTGCCGCCAGGCCGAAGCGCTGATCGCGACAGTGCCCGGCGCCGTGGCCTCGCGCGAGCGTACGGCGATCGACCGGCTTGGCAATGAACGACGAAGTAGCACAGGAGTTCTTACAAGCCATGCAGAGGCGCCCGCGGTCGTCGCGCCGCTCCTGATCTACCCGGCATGGGCCGCGGTCACTGATCTCCTTGACGCACAACGAAACGGCGGGGTTGCATCCAGTCGGTGGTGTGGCTGACCGTTCGCAACTGGCGACTCGCCGTCGGCCCGAGGCCTGCCACTCAGCCGAACTCGAGCAGCGTGTAGGCGCCGCGGTGCTGCTTGGTCAGCTTCAGTTGCCAGAAAGCGGGGAACACGGTGCTGAACAGGAATCCCCGACCCCGTGGCATGGGCAGATCATGCACGGCGCGGATACCCGGCACGGTGTTGGCCAGGTCCGCCAGTTCGGCCGGCGACAGGCTGAAGGGCATCGGGGGTACGCGGTAGTGGCGCGTCGATCGGATGCCGTTCGGTGCGAACTTCTTCACCAGCACCGGGGGCAGATCGAAGATCATCTGGCCGCCGGGAAACCGTTTGGCGCACGCGGCGATCAAACCCATCGATTCTTCGGGCTGCAAGTACATCAGCAGTCCTTCGGCGGTGATGAACACTCCGCCGTCGGTGTCGACGGCATCCATCCAGCTGTAATCCAGAGCGGATTGGGCCAGATTCCTTATCCGCGGCGAGTGGGGCAGCAGCCGTTTCCGTAGCTCGATGACTGGTTCGAGATCGACTGTGAGCCACCGGAATTGGCTGTCAGGAAGAGCGCCGCTGAGACGCCAGAAACTGGTCTGGAACCCCTCGGCAAGGGCAACGACGGTCGCGGACGGGTGCTGCGCAAGGTACTGCATTGCGGCACGGTCGAAGGCCAGCGAGCGCAACGCCATCTCCTGGCCCTTGCGGCCGAACTTGTCGAAGTCGAAGTCGATCGAATCGACAAGCCGGATCGCCATCGGGTCATCGATGATCGCATCACGCAGGCCTGCCTGGTGCGCCCTGCCGTTGAGCGTCAGCAATGCCGTCTCGGAGACTCCGGTCAGCATGCTTGCGTCGGCTTTTTCTGCGTCTGCGGAGTTCACTGCACCGAATCTACCAACCGCCGCCGATACGCCGCGTCGGTCGGCACCTGACGACAGCGACGAACTCCGCCGACACGGCCATCGGCCTCAAAGCCAGTGTCATACGGCCGGTTTCGAACTGGGTACGGCATCCGCGATCAGAGGCAACTGCGCGCGCCATGCGCGGAACACGTTGTCGGGGTGCAGGTTCGGAGCAGGGTCGGTTCCACTGAATCCGGGGTAGTTTGCCATCGGTGTCCAGCGCCCCGAACGCCGTCACCACCCGCGGTGGGGATCGCTGAGAAGGCCGGACGTGGTCCGCACCAGGCCGGGTGTTCCTCCCGCCGCGCCGAAGTTGGTCAATGACGCAAACAGCGCGGGCGTCGGTCGATAGGTTCGACGGCGTGGCCCTTTCCCCCGACATCGTCGGCATGACCTACACCCATCCCGATCATTACGAAGTCGGGCGGGAGAAGATCCGCGAGTATGCCTCGGCGGTGAAGAACGACGACCCCGCGCACTTCGACGCCGACGCCGCCGAAGCGCTCGGCCACAACGCGATCCTCGCGCCCCTGACCTTCATCGCCATCTTCGGTCTTCAAGCCCAACTGGCGTTCTTCGAACACGCCAACATCCCGATCACGAACGAGAGGCTCGTTCAGGCCGAACAAGGTCTGACGATGCTGCGGCCGATCAAGGCAGGCGACAAGCTGTACTGCCACATTCGACTCGAGTCGCTGCGGCAGGCCTTCGGCGCGGATGTCCTGACGATCAGAAGCCGCATCACCAACCAGCACGGCGAGACGGTGCAGGAGGACTACACGACGATGGCCGGGCGCACCGACACGGAGGCCTAGCGGAAGCGGACGTTCAGCGTCGCAAGGCCGAAGATCTTCTTGTCGTCGGATTTGGCGCCGACGATGACGACGCCGGTGCGGGTCGCCGGGTCCAGGGATTTGATCCGACCGCTGAACTCGATGTCGGCGCCCTCGGCGGCCGAAACGATCGCGGGCGCCGACAGTCGGACCGCGTATCGAGTGACCGCACCCGGGTCTCCCGACCACGCGGACGCAAAGCCGGCGCCCAATCCCATGGTCAACATCCCGTGCGCGATCACATCGGGCAGCCCGGCCAGCTTGGCGATGTCCTCATCCCAGTGAATCGGATTGGCGTCGCCTGCCACGCCCGCGTAGTTCACCAGGTCGCCCCGGGAAAGCCGGTAGTGGCGCGCAGGTAGCTCGTCTCCGACCTTGACGTCGTCGAAGGCAGGCGTGCCCGGCGTGCGGGCCGTGTCATCGGCGACGCGGACCTCGCCCTGCGGGCGCACCGTCTTCTGGTATTCGGCTTCGCCGATCCCGAAGATGTCCACGTCGTGCATCATCGCGTTGTGCACGGCCGTCTTGATCTCTGGATTGAGATCCTCGGCGGTCACTCCGACGACCGTGGTGTGCAGCGTGTGCACGCGTTCGCCGGCGGCGTCGGTGAACGTGTTGGTCACCGTGATCAGGTCTCGACCCGCGAACCGACGCACCGACGTCAATTCGACGTCGACGCGTAGCTCGTCGCCCGCCACGATCGGCCGGTGCTGCTCGAACACCTCCTCGGTCTGCATATAGGTGTCGTAGCCGACGACCACCTGTTCGAACATGTGGCGATTGCACGTCATGCCGGGCGTCGAGGTGAACGTCAGCGGCGCCACCAGGTCCGGGTAACCCAGTTCTGCGGCGGCGGCGACGTCCCAGTGTGCCGGGTGGTAGTCCTGTACCGCACGGGCGTACTCGCGCAACTTCTCGCGCCCGACCAGGTAGGTGCCGTCCATCTGGTAGTAATGGCCGACCCGCGCTTCGAGTGCGGATGCTTCTGCTGGTGCAGTCATGGATTTGCTCAACTCTTCCGTCGGCGTTTCGCGACAGGCCGACCGAAAGACAGTAACGCGAGAAGGGTGCGGCGGTGACCGCGACTACCTGGTCGCGCGCCCGATTGCGAGCGGGTGAACGATCGCAGGCATCCCGCGCCACACGGCGTCGTCGGCCTCGACGGTGAAGCCGCAGGCGCGCATCACCTCGAGGGTCGCGCGGTTGCACTCGCACCCGCCCGCGAATCCCCGCCACGGGCGCATGAGTTTGTCCTGGCAGGCGGCGAGAAACCGCGAGCCCGCGCGCACGTGCTCGATGAACAGCAGCTGACCGTGCGGGCGCAAGACCCGTGCGATTTCGCGGAGCGCGGCTTCTGGGTCGTCGACAGTGCAGAGGACGAGCGTCGAAACGACGGTGTCCACGCTGGCATCGGCCAGCGGCAGCCGGTCCGCGGGCGCGTTCAGGATGTGCGCTGGACGCGACAGCCGCCGCAGACGCCGGGCGATTTTGCGTCGCATCCCGGGCTCGGGCTCGGTGAGCATGAGTTCGCTGACCGCGTCGGTGTAGTGCGCGGCGTTCAGCCCCGTCCCCGCCCCGATCTCGACGACCAGCCCGCCTGCCCCGGCCACCAAGCCGCGCCGCAGGCGCCGCATGCCCGCGATCTCGCCCAGCCAGAGAAACGGGTCATACAGCACTGCCATGATCCGCAACCACACCGCATACGCTGACCGTTCCGGGGCGTCAACGCTCGCGTCATCACAAAGGGCCTCACTCATGCCGCGACACTACGATCGCCCCGACACCCCGAGCATCGCTCAGTCAGGCCATCTTTCGCCGATGGCCGATTGCGGCCATGTCACACCAGACCAAGCCGCGCGGCCTCGGCGACCGCCGCCGTCCGCGACGTCCGGCCGAGCTTGCGGCGGATGTTGGCGACGTGGCGGTGCACCGTGTGCGGGCTCAGCATGAGCTGCTCGGCGATTTCGCGGTCGCCGAGACCGCGCGCAACGTGAGCGAGGATCTCGCGCTCGCGACTCGTGAGCAACACGGCCTCGGCCTCATGGTCCGAAGCCAGGAGCTGCGGCGCCAGCGCCTGGCGGCATGCGCGGACAACGGCATTCACGTCACCGTGCCATGGAAAGTGCGAAACACCTTGCAGCGGAGCAAATGTCGCACCCGGAATCGTGGCAGCGACCTCGCGGCCGAGCCGATACGGCACCGCACGGTCGTGGCGGCGATGAACGACCGTCGTCGGTTGGCCGACCAGTGGAAGCTGGGCGCGCACGTCGAGACGGTAGACCAGACGCAGAAGGGCGGCCGCAGTTTCGGCGCTGGCCGATTCGCGTTGTAACCGCGCGAACCGTTCGTGTTCTGCGGCGTCGGCACCGCCGAGGAACAGGTCGCTGAGCAAGCGGGAGCCCAGCCCCCAGTGGGCGCCCACCGCTGCCACGATCGCATCCGCGACGCCGGGCGGAGTCAGCGCTTGACCGTTGGGGTACGCGCCGTACAGCACGATCTGCTCGACGCGCTGCGGGTCCGTCGCGGCGAATCCGACCGCGGTGCAGGCGCCCGATGATCCGCCGACCAGCGTCACACGATCGAGGTCGAGTTCGTCGACGAGCGCCCGCAGTGTCGCGACTTCACCGTCGAGAGTCAGGTCGGCATCCGCCACCGTGCGGTCCGACATGCCGACACCGAATCGGTCGTACCGGATCAGCGTGTAGTCCGCGGCGACGCCTTCCCAGAATCGCCGTACGTTCGGGCTTTGCCAGTCGAGTTCGAGATGGCTGACCCACCAGGCGGGAGCGACCAGCGGTGGACCGTGTCCGCGCACCTCGTACGCCAACCGACGGCCACCGAGGTGGAGGAACCGAATCTCGGACTCGTCGAGCATCCCCATGAGCGTACGACGGCAGGGAGCAAAGTCTCGGACTTCCCTGAGCAGGCTCTCAGTCCCGTCTCAGCCACCGCAGGCACCTTGTTGCTGAAGCCACTGGGCTGATTCACGACTCACGGAGAACGGAAAACTATGACGAACCAGCCTGCCGGGCAACCCAACCCGAACACCCAGACCTACATCCCCGCCCACTTGCGCTACGACTACCGCTACACCCAACCGCCGACCGCATCGCCGTATCACCCGTATCACGCTGCGCACGAACCGGTTACGGCGCCGATACCGAAGATCCGGCCGAAGGGGTCCCGCCGGGGGCCCATCATCGCGGGCGCCGTGGTCGTCGCGGTGGTCGGTGGTGGGCTTGGCGCAGCCGCAACCGGGGCGCTCACATTGGCCAACGAACCCACCGCGACACGGCCGCCCATCACTCAGCTGCCGGTGTCGCCGCAGCCCCCCGCCAAGGCGCCTGCAGGCAGCGTCGAACAGGTCGCTGCCAAAGTGATGCCCAGTGTCGTCAAGCTGCAGATCGACATGGGCGGCCAAGGCGACACCGGCTCGGGCATCGTGCTCAGTCCCGATGGCCTCATCCTCACCAACAACCACGTCGTGGCCCCCGCGGTCGGCGCGGACCAGGCCGCGCAGCGCGCCTCCTCGGACTCGACCGACGGTGGCGGAATCAAGAAGACCGTGACTTTCTCCAACGGCCAGACGGCACCGTTCACCGTCGTCGGCACCGACCCCAGCGGGGATCTCGCGGTCGTGCGTGCGCAGGGAGTGTCCGGACTGACGCCGATCGCCATCGGATCGTCGAAAGACGTGAAGGTCGGCGAGCAAGTGGTGGCCATCGGCTCGCCTCTCGGGCTGCAGGGCACCGTGACCAATGGCATTGTCAGCGCCCTCAATCGGCCGGTCGCAGCGGGTGAAGGCGACGGCGGCAACGTATCTGTGATCGACGCCATTCAAACCGACGCGGCGATCAACCCGGGCAATTCGGGCGGCGCGCTGGTGAACATGAAGGGCGAATTGATCGGCGTGAACTCGGCGATCGCGAGCATGGGTGGGGACGGCCCCGGCGCCGGTCAGAGCGGATCGATCGGGCTCGGCTTTGCCATCCCCGCGGATCAGGCCAAGCGCATCGCCGACGAGCTGATTTCCACCGGCACCGCCAGCCACGGCTCGCTGGGTGTGCAGCTGAGCAGCGACGGGGCCAAAGGTGGCGGCGCGGCCATCGGCGAGGTCCTCGACGGCGGTCCCGCGGCGGCCGCGGGCCTGCCAAGCGGCGCGGTGATCACCAAGTTCGACGATCAGGTGATCGACGGTCCCGAGGCGCTCGTGGCCGCGGTTCGCTCGAAGGCACCCGGAGACACGGTGGCATTGAGCTACGTCGACGAATCCGGCGCGACCCGGACGACGCAGGTGACGCTGGGCAAGGCCTGACGCGAGCCCCGGGGATTGGCGCTCGACGCTTAGAACCATTAACTTCCCCGGGGTGACATCCTCAGCGGCGCGCGCAGTCACGTGGTGGATCGCTCCCCTGATGGCCGTGACGACATGCTTGGGACTTCTCGCCGACTCGGCACTGGTCCGTCCCGCCCCGGCGGTGCGCTTGGCCGCTGACGACGGAAACCCGTTGGCCGGCCTGCCGTTCTACGTCAATCCGACGTCGGCGGCGATGCGCGCAGCGCAGAAAGCCGACCCACCGAGCCCCGAGCTGACCGCCATCGCCAACACCCCGCAGGCGTACTGGCTCGTGCCGGGTTCCTCGGCCTCCACCGTGGCCAAGTACGTCGGTGACGCGCAGGCCGCCGGGGCGTTGCCGGTGTTCGCCATCTATGGGATTCCGCATCGGGATTGCGGCAGCTTCGCCGCGGGCGGCTTCGGGTCGGGCGCCGAGTACCGCCAGTGGATCGATGGTATTGCCGCTGACATCGGTTCATCACCGGCGGCGGTGGTCGTCGAACCCGATGCCCTCGCCATGGCCGACTGCCTTTCGGGAGATCAGCGTCAGGAACGCTTCGATCTGATCCGCTACGCGGTCGACACGTTGACCCGCAACCCGGCCGCCGCCGTGTACATCGACGCGGGTCACCTGCGCTGGCACAGCGCCGACGACATGGCGGCCAGGCTCAACCAGGCCGGCGTGGACCACGCTAGAGGCTTCAGCCTCAACACCGCCAACTTCTTCACCACCGAAGACGAAATCGGTTACGGCGAAGCGATTTCCGGTCTCACCAACGGTGCGCACTACGTGATCGACACATCACGCAACGGTGCAGGGCCTGCTCCTGACTCCCCGCTCGACTGGTGCAACCCACGGGGTCGGGCGCTGGGTACCGCGCCCACCACAGCCACCGCAGGCGCGCACGCGGATGCGTATCTGTGGATCAAACGCCCCGGTGAATCGGACGGGTCATGTGACCGCGGGGACCCGCCCGCGGGCAATTTCGTCAATCAGTTCGCCGTCGAACTGGCGCACAACGCGGGTCACTAGCAGCTCAACGGTTATCCGTCTGACGGCTTGTTCACCTCGTCGTCGGGAAGTGGCAGGGCCTCGGCGCCCGGGGTCGCGGGTGCCAATGCCTCGTCGTCGTTCGCGGCGGGCTCCGGCGTCACATTTCCATCTGGCGCTGTCATGGCGACCTGGTACCCGAACGCCGCAGACGGTAATCGGCATCTAGGGCACCTCCACGACGTGAACGCGCACGCCGCTCGACGCGATCTTCTCCAATTGGTCGGAGTCGGCGGTGGAATCGGTGACCAGATGGTCAATCTGGGGCAGCGACACCATCTTTGCCAACGTCACCTTGCCGATCTTCGACCCGTCGACGGCCACGACCACCCGTTGCGCATTCGTTGCCATCGCGATCGCGGTGCGGGCCTCGGCCTCGTCGAAGGTGGTCGCCCCGACCTCGGCCGACATACCGTCGGCCCCAAGTACCGCGGTCCCGACGGTGACCACTTGAAAAGCATGTTCGGACATCGGACCGACAGCCTCGAGAGTGTTGGCCCTGACCAGGCCACCGGTCGCGATCACCTTCATATGGGCGTCCACCGCGCAATCAGCGGCGATGGTCAGCGAATTCGTCACGATGGTCATCTGCGAGCGGCCCTTCAACGACCGGGCGACCTCTGCGGTGGTGATCCCGCCGGTGAGCGCGACCGCCTGCGCGCCAGGCGGTACCAGCGCGGCGGCGTGTTGGGCGATGCGTCGTTTGATCGCGACCATCCGGTGATCCCGCAACCGGACCGGAATCTCACTGCCGCTCGGGTCCAGCGCCTGCGCTCCGCCGTGGGTGCGGACCAGCAGACCCTGCTCCTCGAGTTCGCTGAGGTCGCGGCGCAGCGTCGCCGGTGACACCCCCAACTCGTCGCACAGCAACTGTGACGTCACCTCACCACGGTCACGCAGCAACGAGAGCACATGACGCATGCGGTCCGTGCGTTTGATCGACATCGCGGCCAACTCCCTGAAAATCGCGGAGACGCTCAGTTTTACTGATCGTTTCGCGGGTTTGTATTGCGTGCTTTGAGCGAGCTTCCCATCATCAACGAATGTTCGACACCTCCCCACCCCGGTCGGCGGCGTGACTCTGGCAGCCACCGCCCACCTCGTCGCATCGGCGGCAGAGGCACACGCCGCGGTGCTCGCTTTCAACGCGGTGACCCTCGAACACGCTGAAGGCATTGCCGAGGGCGCGGAACGCGCCGGCGTCGCCGCGGTCATCCAGATCAGCGAGAACACCGTGAAGTTCCACGGCGGTCGGTTCGCCCCCCTGGCGTCGGCCTGCACCCAGATCGCACGGTCCTCGGCAGCACCGCTTGCCGTGCACCTCGATCACTTCCAGGACGAAGCGCTGATCGCCGAAGCGGTCACATCGGCTGAACAACTCGGAATCACGTCGATCATGATCGACGCCGCCCACCTGCCGTACCAGCACAACGTCGACCGGACTCGCTCATTCGCGCAGCAGGCCCGCACCGCCGGATTGTGGGTGGAAGCCGAATTGGGCGAGATCGGCGGGAAGGGGCACGAGGCGCACGCGCCGAACGCCCGAACCGATCCTGCCGAGGCGGTCCGCTTCGTCGAACAGACCGGTGTGGACGGGCTGGCCGTGGCGGTGGGAAGCACGCATGCGATGACCACCCGCGAAGCCGATCTCGACATCGCTTTGATCCGTGAACTGGCCGAGCACCTAGCCATTCCCCTTGTGCTACACGGCTCTTCGGGTATCCCCGACGACCAGCTGCGGCAGGCGGTCGACGCGGGAATACGGAAGGTCAATGTCGGCACCGCGCTCAATGCCGCCTACACGGCTGCCGTCCGTACCACGCTGTCCGCCGACCCGGTCAAGCCAGATCCCCGCCCGTACCTCGCGGCGGGACGTCGGGCGATCGCCGACACGGTGGCAGACCTGTGCCAGGCCGTCGCGTCACGCCAGGCGGCCAGTGCCGGGCCGGGTGATGTGCGATGACCAACGTCGAATCGAACACGATGGTGGTCGATTGGCTGGCCGACACCGTCCGACGGCACAAGGCCGGCGCACCGGTGGGGGTCTACTCGGTGTGCTCGGCGCATCCGACGGTGGTCGAGGCCGCCATCGCCCAAGCCGCCTGCGACGGTCGGTACGTGCTGATCGAGGCGACGTCCAACCAGGTCGATCAGTTCGGCGGCTACACCGGCCTTCGCCCTGCGGAGTTCCGTGACATGGTTCTCGGCATCGCCGACAGGCGTGGCTTCGCCCGTGACCGTGTGGTTCTTGGCGGCGATCACCTGGGCCCCAATCGATGGCAGCGCGAAACCGCCAGTGCGGCAATGGAAAAAGCTGAGGTTTTGATCCGTACCTACGTCGAGGCCGGGTACCGGAAGATTCACCTCGACTGCAGCATGGCCTGTGCGGACGATCCAGAGGTGCTCTCCGACGAGGTCGTCGCGAGCCGATCCGCGCGGCTGCTCCACGTGGCCGAAGACGCGGCACGGCGCACCGGGCAGGACGGTCCGGTCTACGTGATCGGCACCGAAGTCCCCGTACCGGGCGGTGCACATGAAACGCTGAGCGGCCTCACCCCGACACCGGCCGACGGGGCGCGACGCACCATCGCCGCACACCGCAGCGCGTTCGCCGCTGTGGGCCTCGCCGAGGTTTGGCCACGTGTGATGGCCCTCGTGGTACAGCCAGGCGTGGAGTTCGATCACCTGAACGTCATCGACTACGACCGTGATGCCACCACCGAGTTACGCCGTGTGCTCGACGGCGAAGCCAGCCTGGTGTTCGAAGCGCACTCCACCGACTACCAGCGCCCAGGACCGCTACGCGAGCTGGTAGAGGATCACTGGGCAGTGCTCAAGGTCGGGCCTGCGCTGACATTCGCGATGCGCGAGGCGCTTTTCGCGCTCAACCTCATCGAAGCCGAACTGCTGCCGCGACCGTCGCGGTCGAATCTGGTCGAGGTCATCGAGCGCCGCATGCTCGACGAACCGCGCTATTGGCGCGGCTATTACGAGGGCGATCCGGTGACGCAGCGCACCGCGCGCCGGTACAGCTACAGCGACCGGCTGCGCTACTACTGGGCCGATGAGCGTGTCGATGCCGCGCGGCGCACGCTGCTGGCGAACCTCGACCGCACTGGTATGCCGTTGCCGCTGCTCAGTCAATTCCTACCGCGCCAGTATGAACGTGTGCGGGCTGGTGAGCTGCAGCCGACCGCGCAATCGCTGGTGATCGATCGAATACGGGACGCGTTGCGGCCCTATGCACAGGCGACCGGAGGTGCCGATGACTGATTCTGCTCACAACGAGGGTGGCGCGACGATTGTGGAGATCGGGCAGCAACCCGACGCGTGGCGTGAGGTCGGCGGCCTCTCGGACGACGACATCGCCGGCTTTCTCCGCGAGGTGCTCAACCGGCCGAATCTGCGGGTGATCCTGACCGGTGCGGGAAGCTCGGCGTTCGCCGGTGACATCGCGGCGCCCGCGCTGCGACGGCATCTGCGCCTGCGGGTCGAGGCCATCCCGACCACCAGCATCGTCGCCAACCCCACTGACTACCTGGAGCGTGAAACACCCACGCTGGTGGTCTCTTTCGGGCGCTCGGGCAACAGCCCGGAAAGTCTGGCCACCACCGCGCTTGCCGACGAGCTGGTCACCGACGTATGGCATCTCGTCTATACCTGCGACAGGCGCGGTGAGTTGGGCCGCGCGCACACCGGTCGTGTCAACTCGCGGGTGGCGTACATGCCCGAACGCACCAACGACACGGGTTTCGCGATGACGTCGAGTCTGACTTCGATGTTGTTGTCGTGCTTGATGATGCTGGGGCCGGCCGATCGCCCGGATGCCGAAGCATTGGCCGGTGCGGCCGAGTTCGTCGCGGGCCTGCAGCCCGAGATCCGCGGGCTTGCACGGGAGAAGAAGCAGCGGATCGTCTATCTGGGGAGTGGCGCGCTGGAGGGCCTCGCCCGCGAATCGGCGCTCAAACTGCTGGAGTTGACCGCTGGCGAGGTGGTCACATACTTCGACTCTCCCTTGGGCTTTCGGCATGGGCCGAAGTCGGTTCTGGATTCCGACACCCACGTCGTGGTCTATGTATCGACAGACCCGTACACCCGCCGCTACGACCTCGACATCATCGCCGAGATCCGTGCGCAACTCGGCCGCGACGCTGTGACGGTGGTCAGCACCCAACAGATTCCGGCATCGCACGGGTCCGCGATCGTGATACCGGGTCTGGATGGTCTGGACGACTCGCAGGTCGCGCTCAGTTACCTGGTCTTCGCGCAGTACCTCGCGTTGTTCACCTCACTGGAATACGGAAAGACACCCGACAATCCGTTCCCGTCCGGTGAAGTGAGCCGTGTCGTGCGCGGCGTCACCATCTATCCGATGTCGTCCGCTGAAACCCCGATTGGCCGGTGAGGAGATCATGACGCGCTATCTAGGTGTCGACGGTGGTGGGTCGAAGACCGCGTTTGCGCTCATCGACGACGCCGGACATGTACTCGCCAGGGCGACCGCGCCGACGTCGTACTACTTCAACGACGGCTTCGACGTCGTCGAACGCGTGCTGGCGCAGGGTGTTTCCGAGGTCTGCCGACAGGCAGGCATCTCCTCGGAGGACATTGACGCGGCGTTCTTCGGCATCCCCGGATACGGCGAGGCCAGTGAGGACATCGAGCGACTCGACGCGGTTCCCGAGCACGTGTTGGGCCATCACCGCTACACCTGCAACAACGACATGGTGTGCGGATGGGCTGGCTCACTTGCCTGTGAAGACGGTATCAACGTGATCAGCGGCACCGGATCGATGACCTATGGCGAGAGGCAGGGCATCGGGCACAGGGTCGGCGGCTGGGGCGAACTATTCGGCGATGAGGGATCGGCCTATTGGGTCGCCGCGCAGGGTCTGAACGCGTTCAGCCGGATGAGCGACGGCCGACTCGAACGCGGCCCGCTGTACGGGCTGCTCAAGGAGCGCCTCCAGCTGGCGGGCGATCTCGACGTCGTCAGCCTGGTGATCGAAAAATGGTCCGGTAACCGCAGTTCCATCGCTGCCCTGTCGAGCACGGTGTGCGAAGCGGCTCGTGCCGACGACGCGGTGGCGATGAGGATTCTGTCGCAAGCGGCAGACGAACTCGTGATGCTCATCGAGACCACCAGGAAGCTGGTCGGTTTCACCGACCAGGAGACGGTGCCGGTGTCCTATTCAGGCGGCATGTTCTCAGACGAGGGCTTCCTGGCGCGATTTCTCGCCGCGCTGCAACGACAGCCCGCCAAATACGACCTGCAGCGCCCACTGCTGGACCCGGCGTTGGGCGCGGCGCTGTACGCCGCCAAGCACAGCGGCCACCCGCTGAGCCCGACCGCACTGCATCAACTGACGACCAGCCGAGCCTGATTAGAGGTCAAGACACCATGACTAACACCCTGACTACGCGCAGCTGGATCTTCTACGCCGCCCTACTCGTCCTGTTCTGGGGCGTCTGGGGCGCATTCTCCGCGCTGCCGTCATCCAAATACGACTATCCCGACGAGATGATCTACAGCATCTGGGCGCTGACGATGATCATCCCGGCCGCGTTCATCCTGCGCGGCCAACGCTGGGACCGCCGCCCAGCCGCCACCATCTACGGGCTGCTGATCGGGCTCACCGGCGCCGGTGGCCAGCTTGTGCTCTTCCAAGCGCTCACCATGGGTCCGGCCTATCTCATTTTCCCGATCATCTCGATCTCCCCCGCGATCACCGTGCTGATGGCGATGGTGCTTCTTCGCGAACGGCTTTCGATTCTTGCGGCCGTCGGCCTCGTCATGGCGCTCGCGGCCATCGTGCTGTTCACCATCACCGGCGGCGATTCCGGAGGGTCGTCCGGACCGTGGCTGCTGCTGGCGATTTTGATCTGCATCGCGTGGGGCGTGCAGGCCTACTTCATGCGAAAGGCCGCGACGATAGGGGTCAACGAGGCCACCACGTTCGGCTGGATGACCATCAGCGGACTGATCCTGGTCCCAGTAGCCCTGTACTCCCTCGGCGGCATCCCCACCGACTTCCCTTGGCAGGCACCGGCTTTGACGGCCGCGACCCAGGTGCTCAATGCGGTCGGCGCGCTCTTTCTTGTGATGGCCCTCGCCCGCGGCAAGGCCTCGATCGTCGCGCCGACGACGAACGCCCTCGCCCCCGCGCTGACCGTCATCATCTCGCTGATCGCCTACCAGACCCTGCCCACCCCCTATGGCGCAATCGGCATCGTGCTGGCGCTCGCGGGCTCGACGTTGATGGTCTACGCCGACGAGAAACGCGGTGAGGCACTCACCGAAGCGGTCGTGGCCGACGCGCCGAACACCACCGAACACCGGGCGGCGCGGTGAAGCCGACAGTCGTCATCATCGGGGCGGGCAGCGTCGAGTTCACCCGCGAGCTTCTCGGGGACATCCTGTCGTTTCCCGAACTCTCGTCGATTCGCGTTGTGCTGCACGATATCGACACCGAACGGCTGGCAACCGCCGAGGCGATCGCCCGCGCGACCGCGCGGGCGGCGGGCGCGCAACCAGAGGTGGTCGCCACCCTCGACCGTCGCCCAGCGCTCGACGGTGCCGACTATGTCATCAACGTCATACAAGTCGGCATGCATGAAGCGACGGTGCGGGATTTCGAGATCCCGGCCAGGTACGGGCTGAACCAGACGATCGGCGACACCGTCGGCATCGGCGGAATCTTCCGTGGGCTGCGGACATTTCCCGTCCTGGCTGACATCGCCCGCGATATGCAACAGGTGTGCCCAGACGCGTGGCTGCTGAACTACACCAATCCGATGGCCATGAACGTCACCTTCCTGCACCACGTCGCGCCGAAACTGAAGGTACTCGGGTTGTGTCACTCCGTGTACTGGACGATGGTCGGGTTGTGCGATCTCGTCGGCGTTCCGTACGACGAGGTGGCCTACTGGTCGGCGGGAGTCAACCACCAGGCGTGGGTGTTGCGGTGGGAGCGCGCCGGGCAGGATCTGTATCCGCTGCTGGATCAACGGATCGACGAGGACCAGGAATTGCGCCGCCGCGTCCGGGTGGACATGTACCGGCGGCTCGGCTATTACCCCACCGAGACCAGCGAGCATTCCAGCGAATACGTTCCCTGGTATCTGCGCCACCCCGCCGAGGTGGACCGGCTGAGGATCAACATCGGCGAGTACGTCGCCATCAGCGAGCGCAACCTTGCCGAATATGACCGGGTACGAGCCGAATTGGCCGACGCGGACACGCTCCCGATCGATACCACGTCCACCGAGTACGCGCCGCAGGTGATCCACTCCTTGGAGACAGGCACCTCAAGGGTGATCTCCGCCAACGTCGTCAACGCGGGTCTGATCACCAATCTGCCCGACGGGCTGGCCGTCGAAGTGCCGACGCTGCTCGACGCGCTGGGCGCACATCCGATGAGAGTGGGCGACCTGCCGCCGCAGTGCGCGGCGCTGAATCGCAGCTTCCTCGGCCCCGTCGATCTGGCGGTGCGCGCCGCGGTCGACGGGGATCCCCGCCTGGTGCGCGCCGCGGCCATGGTGGACCCGAACACCGCGGCAACGCTGACTGTCGACCAGATCTGGCGGCTGTGTGACGAACTGACGATCGCGCACGGTGACCTGCTACCCGAGCCGCTGCGCTCATCAACGAAGGAGTGATTACCGTGATTCGACGCCGGTTGTGCCTCGTACTGGTGGCTGTCGCGACGTTGGTGCTCGCCGCTTGCGGCGGAGGTGGCACCTCGTCCTCGGGTCCGACGGAGATCGCCGTGTGGCACGGTTACCAGGACACCGAAGGCGACGCCTTCAAGGGCTTGATCGACCAGTACAACAAGGCGCATCCGGACGTCAAGGTCACGGAGCTGTATTCGAGCAACGACCTTGTGCTGCAGAAGGTTCTGACCGCCGTGCGTGGAAACAGCGCACCCGACGTCGCCTACATGTTCGGGTCGTGGTCGCCGAACATCGCCAAGATCCCGCAACTGGTGAACATGAAGGACGTCGTCTCCGGGTCCGACTGGAACTGGGACGACTTCTACCCGGCCGAGCGCGAGGCAGCGACGGTGGGGGACAAAGTCGTCGGTGTCCCGGCCCTCGTCGACAACCTGGCGATCGTGTACAACAAGAAGCTCTTCGCCGACGCCGGGGTGGCGCCGCCGACGCCGGCCTGGACGTGGGACGACTTCCGCGCCGCCGCGGCGAAGCTGACCGATCCGGCCAAGGGGCAGTATGGCTGGCTCATTCCCGCCGACGGAAGCGAGGACACGGTCTGGCACTACATCCCGATGCTGTGGGAGGCGGGCGGCGACATCCTGTCACCCGACAATCAGCACGCCGTGTTCAACTCCGAGGCGGGTGTCAAGGCGCTGACCACGCTGCAGCAGATGGCGGTCACCGACAAGTCGCTGTACCTGGACACCACCAACGAGAACGGCCCGAAGCTGATGAACAGCGGCAAGGTCGGCATGCTGGTCACCGGACCGTGGGATCTCAGCTCGCTCAGCGACATCGAGTACGGCGTGCAGGTGATGCCGACGTTCGCGGGCTCCGGCGGCGCCCACCAGACGATCTCGGGCCCGGACAACTGGGTGGTGTTCAACAACGGAGACAAGAAGAAGAAGGCGGCGCTCGACTTCGTCAAGTGGCTGACCGCGCCGGACCAGGTCAAGGCGTTCTCGCTGCAGACCGGGGATCTGCCCACCCGCGTCTCCGTCGGCAAAGATCAGGAGCTCCTGGCCAAGATGAATGAAAAGTTGCCCGGCAGTACCACATTCGTGGAGAACTTGAACAACGTGAAGAAGGTCAGGCCGCAGGTCGAGCAGTATCCCGCGGTTTCGGAGGCGCTGGGTCAGGCGATCGTTGCCGTCATGCTGGGCAAGGACCAGCCGGCGGCGGCGCTGAACGGCGCGGCGCAGTCCGCCGACACCGCACTGGCCGGCAAGTAGCAGGCATATGCCCGCATTGCTGAGCCGCATCGGTCACTCGGAAAGCCTGTCGGGGTGGACGTTGGTGAGCCCGGCGGCGGTGCTGATCGGCATATTCGGCCTGCTGCCGGTCGTCATGTCGCTGATGTTGTCGTTTCAGCATTCGGACCTGCTGACCCCGCAGACACCGTGGGTGGGTCTCGACAATTACCGGAAGCTGGCCGACGACCCGGTCTTTCTCGAGGCGATCAAGCACACCATCATCTACACCGCCCTGTTCGTTCCTGGGACGATGCTGGTGGGTCTGTTCGTCGCCGCGGCGATGAACCGCTCGGTGCGGTTCATCGCGGTGTACCGAACGACCGCGTACATCACGATGGCGGTGTCCACCATCTCGCAGGGCATCATCTTCCTGTGGCTGACAGACCGTGACTACGGCCTCGTCAACGCGGCGCTCAACGTCGTCGGGGTGCCCTCGCAGCCGTTCCTGGCGTCGCCGTCGCAGGCGCTCTACGTGATCGTGGCCATGACGATCTGGGGCTGGACCGGCTTCTCGGTCATCGTGTATCTCGCGGCCCTGCAGGGAGTTCCAGCCGAGCTGCATGAGGCGGCGGCGATTGACGGTGCATCCGCCGCCACCCGGTTCCGGACCATCACGGTGCCCCTGCTCGGCCCGGCGAATCTGTTCCTCGTCGTCTGGCTGACGATCAATGCGCTGCAGTTGTTCGACGAGGTCTATGCGACCACGCGTGGCGGACCGCTGCGCGCCACCACCGTGATCGTCTACTACCTCTGGGACCGTGCCTTCGTCCAGTTCGATGCCGGCTATGCCGCCGCCATGGCCTACGCACTGTTCGTGGTCATCCTCTTGATCACCGCCGTCCAGTTCCGCATCGCCCGCAAGCACGTGCACACCTCATGACAACGCCTCGATTGTCCACTCCCACAGCAGCACCCGAAACACGGGCGCTGCCGGCCCCGGCGGACCCACCTCCAAGCCGGTCTCGCCTGCGACTGCCGTTCAGCCCATGGCACTTGGTGTTGATCCCGCTGAGCTTCCTGCTGGTCGTCCCACTGCTGTGGATGCTGGTCACGTCGCTGGAAACCGAAGGCGAGGCGAACCGGTTCCCTCCGGTGCTGATACCGCAGCATCCCCGCTTCGAGAATTACTCCGAAGCGTGGGCGGCGGCACCGTTCGGCCACTTCTTCCTCAACAGCCTGACGGTCACTCTTGTGGTGCTGGTCAGCAATCTGCTCGTCTGCAGTCTGGCAGGCTACGCCTTCGCCAGGATCCGATTCCTCGGTCGCAGCGCACTTTTCGTCACGCTGATGGCGACTTTGATGGTGCCCTTCCAGGTGACGATGATCCCGGTGTTCCTGATCGTCAAGTGGTTCGGCGACAACGTGGCCGAGGGTCTTGGGATCGACCACATCGGCGCGTTGATGCTGCCCAACCTGGCGACCGCGTTCGGCATCTTCTTCCTGCGCCAGTTCTTCCAGACGGTGCCCGTCGAACTCGAAGAAGCCGCCCGGGTGGACGGCACGTCGCGACTGGGTGTGCTGTTCAAGATCGTGCTGCCATTGTCGCTGCCCGCATTGTCGACGCTGGCCGCGCTGACGGTGCTGACCTCCTGGAACGACTTCCTCTGGCCGTTGATCGTGATCACGTCGCATGACCAGATGACAGTTCCGTTGGGGCTCAGCTACTTCCAGGGTGCACACCGGGTGAAGTGGCCGTTGCTGATGGCCGCCAACGTGATGAGCCTGTTGCCGATGCTGCTGGTCTTCATCGGCGCGCAGCGCTATTTCGTCCAGTCGGTGGCCAATACCGGCCTGAAGGGTTGATCCATGGCAGAGGTGGAGTTTCGCGACGTCACCCGGCAGTACGCCGGGGGAGTGACGGCGATCAACGGCCTGAACCTGAAAGTGGCCGACGGAGAATTCTTGATTCTCGTCGGCCCGTCCGGGTGCGGCAAGAGCACGGCCCTGCGCCTGCTGGCCGGTCTGGACAAACCGACCTCGGGTGAAATCAGAATCGGCGGAGAGGTCGTCAACAACCTGGCGCCCGGTGAGCGCGATATCGCGATGGTGTTCCAGAACTATGCGCTCTACCCCCACATGTCGGTGTACCGCAATCTCTCCTACGGCTTGCGGCAGCGCCGGACACCGCGCGCCGAGGTGGAGCGTCGGGTACGCGACACCGCGGAACTACTGCAGATCACCGAACTGCTCGACCGCAAGCCCGGCCAATTGTCCGGCGGCCAGCGGCAACGCGTCGCGATGGGCCGAGCGCTTGTCCGGCAACCCCAGGCCTTCCTGCTCGACGAGCCGCTGTCGAATCTGGATGCCAAGCTGCGCAATCAAGTTCGCGGCGATCTGAAACGACTGCACAGGGAAGTCCCGGTGACGTCGATCTATGTCACGCACGATCAGGTCGAGGCGATGACGCTCGGCGATCGGCTGTGCGTGATGGCAGGTGGCGAGGTGCAGCAGATCGGCACCACCGACGACATCTACAACCACCCCGCCAACACGTTCGTCGCCGCGTTCATGGGGAGTCCGCCGATGAACCTGATTCCGGGTGTCATCCGGTCCGGGATGTTGAACATCGGCGGAGTGGAGCTGACCGCCGTTGCGACGCCTGACGGTCCGGTGACCGTCGGGGTGCGGCCCGAGCACCTGGCGTTGCGCAACAGTGATGCCGAAGCCACGGTGCCCGCCCGTGTCGACTTCGTCGAGCCCCTCGGCAGCCACGTCTTGGTGACGGCGCAGGTCGAGGTGCGCGGGGAAGGCGTGCGGTCGACGGCAGATCATGTGCCCGTGGTCGTGGCTGCGCCGGCAGGAACCGAGTTGGCCAGCGGTGCGGAGATCAGGCTCGCGTTACCTCGGGAGCGAACCTACTTCTTCGACGCCGAAACAGGCGACGCAAAACAGGTAGTTGACTACGCAAGACCAACCATCAGAGGACCTGAGAAGCTGGCCGCACGCTGAAACAGATCTATTCGAGGGGGGATCAGCGATGTGGATTGGGTCGATCAGACTGGTTGTGGAAACCAAGGATTCGCTTGACGCGGGAACGGACAGCCTGGTTCAAGCCAGCGTGCTGCGGGACGGCAGTGCGCTTCGCGTGCTGAACCTGGACTATCCGACAGAGGACGATCTCGAGCGTGGCGCCATCCGGAACTACGACTACAAGGGGCCGACGAAACTGCCGCGCCGAAACGACAAGACACCAGAACTGCCGCCAGGCGTTGGGCAGAATCCCATGCCGTATCCGGGATACGGCTTCGAATTCTCGAATGGCCTGCACGGCCACCTGGTGCTGCAACTGAGAATTCGTGGCGATGACATGTGGATCAAGGACAACGTCGACTTGTATGTCCGAGCGATTCGCGAAAGGGCAACCAGCTTCGATACCTTGGCGTGGCGGGAGGATTCCGACTGGACCTACGTCGCCAGCTGGACTCGCGACGTGCCGATGAGCACCGACTCCGACGAGGGCTCGACCACTTGGAATCTGCGGCTGACCTGAATCAGGCCCCGAAGCCCGCCTTACGCAGCGCGTCGGCCATCGAACCAGAGGCCTGGCTCGATTCACGACGCCCGGAGTGTTTGGCACGATTGGGATTTGGCTGCTTGCCACGCTTGGCATCGGGGCGGTTTCCGCCCTCTTGCCGAGATGTGTCGTTGAGTCGAAGCGTCAGCCCGATCCGCTGGCGCTCGACGTCGACGTCGAGCACCTTGACGCGCACCACCTGTCCGGACCGCACCACCTCGTGTGGGTCCGATACGAACCGGTCGGCCATCGCGGAGACATGCACGAGGCCGTCCTGATGGACGCCGACGTCGACGAAGGCGCCGAACGCCGCGACGTTGGTGACCACGCCCTCAAGCACCATGCCGACCTTGAGGTCCGCGACCTTCTCCACGCCCACGGCGAAGGTGGCGGTGGTGAACGCGGGCCGCGGATCGCGCCCAGGCTTCTCGAGTTCGGCGAGAATGTCGGTGACGGTGGGGATGCCGAACCGGTCGTCGGCGAAGTCCGCGGGCCGAAGGGACCGCAACGACCGCTCGTTGCCGATCAGTTCGGCAAGGGTGACGCCTGAGCGGTCGAGGATGCGCCTGACGACCGGATACGACTCAGGGTGCACACCGGACGCGTCGATGGGATCGTCGCCGCCGCGGATGCGCAGGAAGCCCGCGCACTGCTCGAAAGCCTTTGGCCCGAGCCGAGGCACGTTCAGCAAGGCCTTGCGGTTGCGGAACGGTCCCGACTGGTCGCGGTGCGCGACGATGGACTCGGCCAGCGATTCCGACACCCCGGATACCCGCGCCAGCAGGGGCACCGACGCCGTGTTCAGGTCGACGCCAACCGAGTTCACCGCGTCCTCGACGACGGCGTCCAGGCTGCGGGCCAGCGTGCCAGGAGCCACGTCGTGCTGGTACTGCCCGACACCGATCGACTTCGGATCGATCTTCACCAACTCGGCCAGCGGGTCTTGCAATCGCCGCGCGATCGACACCGCACCGCGCAGGGTGACGTCGAGCGTCGGCAACTCGTGCGCCGCATACGCGGATGCCGAATACACCGACGCGCCCGCCTCACTCACCAGCGCCTTCGCCGGCGCCTTACCACCGGCGGCCGCGATGTCGGCGATCAATTCGGCGGCCAACGCGTCGGTTTCACGAGACGCCGTGCCGTTGCCGACCGCGATCAACTCGACGCCGTGCCGCGCGACGAGTGCCGCCAGGGCGGCCTTGGCCGTATCCCATTGCCGCTGAGGCTGATGCGGGAAGATCGCGCAGGTGTCCACGACCCTGCCGGTGCCGTCGACCACCGCTACCTTCACCCCGGTGCGGTAGCCGGGATCCAGGCCGAGCGTGGTGCGGTTACCCGCGGGCGCAGCGAGCAGAAGGTCCTTGAGGTTCTTGGCGAACACCGCGACGGCGTCTTCCTCGGCGCGTTGCCGCAGTCGGATGCGCGCGTCAACCCTCGCCGAGATCATCAGCTTGGTGCGCCAAGCCCACTGGACGGTGGCGGCCAGCCACGGTGTCGCGGCCGCCTCGGTTGTCATGTCGATGCCCAGCGTGTCGGCGATCATGGCGTGATACACGGCGTCGTCACCGCCGTCGAAGGCCAGCGCGAGGGCCTCTTCCTTCTCACCGCGCATCACCGCGAGCACGCGATGCGACGGCATGCTCTGCAGCGCCTCGGCGTAGTCGAAGTAGTCGCGGAACTTTTGCGCCGCTTCATTTTTCGCTGTATCAGCTGACCAGGGCGCCGTCCGCAGTGAGCCGGAGGCCCAGAATTTCTCCCGAACCGCGCCGACGAGTTCAGCATCTTCTGCCGCTCGCTCGGCGAGGATATGCCGGGCTCCGTCGAGTGCGGCGGCGGCGTCGGGCACGTCGGCGCCGAGGAACTGCTCGGCGGCCTTCTCGGGGACCGAACTCGGATCCGAGAGAAGCCGGTCAGCGAGGGGTTCGAGGCCGGCCTCGCGGGCGATCTGCGCTTTGGTGCGCCGCTTCGGCTTGTAGGGCAGGTAGATGTCCTCGACGCGCGATTTGGTGTCGGCGGCGATCAGAGCGGCCTTCAACTCGTCGGTGAGTTTGCCCTGGTCCTCGATCGAGGCCAGCACCGCGGCCCTGCGGTCGTCCAATTCCCGCAGATATTGCAGGCGTTCTTCGAGAACGCGCAGTTGACCGTCGTCCAGGCTGCCGGTGGCCTCCTTACGGTACCTGGCGATGAACGGGACGGTTGCGCCTTCGTCGAGCAACCGCACAGCAGCGCCGACCTGACCTTCACCGACAGCCAATTCCGCAGCGAGACGGGCATTTATCGACTTCACCGTTGAGCTTGTGGCCACGCGAAGACTCTACAGCGATGACATCCGCGGCGACCGCTGGTCTCATCATGTGCACGGCTAGGAAGGAGCAGCACATGGTTCAACTACTCAAAGTGCAGAACTTCAACGTTTCCACGGACGGATTCGGGGCGGGTGAGAATCAAAGCCGGGATCGTCCCTTCGGCGACGCCGACCCCGGTGCCATGTTCGCGTGGGCAGGCGCGACCGCGAGTTGGCCGAATCGCACCGAACCTGGAGGAAGCCGCGGTCTCGATGACTACCTCACCCGCGATTTCGCCAACAACATCGGCGCAGAAATCATGGGCCGCAACAAGTTCAGCCCCTACCGCGGCCCATGGCGCGACCACGATTGGCAGGGCTGGTGGGGCGACAATCCGCCATTCCACACCCCGGTGTTCGTCATGACCCACCACGCTCGTCCGTCTTTACGTTGTCCGACACCACGTTTCACTTCATCAACGCCGACCCGGCGACTGTCCTGACCGAGGCGCGCGAGGCCGCCGAGGGCAAAGACGTCCGGCTGGGCGGCGGCGCCAGCACGATCCGGGAGTTCCTGAACGCGGACCTTGTCGACACCCTGCACGTGGCTGTCTCACCGGTTGAGATCGGAGCAGGGTCGCGGCTCTGGAAGTCACCGGACGAGTTGGACGACCGATTTCATCACGACGTCGTGCCGAGTCCGAGCGGCGTGACCCATCACCTGTTCTGGCGACGATGACGCATGCGGGGATTACCGTGGTGCCTGCGGGCGTTGGCCAACGGGGATTCGGCAGGTATTCGGCAGATAAGGGTGCAGATGAAGTTCGGTATTTCCACATTCGTCAACGACCACACCATCGACACGGTGTCGCTGGCCCGTGCGATCGAGGAGCGTGGCTTTCATTCGCTGGCGATCGCGGAACACACACACATCCCGGCCAGCCGGGAGTCCGCGTATCCACTCGGCGGTGATCTGCCGTCGATCTACTACCGGACGCTCGACCCGTTCGTGACCCTGGCCGCCGCGGCCGCGGTGACCACCACCATCGAGTTGATCACCGGTATCGCGTTGCTCATCCAACGCGACCCGATCATCACCGCGAAGGAGGCCGCGAGCATCGACCTGATCTCCAACGGCAGGTTCGTGTTCGGTGTCGGCGCAGGCTGGAATCTCGAAGAGGTGCGTAACCACGGCGCCGACCCGAAGACCCGTGGCGCGCTGCTCGACGAACGCATCGAGGCCATCAAGACGCTGTGGACGTCCGAACCCGCCGAGTACCACGGCAAGTATGTCGACTTCGACGCGTCCTACATGCGGCCCAAACCGGTTCAGAAGCCGCACCCGCCGATTCTGATCGGCGGTGATTCCGATGCGACCGTCAAGCGGGTGATCCGCCACAGCGCGGGATGGATCTCCAATCCGCTGCCTGCCGACCAACTGAAGCGACGCATCGACCAGATGCGCGACGGCGCGGAGCACGAGGTCCCGCTCGCGATGTTCGGGACGCCGGCCGATCCCGACTACTGGCGCGCCGCGGAGGAACTCGGGTTCGGCCAGGTGGGGCTCATGTTGCCGACAAAGCCGCTCGACGAATCACTTCGGCTGCTCGACCAGTACACCGACCAGGTGGCCCGGTACCGCGGCTGATCCGGGTCCGTGTCGAGAACCGCGCACCGGCTACGTCCCACAGATGAGCGACCAACCAGGGTCGCCGACCTGAAGGGAGAACACCATGGCCAAGTACCTGTTGCTCAAGCACTACCGAGGTGCGCCCGCGGCCGTCAACAACGTGCCGATGGACCAGTGGGCACCCGAAGAGGTCGAGGCGCACCTCGCCTACATGAACGACTTCGCGGCGAAGCTGGAAGGCACCGGCGAGTACGTCGACAGCCAGGCACTGGCGCCGGAAGGTGCGTGGGTCCGCCATGACGGTGAGGGCAAGCCGCCCGTCACCGATGGTCCGTTCGCGGAGACCAAGGACCTGATCGCGGGCTGGATGATCATCGACGTCGACTCGTATGAGCGCGCGATCGAGCTGGCCGGTGAGTTGTCCGCAGCACCGGGCGCGGGCGGCAAACCGATCCACGAGTGGCTCGAGCTGCGGCCGTTTCTCACCGCACCGCCAACTGTCACCGAGTGATGGACCTTCGGGAGCTGATCCCGAGCGTGCTGGCCGCCCTGGTCCGTCGCGGGGCCGACTTCGCGACGGCCGAGGACGCCGTGCAGGAGGCGCTGCTCAGAGCCATCGAGCTGGCGCCGGATCAACGCCCCGATGACCTGAAGGGCTGGTTGATCACCGCGGCGTGGCGGCGGTTCATCGATATCACCCGATCGGATGCTGCTCGGCGGCGGCGTGAGCGCCGCGTCGTCGGCGAGCCGCCGCAGGGGCCGACGGAGTCTGTGGACGACACACTGCAGCTGTACTTCCTGTGCGCACACCCGAGCCTGAGCGCGGCATCGGCGGTCGCGCTGACGCTGCGGGCGGTCGGTGGACTCACCACCCGCCAGATCGCGCAGGCGTACCTCGTGCCGGAAGCGACGATGGCGCAGCGGATCAGCCGAGCCAAACGTACGGTCGCCGACGTCCCGCTTGATCGCCCCGGCGATCTGCGGACGGTTCTGAAGGTGTTGTACCTCGTCTTCAACGAGGGCTACGGCGGCGACATCGATCTCGCCGCCGAGGCGATCCGGTTGACCCGGCAACTGGCCGCAACCACAGATGACCCGGAAGTCGCCGGGCTTCTCGCACTGTTTCTCCTTCACCACGCCCGTCGGCCGGCGCGCACACGCGCCGACGGCAGCCTCGTGCCGCTGGCCGAGCAGGACCGTGGACTCTGGCGGCGCGACCTGATCGTCGAGGGCATCGGGGTGCTACGCGCCGCGCTGGCCCGCGACCGGCTGGGGGAGTACCAGGCACAGGCCGCGATTGCGGCTTTGCACGCGGACGCGCAGACCGCCGATGAGACCGACTGGGTACAGATCGTCGAGTGGTACGACGAGCTCGTCCGGCTCACCGACAGCCCCATCGCCAGGCTCAACCGCGCAGTGGCCGTGGGCCACGCCGACGGGCCGCACGCGGGGCTGGCTGCGCTGGCCAAGATCGACCCCTCGCTTCCCAGGCACACCGCGGCATCGGCCTACCTCAACGAGCGCGCGGGTGAACTCGCAACGGCCGCGCGGCTTTATGTGCAGGCAGCCGAACAGGCCGACAACCTCGCCGAGCGCAACCACCTCACGCTTCGGGCAGCCACTCTTCGCCAGCAGGCTCAAGGCCGCGACGATGCGTAGGGGTCAGGCAGATCATCAGCGAGCCATGAACTGCGGGCAGTAGGCCGTGATCGAGGCGTTGATCATCGCCTCGTTCTGCTGACTGGTCGCGAACACCTCCTTCGCATCGAACGCCACCACCAATTGGCCCGGCGTGGTCCCTTGGCTGAGGTTCTGACAGACCGCGTGGCCCGCCGCGATTTCCTTTTCGGGCGCGATCTGTGGGATGCCGGCTTGGGCGAGGCTGGCCACGAACGCGTCGTCAACGGGCTCCGCACCGGCCGCACCGGCGCCGACGAACGCGGCGATTCCGAATGCGCCCGCTGTGACCACGGTGCGGACGATCGACTTGCTGAGGCGGTTGGTGAGCATGGGACCTTCTCTGGTTCGGGTTGCACGACGGGCAGCGTGCCGTCACGGCAAGCACAAGTCTTCCGGTCCGCTACCGATCCCAACAACAGGTCGCACAAGCCATCGCTAATCAGGGATTGGTGGTCGGAATCAAATAGTTCAACCCCGCGGGATGACTACACGATCGTGCATCCGTTCTGGCCGTCAGGAAGGTCGGACAAGGAAGGATCGCCATGAAAATCGTCGTCATCGGAGGCACGGGCCTGATCGGCTCGAAATTGGTGCACGCGTTGACCGAACGTGGTCATGAAGCGCTCGCCGCTGCGCCGTCGACCGGGGTCAACACGCTCACGGGCGAGGGGCTGAACGAGGCTCTTGCGGGGACCTCGGTGGTGGTCGACGTGTCGAACTCCCCGACGCTCGACGATGCGGCCATCGAGTTCTTCCGCACCGCCACCACCAACCTGCTCACCGCCGAGAAGGATGCGGGTGTCGGGCACCACGTCGCGCTGTCGGTGGTGGGAACGGCCGAGTTGGCGCCGCACAGCGGCTACTTCCAAGGCAAGCAGTTGCAGGAAGACCTCATCGCCGAGGGGCCGATCCCGTACACGCTCGTGCACGCGACGCAGTTCTTCGAGTTCGTCAACACGCTCGCCGATACCGCGACCGTCGACGGTGTGGTGAGGATGCCACCGGCCTACTTCCAGCCGATGGCCGCCGCCGACGTCGCCGAAGGACTGGCCCTCGCCGCAGTCAACGCGCCGGTCAACGGGATCACCGAGATCGGGGGGCCGGAAGCGTTTCTGTTGTCGGATCTGATCAGGACCGCGCTGAAGGCCCGCGGCGATGCCCGCGAGGTCGTCGCCGACCCGAAGGCGCAGTACTGGGGCATCGACATCGGCGAGCGCACCCTGTGCCCCGCCGAAGGCGCGAGGATGTTCGACACCCGGTTCGAGGACTGGCTTCTGCAATCGGCCGCGAAGGCGTAGCGCACCGGTCTACTCAGGTTGATCAAGATCGGGGCGATAGCAGGACCTGAGGGGCGAACCGGTAAGGTCGCCACTGCAAACAATCGCGGTGGTGCCTATGTCGAGTCCAGGTGGGGGGCAGCGTCTTCGCGGTCGCGCTGGCGAATGCGAAACGCTGCGGGGCCTGTTGTCGACCGCACAAGCCGGCACCAGCCAGGTGCTGGTGCTCCGCGGCGAGGCAGGGGTCGGCAAAACCGCGCTTCTCGACTACCTGATCGACATCTCACCGGGATGCCGCTGCGTGCAGGTGGCGGGTGTTCAGTCGGACATGGAGCTCGCCTTCGCCGGGCTGCAGCAGCTGTGCGCGCCCCTGCTGAACCACCTCGACGAACTGCCGGAGCCGCAACGTGAGGCGCTCAACGTAGCGTTCGGCCGGGGGGTGGGCGCACCGCCGGACCGCTTCCTCGTTGGGCTGGCCGTGCTCTCCCTGATGGCCGCCGCCGCCGATGTCCAGCCCCTGCTCTGCATCGTCGATGACGCGCAGTGGCTCGATGAAGTGTCGGTGCAGACCCTGGCCTTCGTCGCCCGTCGCCTGCTGGCCGAACCGGTCGCGTTGGTGTTCGCGGCGCGTGACCGCGGCGCCGCGGCGTTGGCGGGGCTGCCGGAACTTCCGGTCGCTGGCCTTTCCGATGGTGACGCCCGGGAATTGCTGGACTCGGTGATGGTGGGAAGCATCGATCCACGCGTGCGTGACCGCATTGTGGCCGAGACAAGGGGCGTCCCGCTTGCCCTCGTCGAGGTGCCCCGAAGTGTATCCGCCACCGAACTGGCGGGCGGCTTCTGGATCGCGGGCAAGCGGTCGTCGACGGCGGCCCTGGAAAACGGCTTCGTCAGCCGGATCCAATCACTACCCGAAGCCACTCAGCGGCTGCTGCTGCTCGCCGCCGCCGAACCGGTGGGCGATGCCGCGCTGTTCCTGCGCGCCGCCGCACAGCTCGATATCCCGGTCGACGCGCTGGCCCCGGCGGAAGCCGCGGGCATGATCGAGTTCGGCCCTCGGATGCGCTTTCATCACCCGCTGATGCGCTCGGCCGCCTACCGCGCGGCAGATCTCACCGACCGCAGGGCTATTCACCGGGCGCTGGCCGACGCCACCGATCCACAGTCGGATCCCGACCGTCGCGCATGGCACGCCGCCAACGCCGCGGCGGGGCCCGACGATTCCGTCGCCGCAGAACTGGAGACGTCGGCGAGCCGCGCGCAGAGCCGAGGCGGTGTCGCCGCAGCGGCGGCGTTTCTCGAACGTGCCACCGCGTTGACGTCCGACCCCGTGCTGCGCAGTGCCAGGGCGCTTGCGGCGGCCCACGCCAAGAGGGACGCGGCGGCGCCGGAGGCGGCGTACGAACTCCTCGCCATCGCCGAACTCGGACAGTTGACGGATCTGCAGAAAGCACAGGTGGCGCGGCTGCGTGCGCAGATGCAGTTCGCCCGCAGCCGAGGAGGCGACCCCGGGGCGCCCCCGGTCTCCGACACCGCACGCCAACTGCTCGATGCCGCAAAGCAACTGGAGAACCTCGACGATTACGCGGCCAGCGAGGCGTACGCGGAGTCGATCGCGGCGATCCTGTACGCCGGACGCCTCGGTGAGCCCGGCGCGCTGTCGGATGCCGCAGAGGCCGCGCGTGCCGCCGTCGGCCGGGCGGCCGAGGCGCCGCGAGCCATCGACTTGATGTTGAACGCCGTGGCGCTGCGAATCACTGGCGGGGTGAGCGCGGGCGCGGAACAACTGCGCGTCGCTTTGGACGCGATGTGTGAGCTGGCGCAATCGAACGATCTGCAAGTCCGGCGGTGGATGGTGCCCGCGTTTCCGATTCTGCAGGAGTCCGCCGCTCACGATCTGTGGGATGCAGCGATCATCGATGAGTTGTCTGCCGCGGTGGTGCGCCAGGCACGGGACGCGGGTGCGCTCGACGTGCTCCCGCGGGCGTTGGTGTATCGAGCGGGAGCTCACCTGCTGGCCGGGGAATTCGCTACGGCCGCAACGCTTATCGAAGAGGCGAACTCGATCTCGGCAGCCACGGACCACCTTTCACCCGTGAGGTATCACTCCCTTCTGCTCTCCGCTTGGCGCGGCGACCCCGCCGAGGCGGTCAAGGTGATCGAGTCGGCCGCCGCAGACGGGACCGCGAGGGGTGAAGGCAGGCTGCTCGGTCTCACGGGGTACGCCACCGCCGTGCTGTACAACGGTCTCGGTCGATACGAAGAGGCGGCTGCGGCGGCCGAGGAGGCCAGCCGATACGAGGATCTCGGCTTCTCCGGCTGGGGGCTGTTCGAACTCATCGAGGCAGCGAGTCACAGCGGTGACAGCAAAACCGCCGTATCGGCCGTCGCTCGGTTCGAGGAGTACTCAGGCGTGAGCGGAACGGACTGGCACCTTGGCGCCGTTGCCAATGCGCGAGCCCTGGTGGCCGACGACGATCACGCCGACGAGTTGTACTCCGAAGCGATCGAACGCCTCGGCCGCACCCGGGTCGTGGTGCATCTCGCGCGGGCTCACTTGCACTACGGCGAATGGTTGCGCCGGGTGAACCGAAGGATGGACGCTCGGCACCAACTCACCGACGCGCACGCGTTGTTCACCAGGATGGGCGCCGCGGCGTTCGCCGAACGCGCCCGTCGCGAACTCGCCGCCACCGGGGAGAAGGTGCACAACAAACCCCGCACCTCGGGAACTGAGCTGACCGCGCAGGAGGCGCAGATCGCGCGGCTGGCCGGCGACGGCCTGACCAACCAGGAGATCGGTGCGCAGCTGTTCATCAGCACCCACACCGTCGAATGGCATCTCCGCAAGGTCTTCGCCAAGCTCGGCATCAAGTCGCGCAGGCAACTGCGCAGCGTTTCCTGGGCCAGTTGACGAACCACGGACTACGGCCAACGGACTACGGACAACCAAGGGTTCGCTTCACCTCCGGAGCCGCAAGTCTGATCTGGACGCCCCGACATGGGCGCTGACCAGTTCAGGCCACGGCAGCGAGGAGATCGATCATGAACCTGACGTCCACCCGCAGCACACCTGAGCCCGGTCCCGACCTCGCCGCCCGCTTCGCCCGCGACACCCAGCCACTGTTCGATGTGCTGCTGCGCGGTGCCCGTCGACTCACCCGCAACGAGGCGGACGCCGAGGACCTGTTGCAGGACGCGCTCATGCACGCGTACGCCGGGTTCCACACGTTCCACGACGGCAGCAACCTCAGGGCGTGGCTGTTCCGGATTCTGCACAACCGCTGGATCAGCGCCTACCGTGCCCGCCAGTGCCGCCCCAGTGAGGTTCTCCTCGACGCGATCACCGAACGCGATCTGGTCGACAGCGCAGCGCGACTTCCGGCGGCGCACCGGTCCGCCGAAGCCGAGGTGCTCGATGGGCTGCCCGACAACGAGATCAAAGCCGCGATGGACACCCTGCCCGATGGCTTCCGATCGGTGGTCTACTACGCCGACGTCCAGGGCTACACGTACGCGGAGACCGCAGCGATCCTGGGCATCCCGCACGGGACCGTGATGTCACGGGCATCGCGGGGCAGGCAGCGGCTGCGTATCGCGCTCGCCGACATCGAAGCCCAAGTCGCGTAAAGAAGGAGTCAGCAATGGAATTGGCCTACAAGACGGCGCTGGTCACCGGAGGTACCGCGGGTATCGGGCTGGCAAGCGCGCGGCTACTGGCACACGAAGGTGCCACGGTCATCATCTCGGGACGGGACGCTGAACGCGGCAAGGCGGCCGCCGCCGCGATCGACGGCAGCGTGCGCTTTGTGCAAGCCGACCTCTCCGACTTCGAGTCCGTGAAATCTCTTGTCGCCCAGGCGGGAGGTGTTGACGTTCTGGTCAACAACGCCGCCAGCTTCCCGGCATCGCTCACCGTCGACCAGGACGTGACATCGTTCGAGAAGACGTTCGACACCAACGTGCGCGCCAGCTATTTCCTTGCCGCCGGACTGGTGCCGGGCATGGTCGAGCGAGGGCACGGCAGCATCGTCAACGTCACGACGATGGTCGCGTCGCGGGGAGTTCCCGGCGCGGGCGTATACAGCGCGTCCAAGGCGGCGCTGGAGTCATTGACCCGGACGTGGGCCGCGGAGTTCGGTCCGCACGGGGTGCGCGTCAACAGCGTCGCACCCGGCCCCACCAAAACCGAAGGGGTTGAGGCGGAATGGGGCGAAACCAACGAAGAACTCGGCCGTTCGCTGCCACTCGGCCGCACCGCCAAACCCGAGGAGATCGCGGACGCGGTGCTTTTCCTCGCCTCCCCGCGCTCGACCTTCATCACCGGGTCAACGCTGCACGTCGACGGCGGCGGCACCGCCGTCTGACGACCACGTTCAAGGAGCGAACCGATGCCCGAGATGCGGGTCGCGGCCGACTCGGTCCCGACCGAAGTCCACTGAAACGGAGTTGATCCCGATGTCACGAATCTTGTTGCAGACCACGATTCCGGAAAGTCCCGACGACTGGGACGTCAGCCGGTTCTCGCTGCTCGCCGATGAACTGCGCGCCGGGGGCCACGAGGTGGTCGCTCGCAACCGGTCCCACCGCCACGGAGACGATCCGGTACTCAGCCACCTCGACGACCTCGACTACGACCAACTCTGGCTGATGGCCGTCGACGTCGGTGACGGGTTGTCCGCGGCCGACGCGTACGCCATCCGACGCTTCCGTGAGAACGGCGGTGGTGTGCTAACGGCGCGTGACCACCAGGACTTGGGCTGTTGCATAAGCAGACTCGGTTCGTTGGGAGTGGTCAACGAATTCCACGACAAGAACATCGATCCGGCCACGATGTGCGACGACCAGGACACCCCGGCCATCTCATGGCCCAACTACCACTCCGGTGCCAACGGCGACTACCAACCGGTGCTCGTCGACGGGCCCGTGCACGAGTTGTTGCGCACCGACAGGACGGCCAGTGGACGGATCGAATGGTTCCCTGCGCATCCGCACGAGGGTCTGGTGTCCTCCAGGGGGCCGTTCGCCACCGCAATCGCGCGCGGTCGCAGCACTGCAACCGGTCGGCACTTCAATCTCGCCGTGGTGCTGGACGGTGAACGCTCACCGGACGGCAGGCCGATGGGCCGGGCGGTCGCGGAATCGACGTTTCACCACTTCGCCGACTACAACTGGGATCTTGCTTGTGGCGCACCCACTTTCGTCACCGAAGTGCCCGGGACGCAGATCAAGACCGACCCGTCGCGGCTCGACGTTTTCAGGGACTACGTCCGCAACATCGCTACCTGGCTCGAGCCTGCGGTGAACCTGTCGCTGGCGGTGTAGCTGGTCAGCTACGACGAACGAATGGCCGCCGGCCTTCGGAGCCAGAGTGGGTTAGATGACCCAGATTACGCCCACGTCGCGTGGAATGGCATCCTGGCTTGATGGGGCTGCTACTGGTCCGTCTCGTCGAGTTGTTGATCGTCCTCGTGCCGGTCATCGGGCTCGGGTTCGCCGGATTCAAGGCCATCTCCGCGGCGCGCGGCCAGAAGCCGCAGAACAGTGAACCCGATGCCGGCGGTGCGCCGGCGACGCCCACCAGCCGGGCGGCCCAATGGCGGGCCATTACCAGGACGATCAAGGAGCACGACCGAACCGACACCCGCTGGTTGGACTACGAACTCGACATTGGCAAACTCCTCGACTATCCGCTGATAACCGACATGCGCAACCCGCTCACGGAGCGCTTCCACCGGGCCAAGTTGCGGGCCGACCTGCTCCGCCCGGCCAAGGCCGAGGATCTGCTCGATGACAGCGATGCCGCCCGTGAGTATCTGGACGCTGTGGAGAATTACGCGACTGCATTCGACGTCGCGGAAAGCGAGGCGATACGCAAGCGGCGCAACGACTTCACGAAATCGGAGCAGCAGCGGCTGACCCGGGCGCGTAGCGCGCTGCGGGTCGCGGTGGACCAGGGCGCGACACAAGGGGAGCGGGAGCGGGCCTACGCCGTCGCCGCACGCGAACTGGACGGTCTGATCGTGCTGCCGGAGCGGTCGAGGGCCGCCATCGAACGTGGAATCCTTGGTGAGCTCGACCGATAGATCCGCGAAGGTCAGGAGGCAGGCGTGGCGACACGACAACTCAATGCGGACCGGGTGCGACTGTTCTCCGACGGCGTCTTCGCCGTACTCATCACAATCCTGGTACTCGAACTGAAACCCCCGCACGCCGAGGGATTCAGCGACCTGCTGCCGCTGTGGCCGACGGCGTTGAGCTACGCGGTCAGTTATTTTTTCATCGCGATCGTGTGGGTCAACCATCACCACCTGTTCGGCTACGCCGAGACGGCCACGTCGCGCCTGGTGTGGTTCAACTTCGCGCACCTATTCTCGGTATCGCTGATCCCGTTCACCACCGAATGGATCGCCGACACCCGGTTGGCCTCCGCCCCGGTGGCGTTGTACGCGGGCGTCTTCGTCCTGGTGAACATCACGTACCTGGCGTTGTGCTGGGAGGCGGTCGATCGACCCTCGCACGACGACATCTCGCAGCGGATGCGCCGGCTGTTGCAGATGCGGTCGTTCGTGACGGTCGGGGTGTTCGTGGCGGCTGCCGTGCTCGCGTTGTGGTGGCCTGTGGTCGCAATGGCGCTGATCTGTCTGTGTCTGGTCGGCTACCTTCGCCCCGACATTCCGGCCAAGCGAACGGCCTGAGTCACCACCGCCCCCGGTGCACCACTTCGTCGAAGGGCCTGCGATCGGGTTTGTTGATCGGCTTCAGCGGGCGGTCGGCCGGATAGCCGACGCCGAGAAGGTAGGCGACGATGCGGTCATCGGGCACATCGAGGATCGCGCGTGCCTTCTGCTGATCACCGACCGAGGAATGGCCGGTGCCGATGCCGAGGTCGGTCGCGGCGATCGTCATCGCCATCGTCGCCTGGCCGAGGTCGTACTGGTCGAGCAGAGTGCGTCGCTCGTCGGGCGGCACCGGCGCGACCAGCGCGATGGCCGCAGGTGCCGACGCGATGTGGCGGGCACCCTGCCAGACCGTGGACAACTGCTCCAGTTGCCCGCGGTCGGTGACGATCACGAAATCCCACGGTTGGCGGTTCTTCGCCGACGGCGCACGCCAACCCGCCTCCACGATCCGCGCCAGATCGGCGTCGGACACCGGATCGGGCCGGTAGTCTCTGACATTTCGACGGGCTCGGATCGCATCCCAGGTATCCACGCATAACTAAACGCCGTGAGGCATGGAGATATTCGGTCGGCGCTACGTTCTCGACCCGCTCGACGTGATGCGCTGGGCGGCGAAGTCGGCGGCCTGGTCCGTCATCCCGTTCGCCGCATAGAGGGTGTGGGCGCCGCTGTCGGTGCCGGTTGGTGAGCAGATGTTGTCCTCAGGGATGCAGAGGTCGATCATCTTGCCCGAGTACAGCGCTCCCACCGTGATCGGCGGGGCCCCGGTGTAGATCATCTGCAGGAAACCGCTCGACGGCTTGCCGAACAATGCAACGGCCGCGACGTGCTTGGCCACTTCTGGTGCCATCGGCCCGGTGATGCCCGCCGGAAGCGCGAATCCGCTTGGTACCGAGTCGACGGTCGTGTACGCCACAACGGCGGCACCCTGGGAGTATCCGCCGAGCACGATTTTGGTGTTCGGGCAGCTGTTGGCGACGTCGCGGATCTTGTTGCTCGCGTCGATCACGCCGTCGGAGGCGGTGGCGAAGTCCAGCGATGCAGGGTAGTTGACCGGATACACGTCCACTGACTTACCGGCGAGCCGACTTGTCAACGCGTCGACGAACGCCTGCCCGATCCCGCCGACACCCGCGGGCTCGAAAGTGCCTCTGGCAAATACCACTTCGACGTCAGGGCACGGCGCAGCGCTGGCACCCGCACCGCTGACGGCATTGCCCGACAACGCTGAAACCGCGATGACCGCGGCACCGACGATACGACCGATAACACCCATCCTTGACTCCCCGGCAATGGTCGCTGCACAAATGACGCGGGTGGGTACCCACCGGTTCAGGCGACCAAACACGTTATCCGAGATACGCATCGGCCCACGCGCCGATGATCCTGGCGGCGCGCCGGGCCTGCCCCGGCCCGGTCAGGAGATGGTCGGACCCCTCGAGTGAAACGAAACTGCGGGGATGACGCGCGGTGCGGAAGATCTCGCTGGCGTTGGCGATGCCGACGGTGTTGTCGGTCGGCGAGTGCAGGATCAGCAGCGGCATCTTCAGCGCGCGGATCTTGTCGTGCAGCGCCGCCGCGCGGACGTCCTCCACGAACGCCCGTTTGAGGGTGAGGCAGCGCCCGCCGACCATCCACTCGGCGCTGCCCTCGGACAGCACCCGGTCGACCACCGCGTCATATTGCTGTTCGGCGTGCGACGGGTCGACCGGGGCACCGATGGTGGCCACGGCCGTCACCCCTTGCGACTGCCTCGCCCCGGCGATCACGGCCGCGCCGCCGAACGAATGACCTACCAGAATGTCGGCAGGCGTGCCGCGCTCGGCCATGAACTCGCACGCCCGGATCACGTCGTTGACCTTCACGGTGAACGAACCGTCACCCCAGTCGCCCTCCGAGTCGCCGAGGCCCAACGCATCGAAGCGCAGCATGCCGATGCCGTCCTCGGCGAGCTGTTTGCAGATGCGGGCAGCGGCGGGGCAGTCCTTGCCGAGGGTGAATCCGTGCGAGAAGACGCCCCAGCCGCGCGATTCCCCGTTGGGGCGGTTGATGATGCCGGCCAGCTCGGGCCCCGTTGAGCTGGTGAACGTGACGCGCTCGGCCATGCCGGAGGTTTACCACCCCGCTTTGCCTATCCGCCACCGGTTAGGCCAGCATTGACCCATGTCCGAACAGGTCACCACCGACGCGCCCGATCCGGCCGACATCGGTTCGCGTCTCGACCCGGTTCTCGCCAGGAGCTGGCTGCTGGTCAACGGCGCGCAGGCGGACCGTTTCCAGGCCGCTGCGCACTCGCGCGCCGACATCGTCGTGCTCGACATCGAGGATGCCGTCGCGCCGAAGGACAAGGTCGCCGCACGCGACAACGTGGTGGGTTGGCTGGCCGCGGGAAATTCCGACTGGGTACGTATCAACGGCTTCGGCACCCCGTGGTGGTCCGACGATCTGAAGGCGCTGGCCGGCACCTCCGTCGGGGGCGTGATGCTGGCGATGGTGGAATCAGTCGACCACGTCACCGAGACCGCCAAACGGCTGGCGGGCGTGCCGATCGTGGCGCTCGTGGAGACGGCGCGCGGGCTGGAGCGCATCACCGAGATCGCGTCGGCCAAGGGCACCTTCCGGCTCGCGTTCGGGATCGGCGACTTCCGCCGCGATACAGGTTTCGGGGACGACCCCGCTACGTTGGCCTACACGCGCTCCCGGTTCACCATCGCCGCCAAGGCCGCGCATCTGCCAAGCGCGATCGACGGGCCGACCATCGGGTCCAACCCACTCAAACTGATCGAGGCCACCGCGGTGTCGGTGGAGTTCGGGATGACCGGCAAGATCTGCCTCAACCCCGACCAGTGCGCCGTCGTCAATGAGGGACTGTCCCCGTCGCAGGACGAAATCGCTTGGGCGAAGGAGTTTTTCGCTGAATACGAGCGCGACGGCGGCGAGATCCGCAATGGGTCGGATCTGCCGCGCATCGCCAGGGCCACCAAGATCCTCGAGTTGGCCCGGTCGTACGGCATCGAGGTGTCGCACTTCGACGACGAGCCGGTGCACATGCCTGCGCCGTCGGACACCTACCACTACTAGGTGCCGCAGAACGTCCGGTACGAGCCGAAATCGTCGGGCGCAGGTTCGGCGTAGCGTTCGAAACCCGGCCGTTCGTCAAACGGCGCGGTGACAGCGGTGAGGAGCCGCGAAATGGGATCGAGGTCGCCGCCGGTGGCCGCGGCCAGCGCCTCCTCGACCAAGTGATTGCGCGGGATGTACACCGGGTTGACGCGGTCCATGGCGTCGGCGTCCGGAGCCAGCGCACGCCACCGCGCCAGCCATCCGTCGAATCGGGCGAGGTCGACGAACAGGCCACGCACGGGCTCGGCGTCGCCGCGGGCCGCCCTGCCGAGGTGCCGGTAGAACGACGTGTGATCGACGTGGCTGTGCTCGAGTTGGTCGAGCAGATCGGTGAACAGCGGCCCGGTGACATCACTGTCGCCGTCGCGCAGGCCCAGCTTCGCCAGCATGCCCGCCGTCCCCGCCGTCACTGCCACCGTGTACCGGCTGCGGAACCCGTCGAGCGACTCCTGCGCGAGCGTCAGCGCCTGGTCGGCGTCGTCGGCGAACAGCGGCAGCAGCGTCTCGGCGAACCGGGCGAGATTCCATGCCGCGACGGCGGGCTGCTGCCCGTACGCGTAGCGGCCCCAACTGTCGATCGAGCTGAACACCGTCGCGGGATCGTAGGCCTCCATGAACGCGCACGGCCCGTAGTCGATGGTCTCCCCGGAGATGGTCATGTTGTCGGTGTTCATCACGCCGTGCACGAAGCCGACGGCCATCCACTGCGCAACCAACGAGGCCTGCGCCGCGACCACCGCCTCGAACAGCGCACGATACGGATTGTCCGCGTCCGCCGCGGCCGGGTGGTGGCGGGCGATGGCGTGGTCGGCGAGCCTGCGCACCAAGCCGACGTCGCCGGCATTGGCCGCGTACTGAAAACTCCCGACCCGCAGATGACTACTCGCCACCCGGACCAAAACCGCACCGGGCAACGGAGTTTTGCGGATCACGGTGCGGCCCGTCGCGATGACGGCCAGTGCCCGCGTCGTCGGAATCCCGAGGGCGTGCATCGCCTCACTGATGACGTATTCGCGCATCATCGGGCCGACGGCGGCAAGACCGTCGCCCGCGCGGGCGAACGGGGTGGCTCCCGAGCCTTTAAGGTGCAGGTCGCGAAGAACACCGTCGGCGCCCATGATCTCGCCGAGCAGTAGCGCGCGCCCGTCCCCCAACCGAGGGGCGTACCCGCCGAACTGGTGTCCGGCGTATGCCTGCGCGACGGGGGTCGCCCCTTCGGGCACCGCGACGCCGGCGAGGAACCGCACGCCATCGGGAGTTTGCAGCCAGTCGGCGTCCAAGCCCAACGTCGCCGCCACCCCATCGTTGAGCACCAGCAGGCGCGGTTCGGGCGGCTGCTGGGCCTTCCAGGGCACCGCCATCTCGGGCAGTTCGCGGGCGAACCGGTCGTCGAGGACGACGACGGCATCCGATGCAATGCTCACTTCACCCAGACTACGGATGTTGTCGCACCTAGACTGAGCCGATGCGACGGCTTGTGATCGCGGCGCTGTCCGCGTTGGCGTTGACGGCAGCGATGGCGTCGGCCCTGGCCGCACCGCGCGCGGTCAATTCCGCATGCGCCGACGGCGAGACCGGCACCACCGACCACTGCGCGCCATTCTGTCTGCCTGGCCGGTACTTCGACTACGCCAACACGGGCCTCTGCTTGCCGGACCCACCACCGCCGCCGCCGAATACCGTTGTGAGGCAATGATTCAACGCCGTGCTGAACCCGTCAGCGGCCCGCCGGCGGCCGCCTGGAGGAGGCAGATGACCGTGCTCGGCATCGGGTCGTCCGACGTGCGGTCCTGATTGGAGTCGATCAGATACGTCATGGCCAGCGGACCCGGTTGCTGACCGGTGTACTGCATCAGCCCCGCCCGGCACCGTTGGTCGGCGACGTCGGCGATGGCGGCATTGACCTCGACGTCGGTGCGCAGATACACCTCGGCGGCGTGCGGCAGTGCGCAGTCGATGACCGACACCGTGACCACGCCCGGATCGCTGGGCGGCGGGTCGGCCAGACAGTCTCCGACATCGAGGTCGATCCACTTCGCGGTGCGCTGGCTCGGCTGCGCGGACGGTTCCGGGGCAGACGTGATGGCAGCGGCCACGGTCGTCCTCGCCGACGTCGTCGACAGCGTGGTCGAATTGTCCGTGCCGCAGGCACACGCCAGTGCCAGCAGGGCAACGCACCCGGCCGGAAAACGCCACGAATCCTTGACGAGCCTCATCGGACGCTGCCAATTGTGCCTCACGCCATGCGAATCAAGGCGGCGACTGGTGCCGCATGCCGCTGGGCGACGACCAGCGCAGCAAGAACGTTCGACCCGCAGCATCGGCACGAAGGCCGGCAGGGCCCCCGAAGTGCTTACCGCTCAATTGAACCCAGAGACCCGCCTGTGGCGGTTCAACGCTGAGCCCACACGCCGTATGGCACGTAGGGGTCGACACCGTAGGGCGTGTAGGGGTTGGCTCCGCCGTAGGCCGATTGCGGGTACACCGGCGCGGGCGCCACGACGTTCGATCCGCTGCCCCCATCCGCCGCCGCCTGGCTTGCCAGTCCGACGGCCAGCGCCGCCAGCGCCCCGGCAACCGCCGCCAGCGCCCCGGCAACCGCGGTGGCATAGGTGATCTTCTTCATGTGAAGCTCCTCCTCGGCGGTCTTCCCGGCCGGCCGTGATGCCGGACGGTTCCATCTATTGGGGAAAACACCCAGGTAGAGCGTCGCCATCCCGGTGGCAGGATCTGTACCGGCGCTGGCAGAAATGCGGCGGGCAATCAATGACTGCCACGCGAATTCCGGGCGATGGGTACGCAGATGAATAGAGCCGCTAATCTCGGAAAGCAGTAGATGAGCTCTGCTCCTCCCCGGCGGTCATCGTCGCCTTCCGGACGGACAGACAATCGTGCAATGAGGAGCAACCTCTTGACCCTCAACACCGTCGCGTTCGAGCTGGTACCCCCGAATGCCGACCTCGGGCCCGAGCGGGCCGTGGAGGAAGCGCGCAAGGTGGTGCGCTTCGCCAAGGAGACCGGCATCGACGACCGGATCGGACACGTGATGATCCCCGGGATGATCGAGGAGGACGACGACCGGCCCATCGAGATGAAGCCCCGGATGGACGTGTTGGACTTCTGGAACGTCATCAAGCCCGAGTTGCCAGGGGTGAACGGGCTCTGCACACAGGTCACGGCCTTCATGGACGAATCGGCGCTGCGGCATCGGCTGACCGATCTGCGCGACGCGGGCTTCGACGGCATCGCGTTCGTCGGCGTGCCACGCACGATGAACGACGGTGAAGGCTCGGGCGTCGCACCTACCGACGCGCTGTCGATCTACAACGAACTGGTGCCCAATCGCGGCGCGATCCTGATACCCACCCGCGATGGCGAGCACGGCCGGTTCAACTTCAAGTGCGATCAGGGCGCCACGTACGGCATGACTCAGTTGCTGTACTCCGATGCGATCGTCGGCTTCCTCACCGAGTTCGCGAAGACCACCGACCACCGCCCCGAGATACTGCTGTCGTTCGGGTTCGTGCCCAAAGTCGAAACGCGGGTCGGCCTGATCAGCTGGCTCATCCAGGACCCCGGCAACGCGGCGGTCGCCGACGAGCAGGCGTTCGTTGCGCAACTGGCGGAGACGGACCCCGCGCAGAAGCGCAAGATGATGATCGAGCTGTACAAGCGGGTCGTCGACGGCGTCGCCGATCTGGGGTTCCCGCTCAGCATCCATCTCGAAGCGGCCTACGGCGCGTCGGCGCCCGCCTTCCAGACGTTCGCGGAGATGCTCGACTACTGGTCACCTGCCACGGGCTGAAAATCGCCCGCCCACCGGATTGCTCAACGTCGCGAATGTCGTTGATATTGCCTATGTTTCGGACAACCTCGACGGCCCTATCGACGGCGTTGCCGAACTGCAAGAGAACCTGTCCAACCCGTCGCTGATTCTGCTCCGCCCAGCGGCGGCTCGTGGATACGTCCGCAGCGCCTGAGGCCCTTTCCCCTGACGGCGCCGCAACACCCCGCCGCCCGTCGCCGGACGGCCAGCGGTCGAATGGATAATTCGTTCGTCTGCTGTAGCGCTACTCCGGCCGTCCGCCGTTCCCGTCCTCGTCTGCCAGGTGTTCGCTGCGCATGTAGCGACGAGTTCTCGAGTAGGCGAGAAATTCCCCATCGGCGTCGAGTTCGATTTCGTATAACGCGAGCATGTCTGCCGACGAGGGGATTCGCCGTTCTTCCACGATTTCGACCTCGACAATTTAGCCGCCCTCGTCTGAAGGCTCAACCGCAGTCATTTGTGCCGGTTCACGTCCGGTGATCTCGCTGAGATATCTAGGAGCAATTCGGGCTGCTTCACGTGCCAGGATCGATTCTCTTGCCATGGTCATCACCTCTAAGCGACTTCGCACCACACCCTACGGCCGTTACCCCGACCGGCTCTACAAGAAACATCGACAGGACAAAAGCCCAGCTCACAGCTAATTGCCAGCGACACTGTCCTAGCGGATGTTGCTCGAACGTTGCGGTCGAAGGAGTGGGCCATGGATAGCGGGGCGTTTGCCGCCGACCCGACTTAGTCGCGGAGGCCCAGTCGGCATAGAATGCACAAATTAGCTGGCTTGGCCCCTGACCTGCGATCCCAGCTAAACGTGAGTTCGGGCGAGTAGATGGCGCCATTTCGTCGATCTCGTCGCGCGCACGGCCGGGCTATCCTTGCCCGAGTGTCCGAGCCGTCCGCCTCCGAGCTTCGAAAGCGCCTCGACGGACTGACAATCCGCGACGCCGCCCGGCTCGGCCGCCGGCTGAAGAATCTGCGCGGTGGGGTCACGCCGGAGAAGCTGGCGCAGATCGCCGAGCAGTTCACCGCCGCCGAGGCGCTGGTCGCCACCCGTCAGGCCGCCGTGCCGACGATCGCCTACCCGGATCTGCCGGTCAGCGACCGGCGTGACGAGATCGCCAGGGCCATCACCGAACACCAGGTGGTGGTCGTCGCCGGTGAGACCGGTTCGGGCAAAACCACCCAGCTGCCGAAGATCTGCCTGGAGATGGGCCGCGGCATCCGCGGCACCATCGGGCACACCCAGCCGCGCCGGCTTGCCGCCCGCACCGTCGGGCAGCGGATCGCCGACGAACTCGGCACCACGCTCGGCGACGCCGTCGGCTACACCGTGCGCTTCACCGACCAGGCCAGCGACCGCACGCTGGTGAAGCTGATGACAGACGGCATCCTGCTCGCCGAGATCCAGCGCGACCGCAGGCTGCTGCGCTACGACACGCTGATCCTCGACGAAGCGCATGAACGCAGCTTGAACATCGACTTCCTGCTCGGGTATCTACGGGAACTGTTGCCGCGGCGACCCGACCTGAAGGTGATCGTCACGTCGGCGACCATCGAACCGGAACGGTTCGCGGCCCACTTCGGCGGCGCGCCGATCGTCGAGGTGTCCGGCCGCACCTATCCCGTCGAAATCCGTTACCGCCCCTTGGAAGTCGTGGTTGCGGCCGACGACGGTGATGACGACCCCGACGACCCCGACCACGAGATCGTCCGCACCGAGATGCGCGACCAGACCGAGGCCATCGTCGACGCGATCCACGAACTGGAGCAAGAGCCGCCAGGCGATGTGCTGGTGTTCTTGTCCGGTGAACGCGAAATCCGGGATACCAGTGATGTATTGCGTGGCGCTGTCGATGAACACACCGAGGTGCTGCCGCTGTACGCCCGGCTGCCCACCGCCGAACAGCAGAGGGTCTTCGCCCCGCACACCGGCCGCCGGGTGGTGCTTGCCACCAACGTCGCCGAGACGTCACTCACCGTGCCGGGTATCCGCTACGTCGTCGACCCCGGTACCGCACGGATCTCGCGCTACAGCCGCAGGACCAAGGTGCAGCGGTTGCCGATCGAGCCGATTTCGCAAGCGTCGGCCGCGCAGCGCGCAGGCCGGTCGGGCCGTGTCGCGCCGGGTGTGTGCATACGCCTGTACTCCGAAGAGGATTTCCGATCACGGCCGCGGTTCACCGATCCCGAGATTCTGCGCACCAATCTCGCCGCGGTGATTCTGCAGATGGCCGCACTGCAACTCGGGCAGATCGAGCAGTTCGGATTCCTGGATCCGCCCGATAAGCGCAGCATCCGCGACGGGGTGCTGCTGCTTCAGGAACTCGGCGCGTTCGACCGCCACGACGCGATCACCGACGTCGGCAGGCGCCTCGCGCGGCTACCGGTCGACCCGCGAATCGGCAGGATGATCGTGCAGGCCGACGCCGAGGGGTGTGTGCGGGAGGTGTTGGTGCTGGCCGCGGCGCTGTCCATCCCCGACCCGCGGGAGCGACCCGCCGACCGCGAGGAGGCCGCGCGGCAGAAGCACGCCCGGTTCGCCGACGAGCGCTCGGACTTCATCTCCTACCTGAACCTGTGGCGCTACCTGCGCGAGCAACGAAAAGAACGGTCCGGCAACGCATTCCGGCGGATGTGTCGCGAGGAGTTCCTGCACTATCTGCGGATCCGCGAGTGGCAGGACCTGGCCGGGCAATTGCGCAGCATCGCCAGGGACATCGGCATCCGCGAAGGGGACGAGGATGCCGATCCCGCGCGTATCCACGCCGCATTGGCCGCAGGTCTGCTCTCGCACATCGGGTTGCGGGAAGGGGAATCGCGCGACTACACAGGTGCCCGCAACACCAGGTTCATGCTGGCGCCAGGATCGGTTCTGAGCAAGCGGCCACCGCGCTGGGTCGTCGTCGCTGAACTGGTGGAAACCAGCAGGCTTTACGGCAGAATCGCGGCGCGCATCGAGCCCGAAGGCATCGAGAAGATCGGCGAGCACCTGGTGCAGCGCAGCTACAGCGAACCGCATTGGGAGGCCGAACGCGGCGCCGTGATGGCCTTCGAACGGGTGACGCTTTACGGCCTGCCGCTGGTGCCGCGGCGCCGCGTCAACTACGCGCAGATCGAACCCGACGTTGCCCGCGAGTTGTTCATCCGGCACGCCCTCGTGGAGGGCGACTGGCAAACCCGGCACCACTTCTTTCGCGACAACGCCCGGCTGCGTGAGGAATTGGAGGACATCGAGGAGCGGGCCCGTCGACGCGATCTGATCGTCGGTGACGACGAGATCTACGCGTTCTACGATGCCCGCGTCCCTGCCGACGTGGTCTCGGCGCGGCACTTCGACGCGTGGTGGAAGAAGCAACGTCACCGCACACCGGATCTGCTGACGTTCACCCGCGACGATCTGCTGCGCGCCGACGACCCAGCGGCCGATCGGCCGGACGCATGGCAGGCGGGTGATCTGTCCCTTCCGGTGAGCTACAAGTTCGAACCGGGGGCCGAGGACGACGGCATCACCGTGCACGTGCCGGTTGAGGTGCTCGCCCGACTCGGCGGCGACGAGTTCGCCTGGCACGTCCCCGCGTTGCGCGAGGAACTCGTCACCGCACTGATCCGTTCGCTACCGAAAGACCTGCGGCGCAACTTCGTTCCCGCGCCCGACACCGCACGCGCGGTGTTGGGCACGCTCGAGCCCGGCACCGAACCGCTGCTGCAATCGCTGCAGCGCGCGTTGCAGCGGTTGTCGGGCGTGCTGGTCCCGATCGATGCCTTCGACTTGGACAAGTTGCCGTCACACCTGCGGGTGACCTTCGCCGTCGAGTCCGACGGCACCGAGGTCGCGCGTGGCAAAGATCTCGCGGTCCTGCAAGACCAGTTGGCCGCGCCGACGCGGCAGGCGGTGGCGGCGACGGTGGCCGCAGGGCTGGAACGGACCGGGTTGCGCGGCTGGCCGGACGACCTCGACGAGTTGCCCCGTGTCATCGAACGCAGGAGCGGGGGCCACACCGTGCGTGGTTACCCCGCATTCGTCGACGCTGGGGCCGCGGTGGACGTGCGCGTGTTCGCGACCGAATCTGAACGGGATGCCGCGATGGGGCCCGGCATGCGACGGCTGCTACGGCTGACGGTGGCCTCACTGGTGAAATCATGTGAACGGCAACTGAACCCGCGTGCGCGCCTACTGCTCGGCTCGAATCCGGACGGGTCATTGACCGCGTTGCTCGACGACTGCGCGGACGCGGCCGCCGCGGTGTTGGCCCCTACCGTCGTGTGGAGTCGTGCGGAGTTCGACACGCTGGCTGGGCGGGTGGCAGGCTCGCTGGCGTCGAGGACGCTGGACATCGTCGGGCGTGTCGAAAAGGTGCTCACCGTGGCCAACGACGTTGAGGTGGCGATACCCGGCCAGCCGTCGCCTGCGCAGGCCGACGCGGTCGCCGACATCCGCGCGCAACTCGACCGCCTGTTGAGCAACGGCTTCGTCACGGCCACCGGCGCAGCGCGACTCGGCGACCTCGCCCGGTACCTGACCGCCATCGGTCGTCGGCTGGAGCGGTTGCCCCGCGACACCGCGGGCGACCGCGATCGGATGCAGCGCGTGCATGCCGTCGAGGATGCCTATGACGAACTGCGGCAAGCGCTTTCACCGTCGCGGTCAGCGGGCGACGACGTATGTGACATCGGCTGGATGATCGAGGAGCTGCGGGTCAGCCTGTGGGCGCAGCAGCTCGGCACCGCGCGGCCGGTCAGCGAGCAGCGGATCTACCGGGCGATTGCCGCGATCACACCCTGATTATCCGAACCGCAATGCGGCCGAATCGAGCCCGTCGACGCCGCGGTGTGCGAAGCCGGTCCAATTGCGGCGCATCGTCTCGGCGAGTCGGGCGTCGACGGGCCTGCCACCGAGCATCGGAGCGTCAGCCCATGCCGCTACGTCGAACAGCAACGGCAACTCGATGCAGTGACACGCCCCCATCCGTGACGGCGCCCAGTCCACGCGGAACGTCGCACTGCGGCCGCCGTGCTTGCGCCACAGTCGCGCCAGCCGACGCGCGGGCCTGCCGAAAGCGCGCCGTGTCATCGCGACCGAGGCGGCGCGTTCTGCGATACGGCCAAGGGGGCCATACCGTTTCAGTCGCGCAATGCGCCGGTCCATGGCGACGAATGGCGCGCCGTCGCGGCGGGTGTAGCCGATGAGCAAGTCGATGCGCTGGGCCGCGTCCGCCAGTCGCGCTCCGGCCTGCGACTCAGGTGGCAGCGGATCCAGTCCCATGATCGGACCGAACGGCATGCCGCTGACCAGACCGAATCGCGCGGCGGCCGCCGCGGCCGCGGTCTGGGCGTCCAGCACTTCCCCCGTGCTGACCGCTGCCGCCGCCGCGCGCATCGCCGCTGTCATCGCGTCGCGGCCGGCGAGCACCCCCAGTGGCGCGCTCTGCATGATCGCGCGGTGAAACAATCCCGGCGTCTGGTCACACAGCATCAGCGAGTACACCGAGTCCGCGCCTGCGGACTGACCGAAGACCGTCACTCGATCGGGATCACCGCCGAAGGCCGCGATGTTCTCGCGCAGCCATTGCAGCGCCAGGATCTGGTCGCGCAGGCCGAGATTGTCGGGTCCGCTGGGACTCAGATAGCCGAGCACACCCAGTCGGTAGCTGACCCTGACCACGACGACGCGACCATCCCGTGCGAGCGCGTCGGCGTCGTATTTCGGCGCTTCACCACTGCCGGACACGTACGCGCCGCCGTGGAACCAGACCATGACGGGTAACCGGTCCGCATCGCTTGGCGCGGTGACCGAGAGAACCTGGCAGTCTTCGCTCTGGGCCAGGCCGTTGACGACAGGTCCGGTCACCCACTCCAACCGCGAGGACATCTGCGGGCAGGCCGGACCTCGGCTCCTCGCGTCGAGGACATCGGACCACGAAGCGATGGGCTGCGGCGCCGCGAAACGGGCCGCTCGTGCGTAGCGAACGCCGCGGGCATGCAGCAGGGTGCCGTCGTCTGATGCCAGCAGCGGTCCTGCGGGAGGATCGAGGCGTCGAGACTGCACATCGTCAACCGTAGCGTCACAGATCCAAGACGAGGTCTGTGCGCGGCGTTGTGGTGCACACCAGCACCGAGCCTTCGGCCGGTTCGTCCAGCGGGGGCTCGCGATAGTCGGCGGTGCCCTCGATCACCGCGGTCACGCAGGTGTGGCAGACGCCGCTGCGACAGGAGTACCGCGTCGGCACGTCGCATGCCTCAGCCAGTTCCAGCAGCGTGTGGAAACGCGGTGACCACTGCACGGTGAGTCCGCTGCGGGCGAAGGTGATTCGCGGACCTGCCCCGGGTGGGCCGCCGGGTGGATGCGGGCGAATCGGGGGAGGGTCGCCGACGACACCGGGATTGATCGGCGGCAGCGCGCCGAACAATTCGCTGTGGATGTGCTGCGAACCCAATCCCGCGGCCACCAGGGCGGCGCGGATGTCGGCCATGAAGGCCGCGGGACCGCACAGGTACGCGGTCGCATCGGTGGGCAATCCCAGCGCCGCGATCGATCGCCGATCCAGCCGCCCGGGCGCGTCACCGCCCCGGGTGTAGAACACGTACGGGTGCGCGTCAGGCAGCGCATCGAGCAGCGCCGCGACCTCGTCAGCGAATGCGTACGTCGCTTCGCTCTGTGTCGTATGCAGCCACCAGATCTGTCGGGTGCTCTTCGCGGCCGCCAACGCATGAGCCATCGCCATCACCGGTGTGATGCCGACGCCTGCGGACACCAACACGACGGGGCCACTGCCCTCGACGAGGTAGAAGTCGCCCCTCGGCGCCGCGCACTGGAAGACCAGGCCCGCCGTGGCATGGGTATGCAGCCACCGGCTGACCTGTCCGTGCTCTTCGCGTTTGACGCTTATGCGGTAGTACTGCGCGCCTGGCGGCCCGGACAACGAATAACTGCGCATCGGTGCCGGATCGCCCGCGTCGGGAAGCTTCACCGTGAGGTACTGCCCGGGAAGTGCAGCGGGCAGCGCGCCGCCGTCGTCAGGTTCCAGTCGGATGGACAGCACCGCCGGGCTCTCGTGATGTGTGGCGGCCACCCGCAGCGGCCGAAATCCCGGCCATCCGGCTTGTGTTGGGGCGCTGGACTTCTCATCCTCGGCGAGCATGTCGTGAAAAGATTGCCGCCAGCCCGGGCTGAGGGCGGGCACGTCGACGGCCTTGCTTAGCAGGGCCGTGTCGCGGCCCGACAAGTACAAAAGTGCGTCGACGTCGGCGACGCTGAGCTCATGTGGGCCCCGGCGTGTCAGCACGATATCGTCGCCCGATTGCACGGTGCCCTCGGCGATGACCCTGAAGTAGAACCCTGGTCGATGTTGAGAGACAAGAAGATTCGGCATCTCCGGCACGCCGAGACGCATGCCCACACGGAAGCAGGTCACGCGGGGTTGGGTGACCTCGAACTCGGCATCGCCGATCCGGTATCGGTCGCCGATGCAGACGTCATGATCGGCCATGCCGGTGACGGTGAAGTTCTCTCCGAAGTTGCCGGGCACCAGGTCGTCGCGGCCAAGGTAGTCGCGCCAGTAGTCGTACGACTCGGTCTGGTAGACCATCACCGCCCGTTGCTCGCCGCCGTGACCGGCGAGATCGCCCTGGCCGTCTCCGTCGACGTTGAGCCTGCGCACCATCACGGGTCCGTCGACCGGGGCCTTCCAGATTCCGGTGCGGACCGTCTTACCGTTCCACGACACGTCTTTCGGCATACCGACGTTCACGGAAACCAGCCTGGCAGTCATGCTGCCTCCTCAGGTCAGCGGTTGGTTCCTCAACGTAACACCGATGGGCGGACACGGAACTGACAGGAATGGGCCAGCTGGCCCATAATCGCGTCATCGGCGGGTAGCCTGACGCCGTGGCGTGTGCCGACGACCAACCGGTGACAGCGAAGGGCAGGTCCACTCGCGAACGAATCGTGAGGTCCGCCGCTGAGCTGATCCTCGCCGACGGCCTGTCATCGCTGAGCATGGCCAACGTGCGCAAGGCGGCCTCGGTCAGTGGGTCTCAGCTGGCGCACTACTTCACGGACAAGCAGGCGTTGATTCGTGCGGTGATCAATCGACAGGCGGAGGTCGTGCTGACCTTTCACCGGCAGCCCAAACTCGGTGGCCTGCAGTCGTTCGACGATTTCGAGCGCTGGATCGACCTGAACATGCGCTATCTCAAGCAGATTGGCTACGAAGGCACGCCGACCTACCACGCGTTGGCCGGACAGCTGATGAAGTCTGATGCGCAGACGCGCGAGACCCTCGCGGCCGGTTACCGGCGGTGGGTGGAACTGCTCGAGGAGGCTGTTGCCGGCATGCGGCGGCGCGGACTGCTGGTCGCCGACGCCGATCCGCACCAGTTGGCATTGGTCATCGTCACCGCTCATCAGGGTGGGGGCACACTCGCATTCGCATACCGCCAGGAGTGGCCGCACGCCGATGCGGTCCGGTACGCGGTCAACTATTTGAGGACGTTCGCCGAGGACCCGGCGGAGCGGTTGCCGCGCCCGCCGCGCCGTCCACGTGCCCGCCGCAGGCCGAGGTAGGCTCGGCCCGCAAAACGAGTTGTGTGTGCCGAAGGTGGCGAGACCGTGACCGACGACGGCTCTACCCGGTTCACCCGCAAAGGGCGAGCGGTACGTCAACGCATCGTCGACGCCACCGCCGAGTTGATGTTCGAGCACGGCGTCGAGGGCACCAGCCTGGAGGCGATACGCGCCGCGGCGGGCGTCAGTGGTTCGCAATTGGGCCATTATTTCGGTAACAAGCGCGACCTGACTCGTCAGGTGATCGCCGCGCGCCGCGACGACACGCTGCGATTCCACGCGCAACCCAGCCTCGGATCCCTTGACAATCTGGATGCGCTGCAGGCCTGGGCGGACGCATGTGTGGCCGATGCCGAGAAGGTGTACCGCCGCGGCGGATGCTTCTTCGGCTCGCTGGTCGGCGAACTGCTGGAAGCCGACGACCAGATCCATGACGACTTCGCCGGGTGTTATGACCAGTGGATCGCGCTGTTCCGTGCCGGGCTGACGGCCATGCGCGACCGCGGCGATCTCCGCGAGGATGCCGACCCACGCCACCTCGCCGTCGCGCTGGTCATCGCGCACCAGGGCGGCGCGATGCTCACCCATGCCAGCGACAGCGTCGAACCGATGCGCGTTGCGGTCAATGCCGCGGTCGACTACGTGCGCGGCTTCGCGCCGAAGCGCCGGCGCTGATCTGACAGCGTTCTGACAGTGGGACGAGCCTGGACATCTGTGGGCACAGGGGCAGAATAGTGGGTTATATAGCCCAATTCGAGAGGATGTAACCATGGGACTCGCGTGGCAACAGGGACCATTGGCCACCGCGGCGGTCGGGCATTTCCTGACTCCACAGCCGATGCCGGAGCGGCTTTTGTACGCAGAGCCGCTGCGCCGCCGGATGCGCGTCAAGTTCGGTGACCAGTTCGTCGCGGACAGCAAGGACGTCGTACTGCTCCATGAACCGGGGCGCTATCCGGTGGCCTACTTCCCGAGAGCCGATATCCAGCAGGGCGTGTTGACCTCAGAGGACCGAGTGACCCCACACCGGGACCTCGGCGACACTCACTGGTTCACGGTTCGCGTTGAGGGACATCAGGCGACTCACGCGGCGTGGGAGTTCGACTCGCTGCCGGAGCATGCCGGCGTCCTCGCCGACCGGGTGGCGTTTGCATGGCGGGCAATGGATGCGTTCTACGAAGAAGACGAGCGCATCGTCGGACATGCCGCCGACTTCTACCACCGCATCGACATCCGTTCCACCTCACGCCATCTCGTGGTCCGGGACGGCGACCAGGTCGTCGCCGACACTCATCGACCGCTCGCCCTCTACGAATCCGGCTTCGCGCCGCGGTGGTATGTCCCGCGTGAGGATGTGAACGAATCCGCACTTGTCCTCGTCGAGGGTCAGACGTTTTGTCCCTACAAGGGACTGGCCAGTTATTACACCGTGGGCGCCCACCAACGCGCCGCTTGGTCATACGTCGAAGCGTGGCCCGAGGTGGCGCGCGTGACCAACCTGCTGTCGTTCGAACCCGACAAGATCGACGTCTTCCTCGACGGTGAACAATTGCACCTCGAACCGGGCCAGAACGTGGTGCCACACGGCGTCGACCGCGGTCTCGACGTCGACGAGATTCTGCAGAAGGTGTGAGGCCGAGATGCAGGCTTCACTGGAAGTCGTCATCCTCCCTGTCACGGATCCTGACCGGTCACTGGCCTTCTACCGAGACAAGGTTGGCTTCGGCCTCGACGTCGACTACGCGCCGGCCCCAAACTTCCGGGTCATCCAGTTGACACCCAAAGGGTCGGCCACCTCGATTCAATTCGGCGTCGGACTGACCGATGCGCCCGCAGGTTCGATGCGGGGCCTTTACCTGGTGGTGCCCGACGTCGACGCGGTGCGACGTGAACTCGGCGAGCGGGGCGTCGATGTCGGCGAGATCCGGCACAAGGACACCCACGACGGCCAATGGCAGGGCGGGTACAGTCCCGGCCTCGATCCGGACAGGACCGACTACGCCACCTTCGCCGAATTCCGCGATCCCGACGGCAACGGATGGGTACTTCAGGAAGTCGGCCACCGATGACCGCGGCACCGACGGTGTTGGTGTTCGACGTCAACGAGACGTTGATCGAACTCGACGCCATCGCACCGGTTTTCGAGCAAATCTTCGGTGACGCGCGAATGGTGCGGACGTGGTTCGGTCAGCTCGTGACGTATTCGATGACCGCCGCCGTCTCCGAAAATTACCTCGACTTCTTCACACTCGGCCAGGGCGTGCTGCGGATGCTCGGCGAAGTCCACGGCAAAGCGATCACCGAGGCAGACCTGGCCGGTATCAGGCGCGCGATGCTCACCATGCCTGCGCATCCCGACGTCGCCGAGGGACTGGAGTTATTGCGCGACAACGGGTTTCGGCTGGTGACGCTGACCAACTCGCCACCCGTTCCGGACGGGCCCAGCCCGCTGCAAAACGCCGGACTCGGCGGCTACTTCGAGCGCCAGTTCAGCGTCGACGCCTGCCGCACATTCAAGCCGGCAAGGCACGTCTACGACCATGTGTGCCACGAGCTACGGGTTGCGCCGGAGGATTGCATGATGGTCGCCGCGCATGTGTGGGATCTCATCGGGGCGCAGAGCGCGGGCTTCGCTGGGGCATTGATCACCCGCCCCGGCAACGCGCCGCTACGGCTCGACGGACTTCCGCAGCCGACGTATGTGGCGAACGATCTACCCGCGCTCGCGCGGCAATTGGCTAGGGGTGCAGCCGCAAGCCCGCCGTGACCTTGTCGACGGTCTTGCGGTCGGCGCGAATCGCGATGCCTGCCAGATCGAGTTCGTCGCGGCGTACCGCCGCCACTGCCGCACGGTTCGCCTCGTCGTCGCCGGTGGAAAACAATTCCGCGGTGAACACCGTCGGCACCACGCCGCGCGACAACGCCCGTTCGAGCGTGCGGACCAGGCGTCCGGCGTCGGCGGTGAACACCATCACCGGCTGCCCGAACATCGGCGAGTATCGGGTACCGTCCGCATCGGCGTAGTTCTCGCCGATGGCCTCCGGCGCGGTGGCCGCCACCCCGCTGGCCGAGAATGCGGTCATGTTCAGCTTCTGCCACACCGCCAGGTCGTCACGAATGACGACGGCGATCTTGGTGATGAGCGCCGGACCGATCAGTTGAGCAGTCATAGCGCAGAAAGCTAGGCGGTTGAAGCGTTGATCGGCGCGTTTGCCGAATATAATTCGGCTGATCGACGTCAGGAGCGCCGGTGGACGAACTTGATTCGGCGATTGTCGCCGCGTTGCAAGGCGATGGTCGGCGCAGCAATCGCGACCTCGCCACCATGCTCGGCGTCGCGCCGTCGACGGCACTCGAACGGGTTCGCGCTTTGCGGTCGCGGGGGGTGATCACCGGCATCCACGCCAGCACCGACATGGCCAAGATGGGCAGACCGGTGAAAGGTATGGTCACCGTCCGGCTTCGCCCGCAGTCGCGTGAGATCGTCCAGGGCTTCCGTGATTTCGTGATCGGCCTGCCGGAGACGCTGCAGGTGTTCGTCACGACCGGTCCCGAGGATCTGCTGATCCTGGTGGCCGTCGAGTCCACCGAGGCGCTCCGCGACTTTGTGCTGGACTCACTGACGAAGCGGCGGGAAGTGGCGGGGGTGCGGACCGAAGTGGTGTTCGACCATCTGCAGAATCACGTCGTCGGTCCGGCCTGAAACCGGTTCGATACTGCCAACCCGCGATCAATTCCTGCCAGCGGAATTAAAGTGTTGAGCTCGTGGTTTAACCGGTCAGACCGGCCAATCCAGTTACAAAATCGGCCGGCAACACAGACAGAAGAAGGCATCGAAATGAAGAAGTTCGGATTCGCCGCCATGATCGCCAGCGGATTGGCTGCGGCGGTCCTCGGGTTGGCAGGCCCGGCACAGGCGGACGCCATCCACCACGACTGGATCTACGACATCCAGCCGCAGGTGTCCGTACCGCACGTCGACACGAGCGTGCACCAGAGCCGCTGATCAACGAATTCTGGAAGAGGGGCATCCCGCTGCGGGTGCCCCTCTTGCTATGTCAGCGTGTCGGCATGGAAACCCGTCACGTCGTGATCGCCGGCCTCGGCGACAGCGGCGTCCTCACCGCCATCCGATTGGCCCGGCACGCCGACGTTGTCGGAATATCGGCCAAACCGGCGTTGGTCAGCGGCCAGGAACTCGGCTGGCGGCTGTCGCGGCCACACGACTGGGCGCGCGCCAATTGGATCCCGTTCGACAAGTTTCGCGGGCTCGACCGGGTGCGGACCGTGCACGGCACGCTCACCGGACTCGATGTGGCCGCGCGCAAAGTCGTTGTGCGCCACGACGATGGCTCCACCTCGGCCGAGGCGTACGACGTATTGATCATCTCCACCGGTGTGAGCAACGGGTTCTGGCGCAGGCCGCATTTCCAGTCCGCCGACGAGGTGGCCGCCGACCTTCGCGCCGCCCACCAGCGGCTCGCCGAGGCGGATTCGGTGATCGTGGTCGGCGGCGGGGCCGCCGCGATCAGCAGCGCGGTCAACATCGCCAGGACGTGGCCCGGCACGCGGGTCGACCTCTACTTCCCGAAAGATCGCGCGCTCGTCGACCACCACCCACGCGCGTGGGAGCGAGTGAAGCGCAGGCTCGATCAGGCCGCAGTGGTGTCGCATCCCGGGCATCGCGCGGTGATACCCGAGGGCTTCGCGTGCGATCGGATCAGCAGCGACCCGGTGCAGTGGAGCACCGGGCAGCCACCGGCGTCGGCCGACGCCGTGGTGTGGGCGATCGGCCGGGTACGGCCCAACACCGACTGGCTGCCTCCCGACATGCTGGACGAAGACGGCTTCGTCCGCGTCACCCCGGAACTGCGGGTGCCCGGGTACCCGGATGTGTTCGCGGTCGGCGATGTCGCGGCGACGGACCCGCTGCGCACCTCCGCCAGAAACCGGGCCGACGCGTTGCTCGCCCACAATGTCCGCGCGTCGTTCGCCGGCAAGCCGATGCGCAGTTATCGCCCGCCGAAGCGGCGATGGGGTTCGGTGGTCGGGATCCAACCCGACGGGCTCGAGGTCTTCGCGCCGAACGGTCGCGCGTTCACGTTCCCGGCATGGTCGTTCGAGCGGGTACTGATGCCGCTCATCGTCCGCTGGGGCATCTACCGGGGTGTGCGGGAAAACCGTCCACTGGACTGATTGCTGCCAACCGGCGATCAATTACTGCCACCGGAATTAAAGCTTTGACCTGTGTGTTTGATCAATCAGACCGGTTGAAGACCAAAGAAGAACACACAGAAGAGGGCACCACAATGAAGAAGTTTGGATTTGCCACAGTCATCGCAAGCGGGCTGACCGCCGCGGTCCTCGGCTTCGCGGGAGCCGCCCAAGCCGACGTCGGTCATCACGAGTGGGTGCACGACATCCAGCAGAAGGCCACCGTCGGCAGCACCACCCCGAGCTTCGGCAACGGCCGCTGACCCCCGCAAGCAAGAGGGGTGCCCCTATGGGGTGCCCCTCTTGTCATGTTCTGGGGCTAATCGCGGACGATGACCGAGATGTAGCCGATCGGAATGCCGGTATGCGCGGCGATGTACTTGCGCGCGGTGACCTCGACCGCGACCCGGTGGCTGGTGCGCGTCACCCCGCCGATCTCGGGGACGCGGATGACCCAGCCGGTGACTTCGGGGCTGACCTCGATCTCAAAGCATTGACCTGCGGTCAGTCCCGGCACCCTGCGAATGAAACGGCCACTGCGGGCGGGCTGTGCGGAAACGCTCCGTGAGGCGAACTGCGTGGGCATGCTCTCTCCTGGGCGACGAGGAACCGCGGGAAAGCGTACTGCCTGACGGCGTCAAGGCCTAATCTGTGAGCGCCGGATGAGGCATTTCGACTGAGTCTGTATGGTCGTGGGGTTCACTGAAGAAGGGTCAGCGCGGCCGGGGTGACGTTACGTAAGGACGTGATAACCGATGCGCGCCCCGCACTACCCGCAGGACAACCCCGCTGTCGCTCGCGTGCCTGGACTGGGCCGGCTATCGGTGCTGCTGGTGGAGGACGACAGGGCCGACGCTCTTTTGGTCGAGGAACTGATTGCCGACGCCGCAGTCGACATCGACTTCGCATGGGCGCCATCGGTTTCCGAGGCGCAACGATCGCTGGTGCGCAAGCGCCCCGACTGTGTGCTGCTTGACCTGAACTTGCCCGACGCCAACGGCATCGACGCCCTCGAGCGTGTGAGCAAGAGCGATCCAGCCATCCCGATCGTGGTGCTGACCGGGCTGAACGACGAGCATTTCGGTGTCTCTGCGGTCGCATCGGGCGCGCAGGACTATCTGGTCAAGGGCCGGGTCGATCCAGAAACGCTTCGGCGCTCGCTGTTGTATGCGATCGAGCGCAAGCGCGCCGAACTGACCGCGGTCGAACTGCATGCCAGCCAGTTGCGCGCCGGGGAGAACGCCCGGCTCGAGCGCGGCCTCCAACCTTCGCCACTACTGCTCGACGATCCTGGCGTCGACGTCATAGCCCGGTACCGCGCGAGCCGGGCGTATGCCCTTCTCGGCGGCGACTTCTTCGACGTCGTACAGACACCGGACCGGACGGTGCATGTCATGGTCGGTGACGTCGCCGGGCACGGGCCGGACGAAGCCGCGCTGGGGGTGGCCTTGCGCATCGGCTGGCGCGCACTGACATTCGCCGGGCTGCGGGGCAACGAGCGGATGCATCAACTGGAACGGATTCTGCTGACCGAACGTCCGGCGAAGGGCATCTTCGCCACGCTGTTGAGTTTGGCCTTCGCCCCCGACAGCCGGCGGTTCGACGCGGTCCGCGCGGGGCATCCCGGCATGTTGATGCACGGCAACGGTGATGTGAAGTGGATCGAACCGGCTGCGGGCCCCGCGCTGGGTCTTGGTGCACGCGAGTGGCCGGTCAACGAGCACGAACTGCCGGAGGGCCACGGCCTGCTGTTGCTCACCGACGGCTTGTTCGAGGGCCATTCCGGTCGAGGCAACGAACGTCTCGGAGAGGACGGCCTGCTCGAATTGGCCCGCTCACTCGCTGCGCTGCCGGGCGCCGCCTTCGTTGACGCGCTCATCGGCGAGGTCGAGGCACGGGCGCGGACGCACGGCGGGCACACCGACGACATCGCGGTGGTTCGTGTCGAGCGGACGCCGCGATGACGGCACCCGAGGGCGCCCGCCGGTTGACTGTGCAGGGCTGGCAGAACCTCGTGCTGTCGGTCATGGGTGCGGTCGTGCTCGCCGGAGCGATCGCAGGCGGCATCCTGCTGCACCGCACCGACGACGTCTCCGCCGAGTTGGTCGACAACATTCAGCCGGCGCGGGTGGCGGCTTATCAGTTGCAGGCGGCGCTGCGCGATCAGGAGACCGCGCTGCGCGGATACGCGATCGCGGCAGACCGTCAGTTCCTCGACCCCTACTTCGCGGGGCAACGCGCCGAACAAGCGGCCGCCGACGCCATCCGCGCCCGGATGGGATATCACCGTGAAGCGGTCGACGACCTCGATGCCATCGAAGAGGCGGCCGCAGACTGGCGAAGAAACTATGCCGACCCGCTGATCGCCAGCGTCACGCCGGGCAGGCCGTCGGTGGTGGACAACGTCACTGCGGAGCGTGGTAAGGCCGAATTCGACCGGCTGCGAGCACTGTTCGACACCCAGAACCAGAACTTGGCCGCGGCGCGGCAAGCAGGTGTCGACGAGCTGCAGACCGCGCGCGACTGGCGCAACGTGGTGCTCATCGGGGTGATCGTCACGTTATTCGTGATGACAGTGCTGCTTGCCGTACTGGTGCGAGGCGTGGTCACCCGACCGCTGGCTGCGCTGGCCGCGGCGTGCCAACGCATCACTGAAGGTAATTTCGGCGAACGCATTGTTCCACGCGGCCCCAAGGACATTCGAGGCATCGCGGCCGACGTCGAGGACATGCGGCAGCGCATCGTCGAAGAACTCGACGCGTCGAGGTCGGCGAGCGAGGCGCTCGACGAGCAGACCGTGGAATTGCGACGCTCGAACGCGGAACTTGAGCAGTTCGCCTACGTCGCATCCCACGATCTACAGGAGCCGTTGCGCAAGGTGACCTCGTTTTGTCAGCTGCTCGAGAAGCGTTACGGCGACAAGCTGGACGAGCGGGGCATCGAGTACATCGGTTTCGCTGTCGACGGCGCCAAGCGCATGCAGGTACTGATCAACGATCTGCTCACCTTCTCGAGGGTGGGCCGGCTCAACGCCACCTCCACCGAAGTCGACCTGAACGCCACCCTGTCCGTGGCCCTCGGCAACCTGTCCACCGCCATCGACGAGTCCGGCGCCGAGATCATTACGCCCGCAACGGGTTTGCCACTCGTCGAAGGCGACCCCACGCTGTTGGCGATGGTGTGGCAGAACCTGATCGGAAATGCGGTCAAATTCCGCCGGGAAGGGGTGGCGCCGAAGGTCGTCGTGGAGTGCGAGCAACGGGTCCGCGACGGCGAGGTCGACTGGATCTTCACGGTGTCGGACAACGGCATCGGCATCCCGCAGGAGTTCGCCGACAAGGTCTTCGTGATCTTCCAGCGCCTGCACGGCCGTGATGCATACAGTGGCACGGGCATCGGACTTGCCCTGTGCAAGAAGATCGTCGAACACCACGGCGGAAACATCTGGATCGACTCCTCGTACACCGGGGGCACGCGCTTTCAATTCACCTTGCCCGTTCAATCGAAGGCCGAACCGGAGCAGAAGCCGGCGGCCATGCTGGAAGGAGCTTCCGAATGACGTCACAACGCGACGACGGTCGAGCGATCGACGTGCTACTTGTCGAAGACGATCCTGGCGACGAACTGATCACTCGGGAAGCGTTCGAGCACAACAAGATCAAGAACACCCTGCACGTCGCGCATGACGGCGAGGAGGGGCTGGACTTCCTCTACCAACGTGGTCCGTACACCGACGCCCCGCGTCCCGATCTGATCCTGCTCGATTTGAACCTGCCCAAATACGACGGCAGGCAGCTACTCGAGAAGATCAAATCCGATCCGGACCTCTGCCATATTCCCGTCGTGGTGCTCACCACGTCATCGGCGGAAGAGGACATCTTGCGCAGCTACAAGCTGCACGCCAACGCCTACGTGACCAAACCCGTCGACCTCGACCAGTTCATGAGCGCGGTCCGGCAGATCGACGAGTTCTTCGTTCAGGTGGTGCGGCTGCCCCAGTTCTAGCGCGCCGCGTCGACCCCGGTCCATTCCAGGCACACTCGGGTGCCTGTCGGCGACGTGTCGACTGTGGCCTGGTCGGCGAGCGCCTGCATGAGCGGGATTCCGCGGCCCCGCTTGAGTTCCCGGGCGCCGGGATCGCGGTCACGCCACGCGCCTCGGTCTGCAACCGTGACTGTCAGCGTGGCTGCATTCTCGTCGTACTGAGCCTGCACCTGCATCACGCCGGGTTCGTCGGCGGTCGCGTAGGCGTACTCCGCGGCGTTGGCCATCGCTTCGTTGACGGCGAGCACCACATCACAGGCCTTCGACGCGTCGAGCACGAAGTGCGAGTGCAACCACTCAGAGAATTCCCGTCGGATGGCCGCAGCGGTCGAAGGGTCAGCACGGGCGTCGCTATACGCGAACTGTGATCTGTTACAAAGCGTTCCGGAAGATGACATCTCGGCCTGCTGGCTACCCCGTTCGCGGCCTTGTTATGCCGCCAACGCGGCAAGGGCTTCGTCGAGTGTGGCATGCAGCCCGACAACGTCGGCGACCCCGACGAGTTTGAGCGGGCGACTGGTGGCGGGCCCGTCGGCGACGACCGCGAAGTGCACGGACTCGGGCAGTTCGTCGCGCGCGGCGACGAGGATGCCCATGCCTGCCGAGGCGAGAAATTCGACGGCACTGAGATCGACGACGACGCCATGCGGCGTATCTTCGGCCGCGGCGGCGATCGCTTCCTCGAGTTGCGAAGCGGTGAGCATGTCGACCACCCCTGCTACGGACAGCACCTCGACCGCATCGATGCGCTTGCGCGCGATGGTGCACTGACTAGCTGCAGATTGGCTCGACACGTTTTACCTCCAACATGACTGAAACCGTCGGCCATTTGCGCGTGGTCCGGCGGCTACCTCCCCATTAACCGTTTCCCCGATCTTTAAACATTCACCGGTGTCCGGGCAAACTCCGCGGAGATCCGGTCGAGCAGCGCCGGGTAACGGTTCGCTTCCCGGTGTCTGCCCGGTTTGCCGCTGCTGATGACGCCGACGGCCAGCCCCCGCTCCCTGTCGGCCCACACCGCAATGTCCACCAGCCCGGTGTGGCCGAAAGCGGCGGGCGCATTGCGCCCGAACGGGCCGAACCGGTTCGAGCCGAGCATGTACCCGGTGCCCCAACGCAGGGGCATCAACCCGGTAGCGATGTCGGGCCGCAGCCTGCGGCACTCCCTGGTCGCCGCCAGCAGGGTGTCAACACTCATGACCCGCACTCCGTCGAGTTCGCCGCCGCGACGCAGGATTTCGGCGAAGCGGGACAGCTCGTCGGCGGTCGACACGGTATTGGACGACGGCACTACCCCTGTGAGGAACTGGCGGGTGTTCGAATACGGGATGATCTGGTGCATCGTGCCCCCGACTGCGGTGCGAAACGCCGCCGCGATCGGCGCCGGGAGCGGCCTGCCCGTCGGGTGGCTCGGGGCGACCAGTGGGACATCGGCGTCGGCAACGCCGTAGTTCGTCCACCGGAAGCCGAGCGGATCGAGGATCTCGTCGGCCAGCACCTCGCGAATGTTCTTGCCGGTGGCGGCGGAAACGATTTCACGCACCAACGGGCCCCAGGTCAGCGCGTGGTACATGTGCACGAGGCCCGGACGGTAGATCGGCTTCAGGTTGCCCAGCATCTCCCTGGCGTACTCGCTGTCGTCCATGCGCTTGAGGTCCGGTCGAGGTCCCGTCGCGAACGGCACGCCAGCGCTGTGCGTCAGCACGTGCCGGATCGTGGTCCGATCCTTGCCGTGGCTCGTGTAGCTGGGCAGGTAGTCGCACACCCGGTCGTCGAGGGACAGCGCGCCGCGCTCGGCCAGCATGTGCACAACGGTCGTCGTGATCGCCTTGGCCGCGGAATACACGCAGAACGGGGTTTGGGTTGTGACAGCTACCTTTTCGGCGTCCAGCGGATCACCGGGCCCGTTGCCCCAGCCGTGCCCGATCGCGCGGTTGAGCACCACCCTGCCGTTGTGCCGAAGGCAGAGTTGGATCGCGGGATGCATGCCTGCGCGATACCAGTGCCGCGCAGCCTGCCAGATGCGTTCGACGGACGCGGGATCGACCGCCGAGTGGTCTTCCTCACCGATGTCGGTGACCGCGTCCAGGTCGGCGGGAACGCGAATCCGTCCGTCTTCTGTCATGCATTTGTCCTGTGCAGCGTTGCCATCAGATGATCCTGCAGCGGCTGGCCGACCGCGCCCATGCGGACCGTGTAGGTCAGCTGGTCACGGTCGATGCGTATCGAGCGGCTCATTGCGGTCACTTCTTTGGCCGACGCGGTGCGGCCGATCGCCGTCGCGGTCAACTCCAACGCCAAGATCGTGGTCTCGGTGCACAGCGTGCCCTCCTCGATCTCCGTGACGCCGGTCGGGTGTGCCAGCATCAGTTCGACCCGATCAGGCGACGGGGAGCGCAGGTATCCGGTCTCCGCGTGCAACGGCCTCCCGTCTTCGATAGCACTCGTGCGTTGCCGATAGATCAGGAATGGCTTGCCGACGTGGGTGAAGGTCACTTCCTCGAGATAGCCGAACGATTCGATCGTCGGGTAAACACCGTCGCCGCGCCCCGACCAGGTGCCCAACAACGGCGCCAGGGCAGCGATGCCCGCATGCAGATCGGCCACGCCGTCAGAGTACGGAATAGCAGGCAGGGGATCGCGGGTTGGCGGTTGACATGACCGCCATCACTTTTGACCCCCACACCTTGATCGAAGACAGCCGGCTCGGCGTGCTGGCCACCATCAAGGCCAACGGCTTGCCGCAACTGTCGCCGGTGACCCCGTTCTACGACCGCGGCGCGGGCATCATCTATGTGTCGATGACCGAGGGCCGCGCCAAAACGACCAACCTTCGGCGCGATCCACGAGCCGCGCTCGAGGTCACCAGTTCCGACGGTTGGTCGTGGGCGACGGCAGAGGGTGCGGTGACGTTGACCGGACCGGGCAGCGACCCGCACGGTCCCGAAGTGGAAGCGCTTGTCGACTACTACCGCGCGGCGGCAGGCGAACACCCCGATTGGGACGAGTACCGCGCGGCGATGGTGTCCGACCGCCGCGTGCTGATGGCGATGACGGTGGACCGGGTGTATGGCGAAAAGCTGCGCTAGCCGCCGGGATTGGCGGGCGGCGGGGTGCCAGGGTTGCGGGCGATGATCTGGCCCAGCTGACCAAGCGCGCCGATCAGGTCACCGGGGCCGCTCTGCGGGACCGGCTGGTCCGTCAGCTGCCAAGCCTGGCATTCGTTGGTGGTGAACGACGTGTCGGTGGGCTCGATCGCAACGATCTGCGCCTTCTTCGACAATGCGTTGTCGACGATGTCCGTTCCGCTGGTGCGCTTCCAGTAGCACGCGCCGTCACCGACCGGGCCGGCCGAGCTGTAGGTGCCCGGTTGGATGTCCTTGCCAACCGCGTAGGTGCCGTCGGCGTCGATGGTGGTCTTGGGTCCGGGTGGCGGCGGTGTCGGCGGTGGATCCGCGGAGGCGACCGCCGTCGATGCGCCACAGCCAACCAAGACGAGCGCTGCCGCGACAGCGGCGGTTCTTGTCGGCCTCATGCCCACAGAGTAGTCGTTAAGCCGTGCTAACGAAACCGCCCGCTACAGCCAAGCGCTGCAGCGGGCGGTCGTGGTGGGTCGAACTAGCCGGCCATGAACTCGCTGTAGGCCGACGCAAGCTCGGGCGGCAACACCGACACGTTGCACTGACGCTGGGTGTCACCGATCGGCGCCAGGATGCCCTTGAGGTCGTAGTACTCACCAAGGTTGGCGGTGAAGTAGTCCCGCAACGTGGCCGACGCCTGGTCGCGGGGCTGGCTGAAAGCCGCCCCGACGGCCTGGTTGGCGGCCGGATGGGTGTTCAGGTAGCCGCGGGCCGAGCCCAGCGTCGAGCTGACGGTGTTGGATACGCCTGCTGCCGAGCAGTCGGGCGCCGCCACGGCGTTGGGCGCGGCGATGGTTGCTACAGCTACGCCCCCGAGCAGGCAGCCGGCAGCGACACCGGCGACGCGCCGGCGTGCAGTGATACCACTGAATTTCATGATCAATTTCTTCCTTCGAATTGCGGTTTGTCGCTGATTCCCCCGGCCCCGAATACCAAGGTAACCGAATGGAAAAGCGCTCAAACTCCGCGCGCGGGGACGACGGCGGTGGCGCGAAAAGCGTTACCGCTCAACGGCGTGAGAAAGGCCTCAAAACGGCCCGAATTCGGTATGCACAACGAACGAATCGGCAATTAGATCTTGAAAACTCTCAGAATTTGCCGGGAGTTCTTAACTGATCGTGATTTGCATAGTGACCGAATTGTTATTCAAGGCGCGGTGGCGCGGTTGGTCGGCGGCGCGAACGGCAACCCGGACGTCATGATCGGACAACTTCGCTCAGTGGTGGTCGACTGCAAGGATCCGAGGGCTCTCGCGACGTTCTACGCCGGCCTCATCGGCGGGACCGTCGACGCTGCTGATGACACCTGGGTGGTACTCACCGACCACGGGGGCCACCGGTTGGCGTTCCAATATTCACCTGAGCACGAACCGCCCACGTTCCCGGATCCGCATGGTTCCCAGCAGTTCCACCTCGACGTCGTCGTCGACAGCATCGAGGTCGCCGAGCGTGCGGCGCTCGACCTCGGTGCGAGCCGAGTGACCGACGAGGTCGGCGAAACCCAGTTCAGGGTGTTCCGCGATCCGGCGGGACACACCTTCTGCCTGGTGTGGGGCGTCGACGACTAGATCTGCGCGCCCTTTCGGCGATCGCTCGCCGGTCGTATGGTCGAAGGTGAGCCCTGCTCAAGAGGGGGCAGAGATGTATATGAAGAAAACTGCGGCCGCGACTGCCATCGCGGTGTCACTCGGCGCGGTGGCAGTCGGCGCGGGGGTGGCCCAGGCTGATCCACACTGGGGCCCGAACATTCCATGGATCCCCGGGCCGGGAGACTGGGTACCGGATGTGAACGTGTGGCCGGGACCGGGCGACATGGCACAGTGGTGTCCCTGGCATTCCCCGCCCGGTCATTGGATCGGCGGCCCGCACGGCATCCCCTGCACTTAGCGTCGGCAGGCACCCGCGACGGCCATCGGTACGCTCGTGGCCGTGCGATTCGACCTGCTCACTCCCGGCATTGAAGTCGGTCTTGTGACGACGAACCTCGACGCGATGGTCGGCTTCTATGAAGGCTTTCTCGGGCTGGAGTGCCAAGGTGACGTCGAGTTCCCTGGCGGCTCACAGCGGCGCTACTCGCTGGGCAAGAACGTGATCAAGCTCGTGACGTACGACCCGCCGCCACCGGAACCGGCCGCGCCGGGCGGCGGCCGCGCCCAAGCCGGGGTCAGATACTTCACCATCGGGGTGCAAAACCTGCGCGCCGTCGCTGAGGCGTTCACTGCCTCCGACTACGAGATCGTCGAGCCTGTGACGGAGTTCGCGCCGGTGCCAGGTATGGGTTGGATGTTCGTCGCCGATCCGGACGGCAACTGGATCGAATTGTTCGGCACGCTGTGAGCTACCCGCCAACGCCGCAGGCCCCACCGACCTGCTACCGACATCCCGACCGCGTCACCTATGTCAGCTGCACGCGCTGCCACCGGCCCATCTGCCCGGAATGCATGCGAAGCGCGGCGGTCGGCCATCAGTGCGCGGAGTGTGTACACGAGGCCGCCAAGTCGGTACGTCAGCCGCAGACGGTGACGGGCGCACGCCAAGGTCACCGCGCCCCCGTCGTCACCTACACGCTGATCGCGCTCAACGTGCTGCTGTTCGTTCTGGAAGCGGCGACGCCCGGCCTCCAGCGCACGCTCGTGCTGTTCGCCCCCGCTGTCGCCGACGGCGACTACTACCGGCTGGTGACGTCGGCGTTCATGCACTATGGCATCGCGCACCTGCTGTTCAACATGTATGCGCTCTACGTGATCGGTGCCCCGCTCGAAAACTGGCTGGGCAGAGTGCGGTTCACCGCGTTGTACGCGCTGAGCGCGCTGGGCGGTTCGGTGCTGGTGTACCTGCTCTCCCCGCTCGGCGCGGCGACCGCCGGAGCGTCGGGTGCAGTGTTCGGGCTCTTCGGCGCGTACTTCGTGGTGAGCAAGCGGCTCAACCTCAACGTCGGTTGGGTGGTCGGGCTGATCGCGCTCAATCTCGCGTTCACGTTCGTGATTCCGGCGCTCGGCGGTCAGCAGATCAGTTGGCAGGGCCACATCGGCGGGCTGGTCACCGGAGCGGTCGTCGCGGCCGCGTACGCCTACGCCCCCCGCGAGCGGCGCACGCTGATCCAGGCGTCCGCGTCGGTCGCCCTGCTGGTCATCTTCATCGCGCTGATCGGGTGGCGGACAACGGATCTACTCACCCGATTCGGCGTCACCTGACGTTCGTCCACCGCTCAGCCGCCGGCCACCTCAGCATGTCAGCGTGGCAACATGAGCGTGAAGTCCGAGGCATCGCCTCGGCCCGTCGACACGTTCCATCGAATGTGCGAACGAGTCGTTGCCCGCCTTCCGCTCGGTTTGGATTCCGTTGTGGCCCCGACGTTTCTGGGCTTCGCGGTACTCAACAGCCTCACGTTCGCGGTCGACCTTGTGCTGTTGACCGTGCTGCATGGTGGACTCAACGCGCCGCTGGCCGTTGCGGTGACGGTGGCCTACGCATGTGCATTCGCGATGAGTTATGTCCTGAACCGCGTCTTCAACTTCCGATCACACGACCCGGTGGGGCCGCAATTCGCGGTCTACGTCGTGGTGGTGGCGGTGAACTACTTTGCGTTTGTGCTCGGCGCGTCCAGCGGACTGGTGGCACTCGGTGTCGAGTACCACGCCGCGCGGGTACTGGCAGGCGGCTGTGAAGCGGTTTACATGTACAGCGCGATGCGCTGGGTGGTGTTCCGGCGTCGACCGCCTAACGGGTCCGCGGCAGCCCGAATACGTCGAAAAGGCCTGGGTCGAGAAACACGGTGATGGCGGATATTCCGTCGCCGCCATGGGTCAGCACATGGATCGCATGCGCCCGCAGCACCGCGGCGGCGTCGCGGCGGTAATCCGCAACCGCGGGTTGCCCGTTGGCGGAGGTCGGCACCATCAGCACCGCGCCTGGCTGCCCGAACCCTCGCGCGGAGAGGAATCTCGTCACTGCATCTCGGCCCGTGAACCAGACTGCGAACGGCGGCATTTCGAGCTTGACGTCGTCCCGCAGTAACGCCGTCAGCGCGGCCATGTCACCGTTTTCGAACGCCGCGCAATAGCGTTCGACCAATGCGATCAACTCACGATCCTCGGGTTCGGCGAGGTCGTCTTCGCTCGGTGCCACCTCGGCCAGATGAGCCCTTGCCCGCTGCAGCGCGCTGTTCACCGCGGCCGGTGTGGTTTCAAGCAGCTCGGCCACTTCGGCGGCGCTGAACTGCACCACATCCCGCAGGATCAACACCGCGCGTTGTCGCGCGGGAAGCTCCTGCAACGCGGTGACAACGGCCAACCGGATGCTCTGTCGCGTCGCCGCCGCGACCTCGGGGGTGAAGGTGTCGGGGATCGGTTCCAGCCACGGGTACCCGGCCTTACTCGCATCGATGTCGATGTCCGGGTCGACCGAACCCGCGCCCAGTCCGGCGGGCAGCACCCGGCGGGCACGGTGTTGCAGCGCCCGCAGACACGCGGTGGTCGCGATGCGGTACAGCCATGTCCGCAGCGCCGCGCGCCCCTCGAAGGCTTCGTATCCCCGCCAGCCACGCAGATAGGTCTCCTGAACCAGATCCTCGGCGTCCTGCACCGAGCCCAGCATCCGGTAGCAGTGCGCGATCAACTCGGCGCGAAACGGCGCCGCCTGCTCGATGAATTCCTGCTGGGCCGGCACGGGTGTCCTCCTCTACGAAACATGCTTCCCCAATACAGATGCGAGCGACGGCCCCAATTCATCGGCGGGGCCGTCCGATGATTTCGACCGGTGCGGTGGCTCTGAGTTGGTATGAACCAACCCAACATCACCCTGGCCGGTTCGACAGCAATCGTCACCGGTGCCAGCAGAGGATTCGGCCGAGGCATCGCCGAGGCACTCACCGCCGCGGGAGCGCACGTCGTCGGGGTCGCCCGCAGCGGCGCGACGGTCAACGCCGACGTGGCCGACGCCGCGACCGCCCACCGGCTCATCGACCAATTGTCGCCCCACACGGTGGTGCTCTGCGCCGGTGCCGCACCGCAGATGAGCCCACTTCAGGAACAAACGTGGGAGTCCTTCAGCGAGAACTGGAATGTCGATGTGGCGCAGGCGTTCCACTGGCTCCGCGAAGCGCTGCTGCGGCCGTTGGCGCCCGGAAGCACGGTGATCGTGGTGTCCAGCGGTGCGGCGATCAATGGGTCGCCGCTCAGTGGCGGCTACGCGGGCGCGAAGGCCACGGTCCGGTTGATCACCGGGTACGCCGCGCTGGAGTCCGAGCGAGCAGGCCTCGGCATCAATTTCGTCTCGGTACTGCCGTCGTTGACGCCGGCCACCGAACTCGGCGCCAAGGCGGTCGCGGCGTACGCGGCGCGGCAGGGCATCGATGTCGAGCAGTTTGTGCAGTCGCTACAACCGGCGCTCACCGCCGAGCAGGTCGGCAAATCGATTCTGGAGATCGCCACCGCGGGGCCTCCTGAGCATCGCGCCTACACCCTCAGCCCGGCAGGGTTGGCGCCGGTGGGCTGAGTTCGGGCGAATGTGGGTATCCGTACGCATGGCCTTCAAACTCACATACATCGATGGACAAGAAGACACCTACGACGACGACACCAAGTGGGAAATCGATGACGGTGTCCTCAAGCTGGGCCGCGGTGACGGTGGCTGGTCGGTTCTGGTCTCCCCAGGGCACTGGGCCACGATCGAACTCGGCGCGACCGGGAAGAAGAAAGATAAGAAGGGCGACGATAAGGACGCCGACGAGAAGGACGAGGATAAGGGCGACGAGAAAGACGCCGACGAGAAGGACGACGACGACTCTTAGACCTCGATGCGCGACCCGATGACCACGGTCCGATCCAGCGGCAGGCTGAAATACGCGGCGGCATCGGCGGTTATGTAAGACGTCGCGATGAACAACCGTTTGCGCCACGGAGCCATGGTGGGTTCGTCGCCGCTCACCAATTCGAGCTTCGACAGGAAATACGACGCCGTGTCGACATCGATGTGACCTTCGGTGCGGGCCGGGTCGAGCAGGGTCAGCGCGTGCGGGATGTTCGGTCGTTCCATGTATCCGTAGGAGGCGCTGACGTGGATGATGCCGTCGCGCTTGTAGCCGAGTTCGTCGATCGTGATCCGCTCGTCGTCAAGCAGTCGGGGCACCGGCACCGTGTCGACCGACAGAATCACCACATGCCGATGCAGCACGCGGTTGTGCTCGACGTTGGCCCGCATCGCCAGCGGCGCTGTCTCGTTGCCGCGATTGAGGAACACGGCGGTGCCCGCCATTCGCACCAACGGCGGTTTGCAGTCGCGCAGGCTGTCGATGAATTCCCGCAGTGGCCCCTCGGCCTTCTCCCTTGCCCGCGTGACGATTTCGCGGCCCTGCTGCCACGTGGTCATCACGGTGAACGCGACTGCCGCGATGAGTAGTGGCAGCCAGGCGCCATGCACCAGCTTGGTCATGTTGGCCGCGAAGAACGTCAGATCCACCAGCAGCACGAAGCCGCCGACGCTGAGCACGAACCACAGCGGCCAACTCCACTTGGTGCGGGCGTAGTAGAAGAACAGCGCGGCCACGATGGTGATGGTGCCCGTCACCGCCATGCCGTAGGCGTAACCCAGTGCGGCCGAACTGCGGAACGCAAAAACGAGGATCAGCACCATCACCAGCAGCACGCCGTTGATCCACGGCACATAGATCTGGCCGATCGTCGATGCCGACGTGTGCTCGATGCGCAGCCGCGGCAGGTAGCCCAGCCGAGCCGCCTGCGACGCCACCGAGAAGGCGCCCGTGATCACCGCCTGCGACGCGATGACCGTCGCCGCCGTCGCCAGCAGCACCATCGGAACTAGGGCCCACTTTGGAGTGAGCAGAAAAAACGGCGCGCTGACCTTCGACTGGTCGGCGAGCACCAGCGCGCCCTGGCCGAAGTAGCTCAGCGTGCAGGCCGGCAACACGAGGCCCAGCCAGCCGAATGTGATGGCCTTGCGGCCGAAGTGACCCATGTCGGCGTACAGCGCCTCGGCACCGGTGACCGACAATACGATCGCCGCGAGCGAGAAGAACGCAATGTGGAAGTGGCTCAACAAGAATGTGGCCGCGTAGGCCGGCGACAACGCCTTGAGGATCTCCGGGTTGTCGATGATTCCGTTGGCACCGCACGCGCCGATCGCGACGAACCATGCGATCATCACCGGTCCGAAGAACCGGCCGACCACCGCGGTGCCGTGTCGCTGAACGGCGAACAGCCCGACGATGATCACCGCGGTGATGGGCACGACGAAATCCTTGAAGTCTGGCTCGATGACCTTGAGCCCCTCGACGGCGGAGAGTACCGAGATGGCCGGTGTGATCATGCTGTCGCCGAAGAACAGTGAGGCACCGAACAGCCCGAGTGCAGCCAGCACCATCGCGGTTCGGCGCCCCCGCTGGCCCGACCATCTGCGCAGCAGCGTGATCAGCGCCATGATGCCGCCCTCGCCGTTGTTGTCGGCGCGCATCACCAGCGTGATGTAGGTCAGCGTGACGATGATCATCACCGACCAGAAGATGGTCGACACGACGCCGTACACGTTGGCGGTGGAGATCGGCACGGGGTGTGGGTCACCGGGATTGAACACGGTCTGGAGGGTGTAGATGGGGCTGGTGCCGATGTCGCCGAACACCACGCCCAACGCGCCGATCACGATCGTGGGGCGAAGACCTCGACGACTGTCCACGGGTCACATCGTTGCATCCTCGGCTGTCGGGCAGGATGAATCGTGCCTGTTGTGATCGTCGTCGCGGCATTGCTGGTGCTGCCCGCCGCCGCCGGGATGCTGGGCACCTTCCTCTACCGCGTGCCCTACCTGGGCTTGGCCACCGCGTTCGTGCCGTGGTACCTGCCATGGCTGATGCTGGCCGGTGCGGTCGGTGGTGTGCTCGCGGGGATCCACTGGCGGATGCGGCGTGGTCGCATCGGAGCCGCGATCGCTGTGGTCGCAGCGATGACCGTCGCGGGTGCGGTGGTCATCGATGCCAGGATGATCGCGGCGGTACAGCGTGCCGGCGCCGACATCAATGTGATCGACACGTTCGGCGTCGGAGTGCCCGAATACGCCGCACCCGACGAAGAGGCGACATACGGGATGTATCAGGGCCTGCCGATTCCGCTGAGCATCTACCGGCCGCGCCAATCCCCTACGCCTGCACCGATTCTCGTCTACGTTCACGGAGGCGGCTGGGTCGCAGGTGATCTAGCGTCCCGCAGCACCGCGCTGCGCTGGCTGGCAGAGCGGGGTTGGCTGGTGATCAGCGTCGGCTACACCCTGTCCGCCGCAGACCGGCATCTGTGGGACGTGACCCAGCAGCAGATCGGCTGTGCCTTGGGCTGGATCGTCGCCAATGCGGCCAAGTACGGCGGCGATCCGGCGCGGCTGTCGATGTCGGGCCACTCCGCGGGCGGAAATCTCGCGATCAACACCAGCTATCTTGCCGCGTCGGGTCGACTGCGGTCGTCATGTGGCGGCACGATGCCGAAGGTCGCGGCGGTGTCGGCGATGTATCCCGTCGTCGATGCTGCCGGTCTGTACGACAACCCCGATGCGGCACTGGGTGGCATCGCACGCGGCATGGTGGGCGCCTACGCCGGCGGCTCACCGCAACAGTTTCCTGACCGGTACGCCCGCATCTCCTCCGACAGCCACCTCACGGCGGCAGCGCCGCCGACGCTTGTCATCCTCGGCGAGGCCGACCATCTGGTGCCTATCGACGGCACCTACCGGTTCGTCGATCGGGCCAGGGGCGCCGGCGTCGAGGTCGAACTGGTCACCGTGCCGTACGCCGACCATGTTTTCGACGGCCGCCGCGGCAGCATCGGCGAGCAGGCGTACCGGCAGATCACCGCGCGATGGCTGCGCGACCACGGCCAGGCGCCGTGAGCCGTCAAATCGGGCGTTGCGCCAGGATCGCGCGCAGCGTCGACAGCACACGTTGATCCTTCGGCCGATTCGCCGCCTGCTTGGATCGGATCACATCCGCCAGGGACGCGATCTGCACTGTGACGCCGTACAACTCGGCTCGGGTGGCGTCGCGCCGTAGATCCTCATAGCCCGCGGTGCCCGCGGGCTCGAAGGTGAGGTCCAGATCCCCGGCCGCGGTGGTCAGGTTGACCGTCTTGCAGGTCGCCAACCATTCGGCGTCGCACCGGAAGGGCACCCCGGCCGGCTCGGAATCGGTGCGGATGCGCGCATCGAGCGCGGTGAGCGCCGCGGCGAGGTGCTGCAGGTTGCGCCGGTCCGCCTGCGGTGTGATGTCAGCGTCCTCGGTGGGAAACGGCGACCCGTGATACACCGCGGCGAGGCCGCCGATCAACACGTAGGTGACTTTGTACCGGTGCAGCGTGTCGAGCAGCCGCGCGAGGTCAAGTTCCATGCTTGCGCAGCCCGCTCAACTGCCTGGCGAGCCGGGCGTGCCTGTCGATGCGTTCCTGCCCGGTCAGGCCGGCCAGCCGCGTCGCCTGCGCCATATCGCTGTCATCGTGCGGCATCAGCATCAACTCGAGGTCGAACCCGCACAGCCGGACGAGGCGGATGACGTCGTCGAGGCTGACCGAGGTGCGGCCGGACTCCCAGCGGGCGATTCCGGACTGCGATGTGCCCGCCACCTCCGCCAGTTCCGCCTGCGTCAGCCCGGCCCTTCTGCGAGCTTCGCGAATCAGATTGCCACCCATCGCGCCCACGCCCCGAGTATAACAGTTCTGTTATCATACCTGGATGGCCGACGCACTCGACGAGCTTTACGAGGCCAAGCCCGATGAGTTCACCGCGCTGCGCACGAAGCTGGCCGCAGCGGCGAAGAAGCGCGGGGACACCGACGCGGCCACGGCCATATCCGCGGCACGCAAACCGACGACGGCGGCATGGGTCGTCAACCGACTGGCGATCCGCGAGCACGACACCAGGACACGTCTGGCGAATCTGGGCGAACGCCTGAAAGACGCCCATTCGGCAATGGCTGGCGACCGCATCCGCGAGTTGTCCCGTGAACAGCGCCGCCTCGTCGACGACGTGGCGCGGGCCGCCTTCGAGGAGGCTGAACTCGCGAACCCCACCGCCGCGCTACGCGAGGACGTGACCGGAACCCTGCAGGCCGCGATCGCCGACCCCGACGTGGCCGGCCGCCTCGGCAGGTTGACCAAGGCTGAGCAGTGGTCCGGATTTGGCGAATTCGGCGACACCGCAATCGTTTTCACGCCGACACGCAAACCGGCCAGTGAGAAGGTCGCGGCCCCGCCGAAGCGCGAGGACAAGCGCGACGACAGGGAACGCCAGAAGGCACGGGCCGCATTGGCCGCTGCCGAGCGCGCGAAGGCCGACGCGGACGCGGCGCTGGCCGAACTGCAGTCCGATCTCGCCACCGCGAGGCTGCGCCGTGACGATGCGCGCAGGCGACTCAAGGATGCTGAGGACGGGTTGGCCGGCGCCGAAGACGCCTACGACAAGGGCAAGCAGGCCAGCCGCGATGCGGCGGCCGCGGTCAAAAAAGCCAAGGCGCAGCTGAACTCTAAGTGACCGCGCGGCAACTGATTTCCATGCTGTCACCCTCGCGGACCGGAAAGTTCACGCTGACATAGCCGTTGCCGGGGTCGCGGACATGGTCCAGGTAGGGCTTGGTGTCGTCCATCGAGGTGTTGTCCGCGACGATCAGTGCACCAGCCGACAACTTGGGCTCGAGCAGCTTGGCCACCGGGAGATACAGCTCCTTCCAGCCGTCGAGCAGGACGAACTCGACCGGGCCGTCGATGCCGACCAAGGTCTGCAGCGCATCGCCTTCGAGCACGGTGATCAGGTCGTCGAGACCCGTTGCGACGAACGTCTCCTTGGCGGTCGCGACCTTTGTGGCGCTGAGCTCCGTCGTGACGAGGCGGCCACTGCCGTTGTCGCGCACCGCGGAGGCCAGGTGGATGGCCGATATTCCCAGCGACATGCCGAACTCGACGACGGTGCTCGGCCGCGACGCGCGCACCAGCGCGTACAGCAGTCGGCCGGCTTCGGGCGTCACGGGCAGGTAGAAGTCGCTGAAGGCGTCGGCGCGTTCCTGTGGGCTTGCGTCGGCAAGCCGCTCGAAGTCACCGGACCGTTCCCTCAGCTGGGCGAACTGTTCGGTGGACTCGGCGTACATCCGATCTAGGGCGGACGCCACCCGGGCGTCCTGCAGCGTGCTGGTCACCGGGCCAAAGATAGCCTCCGAAACGTGCGCCGCGGGGGTCTACCTGAAGGCAGGATGGGACCAAGCCAAGCTGATTGGTGAGCCGATGGCAGTTATGGAGAAGTCGACGGCGCGAGTGGTCGCGGTCCTCACGCTGTTGTTCGTCACCGCGTGGGCGTTGCGCGGCTATCTGCCAGGCGATGAACCGGCGACCGACCGCCAGCGGCCGCCGGGCAGTCCTGCCGCATTGATCGTCGATGTCGCCCTGCTGTGCGTGTCGGTCGGGATCATCGGATTCGCGATCGTGGCGCGCCTGCGCGCCGGCGAGGCACGGCGTCCGGGCCCGGCAGCGCTGCCGCTCAGCCGCGGCACCATGGGCCGACCGACGTGGCGGTTCTCACTGATCGCACTGGCCGTGATCATCGCGTGGCTTCTGCTGGTGATGACGCTGACGCAACTGAGTCCTGGCGAGCACGCGGACCAAGCGCCGGCCGGTACGCCCACGGCCGCCGATCCGGGCATTCCGGCGCCGACACCCAACCCCCCACTCCCGCAGCCTGATTCACCCGACAGCGGGGGGCCCGGCGTCATCGGATACCTCGTTCCGCCGATGGTGATCCTGATGGTGTTGATCGTCGTCGGGACCGTCATCGTGTCCCGCCGCCAGCGCCACCCCACGGCGTCATGGGGTGCTGCCGAGACCGTGCCCGACGGCGCTGCGTCGCCCGGCGCGGCCGAATCACTGGCGCGCGCAGCAGAAGTCGGGCTCGCCGAGATCGGTGACCTCAGCCGTGAACCACGTGAGGCGATCATCGCGTGTTACGCCGCGATGGAGCGTGAACTCACCCACGTGCCCGGCGCCGCTCCTCTCGACTGCGATACCCCGTCGGAGGTGCTGGCTCGCGCGGTCGGGCGCCATGCCCTCAACGCTGACAGCGCGACCCGACTGGTCGAGTTGTTCGAGGAGGCGCGGTTCTCCCCACACGTGATGAACGAGAGCCACCGGGACGACGCGGTCGACGCGCTGAGACTCGTCCTCGCCGACCTGCGGAGCATGGCGTGAAAAAACTCGTCGTCGCCGCGCTTTTCATCGTTGTCTCGGTAGAGGTGATGGCGGTCGCGGTGCTGGACCGCGATTGGGTGTTGGCCGTCGTCGGCGTCATCGTGGCGGTGGTGCTTCTGGCGTTGCGCGTCTCCCTCGTCCGCGAGTCGAGTTACGACGACTGCGCGGTGACCAACGACGCCGCCGAGTCGTTGCGCCGCTGGCTGTCCAGGACCGAAACCTTGGTGAGCAGGTCGGAAACCACACGCAGAGATTGGGATCGGCATCTGCGCCCGATGTTGGCGCGGCAGTTCGAATTGGCCACCGGGCAACGACAGACCAGAAATCGCAATGCGTTTCGCGCCACCGGCACCATGCTGTTCGGCGCGGAGTTGTGGGCGTGGGTAGACCCGCAAAATGTATCGCACACCGGCGACAGCGAACCCGGCCCCGGCCGTGCCGCGCTCGACGAGATCCTGCGACGGTTGGAGCAAGTATGACGGCGAACATGGGACTGCCTGCGGCCGCCACCACCGCGCACTGCGAGGCGGTGCTCGACGAGATCGGCCAGGTGGTCGTCGGCAAGCGTGGCGCGCTCGCCCTCATCCTCACCACAGTGCTCGCGGGCGGACATGTACTGATCGAGGATCTGCCCGGCCTCGGCAAGACCCTGATCGCCAGGTCCTTTGCGGCGGCGCTGGGGCTGGAGTTCACCCGTGTGCAGTTCACCCCTGACCTACTGCCTGCCGACCTTCTCGGCTCCACGGTCTACGACATGCAGTCGGGCCGTTTCGAATTCCGCAGGGGACCCATTTTCACCAACCTCCTTCTCGCCGACGAGATCAACCGCACGCCGCCGAAGACGCAGGCCGCACTGCTGGAGGCGATGGCCGAGGGCCAGGTCAGCATCGATGGCGTCACTCACCGACTTCCCGCTCCGTTCATCGTGTTGGCCACCGACAACCCGATCGAGTACGAGGGCACCTATCCGCTGCCCGAGGCGCAACTCGACCGCTTCGCGATCCGCCTCGAATTGCGGTATCTGACCGAGCAGGAGGAGGCCTCGATGCTGCGGCGGCGCCTTGACCGTGGCTCCGCACAACCGAGCGTGCAACAGGTGGTCGACGCGCACGACCTTCTCGCCATGCGCGAGTCGGTGGAACAAGTGACGGTGCACGACGACGTGTTGCGCTACGTGGTGTCGCTGGCGACCGCGACGCGCCAGCACCCGCAGGTGGCCGTCGGCGCCAGCCCGCGCGCAGAACTCGACCTGATGCAGTTGTCCCGCGCGAGGGCGCTGTTGTTGGGAAGGGACTACGTGATACCCGAGGACGTCAAATCGCTGGCCGTCCCGGCCATGGCGCACCGGATCAGCCTGCGCCCGGAGATGTGGGTGCGCCGTGTGCACGGCTCCGACGTGGTCGAGGAACTGCTGCGCCGGTTGCCGGTGCCAAGGGCGAAGGCCTGACCAAGTGATCGAAACCCGCGCCACCGAAGTCGAGTTGCGCTGGCGGCCATCGGCTTTGACCCGTTCGCTGGTGACATGTGCGACGGCGGCGCTGGCGGTGGCGGTGATAGGCGGCTACTGGCAACTGGTCGCGTTCGCGGCGCCGCTGGTCGGTGTGCTCGTGTCGATCGGTTGGCAACGCGGGGTGCCGACGGTGCATGTGCATGCGGATCCGTCGGCACAGCGGTGCTTCGAGGCCGAGGAGACGCAACTACAAATATGGGCCACCGGCAAGAGCAGTGAAGGCGGTGAAGGCATTGAAAGCACGGGCTTCACCATCGATCTGCGTCTCGAGTCGCCCGACGGCATGCGGCTGGAGAGCATCGACTCGGGGCAGCGTCAGATTGTGATCGCCGCGGCCGACAGGTGGGGCCGCTATCCGATCATCGCGCGTGTGAATGTCGTTGCCCGCGGCGGTCTTCTGCTCGGTACCGGCCGTGTCGACGCCGCGCATGTGTTCGTGTTCCCGCTGGCCTCGCCGCAGGCGACCGCGATTCCGCGTACCGAATTGCTCGACCGTCTCGGCACCCACCTGACCCGGCACATCGGGCCGGGTGTCGAATACGCCGACGTTCGGCGGTACGTGCCGGGTGACCAGCTGCGCACCGTCAACTGGCCGGTGAGCGCTCGGCGGGGAAGCCTGCACGTGACGCAGCGACTGACCGACCGCGCCGCCGACGTCGTGGTGATGATCGACGGCTACCCCCAACCGCCGGGGCCGGCCACCACCGCGACCGACCGCATCGCGCGTGGCGCCGTCCAGGTGGTGCAGAGCGCGTTGCGCGGCGGTGACCGTGCAGGCCTCGTCGTGCTCGGCGACCGACACCCGCGCTGGTTGGGCGCCGACATCGGGCGCAGGCAGTTCTATCGCATTCTGGATGCCATGCTGACCGCGGGTGACGGATTCGAGGACACGCCGGGCACACTCGCGCCTCTGGCAGCGGTCCCTCCAGGCGCGATCGTCGTCGCGTTCTCCACCCTGCTGGACACCGAATTCGCCCTCGCGCTGATCGATTTGCGCAAGCGCGGCCACACCGTGGTGGCGGTCGACGTGTTGGAGGGCGCGCCGTTCGAGGACGACCGCGATGCGTTGGTGGGCAGGATGTGGTCGCTGCAGCGGTCGTTCATGTACCGCGATATGCGAACCATAGGCGTCGATGTGGTGGCGTGGCACGGCGACAGCGCCCTGGACCAGGCGATGCAGTTGGTGCCCGACCGCCGCCGGTCGGTGCGCAGGGGCGCGGTGCTGAGGTGACCGCCACCCGCGCCGTCCCGACGGCGTTTGCCACCCGCGCCGTCCCGACGGCGTTAGGCTTCCTGATGGTGGCGTCGGCCGCGATGCAGGCCGACAGACCGGCCTTGTTCGCGGCGACCGCGGCGGCGGCCGCGGTGTTGATCGGCAGCGTGTTTCGCCCCGCCGCCGTCGTCGCCGTGCTGGCTACCGTCGCGGTCACCGTGCTCGCCGACGCACCCCCACTGCTGGCCGCCACGTCAGGGTTGTGCGCGGCGGCATATCTGCTGCTTCGGCACACCGCTACGGTCGGCACACCGAGTGTCCTTGGTGCCCTAGGCTTTACCGCGGCGGGGTTGGCGGCCGCGTCGCTCCCGTTCCAGTTGCCGTGGGTCCCGTTGCTGGCACCACTGGCGGTGTTGGCGGTATTCGTCTTGATGACCCGGCCGTACTGGACGACCTGAGCCGATTATCTTGACAGGGAGGTGACCTACGCTTCCGTGAGCGAAATGCTAAGCGGGGCGCTTACTTTCGGGGAGGCCGCCGTGCCACAAGGTGTTCGCAAGGCCGTGACCGGTGCGTCGATCGGCAACGCCGTCGAGTGGTTCGACTTCGCCATCTACGGGTTGCTGGCCACGTTCATCGCCGCCAACTTCTTCCCGTCGGGAAACGAAACAGCGGCGCTGCTGAACACCTTCGCGATCTTTGCGGCGGCATTCTTCATGCGGCCCCTCGGCGGATTCGTGTTCGGACCACTCGGTGACCGGGTCGGCAGACAACGGGTGCTTGCCGTCGTCATCCTGCTGATGTCCATCGCCACACTGGGCATCGGGCTGCTACCGACGTACGCCACCATCGGCGTCGCCGCGCCGCTGCTGCTGTTGTTACTGCGTTGTCTGCAGGGCTTCTCGGCAGGCGGTGAATACGGCGGCGGCGCGGTGTATCTGGCCGAGTTCGCGTCAGACAGACGTCGCGGCCTGACGGTCACGTTCGTGGTGTGGTCAGGTGTGCTCGGATTCCTGGTCGGCTCGGTGACCGTGACATTGCTGCAGGCGCTGCTGCCCGCCGCCGCGATGGAGAGCTACGGCTGGCGCATCCCCTTCCTGCTCGCCGGGCCGCTTGGGCTCGTCGGGCTGTACGTCCGGCTGCGGCTGGCCGACACCCCCCAGTTCGCCGAACTCAGCAGGGCGGACCAGGTCGCGAAGTCACCGCTGAAAGAGGCGGTCGGCACGGGACGGCGGCCGATCCTGCAGGTGATCGGGCTGATGATCATCTTCAACGTCGGCTACTACGTGGTGTTCGCGTTCCTGCCGACCTACTTCATCAAGACGCTGCACTTCTCCAAGATCAGCGCGTTCGCCTCGATCACGCTGGCCAGCCTGGTGGCGCTGATCCTCATCCTTCCGCTGGCCGCGCTGTCGGACCGGATCGGTCGACGGCCCATCTTGCTCGCGGGCTCGGCGGCGTTCGCCCTGCTCGGCTATCCGCTGTTCCTGCTGCTCGACTCCGGATCGCTGGGGGCGGCGATGGTTGCGCACTGCGGGCTGGCCGCGATCGAGGCGGTGTACGCGTCGGTGGCGGTCGCCGCGGGGGTCGAGCTGTTCGCCACCCGGATCCGCTACAGCGGCTTCTCCATCGGGTACAACATCTGCGTCGCCGCGTTCGGCGGCACGACACCGTATGTGGTCACCTGGCTGACCGCTGAGACGGGGAACGACGCCGCGCCCGCGTTCTACGTCGTGGTGGCCGCGGTCGTATCGCTGGTGGCGATCCTGACCATCAGGGAGACCGCAAACCGACCGCTTTCACACCGCATATCGGACCAAACGTTCCAATCGGCGGGGTTACAGTGAGTGGGTGCCGCAGACCGATCCCGCGACGCGGCCCAAGCTGACATCTCGCGGCGCGGCCACCCGCAACCGGATCGTCCTTGCGGCCGCCGAGTTGATGCATGTGCAGGGCGTCGCGGCCACCACGATCGATGACGTGCTGGCGGCCAGCGCGACCAGTAAATCTCAGTTCTACCAACACTTCGACGACAAATCGGAATTGGTGTACGAGGTCATCATGATGCGCGCCGACGAGATTTTGTCGTGGCAGCGGCTTCGGTTGGAGAAGGTCGATTCGTTTCGCGGGCTGTACAACTGGCGTGACGCGATGGTGCAACGGTGTGCGCTGCGGCGAGGGCTATGGGGTTGCGAACTCGGTTCTCTCGCCGCCGAATTGTCCGACACCGATGACAAGGCACGGGCGTCGCTGGCCGAGCACTTCACAGAGTGGCGCGGGCTGCTGGGAGCGGCGTTGGCGCGGATGCGCGACAACGGTGTGCTCGTCGCGGATATCGACGTGAAATCCCTTGCCACAGGACTACTCGCGGCCGTGGAGGGCGGTTACCTGCTGTCGCAGACCGGGCGGGATCCCCGACTCATGCAGGCGGCGCTGAACATGGCCATCGGCCATGTCGCGTCCTACGCGACCGCCGGGACAGCACTGCGCTGACGGTACCGGCGGCCGCGAATTGGACTAGGCGTTCCTATCCGGTGTTCTCTTTGTTGCCGGGAATAGCCGTCGGCGCGGACGGTGCCTTGACCGGAGGCGTGAACAGGTTGCCGCCGGTGGGGTTGATCGACTTCTCCGTCGGTGCGGGCGCGGGGGCCGGCGTCGTTGCGCTGGTGGTCGTCGTGGTGGTTGGCGTGGTGGTCTCGGGTGCCTTCTCGCCCTCGCCACAGGCAGTCAGTGCGCCCATCCCGATGGTGGCGCCCATGGCCGCGGTGGCGGCGAGGCGACGAGCCGTACGGCCAGACATCATGCTGTGTCCTATCTGTATAGAGAATTGAACTATATCGTCCAAAAAAGGGGCTAGTCAACGCGTAAATCGCCAGCTGGCCAGACCCGGTGGTCCAACCCGCCATCTGGTGTCAAGGGCGACGTGGAATTGGCAGCAAGTTGCCTATTTCTTACCAGCGTCCTGCCAGCCCGCAACTCTAACGTCCTGTGCACCAGACACTCAGTGTCCCGGAAGCACAACCACAGGTACATCACACGGAGGGCGAACATGAAGAAGGTCGGCGTCTACGGGTTCGCCGCTGTCAGTGCGACAGCAGTGTCGATGGCGTTCTTCGGGTCGGGCGTCGCCGTCGCCGACGACTACAGCGGCCAGACGTACGCCGACGCGTCGAAGGCGATCAGCGATGCGGGCAAGAAGGCCGTGATCGCGAGCAGGGCCGGAGACACGCTCGCCGATGACGATTGCATCGTCAGCCACTCGCAGTCCGCCCCATGGCTCAAGGGCGACGACTTCTCTCCCGTGACCGACACGGTGCTGGTGTACCTGAATTGCAATGCCACCGTGGCGACCGCGAAGGACCCCGGCAATTCGGCGGCCAGCCCGGAGGGCAGGGCCGCCATCGCCAAGGCGCAGGAGGACCAGGCCAAGGCCGCCGCAGGAGGCTGACCCGCGGTATTGGATGCCCAGTAGTCTTAGGCCAGGCATCCACGAAGGGGAGGCGTATGAAGCTTCAGGTGTTGCCCTACGTCACCGTCGAGATCGACGACCGGCTACGCCGTCGGGTACGCGGTGCGGGAGAACGGTTACGCGTCAACGTCAGGGCCTACCTGCTCAGCGCAGCCGACGATGTGGACGCGGCGGGCGAACGGGTACGCGACCTTTGCGACCGCGCCGTGAACCGGGTGGACTCGGTGGTCGAGCGGGTCAACGACCGGCTTGCCCCCGACGAACCGCGGGAGCCCCATCTGCATCTGGTCGGCGGGCGCGAAGCCAGCTAGGGGGTTCGGGCGCCCGTCCTACCGCCGACGAAGAAGGATCCTGCGAGCACCACGAGGCCGACGATCGCGACCGGAATCGTCCACGCGCGCCTCCCCGAGACGGCCGACTCGCATTGAGCGGTGTAATTGGTGTGCGGGACGACCTGGTTGATGATCGGCAGGTTCGCCGGGTTCTGGTTGTCGGCTTGCTGTGCTGCCGAGGAGTCCTGAGCCAGCGCGTTGCCGCACCCGATGCTGCCGTTGTCGGGGCCGGGCACCGATACCGGCATCAGCAGGCCGATCACACCGACGACAAGCACAACCGCACCCACCAGCAAAATCAACCGTCGCACGTTCATGTGCGGTTCTATGCCCGGGCCAGGCATGTTCGAAACCATGTCGAGATCGCCTCGCGCTCGAGGCGCCTGGACGAATATGTTGTTCTTGTCTGGTGTGGTGGCCGTGGCCCGAAAGGAGCTCGACGCTTTGGTAGGCCATGGTCTGACGGTGGTGTGCGCCGTACTTGCCGCTGTTTTCTTGGCGATCGGCATCGTGGTGCGTCAGCGCGCCACGATGGATGTGCCCCAGGAACACGGTGTGAGCTCGGTGATGTTCTTGACCCTGCTGCGTCGTCCGCTGTGGTGGGCGGGCACAGGCGCAGCCGTCGCCGGCTACGTCTTCCAGGCGCTGGCCCTCGCAAAGGGCTCCCTGCTGCTGGTGCAGCCGATCCTGGTTTCCGCGCTGCTGTTCGCGTTGCCGCTCAGCGCACGGCTGGCCCGCAGGCGCGTCACGCGCGGCGAATGGGCATGGGCGGTGGTGTTGACCCTCGCCCTTGCGGTGTTCGTGGTCTTGGCCAAGGCCAGGCCCGGTGACTACGAGGCATCGCTGCCGTTGTCGGCGTTGGTCGCGGTGATCTGCATGGCGGCGGTATGCGCGTGCGTCATCGTCGCCACCCGCACGTTGGGATGGAAACGCGCGGTGCTGCTGGCGTTGGCGGTCGGCGTGCTGTTCGGCGTCGTCGCGGTGCTGACCAAGCTGCTGATGCATGTGCTGATCCACGAAGGCGTACGTCCGCTGCTGCTCACCCCGGTGCCGTACCTGCTGGTGCTGATCGCGGTATTCGCTACGTTCTTGCAGCAATCTGCGTTCCACGCCGGTTCATTGCAGACCTCGGTGCCGACGATGCTGGTGCTGGAGCCCCTGATCGCCGTCCTACTGGGAGCGGTGGTGCTTGGTGAGAACCTCGACGTCAGCCATCTCGATGCCGCGCTGATCACGATCAGCACCATCGCGATGGTGGCGGCCACCATCGCGCTCGGTCGTGACGAGGGCGCCTACGAAGAGCAACTCGAGGCGGCAGTGGCGCGCCGGGGCGGCTAGTGCCGCTCGGGTTCGGTTGGCTCCGGTTCTGTTTCGGTGATCCTGACGGGGCGCAGTAGCGCCCAGCCGATGAACACGGCGGAAACGCCGATCAGCACCAGACCCACCCACCAGTTGGCATCTGTGCCCACGTACAGGTCGACGGGATTGTCGGTGGCGCTGCTGTGGTGGTCGCCGAGCAACCCTGGCGCGAAGCCGGCAATGGTCAGCACGATGCCGTAGATGCCGAGCAGCGAGCCGATGATGTTGCGAACGTCGAATAGGTGTCGCATGTTGGCATTCCCCGATCAGTGGAAGACGATGTTGAGCACGATGACCATGGCCAGTGAGACGGCCGCGAGCGGAACGGGCTTGTAGTACCAGGCTTTTCCGGCGCTCTCGGGGTCGGAGAAGACGTCCTTCGACGTCTCGGAGTACACCAGCCCCACCAACTCGCTTGCCGGCTTCGGAGTCGTGACCATGGTGACGGCCACGCTGACGGCGATGTCGACGACGAAGGCCACCGACGCGGCGACGAACGGCACACCTTGGCCGGGCAGGCTGAGCACGCCGACCTTGGAGAGAATGAAAACGACGATGGCGGAAAGGGTTCCAGAGACCAGACCCGTCCAGCCCGCGGTCGAGGTCATCCGCTTCCAGAACATGCCGAGAATGAAGGTCGCGAACAGCGGGGCGTTGAAGAAGCCGAACAGTGTCTGCAGGTAGTCCATCAGGTTGGAGTAGCCCGCGGCGATCAACGCCGTGAAGATGGCGAGGATGGTCGCCGCGATGGTCGCGATCCTGCCGACCATGATGTAGTAGCTGTCCGGCCGGTCCTTGACGACGTAGTCCTGCCAGATGTCGTAACTGAACACGGTGTTGAACGCCGAGATGTTGGCAGCCATACCGGCCATGAACGAGGCGAGCAGACCCGCGATCGCGACACCGAGAAGGCCGTTGGGCAGGATGTCGCGGATCATCAGCAGCATCGCGTCGTTGTAGGTGATGTCGCCCTCGCCAGTGGTTTTCAGCCGGATCATGTCGCCGATCGAGGCCGCGGCGATCATGCCGGGCACGATGATCACAAACGGGATGAACATCTTCGGGAACGAACCGATGATCGGTGAACGCCGCGCCGCCGAAATGGAATCCGACGCCATCGCCCGCTGCACCTCGACGAAGTTGGTGGTCCAGTAGCCGAACGACAGCACGAAACCGAGACCGAAGACGATGCCGATCACCGACCACACCGGACTGGAGAAGCCGGACAACGCCGTACCGGGCCAGGTAGTCAGCTGCTCGTGTGTGGTAGCGGTCACCTTGCCCTCGGTGACGGTAGCAATGACCTTGTCTTTCAAGCCGTTCCAGCCGCCGACCTTGACCAAGCCGAAGATCGTCAACGGCACCAGTGCCGCGACGATCACGAAGAACTGCAGCACCTCGTTGTAGATCGCTGCGGACAGGCCGCCGAGCGTGATGTAGCTGAGCACCACCAGCGCCGCGACGATCAGCGACACCCACCGCGGCCAACCGAGCAGCGCGTTGATCACGGTCGCCAGCAGGAACAGGTTGACACCGGCGATCAGCACCTGCGCGGTGGCGAAGCTGATCGCGTTGACGAGGTGTGCGCCAGGGCCGAAGCGGCGCCGCATGAACTCCGGCACGCTGCGCACCTTCGAGCCGTAGTAGAACGGCATCATCACCACGCCGAGGAACAGCATGGCAGGGATGGCGCCGATCCAGTAGTAGTGCATGGTCGACAATCCGACCTGGGCGCCGTTGGCCGACATGCCCATGATCTCCACGGCTCCGAGGTTCGCCGAGATGAAGGCCAAGCCGGTCACCCAGGCGGGCAACCGCCTGCCGGATAGGAAGAAGTCCAGGCTCGTCGAGATCTGGCTGCGGGCGATGAACCCGATGCCCAGCACGAAGACGAAGTAGATGGCGACGAGCATGTAGTCGAGCCAGCCGAGGTTGAGGCGCAGCACGTTGTCGGTCATCTCCGGTAATCAACTCCTTTTGGCGACACAGTCGGAGCGAGCACATGTTCGGTCACAAACAACCAGAAACTAACAGCACCGCCGCAGCGAACCAGTCCGAATCAAGAAATTGTGTTTGATATTGTGCGTTCCCATGCTCGCCGCCGAACGCCGATACGCGATCTTGCGCGCGTTGAACGCCGACGGGGCGGTCCGCGTGGCCGATCTGGCCGCCGAACTAGACGTGTCCGAGATGACGGTCCGGCGCGATCTCGACGCACTCGACGCACAGAACCTACTGCGCAAAGTGCACGGCGGCGCGGTGACCCGGCACAACCGCGGCGAAGAACCATGGTCGTCGGTGAAGGCAGGCCAACAGCGCGCCGAAAAGGCGGCGATCGCCGCGGTGGCCGCCGGCACCGTCGAGGACGGTATGACGATTGCGATCAGCGCAGGCACCACCACCACCGAGTTCGCCCGCAGGCTGCGGCACCGGTCGTCGATCACGGTGGTGACGAACTCGCTCAGCGTGTTCGAGGTGCTCACCGATCCCGGTGGCGATGCCAGCGACGCCCCGCAGGTGTACCTGTCCGGCGGCGTCCGCACACCGTCGGATGCGCTCGTCGGACCGGTCGCCGAGGCCTCGATCGGAAGGTTCAGGGTGGACGGTACGTATCTCGGTGTGCATGGGTTCGATCCGGAGGCGGGCTTGACGACACCGAATATCGCTGAGGCACAGACGAATCGGACGATGATCGGGATCGGGGCGCAACTCACCGTGCTGGCAGACCACACCAAGTACCGCGAAGTGGGCACCAATGTGTTCGCCAGGATGCGGCGCGTCGACAACCTGATCGTCGACGACGGGTTGTCCGTGGCCGACCGCGGCATCATCGAACAACACGTCGGGCGCCTGACCATCGCCGTGGTGCAGCCATGACCGACCCGCTGCGCTGGCCGCTCGCCGACGGCCGCGATCTGTTGTTGTTCGCGCTCCCGGGAAACACCCCGGCGCCGGTGCCCGACCGCCGCCCGTTACCGGAGCGGGATGAGCAGCAGTCCGAGTTGCGATTCGACCGCCAGACCGGGCAATGGGTGATCGTCGCGGCTCTGCGCCAGGACCGGACGTACAAACCGCCCGCCGACCAATGCCCGCTCTGCCCGGGCCCAACCGGGCTCACCAGTGAGATCCCCGCGGCCGATTACGACGTCGCGGTGTTCGAGAACCGCTTCCCGAGCCTGTCCGGCGCGGCTACCGCGCCGTTTGATCTGCCTGCGCTCGTCGGCGACCTGTTCCAGTCGGCAGCCGGCCACGGGCGGTGTGAGGTGATCTGTTTCTCGAGCGATCACACCGGCTCGTTCAGCCAGTTGGCGCACCGGCATGCGCGCCTCGTGGTGGACGCGTGGCGGCACCGCACGGCAGACCTGATGTCGCGGCCCGGCATCGCCTACGTGTTCTGTTTCGAGAATCGCGGCGAGGAGATCGGTGTCACGCTCACGCACCCGCACGGTCAGATCTACGGCTACCCGTATCTTCCGCCGCGGGCGGCGGAGATGCTGCGCGAAGCCCGCGCGTACGCAGACCGCACCGGTGGCAACCTGTTCACCGACATTCTGGCCCGTGAGATCGCCGAAGGCAGCCGCGTCATTGCCAGCAACGGGCTGTTCACGGCGTTCGTCCCGTTCGCGGCGCGGTGGCCGGTGGAGGTGCACATCTATCCGAACCGCTTCGTGCACAACATCGTCGACCTCACCGACGCCGAGTTGGACGGCTTCGCCCAGATCTATCTCGATGTGCTCGGCCGCTTCGACCGGATGTATCCCACTGCGCTGCCGTATATTTCGGCGCTGCACCAGTACGCCAACACCGCGGATCAGCGGGAGGGTTATTTCCACGTCGAGCTGATGTCGATACGGCGCAGCGCGACCAAGCTGAAGTTCCTGGCAGGCTCCGAATCGGCGATGGACGCCTTCATCAGCGATGTCACCCCGGAAAGTGTGGCCGAGCGACTGCGAGAGCTCGGAACATGAGCGAAGCTTGCGAGCGGATCATCGATATGAGCGCGATCAGGTATGCGGCACCGGGCCGGATCAACCTGATCGGCGAACACACCGACTACAACCTGGGTTTCGCGCTGCCCATCGCACTGCCCGAGCGCACCGTGGTCAGCTATCTGCCCGATGACGGCCCCGAACTGACGGTGCGAAGCGACCACGGGGACGGCGACGTATCGATATCGCTCGACACCGCGCCGGGAGACGTCAGCGGATGGGCAGGCTATGTGGCAGGGGTGGTCTGGGCGCTGCGGCAAGCGGGCCACCGCGTCCGTGGCGGCAACATGTCGATCGCCAGCGACGTGGAAATGGGTTCCGGTGTCTCGTCCTCGGCGGCATTGGAGTGTGCGGTCCTCGGCGCGCTGATCACCGGCGCGGGCGTCGATCTCGACCGAATAGAGCTCGCGCGGCTCGCTCAGCGTGCCGAGAACGACTACGTCGGTGCGCCCACCGGCATGATGGACCAATTGGCTTCGTTGTGCGGTGAGCCGGACAGGGCGCTGCTGATCGACTTCCGCGACCCGGCCGTGCGCCCGGTGGTGTTCGATCCCGCCGCCGCGGGCATCGCTCTGCTGCTGATCAATTCGCGCGCACCGCATCAGCATGCAGGAGGGGAGTACGCGTCGCGCCGTGCGTCGTGTGAACGGGCCGCGGCGGATCTCGGTGTCTCATCGCTGCGGGAGGTCCAGGACCGCGGCGTCGCCGCACTGACCGCAGTCTCCGACCCCGTCGACGCGCGCCGAGCCCGGCATGTCCTCACTGACAACCAGCGTGTACTCGAAGTCGTTGCCGCCCTTGAGAGCGCCGACTACACCACGATGGGCCGACTGTTCACCGAGTCGCAGGCATCCATGCGTGACGACTTCGAGATCACCACCGACCACATCGACCTGATCGCCGACACCGCCGTTGCTGCAGGCGCGCTGGGTGCACGGATGACCGGCGGCGGCTTCGGCGGATGCGTCATCGCGCTCGCTCCCGTCGACAAGGCCGACGGCATCGCCGACGCGATCTTCGAAGCGGTCGACGACGCGGGATTCAACGCACCGACCATCACGCGCACCAAAGCCGGTCGAGGCGCCGAACTACTGCGATGACGGCGTCTCCGACAGCGCAGCCCACATCAACTGGGCCGCCTCGCGGGTCCGCTCGTCCGGCGTGATCGGCGTTCCGGTGTCGGGCTGTTCGGCAGGCGCCCCGCTGATGTGCTCCACGAGCGCCACCGCCAGCTCACGCAGTTTCACGTTGAACTCCTGGCTGGCGCGCCGCAGCATCCGCCACGCATGTTCGGCGTCGCACCGCACCAGGCCCATCAGCGCGCCCTTGGCCTGTTCGATCGCACCGCGTGACTGCAACACGGTGATGATGTCGGCGATCGCCGACGCGTTCTCGGCCGCGGAGGTGATCAGCGCTGCCGAGACCAGTTGTTCGTAGGTGATCAGGGTGGCCACGGTGGCCGCGTTTGCGGGCTGCTTGAGCACGCAGCAGACCACGACGGTCGCGTCGTCGGCCCAGACACCGGGAACGGCCGCGGCACCGTGGGACTCGTCCCACGACGATTCATGATGCGGCGCAATGCTTTTGATGGTCTCCAAGGTCAGATCGGGCCAGCGGTCGTCGGTCCACAGATCGATGCTGAGCACCGGCACCTGGTAAGCCAATGCATCGGGGACCGGGCCCCCGATGCTGCCCAGTTGGGCGTTGACGAAATCGGCGCCGACGCCGGCAGCCGCCACCACCGCGGCCGGTTGGTCGTGGCGCTTGTCGTGGATGACGATCGCCAGCCCGAGCGCGTCGAGCAGATCGGCCTGCATGCGCTCCAGGATGCGATGCATCAACGCCACCAACTGCGGATGCAGATGGGGTTGGAAGTACGCGGCGGCCATCGTGGGTCGTAGGGTCAGTCGCGGGTCACCACGGTGGCGACGCGATCCAGCCCGGAGATGCTGAGCAGCGTGATGAACGCCCCTGAACTGGGCACGATCAGGCTGAGCTTGGTTGTCGCCGCGACCGCGAACAACGCGCGCACCGCCGCACTGTCGCAGTACGTCACCTCGGAGAGATCGACCGTGATCGCCTCGCTGCCGCAGGCCGCGTCAGTCAACACGGCGGAGAACTCGTTGACGTTGGCCAGGTCGATATCCCCGCTGGCGGTGACGACCGGCGGTTGCTCGGCCTCCGCTGCAGACATTCGGAACTGACTGGTCGTCATGGATGGAGCTCCTTGTGCAATTCCACCGTGGTCCCCTGCGGGGACGGGGTGATCGTCACTCTGTCAACGAGTGCCTTCATCAACCTGCTGCCGTGTCCGCGATGGTCCCTCGAACTCGGTGGCGCATGCCAGCGGCCGTTGTCCTTGACCGTGAACGCTAGTCCGGTTTCGGTGGTGCGGGCCGTCACTTCCAACATGACGGTGCGGGGTGCGCCGCGGACCGCGTGTTCGACGACGTTCGACGCGGCCTCGCCGACGGCAAGCAACACGTCCGCGGCCGCGGCGGCGGTGACCGCTGCGGTCGGCAACCAGCCGCGCAGTCGGTCGCGGACGACCGCGAGGCTGGCAGGCACGGCCGGTAGCCGCAGGCTCAGCGGAGCGGGTTGGCGCGCGCCAGCCCCAGAAACGCTCGTCACCTGCACCTCCGACCGACCAGCCGATACTGCCTGAACTTATCCGACCGGGAACCGCATGCCTACGGTTGTGCCGTGCGCGGTGCCGTCGACGTCGACCTGTTCGCTCAGTGTCCGCATCAGAAGAATGCCCCTGCCGCGGGTGCCGGGATCTGCGGGCGGCGTCTTCCATGACCCGGAGTCGATGACCTGGATGTGGACGTGCTCGGCGTCCACCGTGGCCTCGACACGCATCGGCCCGGGCTGCTGGCCCCGGTACGCGTGCTCCGCGCTGTTGCTGCACGCTTCGTTGGCCACCAACACGATGTCCCCGGCCAGTGGCTCGGCCACCCCCGCGCCGAGAAGCCACGCTGTGAGTTGGTGCCGCACATCGGTCAACCGGGCTGGCACCGCGTCGATTTCGATGACCAGCGTCGAATCAGGGTGGCGGTACAGCACCATCGCGACGTCATCGTCGTAGCCCGAGTCCGGCGCCAACTCGCCCAGCATCACATCGGCGACGGTGTCGATGGGCGAGTGTGTCATCCGGGCCATGACGTCGACGACGCGGGCTATCCCCCTGTCGATCGGCTCGTGACGACGCTCGACGAGGCCGTCGGTGTAGAGCAGCAGCGTGGATCCGTCGGTCAGCGCAGCGGTGGCTTGCGGGCGCGGCTCGTCCCGGTGCACCGCCAGCGGCACCGATTTGGCCTCGGTCAACAGCTGCGGGGCCGCCTCGGGTGCGGTCAGCACCGCGGGAACGTGGCCCGCGCTGCTGTAGGTCAACGTCTCGGACCTGGTGTCCAGCATCGCGACGAACACCGTGGTGCAGAACGCATCGGGGATGAAGCCCGCCACCGAATCGAGTTGCTCGAGCAGCCTGGCAGGCGACGCCCCGGTGAGCAGTAGCGCGCGGCCCGAACTGCGCAGCTGACCCATCACCGCGGCGGCGGCCAAGCCGCGGCCGACACAGTCGCCGACGATGATGCCGATGCGGTCGTCGCCGACCGGCAGCACGTCGTACCAGTCCCCTCCGATCTCCAGCGGGGACACCGCAGGCTCGTACCGCACCACGAAGCCGGCGGGCAGGTCGGTGGGCGCCAGCATCGCGCGCTGCAGGGTCAACGACGTGTCGCGTGCCTGCTCGAACTGGCGGACATGCTGCATGGCAAGGCTCAGATGGCCGACCAGAGCGCTCATCAGTTGCCCGTCCTCGGCGGGAACCCTGCGCGGTGTGCTGAACTCCAGCCACAGCGCGGTGTCGCGGGAGAGTGTCGCCACCATGCCGTTCGCGACGTCGGAATCCGTTGTCCACCCTACGGATTCGACGGTAAGCGGCAGCCAGGTACGCGCTTCGTCGAGGCGTGAGCGCAACTGCGGGTCGAGGTCGCGCCACTGCGGCGTCGACGGCGTTCCAGACTGGTGGACTGTCGGGTCGTGCTCGACGGCCGGCCACATGACGGCGGCGACGCGCGCCACGCCGAGCGCGGTGCGGCACTCGTCGAGTGTGCTGGACAGCACCTCGTCGACGCTCTTGGCGACGCTCACCTTGGCGGCCAGTTGCGCCACCGCGCGGTCGCGGACGGTCGCCGCCCTCGCGGCGGTGATGTCCCGGATGGTGCCGACGAAGGCGTCCTGTCCGTGGTTCGCGGACGCGACCGCGTTCACGCTCATCGCCACCCAGATGATGCGGCCGTCGCGGTGCCGGATCGGCACTTCCGATTCGAGCCTGCCCTGCGCGAGTAGCCGGGCCAGAGGGTCGCCCGAACGGTTGTCGTCGCCCATCCACGGGTGCGGCCAGGTGTAGGGCAGCCCTTCAGGCCCGTAGCCGGTGACGTCGGCGAATGCATCGTTGACCTCGACGACCGCCCCGCTGGCGTCGGCCACGAAGAAGCCCTCCTGCAGCGAGTTGACCAACGCGGTGCGAAACTCGTCGCGGTCGGCCAGATCGTCGGCTCGGGCCCGCTGTTGTTCGTATCGCCTTGTCCCGTCGATGAATCCGCGGGTGGCCACGTCCAGCGCCGCCAGTGTCTGCAGCAGAAACTGCAGCGCGGCGGACGCGTCCGCGGCGGCACCGGCGCCTTCGACCAACCGGGAGTGGTTCTCGATGATCTCCAGCATGCTGATCTGCTCGGCCAGCGCCCGGCGGCCGAGCTCATGGCCGACGGCCAGGGTGTCCTCGCCGTTGTCGGCGAGGTGGGCGCTCAGCGCGGCGGCGTACTGAGCATGGAAGTCCTCATTCGTCGGGCTCGTCATGACGAGACGCCCCGATGACGCGCGGCCAGCACCAGCGCGTCATCGGACTCCCTGCTGTACGCGTCGAGGATGTGCTCGGCGATCGCCGTCGCGGGTGCGGCGAAGTCGATGCCCTGGATGTGGTCTTCGAGGATGCCGTCGGTGGCGATGACCAGAAGGTCACCGGGCGAGATCGCCACCTGATGGGTGGCGAGGGCGTCGGGTATGCGATACCCGACGATGCCGCCTGCCAGCAGGGCCGATGCCCGAATTCGGGCGCCACCAGGATGCTTGGCGACCAGATCGGCCGTCACGTTGCCGATGCCGATCCAGCTCAGCGTGCCGAGCTCGTAGTCGATGCGCGCCAAAGTGATTGTGGCGCCGCGGGTGTCGGTCAGGTTGCGGTGGCACAGCTGCAGCAGCACATCGAGAGGCTCGGTGCGGCAACGGCTCACCACAGCCTCAGCGCGTACTGCCGCCGTCTCGGCCGCCGCGCCGTGGCCCAGCCCGTCGGCCACCCCGAACAGCGCGGCGCCGCCCGCGACGTCGACCGCGATCGGATAGTCGCCGCACACTTTTTCACCGGGTAGGGGGCGACGCGCCGTTGCCCATTCGATGGGCCCGATCTGACCTTGGTTACGCATTGGCCGGGATCCACTTCCACATCTCGACGACCGTGCCGCGCCCGGGTTTCGACTCGATGACCAAGCGGTCCATCAAACGTCGCGCACCGGGCAGTCCGAGCCCGAGTCCTCTTCCGGTCGAATAACCATCCTCCAACGCTCGTTCGATGTCGGCGATTCCGGGGCCCTCGTCCTCGGCGCGGACTACCAGCGCGATGCGGCCGTCCCGCTCGGCCACGCCGACCCGGATCGCACCTGAGCCGGCGTAGCTGGTGATGTTGCGCGCGATCTCCGAGATCGCGGTTGCGATCATCGTGACATCGGTCAACGAGAACCCGAGGTCGCGCGCGAGCTGATGTCCTACCTGGCGCGCCGCGACGATGTCGTCGGAATTCTTGACCTCGATCACTTCACCTCTCGGGGTCATCTCGGCGTCAATCGGCACCGTCGCGTCCGATCGTCGGCTGGCGCGCTTCGAGCTGCCGGTGGAGAAACGCGAGGCCTTCTTCGAGATCGAGCGCCGTGTACATGTCGTCGAAGACGAGCCCGAGTTGCACCATTGCGAACGCCACTTCGGGTTGCAGGCCGACGATCACCGTGTCCGCCCCGCGCAACCGCGTCATATGCGCGATGGTGCGTAGCGACCTGGCGGCGAACGAGTCCATCACGTCGATCGCGGTGACGTCGACGATGATGCCGTGGGCGCGGTAGCGGCTCACCCGCTCCATCAGGTCGTGGCGCAGCCGCTCGGCGTCCGAATCGGTGAGCGCAGCCTGTACCGAAGCGATCAGGATCGCGCCTTGTTTCAGGATGGGGACAGGCATGAGTTGGTCGCGCTAGCGCTTGTCATCCATTCTGGTCGCCGGTCCGGGTCACCTCGTAGCCGAGCAGGCGCTCGGCCTCTTCGATACCGCCCTGCAGGTCGCCGACCGCGTTCATCTTCGACAGGTCGAGCCCGATGGTCACCAGGGTCAGCGCGATGTCGGAGGACAGGCCGGTGATGATCACGCTGGCACCCATCAGACCCGAGGCGTCCACGGTCTGAACCAGGTGGTTGGCCACGGTGGAGTCGATGGTCGGCACACCGGTGATGTCGATGACGACGACCTTGGCGCGGTTGGCGCGGATGGCGCGCAGCAGTTGCTCGGTGACCTGGCGGGCGCGCTGGCTGTCCAGCACACCGATGATCGGCAGGATCAGCAACTGTTCACGCACCTGCAGCACCGGGGTGGACAGCTCGCGGATGGCCTCCTGCTGCTGGCGGATGATGCGCTCGCGCTCCTGCACGAAGCCGACGGCCACGGTGTTCGCGATCCGGTTGGCGGCGGGCTCATATGCGTCGAGCACCCGGTTGAGTAGATCGAAGTCGGTCTGGTACTTCTCGAACAGCGAACGTGCCAGCACGTCGCGCAGCAGCAGCACGATGCCGACCACCTCGTCGGTTTCCACCCCGCGCGGGATGATGCGTTCCGACAGGTCGCGCGCGTAGTCCTGGAGCGCTTCGACGCTGCCGGTCTCGAGCACCTCGACGTAGCTGTCGTACACCGTCGTCGCCTCGGAGAAGATCTCCTCCGGCGACATCGCGGTCAGCAGTTCGGCCTCGGTGATCCGGCGCGCCCATTCCTCGCGAAGTATCGTGCGGTTCTGGCGCAGGTGCTGGACGAGTTGGGGCAGCAGGTCCTCGCCGACGAGTTTGGCCTGTTGGGTGGCTACTGCAGGAAAATCTGTGGTCGATTCAGACATTCAGGCTCCCAATTCGGCTCACGCGCGGTCGGAGGGCACAGTCCTCTGAGCTGACATTAGCCCCCGCGCCTGGGAGGCAGGCGTCGAAGTCGGTAATCGTCAGGGGCGATCGCCTATTAGGCTCATGCCATGCCCGCCGACGAAGCGATCGCCACCGCGCTCGCCTACCAGGACGGGGTCGCGGTGCTCAGAGTCGACGGTGACATCGACCTGGCCACGGTCCCCACGCTGGAAGCCGCCATTGAGGAAGCGTTGACATCGAAGCCGACGGGTTTGGTTGTCGACCTGACCGATGTCGGGTTCCTGGCGTCAGCGGGCCTTCAGGCGTTGGTGGCGACGCACAACACCGTCAGTGAAAGCGCGCACTTCGCCGTCGTCGCCAACAGCGCCGCCACCAGTAGGCCGATCCAGCTCACCGGCCTCGACAAGATCTTCGATCTGTTCCCGACGCTCGACGAGGCACTAGCCGCCATCCTGGCGAGCTGAAACTGCCTGGCCGACAAGCCGTTTGGGTCAGGGCACCATCCAGGACAGCACCGACGACTGCAGCGCGGACAGCACGCACAGCATCGCAAGGAACACCAGGCTCCACACCACAACCCGACGGAAGATGTCGCCTTCCCTGCCGTTCATGCCGACCGCGGCCGCCGCGATGGCCAGGTTCTGCGGGGAGATCATCTTGCCCAGCACACCGCCTGAACTGTTGGATGCCGCCATCAACACGTCGGACAAGCCGGCTTGATTGGCCGCTGTCACCTGGAGCGCTCCGAACAGCGAGTTCGCCGAAGTGTCCGAACCGGTGACCGCAACACCCAGCCAGCCGAGCACTGGCGACAGCAACGCGAAGGCGCCGCCCGCGCCCGCCATCCAGGTGCCGAGGGTGATGGTCTGCCCCGACAAGTTCATCACGAACGCCAGCGCCAACACCAACATCACGGTGAGGATCGCGAAGCGCAGTTGGAAAAGTGTGCTGCCATATGCCTTGATCGCACGGGGCACCGAGAGCTTGAGCACGATCATCGTGATCAGGCCCGCGACGAGCATCTGTGTGCCAGGGGTGGTCAACAGGTTGAGCGTGAACTCGGTGAGCGACACCGGCTTTCCGGTCGGGCTGACGATATGCAGCCCCGGCCATCGGATCTTCACGGTCGCCTTGTCGAGCAAATTCTTCACCGCCGTGATCTGACAGATCACGAACACGATGATGATGATGGCGTAGGGCGCGTAGGCCTTCACCACCTCTGCGCGATCGTCTGGATCGACCGCCGAGTCGCTCACGCGCCGTGCGAATTCGGGGGTTGGTTCGTCGGCCGCGCCGCCGGCAACCACCGAGGGTGCGTGCTGACCGCGCGGGTGCCAAACCCGGACCATGCCGACCACCGCGGCGGCCGACACCAGCGACGCGACCACGTCGGCCAGTGGCACCGACACGAAGTTCGAGGTGGCGTACTGCGCGATCGCGAACACGATGCCGCAGACGAGGGCCACCGGCCAGGTGTCGCGCAACCCGCGCCAACCGTCGACGATCGCGACCAGCGCCAACGGCACGAACAGCGCAAGGATCGGGGTCTGCCGGCCCACCATCGCACCGAGGGTGTCGCTCGGCAGATCCGTCACCTTGCCGAGCGTCAGGATCGGCGTGGCCATCGCGCCGAACGCGACGGGCGCGGTGTTGGCGGTCAGCGCCAGCGCCGCGGCCTTCAGTGGCTTGAATCCGAGCGCCATCAACATTACCGACGTCACCGCGACCGGTGTGCCGAACCCCGCCAGCGCCTCCAGCAGTGCGCCGAACGAGAACGCGATGATGACCGCCTGCACCCGCTGGTCGTCGCTGACTCGGGCAAAGGACCGCCGCAGCACATCGAAATGTCCTGTCTCAACGGTCATTTGGTACACCCAGATCGCGTTGATCACGATCCACAGGATCGGGAAGAAGCCGAACGCGGCACCTTCTGTGCCTGCCAACAAGGTCTGCCCCAGCGGCATCCCGTAGACGAAGATCGCCAGCACGATCGCGAGCGCGAGGGACAGTAGCGATGCCACCCATGCGGTGATCCGCAGGGCGCCAAGCATCACGAACAACGACAGCAGCGGCAGTGCCGCGATCAACGAACTCCACGCCAGAGAATGCGCAACCGGATCGAGAATCTGTTGGTACACGGCGACCACCACCTCGCAGGGCACAGAAACACGGAGGACAAACGGTAATACCCTTGCGGCACTACATTCAACCCTCGTCCCTTGCCGGTCCCTGCGCAATCGCTGTGCGCCTGCTGGCACATATGGGTAGAGTTTCGACAGCCAGATTGATCTTCAAAACTGCTGGCAAAGGTCGGGAAGGACAGAATCATGGGTCGGATGGGTCGCCGCATCGCGGCGGTTGCCGGTGGCGCCGCGATTGTCACGATGGTCGGCTTGACCGCCTCGTGCGCGAAGGAAGAGGAAAAGGCGCCGGAGACGACGACCACCACCACGACCACCACCACCACGACGGAGGCCACCCCGGCGCCGCTGCCGCCCGCGCCCACCGAGAAGTCGATCAACCCGACCGGCGGCAACCTCTTCACGCCGCCGGTGAAGGCGCCGCCGCCGGCTACCGCCATCCCCGGCGATAACTAGAACGCCCCCTGGCCAGCCCGGACGTACGCTGGCTTCTGTGGTTGCCCGGCATTTCACAACGCTGGCGGTTGTCGCCGTCGGCGTGTTCGCGCTCGTCTCGGACTTGCGCCCGTCGGTGTCGGGCACCGCGGGGCTGATCGGCGGACCGTACGCATACCTGCTGGCCAGCTCTACCGACCTGGGACCGTCGCACAGCGCCGACACCCAACTGACCGCCGCGCTGAGCCACCCGGGCAGGCCCGATGCGCTGTACGGGTGGGCCGAGGACAACGGTCTGGGCGTGCGTTGGCGGCCGGGCGACCAGTGGGCCGTTGTCGAGGGCGCCGCCGAGAGCGTGGCGAAGGCATTTGACGTCGAGGTGCACGACTACCGCGGACAGCGCGGGCAGGTGTTCTACGCGTCACCGCAGCAGCCGTCGATTCCAGGAGCGCTTCGCGGCGAGGTCACCGAGTTCGGCAGGATCCTCGGCTACACGCCGCACCACACGTCGCGGCCGTCGATCCTGCCGCTCGACGTCCCGGATCGGGGCTTGACCCCTGCGGCGTTGTTGACCACCTACAACGCCGACAAGTTGGCCGCGCAGGGCTACACGGGCAAGGGCACCACGATCATCTTCTTCGCGTTCGACGGGTTCGAGCAGGCCGACCTCGACACGTTCGCCACCACCTACAAGCTGCCGAAGTTTACGCCAACGGTCGTCGGCGGCAAGCCCGAACATGCGCGCGGTGAGACGACGATGGACCTCGAGGTCGCGCACGCCGTCGCCCCGGACGCGCGCAAGGTGGTTTGGAACGCCAGGCCCACCGTCAAAGGCGACGGCGGTTACGAGAAGATCGGCCGGATGCTCGAGGATGCCGATCGGCAGTTTCCCGGAGCGATATGGAGCTTTTCGATCGGCTGGGGTTGCGACAAGCTGATCACCGCGGCCGACCTGGCGCCTACCCGATCGGCGTTGCGAACCGCGCATTCCCACGGCACCACCGCCTTCAACGCCAGCGGCGACCTCGCGGGCCTGGAGTGCAAAGGCGGTGACGACTGGTCGTCGCCGCCGGGAGCAAGCGACGTGGGGCTGGACTCGGTGGCGTCGCTGCCGGAGATGGTCGACGTCGGCGGCACCACGCTGTCCACCGACGCGAAAGGTGTGTGGCAAGCCGAACAGGCCTGGTTCGACGTACCGCTGTCACAGGGCACCGGCGGCGGGGTGTCGTCGTTGTTCGACCGACCCGACTGGCAGCGAGGCGTGCTGACGGGCAAGGATCCGAATCGCAGGCTGACCCCAGACGTCGCCGCTGTCGCCGACCCGTTCACCGGTGTCCGGATCGTGTTCGACCAACAGGACCTCGTCGGGGGCGGCACGTCACAGTCGGCGCCGGTGTGGGCGGGCCTGGCAGCGGTGATGAATCAGTACATGCTCGCGAACGGCGGCCGCGAACTCGGCGACCTCAACCCGCTGCTGTACCGGACCGCGGCCGGTGCGCCCCTGCCCGGGTTCAGGGACGTCACTCTGGGTGGCAACGCCGTCGATACCGCGGCGCCGGGCTACGACTTGGTCACCGGACTCGGGACCCCTGACATCGACAACCTGGTGCGCAACCTGCTCGTCGCGCAGAAGGCGACATCATGAGCACCAACGACGAGCAGGTCCCGACCGAAGAATGCCGAATCTGCAAGGTCGACGTTCCAGCGGGTGAGTATTGCGGGTTGTGCGGGTGTCACCTCACCCCTCGGCCAGGTGAAGGACCGGACTGGTTGCGCATCCGCGATTTCGGCGCGGCGCCCGGTGAGCATCTGCTGCAGCCGTCGCTGTCGAGTTCGCTGTTCCCGCACCTACCGCCGAAGTCCCGCAACGTGTTTCGGATCGGGCTTGCGCTGGTGTTGGTCGCGCTGGTCGCATTCGCGGTACTTCGGATGCCCGGCGCGCTTGTGGCTGTGTCCGCCCTGGGCTTCCCGTTGCTGTTTCTGCTGTATCTGCACGAGTCAGACGGATTCAACGACCTGCCCGCCAGGACGTGGGGGCTCGCGGCGGTGGTCGGCATCGTGCTGGGGGTCGGCTGGGTGCTGCTGACCGGAATGATGGTGGCCCGGTCGTACGGTATCGGGTTGGACTCAGGCGTTGCCGCGACCCGGATGTTGAGCACGGGCATCGGAATACCGCTGGGCGGCGTGCTGCTGATGCTGGCGCCCGTGGTGCTCGTTCGACTGCTGGGACCGCCGACGCGGGAGGCGTTGGACGGTTTCATGGTTGGGGCGCTTGGCGCGCTGTCCTTCACCGCGGCGGCGACGCTGGCGCGGCTGACCCCGCAATTCGGCAGCGGCGTGGTGAGCAAGCGGCCGATGGACAGCCTGCTCGTCGAGGCCGGTATCAGAGGAGTGGCGGTGCCGCTCACCGCCGCGGCGGCCGGCGGATTGATTGGCGCCGCACTGTGGTTCAAGCGGCCGCCGAGCAAGGAGAAACAGCGCCCCGGCGTGGTACGCGCACTGCTGGTGTTCTTCGCGGTGGCGGTGCTGGCCGTGTATGTCGGCCTGGGGTTGATCGACGTCTCGCATTTCCCGCAGGTGCTGATGCTGGTGATCTATCTGGTGCTGGCGGCCGCGGCGTTGTTCCTGCTGCGCCTCGGGCTGCACCTCGCGTTGCTGCACGAAGCGCACGACGAGATCCAGTCCGACGAGCCGCTGCTGTGCCCGCACTGCGGGCACGTCGTTCCGGACATGGCGTTCTGCCCGGCGTGCGGTGTGGCGACGCGGGCGTCGTCGAGGTCATCACGGTCAGCACGGCGTAACCGGCGTCCCGTGCGCAGTGACAATGAGACCGGCGCGACATGAGCGAACCGAAATTCTTCCCCGGCTATGCGGTTCCGTCGAGCACGTATGCCGCTGCGCCGGTGCGACATTCGCGTTTCCGCGTGCTGCTGATCTGGTTCAGCGCGATCGCGGTGGTCGCCGTGGCCCTTGTTGGCGTCACCGTGTTGAGAAGCAAGCCGCCCGCGCGATACATGTGCCCGCCGAGTTGCGGGCATCCGCCGACAGGCACACCGGTCGAGACGAATCCCAGGTTCATGGCACCCGACGGCGCATTCTCGGTGTCGTATCCCGCCGAGGGCACGGCGTACAAGATCAGCACAAAGCCCAACGGGGTGACGGCCGATCTGCAGGCCGGTGACGGCGGCACGTTGCAATTGTTCAGCGAGCCTGCGGGGGACCGTTCTCCGGAGCAGATCGCCAAAAGCCTGATACGCCGGACCTTTCCGGATGCGCGGACCGCCTACAAGATCCCGAATGCGATGGTCGGTTACCAGCCCGGATATGGCGAGGCCGCCGACTGCTGGCCGCAGGGCGCCAACAGCAGCTACATGAAAATGCGGGTGCTGGTGATGGTGGCGGTCAAGAATGACCTCGCGTTGATCGCCGCGGCGGTGGGGCCGTTCCGTCAGTTCGGTCCGGACTTCGGCAGCGGAAAGCCGTCGGGGGCAAACCTGCAGATCGCCTTGGACATGGGTAAGTACGTCAACAGCTTCGCGTGGCGGGGAGATCCGCCACGCTGATCAGGCGACGTCGGTCAAGCCGTAGCCTCTGTCCCGTGCCACGTCGGCCAACTGCGTGCGTAACCGGTGCCGCCCGCGGTGTAGCCGTGACATCACGGTTCCGATCGGAGCGCCGGTCAACTCGGCGATCTCCTTGAACCGCCTGCCTTCGATATCGGCGTAGTAGACCGCGGTGCGTAGCTTTTCGGGCAACTGTCGCATGGCTTCCCGCACGTCGGTGTCGCCCATAGAGTCGAGCACCTGGTCTTCGGCGGAGCGCAGACCGGTGGACGTGTGCCTGGCCTCGGCGAGCAGTTGGCCGTCGGTGATCTCCTCGGTGAGCCACTGTGTCGGCCGGCGTTGCTGTTTGCGGTAGCCGCTGATGTGGGTGTTGAGCAGGATCCGGTACAGCCAGCCACCGAGGTTCGTGCCGTCACGGAATCCGTGGAAACCGGCGAACGCCTTGGCCGCGGTCTCCTGCAGCAGATCCTCGGCTTCGGTGCGATTGCGGGTCATCTTCATTGCCTGCGGATAAAAGGAATCGAGCAAAGGGATCGCGTCACGGGTGAATCTCGCGGCCAGTGCCTCGTCGCGAACGGTCTCGGACTCGGGTGTTGCGGCGCTACTGTGCATTCGGCACTCCTGACGGCAACTTAACTCGATGGTTGCTCACAACTCTGATGTGACGGCGGGATGTTGTCTGCATGGCTGCCCCCCTAACGCCGGTACCGGAAACCCGACATTGCGTATACCGGCTAGCCCCCATAGGGGGGCCGGTGAACAGGACCTGCCAGGCGGCGGCCACCACGAATGCGAGGAGAATCGCAGTGCCGACGATATGGCGGACCAGTCGGGTACCGGTGCTGGTGTCCATGTCTTGAAACGATCGCGGATGGTCATGCCCATGTCGTCAGCGCTGGCGGCCATTCGGCGTTACCGCTAGCGCCACTTGTCGACGTCCCAGGCGGCGTTCAGGCCGCGCACAGGCGTTTGACAGCGGCCCGAGTTATGCAGATGAAATGTTCACGCGCGGGCCCGGCGGCCACCTGCTGTCGTTGCTGGTGCGTCCCACCGCACCCCCGGTGTGGCTTGGATTGGTGGTTGCGGCCGCGGCGACGGCGGCGGAGACCGTTCTGGTCGTCGTGCTCAGAAGCCTTGCCCCGATGGACACCTTCGGTGTGGTCTATCTGCTCGGTGCATTGGTGGTCGCGATCGGGTGGGGGACCGGGTTGGCCGCGGTGACGTCCGTGGTGAGTGCCTTCGGATTCGGCTACTTCCGCGACTGGCCGGACGACACCTTCGATGCGGCGGATCTACGCAACTGGGTGGTGATCGGTGTCTTTCTCGTCATCACACTGACCGCGAACTCGTTGGCAGGCGTCGCCCGGGCAAGGGCCGCGGAGTCCGAGCGCACGGCCGAACGGCAGGCCGCGCTCCGCCGGGTCGCCACGGCGGTCGCCGAGGGTCTGCCGCCGGGTGAGGTATTCGCCACGGTGACAAAGGAGTTGGCGTACGCGCTGCGCGCCCAGAAGGCGGCGCTGTTTCGCTATGAACTCGACGGAAGTGCGGTCCTGGTTGCGGCCCACGACGATTCGGGCGGCGACGTGGCAGAGGCTGTCCTGCGCGACGGCCGCACCGCACCGATCATGGTGGACGGACAGGAGTGGGGCGTGGCGGCGGTGAGCTCGTCTCGCGCTCAACCGTTTCCAGCGGAGACCGAGGCGCGGCTTGCCGACTTCGCGAAGTATGTCGCGATGGCTGTCGCGAATGCGCAAGCGCGTGCGGACTTGACCGCATCGCGGCTGAGAATCGTGGCGGCGGCCGACGACGCACGCAAGCGGTTGGAGCGTGACCTGCACGACGGAGCGCAACAGCGGCTGGTGTCGCTGGCGCTGAAGGCTCGAGTGACGGAGCAGTCGTTGCCGGCCGGTCACCAGGAATTGCGCGACGACCTGAACGAGATAGTGCAAGGCCTGGGCGATGTTTCCGAGGAATTGCGCGCGATCTCGCGCGGCATTCATCCGGTGATCTTGTCCAAAGGCGGGCTGGGACCGGCGCTTCGGTCGTTGGCGTGTCGCTCGACTGTGCCGGTGGTGTTGGATGTCGACGTGCCATGCCGACTTCCGGACCGTGTTGAAGTGGCTGCGTATTACGTTGTGGCCGAAGCGCTTACCAATACTGTCAGGCATGCCCATGCCGGCGAGGTCAAGGTGACGGTGACGGCGTCCGGCGGCAACCTGGACTTGATGATCGCGGACGACGGCACCGGCGGCGCCGACCCGTCGAACGGGTCTGGCCTGATCGGATTGGTCGACCGGGTCGAAGCGGTCGGCGGGCACCTATGGGTGAACAGCCCGGTCGGGGTCGGCACATCGCTGGCCGCGAGTATCCCGTGTGCGTCCTAGCTTTTGGGTGTGACATTTTGGGGTGGTTGTCCCCAGGCTGGTGTTTGTCCACAGGTGGTGGGTTGGCCGCTGGGATTGGTCGGGGGTGGTGGATAGCGTTGTGGTGTGGGCGAATTCATGACCGGTGCGGCGGCGCGGGAGCAGTTTGACGCGCTGGCCGATCAGGTCGATGCCGCTTATGCCCAGATGCGGCAGTTGTGCTCGACGGAGGTAGGTAATGCGTATCGGACCCGGTTCGCCGAACGGTTGGAGACTCAGGCGCGCGCCAATCGGGGGTTGATGTATCGGTTCTTCGGTCAGATCGCCGATCCGCCCGATGAGGCCAGGATGGCCCCCAGGATGGTCAACAG
>NZ_JBICUE010000008.1:0-310757 GCF_043197955.1 Mycobacterium sp. NPDC048908 | reverse complement strand
CACTGGACTGGAAAACACCCGCCGAAGCCCTCGACGAACTACTCTCCAACCCGTCCACACCGACCGCTGTTGCATAGAGCGCTAGAAACCGCCGGGCGATTTGAGGCAGTTTTGCGTCTGCTCGCGCTGGCCGCCGGGCTGGACCGGACCCTAGCCGAGGAATGTGTTTCGGCGGTTCGCCAACAACTGGTACAGCGTCTGCTGGATGGTCTCGCGAACCTGGTCGGTCAGCTCGAACGTGATCATCGGATCCTCGGCGGCCGATTCGTCGTAGTCGGACGTCTGGATCGGCTCGCCGAACTGGATATGCCACTTGGACGGCAGCGGCACCAGTCCTGCCGGTCCCGCCAGCGGGAAAAGCGGGGTGACCGGGAAGTACGGCAGCCCGAACAGCCGGGCCAGCAGCTTCACGTCGGCGATCATCGGATAGATCTCCTCCGACCCGACGATCGAGCACGGCACGATCGGCGCCTTGGTCCGCAACGCCGCCCCGACGAAGCCGCCGCGGCCGAAGCGCTGCAGCTTGTAGCGGTCCTTGAAGTGCTTGCCCAGGCCCTTGTAGCCCTCGGGGAAGACGGCGGTCAGCTCGCCTGCGGCCAGCAACCTGTGCGCGTCGGCGGTGCAGGCCATGGTGTGGCCCGCCTTGCGGGCGGCCTGACCGATCATCGGCATGTCGAACACCATGTCGGCGGCGAGCAGCCGCAGATCCCGGTTCGTCGGATGCTTGTCGTGCACCGCCACCGCGGTCATCAGCCCGTCGAACGGCAGCACGCCCGCGTGGTTGGCCACCACGAGCGCCGCGCCTGTTCGCGGCAGGTTCTCGACGCCGCTGACCTCAACGCGGAACCACGAGTTGAAAAGCACACGCAGCAAAGGCAAAAAGATTGCGTTGTTGAGGTGGCGGTCGAAGCCGAACTCGTCGACGGTGTAATCACCCAACAACCGCTTGCGGGCGAACTCCGCGACGGCGGCGATCCGCTTGGCCAGTTCGGACGGCGTTTCTTCGGCCGGTGCTGTGCCGCCGAGGGCGCCGCGGCGCTGATCGATCTCGCGAACAACCGCGGCGATCTGCTCAGCGGAAGCGCGGCCACCGGAGTCTGTCAGCAGCGAAGGATGTCGGCGTGAACTTGAGGCGCGCGCGGCAGAAGCGCGTCGTTGGGCCTGCGTTCGGCCCGAATTAGAGTGCAACGGAATGACTTTGGCTTTGGGCTCGCCCGCCACGTGTACCTTCTCCCCACCCGATTTGAAAAATATTTTGTTCTAACGTCCCCAACGTTGCGCCGCCGACACCGCGCGACTCTCCATCGAGCGTACCCATCGCGGGTCGAGGATCGGAGTCAATCCACGGCCCCGGACGTAATCGTCAAAGGCTTCCGCGGTCGTCCACTTCGGGCTGTAGCCTAGGTCGTTACGCATTCGCGTGGTGTCCATCACCCGGCCATAGCTCAAGTAGTCAAGCTGCTCCCGATCGAGTTCAGTGTAGCGAGTTGCGCGTCTCAGCGAATCCACAGCCCACAGCGCGGACCGAGGCATCGGCAGCGGAATGCGGCCCGCCCGCCGGATGGCCTGACTCATCATGATGATGCCGGGTGCACCGATGTTGAACGTGCCCGCTCTGCCCGCCATCGTCGCGCGTTCCAGCGCGCCAAGGGCGTCCTGCTCATGCAGCAGCTGCAGCCGCGCGTCGTGACCGACGACGGTCGGCACCACCGGACCCGCCAGGTAGCGCGACAGCGCGGTGTCCATCGCGGGGCCGATCATGTTGGCCAGCCGCAGGATGCTCACCGCGATGTCGGGGCGGCGACGGCCCAAACCGCGGGCGTACCCCTCGATGTCGATGCTGTCGCGGGCGAACCCTTCACCGGGCGGCCTGCGTCGGCTGCTGCTCTCGGTGAACAGCACCGGATCGCGCGAACTCGAGCCGTAGACCTCCGAGGTCGACTTGAGCACGACCCTACGCACGGACGGCGCCTTCTGACACGCCGCGAACAGCTGGATCGCGCCCATCACGTTGAGTTCCTTGAGCGTCGCGCGCCCCCCGGAGCGCGGCGCATAGGACGCCGCCGCGGCGTGGACCACGGTGTCCACGTCGCCGTTGCGGATAACCTTGGCGATGAACGGGTTCCTGATGTCGGCGCGGACGAACTCCGCCCGCCCCATCCGGCGCAGTAGATCCTTGCTCGGCGCAATCGCGTCAACCGCGATGACGTGGTTGATCAACGGGTTCTGGGCGAGCCTGGCCGTCAGATATGCGCCGAGAAACCGGCACGCGCCGGTGACCAGGACGACTTTCGGATAGTGGACGGTGTCGCGCGAATCCGACCCGTTCGAATGGCCCCCTGAATCCATTTCGACAGATTAGCGGCCGAACCCGAAAGCTACTTGCCGAGCTTTCTGCGCTGCACCCGGGTGCGACGAAGCAGCTTGCGGTGCTTCTTCTTCGACATGCGCTTACGCCGCTTCTTGATGACTGAACCCATGAACCCAGAAGTCTCCGTACCTATGCCTAAAAAGCCTGTTGACCCGCACACCTTACCGAAGAGGCATAGGTAAACGAAAAACAGCTCCTGGCGCTCGCGCGCGGAGGCGCCCGCTAGCCCGCGTCGAAGTAGGAGCTCTCCAACATGTCGTGGACAGCCTTGGCGTGCACGCGGAACGAGCGTCCGACGCGGACGGCGGGCAACTCGCCGTTGTGCACCAACCGGTACACGGTCATCTTGCTGACCCGCATCAGACTCGCCACCTCGGCGACAGTCAGAAATTGAGCTCGTGGCGGCTGACCGTCAGTCTGGCCGGCGTCGCGCGCCGCCTTCCCACTAGCCGAATCCCGCGCCGATGGCCCGTTCATAGACGTCATCGCAACCCAATCCATCAGGCACGGGCAGTTCCAGCGGCTTCCCCACCGCTGGCACCGACCCGTGCTTACCACTGGGAGAATAGCGTGGCGGATGGGGTTACTGCGACGGGTGTGGGCTAATCGGTGGGAAATTGACTAATTACTCAGATGTAATTCCGAGCTGCTCAGAGCGCCTTTTTGCGGCATCCACGGCGTCCGCCACCGCGGCCCGCAAACCGCCCCGTTCGAGTTCACGCAGCCCAGCGGCGGTGGTGCCGCCCGGGGAGGTGATCGTCGCCCGCAACTGAGCGGCCGTGGTGTCCAAGGCCGCGCCGAGTGAACTGCCCGCCGCATCGCCCGCCTGCTGAGCCTGATCCAACCGCTCCAGCAACATGGCGGCCGAGCCTGCCATGGTTTGCACGACCAGATCGGTCGCCACCGATCGAGTCAACCCTGCCGCCACGCCCGCGTCGACCAGCGCCTCGACCATCAGGAAGAAGTACGCGGGCCCTGACCCCGACACCGCGGTCACCGCGTCGAGTTGCGACTCGGGCACGGTGAGCACCCCGCCGACCGCGTCGAAGATCGCCGACACCTCCTTGAGGTGCTCGGCGGTGGCGAACCGGCCGCGCGCCAACGCGCTCACCCCACCGCCGACGACGACGGGCGCATTGGGCATCACCCGGATCACCGGCGCGCCGGCGGGCAGCTTGTTCTCGTAGAACTCGGCGGTGACACCGGCGACCACCGACACGAAAACCTGTTCTGCAGCATCACTTTCGGCTCTGGCGGCGGCCTCGGCGATTTCCGCCACCACTGCCGACACATCGCTGGGTTTGACCGCGACGATCACATACGTCGCGGTGTCGACGGCGTCCGACACCGTCGTCACCAAGACCGAATAGGTCTCGGACAGATACTTCGCGCGGTCAGGGCTCTTCTCGGCGATCACCAGGTCCTTGACCTGCCGCCCCGCGCGCAACAGCCCGGACAGTAGCGCCTCGCCAATACTTCCACCGCCGACGATCGCGATTCTGGCCATGCGCGCAAGCATTGCATGCGCCCGGCTGTCACTGCGGGGCAGGCACCATCGCCAGTTGCCGACTCTGCACGACGATGTGGCCCTCACAGTCGACCACGACGTGATCCTCGTCGAACCAGTCCTGGCCGATCTGCATCGTCGTGCACAGCACCCGCAGCCAACCGTCGGCGGGCAGCGCTCGAAGGTACGCGGTGAGCTGTATCGTCGGCGCCCAGCCCGTCCGGTTCACCCCGAAGGTCACCGGCGCCGACACGTCGCCGCACAGCAGTGCGAAAAGTGCGTCAGGGGCAACGCCTTTCGGCCGCACCCAATATTCGATGATCGGCGGTCCGCCGTCGGAGCGCGGCGTGAACGTCGTCAGCGACGGGCGGATGTCGCAGCCGTGTGCCAGGTGCACGATGTCTTCCATCGGATGCCCAGGCCCGATCGGTTCGAGGCCGGGCGGCGGCTCGGGCGGCATCAACGGGATGACGGGGTTCACCGACAACAGCGGCGGCACATGGTGTTCCGGGTCACCGAGAGTGATCGCGGCGCGCACGGCAGTTCGATCGCCTTGGTTCAGTTCGACGTCGATCAGGCTGACGCGGCGACCACGCTTGCGCACAGTCGTGACGATCTGCATGGGGCCAGGATCCGGCGCCCACAAGAAATTGCCTGACACCGCGATCGGCTGCACATCGCCGTCCCCTGCGCTGCGCCCGTGGGCCCAGTGCTCCTGGATTGCGGCGTTCGCGCACAGCGCCAGCATCGCGCCGCCGTGCACTTTCGGGCCGATGGTCCAATGCTCGTTGAGCTCACCGTGATAGCCGCCGTCTCCGGCCGCTGTCAGCGCCATGGCGTCGGTGAACAGGGTCGATCCGGGCATGTGTGTCCTTTTGTGCGTCAGCGCAGCAGGTGCTTGCGGGCGAAGTCCAGCGACTCCTTCAGCAGCGCTTCACGTTCGGTGGCCGTGCGCGCGCCCGATGTGGTCACCTCGAGGATGACATGCCCCGAGAAGTCGCTGGCGGCCAGCGTCTCGCAGATTTCCGCGGTCGGCTGGGTGCCACGGCCCGGCACCAAATGCTCGTCGGTGGACGCGCCGCTGCCGTCGCACAGATGCAGATGCGTCAGGCCCTCACCCATCCGGCGGGCCATGTCGATGGCGTCGGTGCCTGCGGTCGCGGTGTGCGACAGGTCCAGCGTGTAGTGCGCGTGGTTGCCGTCCAGCGGGTCATAGGACGGGGCGAACGCCGATATGCCTGGGCCGGGCTTGCCGCCACGCTTGCGCATCCGCTCGATCGACGTCTGGCCCGCGCCGAAGAACCGGTCGGCGCGGAACGGGAACACGTTCTCCACCGCGACCATCACGTCGCTTGAGGCCTCGAGTTCGGCGACTTGATCGGAGAAACCCTCGGCGTAGCGGCGCTGCCACCGAAACGGCGGATGGACGACGACGGTCTGCGCGCCGAGTTGCTCGGCCGCCCGCACGCTTCGATCGAGTTTCGGGATCGGATTGGCACCCCACACTCGCTGCGAGATCAGCAGGCACGGCGCATGCACCGACAGCACCGGCATGTCGTACCGGGCGGAAATGGCGGCAACCGCTTCGACGTCCTGGCTGACCGTTTCCGCCCACACCATCAGCTCGACGCCGTCGTACCCGAGCCGGGCCGCATATTCGAACGCGGCTTCGGTCCTCAGCGGGTAGACCGAGGCGGTCGACAGACCGACCTTGATGGCAGGGCGCACAGTGTTTATCGGTAGACGTCGTCGCCGTCAGCCCGACTGCAACAGGGCCAACGGTCCCAGCGTGACCAGCGCCCCCACTGCCACCGCGATCAACGTGCTTCCGATGTCCTCTGTCTTGCGGACCACGCGGACGCCGACGACCAGGCCGAGAATCACCAGCACCGACAGCACGAGTGCCACGATGTTGTTCCATTTCCACAGCTGGTCGAACGCGATGAACAGGCCGGCACCGAATGCGACGGCGATGATGCACTGGCCGACCACCCAGGCCGCACGCATAAACGACGACATCGCGCTCGACGGCTCGGCCGCCGCATCCTCGTGGTCCTCGTGGTCCTCGCGCTCCTCGAGGTCAATGTCCTCGGGCCGCGGCCGTGATCGACCTCTGGCCAGGTCGTCGGCCACGGTCTGACCGCCGAACAGCGGACCTGCCGAGGAGCGCAGATACGACGGCAACTCGTCGGGGTCCCTGTCCTCGACGTCACTGGTGAACGCGGCCTCGGTGTCTTCGTCCTCGATCTCCGGTTCGTCGACCAGATCGACCGGGGAATCAAACAGGTCATCCTCGTCGACCGGATCAGGGCTCATCTCCTCGGCGCCAAGGCCGACTGACGCGAAGCGTCGGGGTTCCGGTGTGTATTTCGGCCGGCGTGGCGGCGGCGCGAAAAAGTCCACCGGCTCGTCCTCGACGTCGCGCTGCTCGATGTGGGCCGCGTAATCGGCGACCGCGTCCGCATAGTCGTCGTCGACATCCTCGACGTCCCTGTCGACATCGATACCCGGATCGGCCTGCGCCTCTTCGGGTTCCGTGTCGATGTGGCTGTCCACACCGTTGGTCGACGCGGGCCGGTCGTCTACCGCGGGGATGGTCCGCGTCGTTTCACTGTCGTCGACCCGCGCACCGGAGACGACGGGAATCTCGCCGGTCAGTTCGGCGACCGTGACAGCGTCCGTATCGCCGCGGCGTTTGCGGCGCCTGCCGCCGACGGGCGGCGCACCGATCGTGCCGTTGCGCGCCAGCAACTCCGCAACCGAGATCGGTCGCGTGTTGTTGTGGTCTTCAGGTCCTGTCATCGTTTGTTGCCTCTGAGGCTAGCCGCCTATCGTCCAGCATCCCGCACTCAGGTCGCTTTTCAGCTCCGCCGAGGAGGTCGCTTTTCACTTTTCGGGACCGCCGACCAGGTCCCTGCCGTCGGCTTCGCTGTCGAGTTTCCGCAGAATCAGCCCTTCTCGCAACGCCCAAGGGCAGATATCGACGCTGTCGACTTCGAGAGCCTTCATGCTCGCCTCAGCTACCAAGGCGCCCGCCACGATCTGTGGCGCTCGCTCGGCGCTCACTCCTTCCAACTCCGCACGGTCAGCCGCGGTCATCCTAGAGATGAAAGCTATGAGCTGTCTGAGGCCGGCCGCGGTCAGCGTCCGTTTCACCCGCGGCCCCGCACCGGAGGGCGCCGCACCGGTCAGCCTGGCCAGCGAACGGAACGTCTTCGACGTCGCCACGGTCAGGTCGGGGTTGCCTGCCTTGAGCACCTCGGCAGCGGACTCGGCGACCTCGGTGGCCAGCCAGTCGCGCAGCATGGCGACGCGGCGGCGCCCCGGCGGATCATCGGGCAGCCACTCCCGGGTCAGCCTGCCCGCACCGAGCGGCAGCGACAACGCCACTTCCGGCTCCTCGTCGACGCCGTTGGACAGTTCGAGCGAACCGCCGCCGATGTCGATGTTGATGATGCGGCCGGCGCTCCACCCGTACCAGCGCCGCACCGCCAAAAACGTCAGCCGGGATTCGTCGCGTCCGCTGAGCACCTGCAGCGCGACCCCCGTCTCGGCCAGCACCCTGGCGAGCACGTCCTCGGAGTTCTTGGCGTCGCGGACGGCGGAGGTGGCGAACGCCATCAGCTCCGCGCAGCCGGAACTCGTGGCGATCTTGGCGAACTCGTCGATGGTGCTGACAAGTTTGTCGGCGCCCTTGCGGGTCAGCTTGCCGGAACCGTCAATCGACTCGGCCAGCCGAAGCGACGCCTTGGTCGAACTCATCGGCGTCGGGTGGCCGCCGCGGCGCGCGTCCACCACCAGCAGATGGACGGTATTGCTGCCGACATCCAGCACGCCTAATCGCACGTCCCCAACTTAATGGGTTTACCGTTGACTTTTGTGAGCGCATCGCATCCAGGTGAGGTGGAACTTGACTTCGCCCGTGAGTGGGTTGAGTTCTACGACCCCGACAACCCAGAACATCTGATCGCCGCCGACCTGACGTGGCTGCTGTCGCGGTGGACGTGTGTGTTCGGCACGCCCGCCTGCAAGGGCACGGTCGAGGGCAGACCCGACGACGGCTGCTGTTCGCACGGCGCGTTCCTGTCCGACGAGGACGATCGCGCTCGCCTCGATGATGCCGTCAAACAACTGACCGACGAGGATTGGCAGTTCCGCGACAAGGGGCTGGGCAAGAAGGGCTACCTGGAATGGGACGAGTATGACGACAAGCCCAATCTTCGGACCCGAAAGTACAAGGGCGCCTGCATCTTTTTGAATCGCCCCGGGTTTCCTGCTGGCATCGGATGCGCGTTGCACAGCAAGGCGCTCAAGCTGGGTGTCGAGCCGTTGACCATGAAGCCGGACGTCTGCTGGCAGTTGCCGATTCGCCGCACCCAGGAGTGGGTTGAACTACCCGACGGCACCGAGATCCTCAAGACCTGGATCAGCGAATACGACCGGCGCGGATGGGGCGAGGGCGGTGCCGACCTGCACTGGTACTGCACCGGCGACCCCAACGCGCACGTCGGCGCGAAGCAGGTGTGGGAGTCGTACGGCCCGGAACTGACCGAGTTGCTCGGCGAGAAGGCGTACGCCGAACTTGCCGCAATGTGCAAGCGGCGCAGTGGATTAGGGCTGATCGCCGTACACCCGGCGACCCGCGCCGCCGAATGACTCTGTACCTCTTCCGGCTGAACCCGCCGCGCGCCGACTTCGCGCAGACGATGACGGCGCAGGAACAGAAGGCAATGGCCGAGCACATGGACTACTGGCAGCAGTTGTTGGCCGACGGCAAGGTTCTTGTCTACGGACCCGTCGCCGACCCGGAAGGCGTCTGGGGCATGGGTGTGCTGCGAGTGAACGACCGCGCCGAAGTGTTGGCGATCGGCGAACGCGACCCGTCAGTTGCCGCCGGCGTCAACACTTTCGAGGTGTTCGAGATCATGGGCGGTCGGACTCCGTAGGTACTCGTCGGGCAGGCGCCACAGCCACACCGCAGTACCGAGCAGCACCGCGGCGAACACGAAAACATAAGTGGCGGGCAATATTTCGGCCCAGACGCCACCGAGGTGCAACGACAGAATCCCGGCTTGCGGAGTGTCGCCCGCCACGGTGACGAACCAGCCGCCGAGGCCGGCGCACAGCGACCACATCGCCACTGCCGACGCGCGGCTGCCGACGACGTACGCGCGATAACCGAGGTGAACGATCAACGGCGCGAACCACACCCAGTGGTGGCTCCAACTGAACGGTGACGCGGCAGCAGACGCGAGGCCGACGACCGCGATCGCCAGCACCTCCTGACCCCGTCGGCACGCCATCGCGGCCAGCCCGACCGCGACGGCGGCGACCACCATGGCAACGACGGTGGCAGTGGCCGGCGAACCGTGCAATCGAAGCACCAGGCCACTGACGCTGGTGTTGGCCAGCGGATCGTGCGAGATCCGGTTGACGTCGTCGAAGCGGCCGCGCAGCCAGTACGCCACGGAATCGGTTGGCGCGATCGCGAATCCGAGCGCCACGGTAGCGACGAAGGTTGCCGTCGACACCAGCGCGGCGCGTATCCGCCGGGTCACCAGCAGATAGATGATGAACAACGCGGGCGTGAGTTTGAGCCCCGCGGCCAGGCCGATACCGACGCCCGACCACTTGCCGCGACGGGCTGCCAAGAGATCGGCGACCACGAGCACCAGCAGGACGAGGTTGATTTGACCCAGCTCAGCGGTGAGCCGCAGCGGTTCCAGCCAGGCAATCAGACCGACCAGCAGCGCGCCGAGGCCGAGCAGCGCATCGCCGGACCGCACGCCCATCGACTTCAGCATCTGCACGACGGCGTACGTCAGCGCGGCGAGCATGGCGAACAGCCAGAGCCACCGCACGTCGGCGTCGCGAAGCAGGGTCAGCGGCACCGCGCAGATCGCGGCGAACGGCGGATAGATGAACAGCAACTCGCCGGGCTTGCCGGTCAGACCCGTCGAGTAAAGGTCGAGACCTTGCACCAGGCGCTGGCCTGCGAACCGGTAGACCATCAGGTCGACCTGCATTCGCAACGTGGGCCACTGCGCGTAGACAGCGACGTACGTTGCCAATGCCATCACCGCGACGAGCGGCCCGCCGCGGATGACCCAGGCTGCGGGCTTCTTATCGGGTTCGTGGTCGCGTGTTTGCAAGTGGCCGAGGGTAGACGGGGTAATTGTGAACGATTCACAGGGGTCTACCCCGTCCAGTGTCGAGTTATGTCACGCTGTCCCGACGAATCGCGTGACGGTAATGCACGTTAGCGCCAATCGGGAAGAGCTCAGCCCTCGAGTTTGTAGCCGAGGCCGCGCACCGTCACCAGGTGCACAGGGTTCGCGGGGTCCGCCTCGATCTTGGACCGCAACCGCTTGACGTGAACGTCGAGTGTCTTGGTGTCGCCGACGTAGTCCGCGCCCCACACCCGGTCGATCAACTGGCCGCGGGTGAGCACCCGTCCACTGTTGCGCATCAGATATTCGAGCAGGTCGAACTCCTTGAGCGGCAACGTGATGCCCTCGCCGTTGACCGACACGACGTGGCGCTCGACATCCATCCGCACCGGCCCGGCCTCGAGAATGCCGTCGCCGACGCCGGATTCGTCGCTGTCGCTGCCGCGGCGCAGCACCGCGCGGATGCGTGCGATCAGTTCACGCGCCGAGTACGGCTTGGTGACATAGTCGTCGGCGCCGAGTTCCAGCCCGACGACTTTGTCGATCTCGCTGTCGCGCGCCGTGACCATGATGACGGGAACGCTTGACCGCGAACGCAATTGCTTACACACATCGGTCCCACTCATGCCCGGCAGCATCAGGTCCAACAGGACGATGTCAGCCCCCGCGCGCTCGAATTCGGCGAGGGCTGACGGGCCATCGCCCACCACGGTGGCCTCGAAACCCTCCTTGCGAAGGAGGAAGGCCAGAGGATCGGCCAAGGACTCCTCGTCCTCCACGATCAACACGCTGGTCATTGGTCTGGCTAGTCCTCTCGCTCGTCTTCCACTTCCAGGGCATGATCCCCATCGGGGTAGGCCGGAATCGACAAGGTGAACGTCGACCCCGTCCCCGGCTGACTCCACAGCCGGATGGATCCGTTGTGATTGGCGGCAACGTGTTTGACGATCGCCAGGCCCAGCCCGGTGCCGCCGGTGGCCCGCGAGCGGGCCTTGTCCACGCGGAAGAACCGCTCGAACACCCGCTCCTGGTCCTCACGGGCGATGCCGATACCGCGGTCGGTGACCGCGATCTCGACGTTGGGCCCACGCCTGCGCCGACTGACCGACACTGGCGAACCGTTGGGCGAGTAGGCAATCGCATTGGACACCAGGTTGGCGATCGCGGTGACGAGCAGTTGCTGGTCGCCGTAGACCCGGTAGCCGGTCGGGGCGTCGGTGGTGATCGCGATGTCGGCGTTGTCGGCCGCCACCTTGTAGCGCGACAGCGCCTCGGCCACCACGTGGTCCACGTCGACAGCCTCGAGATCGGGCAACCGCTCGCCGCCCTGTAGCCGGGAAAGGTCGATCAGCTCGCCGACCATGTCGGCCAGCCGGTTCGATTCGGTGAGCATCTTCTCGGCGAACCTGCGCACGGTTTCGGGGTCGTCGGCCGACGCCAACAGGGCCTCGGCGAGCACCCCCATCGCCCCGACCGGCGTCTTGAGCTCGTGGCTGACATTGGCGACGAAATCCCGGCGAGTGGCTTCCATCCTGGCGTGCTCGGACTGATCGTCGACGTAGAGGACCGCGAACCGCCGGTCCTGATCGGTCAGCAGTTGCACATGCCCGCGGACCGAGAGCCCGGACCGGCCGGGATTGACGGTTTTGCGGGGCAACAGGTCGACCTCCCCCGGCTCACCGCTTTTCAGCGTGCGCTCGGCAGCCAACCAGGCCCGGTCGTCGAGGCGGCGGTCACGGACCAGCCCGAGCTGCTCGGCGCGGTCGTTGGTGTAGACCACGTCACGGTAGCTGTCGACCACGGCGACGCCCATCGGCGAACCCGACACGATGTGCTCGAGCATCTGCGAGACGGTGATACCGGACTGCTCGGTTTGCCTGCGTCTGCGGCGTTCCAGGATGCGCGGAGCCAATCCCGCCCCGACGCCGACACCGATCATCAGTGCGAGCAGCGCCACGGCCCCCACGATCAGGAGCGCCGATACCACACTCACGCGAAAATCGTACGCACCCGGTGAACGTCATCCCAGCAGCGTGCGGCCAAAACGGGACATGTCACACCGTCAATTGCAGGTGTTCGGTAGCCGTTTACCCAGAGTTCGCCGAACGGGTTCTACTTCGCGCCCTGGGCGGCGACCGCGGCCGCACCTGCCGCGGCGGCCTCCGGGTCCAGGTACTCCCCGCCGATGACCGTGGGCCGCAGATCGCCGTCCAGGTCGTAGCGGAGCGGGATCCCGGTCGGGATGTTCAGCCCGACAACGTCCTCGTCAGACATGCCGTCGAGGTACTTCACCAAGGCTCGCAGCGAGTTGCCGTGCGCCGCGATCAGCACGGTCTTGCCTGCCCGCAGGTCAGGCACGATCGTGCTCTCGTAGTACGGCACGAACCGCGCGACGACGTCCTTGAGGCATTCGGTGAGCGGACCGCCGTCGATGTCGGCGTAGCGCGGGTCGGTGTCTTGGCTGAACTTGGTGCCCCGCTCGATCGGCGGCGGCGGGGTGTCATAGCTGCGCCGCCACGCCATGAACTGCTCTTCGCCGTAGCGCTCCTTGGTCTCGGCCTTGTTCAGGCCCTGCAGCGCGCCGTAGTGGCGTTCGTTGAGCCGCCAGTCGCGGTGCACCGGGATCCAGTGCCGATCCGCGGCGTCCAACGCCAGATTGGCGGTGTTGATCGCCCGCCGCAACAGCGAGGTGTAGAGCACGTCGGGCTGGCGGTCCAACGCCTTGATCAACTCGCCGGCGCGGACGGCCTCGGCCCTGCCCTTCTCCGTGAGATCGACGTCCACCCAGCCGGTGAACAGGTTCTTCTCGTTCCAGTCACTTTCGCCGTGGCGGAGCAGGATCAGCGTGGCCGAAGAAGACCGAGAATCTGAAGCCATGCCGGAATCCTCTCACGGTTGTGGTGTCAGCCCGCGGCCAACGTCCGTCGGGCGAATGCGGATCAGTCGTCGTCCTCGTCGATCAGGTGGGCGAACGCCTGCAGGTTCTTCAGCGACTCGCCGCGCGACACCCGCCACTCCCACTCCTTCTGGATCGACGACCGAAAACCCAACTCCAGCAACGTGTTGAAGTCCGAGTCGACGGCTTCGAGCACCTGCCCGAGCACCCGGTCGATCTCGTCGGGGGTGACGGAGGCCAGCGATATCCGGCCGACCAGATAGATGTCGCCGACGTTGTCCAGCGTGTAGGCCACGCCGTAGAGCCTGCGGTTGCGCTTGAGCAGGAACCGGTACACACCCTCGTGGTTCTCGTCGGGCTTGCGGCAGACGAACGCTTCGACGCGGACCGAATGCTCACCGATCGACAGGATGGTGTTGGTCTTGAGCCTGCGCTCGCCCGGCAACTCGACGATGATGCCCGGCAGCCCGCCGTGCGCCCCCTCGTGCCGAGTGCAGACGAGGCCGTGCTCCTTGCAGGTGTCCTCGATGATCTGCGCAGCCGTGCTCACGCCCTGACCCCGCGTCGCATCGAGAAGCGCCGACCGTTGCGCCGCGCCGTCACGTCGGGCCCGCGGTGGCGTGCCCGGTAGTCGGAGATGGCGCGGCCATAGCTGGCCAGCAGCGAGTCGACGGTGTGCGCCCAGGAAAACGTGGCGGCGTGCTCGACCGCCGCGCGGCCAAGGGTGTCCGGGCCCCGGGTGAACAGCGCATCGATCGCCTTGGCCCAGTCGTCGTCGTCGTGCCCGTCGACCAGCGTGCCGGTCACCCCGTCGCGCACCGCGACCGGCAGTCCGCCGACGGCGGCGGCCACCACCGGGGTGCCGCAGGCCTGGGCCTCGATGGCGACCAGCCCGAAGGACTCCGAGTAGCTCGGCACGCCGACGATGTCGGCGGCCCGGAAGACCTCGACGAGTTGCTCGCGGGACTGTGGCGGCAGGAACGTCACGCGCTCGGAGATGCCCAATTCGTCGGCCAGCCGAACCAACCCGTCCGGCGCGTGTAGTCCACTTCCCGACGGTCCACCCGCCACCAGCACCCGCACACCCGGCAGTTTGGCCGCGGCGCGCAGCAGCACATCTGGCGCCTTGAGCGGTTGGATGCGGCCGACGAATGCCAGCACCTGCTCGTGGGGGTCGAGTCCGAGCGCCGCGCGGGCGGCCAGCTTGTCACCTGGTGTGAACATCTCCAGGTCGACGCCGGGGTGTACCACATCGATGCGGTTCGGATCGGCATGGTGCAGCGAAACCAGTTGCTGCGCTTCATGTTCAGTGTTCACGATCAGTCGGTCCGCCTCGTCGACGACCTGCTGTTCGCCAACGGCGCGCAGCGGCGGTTCCGGTGAGTCACCGTCGGCCAGCGCGGCGTTCTTCACCGCGGCCAGCGTGTGCGCGGTGTGCACAAGCGGCACCGCCCACCGGTCGCGCGCCAGCCAGCCGACCTGTCCGGACAGCCAGTAGTGCGAATGCACGACGTTGTAATAGCCGGGCTCATGGGTGGCCTCCGCGCGCAGCACGCCCGCGGTGAACGCGCACAGCTGGGTGGGCAGGTCGTATTTGTCGAGCCCTTCGAACGGCCCCGCGACCACGTTGCGCACCAAGACGCCTGGCGCCACCTTCACGACCGGCTGATCCGCCGATGAGGTGGCCCTGGTGAAGATCTCCACTTCGACGCCGCGGCGGGCCATTTGCAGCGCGCTCTGCAGCACGTAGACGTTCATGCCGCCGGCATCGCCGGTGCCTGGCTGGGCCAGCGGGGAGGTGTGCACCGAGAGCACAGCGACGCGATGGGGCAGATCCGGAGCTAGGCGCACACACACATGTCTACACCTGCATTCGGCGCACGCCTCGCGCGCGGGCCGCAGTGCCGCGAAATGCACGTTTTGTCCGGTCCTACTCGCCATTTGTCGACAAAAAGTGCATTTCGGCGCGAATCCGGACGCCAGAGCTACGCGGTGTAATCAGGCAGAATGCCGGGTCTGCGCGCGACGCATGGCGCCGATCGGGTCCGCGTAAAGCCCGCCGAGGGACACCACGCCGGCGCCCGCCTCCTGCACCCGGTTACCGAACGCGGTGACCCGGATGTCGCGGGGCGGCAGCACCGAGCGTTCGGTATACGCCGCCTCGACCAGGGTCATGCCCTCCGGGTATTCGGTGAACGCCTGGCCGCCGACCACCAGGTCGTCAGGGTTGAGCACGTCGCGCAGCAGCGCCACCGCCTCGCCGAGCACCCGGGCCCGCTCGGCCAGCAGCGCGCGCGCCTGCTCGTTGCCCTGACGGGCCGACTTGGTCACTGCCGTCACGGTCGATGAAGGTCCCTCGGCGGGGATGATGCGTGCCTTGCGGGCGGCGACGAGCACCGCCTCGTCGCTTACGGTCGACTCCAATTGCCCTGTGCCGCCGAGCAATTCGCAATGCGCGGGCAGTCCGGCGATGGTGCCCGGACCGCTGGCGGGCGAGTGCACCCGGCCGCCGATCGAAAGCGCGTAGCCGACCGTCTCGCGCGCGTACACGTACAGGCTGGTCGTCGAGGAGGTCGGCTGCCGACGCCCGCCGAGCAGCAGTTCGGCGCCCGCCATCGCGTCGACGTGGGACGCGACCGACACCGGAAGGCCGAGCGCCTCGGCCAGCACGGGGCCGACCGGGGCATCGGCCCAGCCGAGCCGCGGGTGGTCGAGGTATCCGGTCGCGCTGTCGACGACGCCGCCCGCAGCGACACCCACCCACAGCGGGCGCCTGCGGTGCCAGCGGCTCAGGTAGCGGCGGGCGCTGTCCGCCAGCCCGGCCAACGCCGCACTCTGCGCACCGCGCGGCGTCGGCGTCTCCACCGCGTCCAGCGTCCGGCCGAACAGGTCGGTGGCCACGATGCTGGTGGTCCGCGCGCCGATGTGGATGCCGAGCGTCAAGAACGGCTCGTGGTTGACCTCGACCGGCACGCGGGGCCTGCCGATCGCCCCGGGGACCGCAAGATCCGCCCGCTCGCGCAGCACGCCGGCGTCCAGCAGCGCGGTGACCTGACGGTTCACCGTCGCAATGGACAGATTGGTGGCCTGCGCGATGACGTCACGCGCGATCGGGCCCCGCAGCCGCGCCGCGCTGAACACCGACGCGGCCGCCGCGTCGGCCAGCTTCAGCGACGGAGCGATGACGTGCGGTCGGGCGAGCAGGGCGCGCTTGGTGTGGGCGACCGAGACGGCGGGAGTGGTCGGCTGACGGAGGGTGGCGGTGGCCGAAGTACGCACGGGTCTGTCCTTTGTCGGAGTCGGCTGGTGGGTCCGGGCCACACCTGGCGACTCAGCGGGACAGCGAAATGTCCGGTGTCAGTCAGGCGCGGCGAGAAGCGCGACAACAACAACAGCGCCGGGCGGCGACTGCGGTCTGACTGTTCGGGGACACACGGCGAACTTAGCACGCCAACTAAAGTTGGGCAGATGACGACACCAACAGCGTCCGACCGGGTCGCGGTGGTCACCGGCGCCAGTGCCGGCATCGGCGCGGCGACCGCCAAATCCCTTGCAGCCCTTGGCTTTCACGTCGTTTGCGTGGCACGGCGGGAGGGGCCGATCAAGGCGCTTGCCGACGAGATCGGCGGCACCGCGATTGTGGCCGACGTCACATCCGACGACGAGGTATCGGCGCTGGCAGACGCCCTCGACCGGGTCGACGTGCTGGTCAACAACGCCGGCGGGGCCCGCGGGCTGGAACCGGTGGCCGACGCCGACCTGGACAACTGGCGGTGGATGTGGGAGGCCAACGTGCTTGGCACGCTGCGCGTCACCCGCGCCCTGCTGCCCAAGCTGATCGAATCCGGCGACGGCCTGATCGTCACGGTCACCTCGATCGCAGCGATCGAAATCTACGACGGTGGCTCCGGGTACACCGCGGCCAAGCACGCGCAGGGTGTTCTGCACCGCACGCTACGCAGCGAGCTACTCGGAAAACCGGTGCGCCTCACCGAAGTTGCGCCGGGCATGGTCAAAACCGACTTCTCGCTACGCCGGTTCTCCGGAGATGAGGAGCGGGCCGCGAAGGTGTACGAGGGCGTCACACCGCTGGTGGCCGAGGACATCGCCGAGGTGATCGGGTTCGTCGCCAGCCGCCCGTCGCATGTCGACCTGGATCTCATCGTGGTCAGGCCGCGTGATCAGGTCAGCGGGGCAAGCGGGTCACGGTTCAACCGCCAGGCCGGCCGTTGACCGGCTGAGGCGCATCCGACGGCGTGGCAGGCGCGGTGCTGGGAATCTGCGACGGCGAAGCCTGCGGCGACAACGCCGACATCGCCACCCACTCGTCCCACGGCACGGCCCAGTCCCACAAGTCGCCGTCGGCGTACGACAAATCGATCGAGGTGCCGGTGACCTCGACAGGGTCGCCGTAGATCGCGCTGTTGAAGTACTGCTCCGCGTCACTGGTGGACAGGTTGATGCAGCCGTTGGTGACGTTGGTGTTGCCCTGGGCGCCGGAGCTGGCCGGGTTGGCGTGAATGAACTCGCCGTTGTTGGAGATCCGCACCGCCCAGCGCTCGTGCACGTTGCTGTATCCGGCCGCCGGGTTGGACATGTAGAAGTCGGCGTACTTCTCGGTGACGACGTGGACGCCGCTGCGGGTGATGTTGCGTGGCAGATCGCCCTCGCCGTAGCTGCACGGGAAGTCCATGATCACGGCGCCGGAGCCGTCGAGCACCTGGATGCGGTGCGACGACGCCTCGGCCTTGACCACCTGGCGGCGGCCGATCTCGAAGTTCAGGGTGATGTCCTGCGCGCCGTACGCGTCGTCACCGAAGTCGACGCCGTAGAGCTTGGCGGCGACGCTGACCTTGGTGCCCGGCGGGTAGTAGTCCTTGGTGCGGTAGTGCACCCGTGAGCCGCCCACCTCGTCGGGCAACCACGCCCAACTGCCCTCGACGGGCGGATCGGTGGTGACCTTCAGCGCCTTCTCGACCGCGGCCTTGTCGCTGATGGACGCGTCGAACTGCATGATGACGGGCGCGGCCACACCGACCGTCTGGCCGTCCGCGAGCTGGAACTGGCCGTTGACCTGTTTGGTCGGGTTGATGGTGGTGAAGTTGCCCTGCACGGGGACGGCCTTGCCGTCGTGTCCGACCACCGAGCCTGCCCAGCTGTAGGACGCGCCGTAGCCGAGCGGTTCGGTGACGGTGAAGCTGGTGCGGTCGCGGTTCAGCGCCCCGGCGACCACCTTGCCGTCCGCATTGGTCAACGCGACCTTCTGGAACCAGCCGTCCTTGACGTCTACCCGGACCGGCGCGACCGGCACCACATCGGTGGCCGCATCGGCCGGTTGGTAGCTGATCGACGGCGCGGCAGGTGCGGACTGCGCCTGGCCCGACGGCTTGCTGATTTTGCTGCCACAGGCGGCCAACGCGCCCGGCGCAACGACTCCGACCGCGAACGCGGTCAGTACTCGCCGCCGAGAAAGCGGGGGCACGGGATCGGCTGGGCTCACGTGGACCCAGGGTACCTAGAGATCCGCCCCGATCAGAATCGGCTCAGGTGTGAGTTCGATCCCGAACGCCTCCAAGACGCCGTCGCGTACGGTCCTGGCCAGCGATATCACGTCGGCGGTGGTGGCGTTGCCACGGTTCGTCACCGCCAGCGCATGTTTGGTCGACAGGCGGGCCGCGGCGTCGTCACCGGGGTAGCCCTTGCCGAACCCGGCACGCTCCACCAGCCACCCCGCCGCCAGCTTGATCCCGCTGGGCGCGGGATAGTTCGGCACCGGGCCCTCGACGCGGTTCTTCAGGTTCTCGAAAGCTGCAGGCGCGACGACCGGATTGGTGAAGAACGATCCGACGCTCCAGGTGTCGTGGTCGGCATCATCGAGCACCATGCCTTTGCCTGCCCGCAGGGCCAGCACGGCCTCGCGGACACGTGCGGGATCGGCACGCGAACCGGGCTCGGCGTCAAGTGCGGCGGCCAGTTCGCCGTAGCGCAGCGGGGCGCTGCGCCCGTCGGCGTCCAACGCGAACTCGACCTCGAGCACGACCGCCGCCTGAGAGTGTTTGAGAGTGCTTGTCCGGTAACCGAATTCGAGGGCCTCGGGCGACACCCAGCGATCCTCTCCAGTGCGGCGGTCGAGCAGGCGGACACGACTGATGGTGTCGGCGACCTCGGCGCCGTATGCACCGACGTTCTGCACCGGCGTGGCACCCGTTGATCCCGGGATACCGGACAGGCACTCCAGCCCGCCCAGCCCGTTGGCAAGTGCCGTGGCCACCACGTCGTCCCATACCGCGCCTGCCTCGGCGCGGACCGTGTTGCCGTCGACGGTGATCTCGGTGTTCGCCAGTAGCACGACGGTCAGGTCGGTCAGGTCGTCGGCGATCACCACGTTCGACCCGCCCGCGAGCACCAGGACGTCGTCAACACTCCGCAGCGTCGCGACGATCTGCTCAGTGCTTGTGCATGTGATCAACCGGCGCGCAACGGGTCCGATGCGCAGCGTGGTCAGCGGCGCCAGGGGCACATCCTCGGCGACGACCGCGCCCCCCAGGTCCAGACCGGTCACGGGCGGTAACGGTAGCGTGGCCAGCTATGCCGCGTTCATTCGACATGGCTACCGAATACGGGGGCAGCATCGAACAAGTTCACCAAGCGTTCAGCGACGAACAGTATTGGCTGGCGCGGCTGGCCGATTCCGGCGCCGACGACTATTCGCTGGACTCACTGACAGTCGACGGCAGAGGCATCGACATCGTCACCACTCAGAGGCTGCGATCCGACCGACTTCCCGCCGTGGTGACCCAGTTTCACCGGGGCGACCTTGCACTGATTCGCGAGGAGAAGTGGTCGCCGATCCGCGATGAGCAGTCGACCGCGACCATCCAACTGACGGTCATCGGCGCGCCCGCGACCCTCAACGGCGACGCCGTTCTCGTCCGCGCGAACTCGGGAACAGGCTCGCGGCTGGATTTCCATGCCACCGTCCAGGTCAACGTGCCGCTGGTCGGGGGCAAGATCGAGAACTTCATCGGCAGCCAACTGGTTGACCTGTTGATCGCCGAACAAAGGTTCACCACGGTGTGGATCACCGAAAACGCCTAGCCCGTACGTGAGAATGGACGTGTACCGCTTGCAAGGGGCGTTCACCACTGACTGGATCGTCGAGCACCGCCAGGCCGGTCGGTGCCATCACGCGCGGCACCACCGGCCATAACCGGTTGCGTCGCAGCGACCGGTGGTTGGTGCACTCGCGACGCGTGCGTGCCGCGCTGCAGGCGGCCACCGATCCGCTGGTGATCGACCTGGGCCACGGCGCGCTGCCGGTGACGACGCTCGAACTGGCGGCGCGGTTGCGCGTCGTGCGCGCCGACGTCCGGGTGGTCGGCCTGGAGATCCACCCCGAGCGGGTCGTCGCGGCGGCTCGGGCCGCCGAAAACAGCACAGTCGAATTCGGGCTCGGCGGCTTCGAATTAGCCGGGCACACACCGGTTTTGGTGCGGGCGTTCAACGTGTTGCGGCAGTACCCGGTCGAGGCGGTGGCCGGGGCGTGGGCAACGATGCAGGCACAGCTGGCACCGGGTGGACTGATCGTCGACGGCACCTGCGATGAGTTGGGCCGGCGCTGCTGCTGGGTGCTGCTGGACCGCGACGGACCGGTCAGCCTGACGCTGGCATGCGATCCGTTCGCGATCGGGCGGCCGTCGGACCTCGCCGAGCGACTGCCCAAGGTGCTGATCCACCACAACGTGGGCGGTCAGCCGATCCACACGCTGCTCAGCGCCGCCGATCGCGCCTGGGCGAGCGTCGCGGGCCACGGCGTGTTCGGGCCGCGGGTGCGCTGGCGGGCCATGCTCGACCTGCTGCGCAGCGAGGGCCTGCCGGTCGAGCCGCCGCGGCGGCGGATGCGTGACGGCGTCCTGTCAGTGCCGTGGTCGGAGGTCGCCCCCGTCGGGGCTCCGTAGTCCGCTGTCGCCCCCGTCGGGGCTCCGTAGTCCCATGTCGCCCCCGTCGGGGCTCCGTAGTCCCATGTCGCCCCCGTCGGGGCTCCGTAGTCCCATGTCGCCCCCGTCGGGGCTCCGTAGTCGGAGGCCACGCCATTAGGCTGACAACATGCGAATCGCCCTCGCGCAGATCCAAAGCGGCACCGACCCGACCGCCAACCTCAGCCTTGTCGAGGAGTACACCCGGCGCGCGGCCGATCAGGGCGCTCGCCTCGTGCTGTTCCCCGAGGCGACGATGTGCCGATTCGGGGTACCGCTGAAGCCGGTCGCCGAACCGCTGGACGGCCCGTGGGCCACGGCGGTGCGCGCGATCGCACATCGGGCCGGTGTCGTGGTCGTGGCGGGCATGTTCGTCCCCTCCGCCGACGGCAGGGTGACCAACACGCTGATTGCGACGGGCCCCGGCGTGGAGGCGCATTACGACAAGATCCACCTGTACGACGCGTACGGCTTCGCCGAGTCCGACACCGTCGCGCCGGGTCACGAGCCCGTGGTGATCACCGTCGACGGCGTGAACGTCGGCCTCACCCTGTGCTACGACGTTCGCTTCCCCGAGCTCTACGCCGAATTGGCCGACAGGGGAGCACAACTGATCACCGTGCACGCCTCATGGGGCACCGGCCGAGGCAAGCTCGAGCAGTGGACGCTGCTGGCGCGCGCCCGAGCCATCGATACGACGGGCCTCGTGGCGGCGGTCGACCAGGCCTACCCCGGCGACGAATTGGCCAAGGCTGGGCCGGTCGGCGTGGGCGGCAGCCTGGTCGCGTCGGCCGTCGGTGAGGTGCTGGCATCGGCGGGCGCCGACCCCGAGCTGCTGGTGGCCGATCTCGACCTCGACGCGGCACAGAAGGCCCGCGAGACCATCGCGGCATTGCGCAACCGCTCAGAGTTCAGCCGTCTCGCTAAGGCAGAATCGCTCAGGTGACTGATCCCTGGGCTCGCCCGGCCAACCAGGTCCCGCCCGTCCCACCGCCCCCGCAGCAGTACCCGCAGGGGGCACCAGCAGGCCAGCCGATGGCGCCGCAGGCGCCTTCGCCGCGGCAGGACTCATCGCTGCTGGGCAAGTTCACAAGGCTGTTCCGCGATCCGCTGTCGATCGTGCTGGTCGTGGTCATCGTGCTGGCGCTGACCGCGGCGGGTCTGCTTGCCGGTGAGCTGTACGCCCGCAGCCGGGCCGATGAGGTGGTCGCAAGAGCAGCGCAATGTGTGGTGCAGGACAACGCGTCGGTGTCGTTCGGGGCGCTGCCGCCGTTCCTATGGCAGCACATGACCGGTCACTACACCAACATCCACTTCGAGACCGCCGGCAACCAGATCCGTCAGGCCAAGGGGATGAAAGTCAATGTGTCGATCAACGACGTGCGGCTCGAGGACACCGGAAACTCCAGCGGTTCCATCGGATCCCTCATCGCGCAGATCACCTGGTCGTCGCAGGGCATCAAGGACACCATTCAGAACGCCATCCCGCTGGTCGGTGCATTCCTGACGGGGGTTTCGACGAATCCCTCGGCAGGCACCATCGAGTTGCAGGGCGCGCTGGGCAGCATCACGGCGAAGCCCGCGATCGCCGACAACGGAATCTCGCTCCAGGTAACGGAATTGACCGGTCTTGGCTTCACCCTGCCGCGCGAGACCGTGCAGCCCGCGCTGGACGCGTTCACTGACCAGCTGACCAAGAATTATCCGCTCGGCATCAAGGCGGATTCGGTGCAGGTAACCGATAGCGGTGTGGTGAGCCAGTTCTCGACGCAGAACGCGTCGATCCCGAAGGGGCAGCAGGACCCCTGCTTTGCGGGGCTGTGATCCGCGTCGAGCAGTTGGCTCGGCACGAGCGGAAACTCACTTCGCCGATTCCCCGGCTGTGAGCGACAATGTCGCCGGCAGCGACTCTGTCGCCACGAGCTGGGCACTTCAGTGATTGTGGTTTGCGCGGCGTGCAATCACCGCCGCGCGACTCTAGTCCAGCCCTTCGAGCACCGCACGCGTACCTGACAAGCCCAGCCGGGTGGCGCCCGCGTCGAGCATCGCGACGGCATCCCGCGCCGTGCGGATGCCGCCGCTGGCCTTGACGCCCAACCGGTCCCCCACGGTCTTCGCCATCAGCTCGACCGCGCGCACCGACGCACCGCCGCTGGGATGAAACCCCGTCGAGGTCTTCACAAAATGAGCACCGGCGTCCTGCGCGATCCGGCACACGTCGACAAGCCGTTGTTCACCGGCCAACGCGATCAGCGCGGCCGACTCGACGATCACCTTCAACACGGTGTCGGGAGTGATGGCGTCGGAAACCGTTGAGATGTCGGCTTTTACGGCCTCTAAGTCACCGTCGAGGGCTGCTCCGATGTCGATCACCATGTCGATTTCGTCGGCACCGGCCGCCACCGCGAGCCGCGCCTCCTCGGCCTTGATCGCCGAAACATGCTTGCCTGACGGGAATCCCACCACCGACGCGACCGTCGGAAACGAACTAGCCGTCGCCACCATCGTCGGCGACACACACACCGCGAACACGTCGAGATCGGCCGCATCCCGCAACAACGCGACGACGTCGGCCTCGGTCGCTTCGGGTTTGAGCAGTGTGTGGTCGACCAGCCCGGCCACGTGCCGGCGGCTGTAAGAGCCCATCAGAACGGTTCTTCGGTGCCGCCGGGGTTGCACCCCGCCGCGATCATCTGCTCCTCGGAGACCTCGTTTCGCCATGGCTCGAGATTCCAGCTGGCTTTGCCGGGCTGCACGAGTTCGGCGTAGTGCCAATGGCACAGGAACTGCGCCTTCATTCCGGGCATGTCGGCATCCGGCGACGCGTTCAGCACTTCGGTCCACGCCTCGGCCGCTTGCGCATCGGTGTGGGGGTCCAGCGACGCCTGACGCGCGGCGGCGGTCGGATACACCCGCAGACTGGACAGGTCGCCCCACTTGGCCCATTGCACGTGGTCGACGTAGGGCGGCGCCGGCACGGGATCGGCCGATGCGACCGGGGCCAGCAGCACGGGCAGCGAGGTGGCCGCTACAGCGGCGGCGAGGACGAGGCGCACGCGGCTAACGGGACTTGCCCTGGATTTCCAGGATCTTGGGCCGGACGTCGACGAGGTAGACGCCCGCGGCGACGGCCGCAATGGCAGCTCCTGTGACGTCTAGCACGAGGAGGAGCAGCACGCCGACGCCCAAGATCACTAGCCAGATCGGCTTCGTCAGCTTGTCCGCGGCGGTGTAGGCGTCGGAACGTTGCATCGCCGCGTGGATGAACGCGTAGGCCGTCATCACGAGGACGGCGATCTTCAACGCGAAAAGGACGTAAACCACCAGGCCTTGAAGCTCCACAGAGTTAGCCTAAGCGGCTTACGTCCTTCGCGTCGAACTTACTTCTGGGTGACCTTCTTGGCCGCAGCCTTCTTGGCCGGGGCCTTCTTGGCGGGCGCCTTTTTGGCCGGGGTGGTCTTCTTGGCCGGAGCAGCCTTGGAAGCCTTCTTCGGCAGCTCGACGCCGACCAGCTTGGCGGCGCGCTCGCCGACGGCGCGGGTCTGCGACGCGACGTTGCCCAGCGCCTCCTGGGTCAGCTCCACGGCCTGGTCCGAGTAGCGCTCGACGCGCTCGCGGCCCTCTTCCAGCGCGGGGGTGTTGCGGATCCGCTCGAGGGCGGCCTCACCGCGCTCGACGAGGCTGTTGTACCGGGTCTGGGCGGCCTCGGCGTAGCTCTCGGCGACCTTGCGCAGCTCATCGGAGGTCAGGCGGTCACGCAGCTCGCCGAACTGGCCGGGCAGATCCTCCTGCAGTTTGGTCAGGCGAGCGCGGCTCTCGTCGACGCGGGCCTGGGTGTCGGTGCGGGCCTCGCCGGCACGCTCGCGCAGGGTGGCGACGATCTCGTTGACCCGCTCGAGGGCGAGGTCCGCGGCGCCGACCGCAGCGAGCAGCGGGGCCTTCAAATCGTCGACGTTGGGCTGATTCTTGGCAGTCTTCTTCGCCATAGTTGTTTCCTCTCACTGACTTTCGTGGTTTTGCTGTATTTCTAGGATTTTGGGAAATTCCGCGGTCGCTTCAGTCGTCGGCTCCTCACTGACGGCTTCCTTCTGTTGGCCCTCGTTTTGTTGAAGGAATGACGTGTAGATGTCGAGCAGCACCTGTTTCTGCCGCTCGGTGATCGCCGTGTCGGTGATGATGGCGTCGCGGACCTCACTCGTCTCACTGGGCTCGAGAATTCCGGCCCGCACATAGAGCACTTCCGCAGAGACCCGTAGCGCCTTGGCGATCTGTTGCAGCACGTCGGCCGAGGGTTTCCGCAATCCCCGCTCGATCTGGCTGAGATAGGGGTTGCTGACGCCGGCCTTCTCGGCCAACTGCCGCACCGATACCTGCGCTGCCTCGCGCTGCGTTCGAATGAAGCTGCCGATGTCCTGGGCTGCGTTCTGCGCAGCGCTGGACACGACGGCGGCAAGATTTTCATCCTGCGGCATAGCGCTTAGCCCCCTCGGATCGCGCGGGTATCCCGTTTGGTTTGACAACAATGCGACGTAATCAACCGTACGGCGGGGTGCTAACTTTTGCAAGCAGCAGTTAGCGCAGGTCAGAAGAGTAGCTGGGCTACCGAATAGATCAACAGCCCGGCCAGCGACCCAACCACGGTGCCGTTGATCCGGATGAATTGCAGGTCACGGCCGACGTGCAGTTCGATGCGCCTGCTGGCCTCGTCGGCGTCCCAGCGCTCGATGGTTTCGGTGATGATCGCCGTGATCTCCACCCCGTACTCGGAGACCAGGTGTTGGGCGGCGCGAACGATCCAGTTGTCGACCTTGTCGCGGAGGTCAGAGTCGTCGCGCAGCGATTCGCCGATGTGCACGACGGTGTCGGCGATGCGGGTTCTCAGCGCCGACGACGGGTCGTCGACCGATTCCAGGATGATCCGCTTGGCCGCACTCCATGCGGTCTCGGCGGCCCTCGCGACCTCGTCGCGAGCCATGATCTGGTCCTTGACATTCTCTGCCCGCTGAATGGTGGCCTCGTCATGCTGCAGGTCGTCGGCGAACTCGAACAAGAACCGCGTGGCCGATCGCCGCAGCTCGTGGTCCGGGTTGCGACGGACCTTGTCGGTGAAGTCCATCAACTCGCGGTGGATCCGGTCGCCGACGAGGTGGTCGACCCAGCGCGGTGACCAGGTGGGCGAATCGCGCTCGACGACCCGCTCGATGATGTCGCCCGCGTTCAACGACCACTGGAACGCCCGGTCGGCGAGTAGCTGCAGCAGCGCCTCCTGCCGCCGCTCGGCCAGCAGTGTGGCCAGCACCCTGCCGATGGGCGGCCCCCACTGCGGTTCGGCGATGCGTTTGACGATCATCCGGTCCAGCACGTGCTGCACGTCCTCGTCGCGCAGCATCTCCACCAAAACCCTTAACACATTGGATGTTTCGGCTGCCACCCGGTTCGCGTGCGACGGCTCCGACAGCCACTTGCCAAGCCGGCCGGCGACTTCGGCGTCGCGCAGTTTGGTCTCCACCACTTCTGGCGACAGGAAGTTCTCGCGGACGAAGGCCCCGAGGCCCTCGCCGAGTTGGTCCTTTTTGCGCTTGATGATCGCGGTGTGGGGAATCGGGATGCCCAGCGGATGCTTGAACAGCGCGGTGACCGCGAACCAGTCCGCGAGCGCACCGACCATGCCTGCCTCGGCCGCGGCCCGCACGTACCCGATCCAGGCCGACCCCGCGTTAGCCCCATTGGACTGCGCCCAGGTGCAGAGCAGGAAGATCACGGTCGCGCCGAGCAGGAAACTCAGCGCGACGAGCTTCATCCGCCGCAACCCTCGGCGACGCTCGGCGTCCGCCACACTGTCGGCACCGGCCAACGACTCAGCGAAGCTGCGCGTCGCGTCTGGGACCGGTCTGTGTGCCACGTCTCCATAGTCCACTATTTCGCCGTTGGGCCGTCGTCCCGTACAGCCCGGTTACACATAATCGCCGTATTATCGAGTGGACCTACGGAACGGATCACGGCAACAGTGGCACAGCAGACTCCTGCGCGTCCTGTCAAAACAGACGGACGTAAGCGGCGCTGGCACCAGCACAAGGTAGAGCGTCGCAACGAGTTGGTAGACGGCACCCTCGAGGCGATCCGCCGGCGGGGCAGCAACGTCAGCATGGACGAGATCGCCTCCGAAATCGGGGTGTCGAAGACGGTCCTGTACCGCTACTTCGTTGACAAGAACGACTTGACCACCGCGGTGATGATGCGGTTCGCCCAGACCACCCTGATTCCGAACATGGCCGCGGCGCTGTCGTCGAATCTGGACGGCTACGACCTGACCCGCGAGATCATCCGCGTATACGTCGAGACGGTGGCTGCCGAACCGGAGCCGTATCAGTTCGTCATGGCGAACAACTCCGCCTCCAAGAGCAAGGCCATCGCGACGTCCGAGCAGATCATCGCCCGGATGCTGGCGGTGATGCTGCGGCGCAGGATGATGGAGGCGGGGATGGACACCGGCGGTGTCACACCGTGGGCGTATCACACGGTCGGCGGCGTTCAATTGGCGACGCACTCGTGGATGAACGATCGCCAGATCTCGGCCGACGAGCTGATCGACTACTTGACGATGCTGTCGTGGAACGCGCTGCGCGGCATCGTCGAGGTGGGCGGTTCGTTGCAGAAGTTCCGCGAACAAGCCCACCCGTCGCCCGTGTTGCCGCCACAATTACTGGCTCATGAGTAAGTCCGCCGATAAGGCCAAGGGCAAGCCTGCTGCTTTTCCCCCTCACTGGACGCGTGAACCCCACGACTATCTGGTCTACCGAGAAGGCGAAAAGGTCGCGGACATCGACACCAGCGCGACGCCTGGCTTCAAGGGCAAGAAGGGCGATGCAGCCGACCTACAACCCGAGCGCAATGAGCGCTTCGCGGAGCTGCAGGAGATGCTCTACGCCCGCAGCAAGAGCGGTGAAGACCACCGCTCGATACTGCTCGTCCTACAGGGAATGGACACCGCGGGCAAGGGCGGCATCGTCAAACATGTTGTGGGAGCCGCGAATCCGCAAGGCCTGCGCTACCACGCATTCGGCGCCCCTTCCGAGGAAGAGCTCAAGCATCACTACCTGTGGCGCATCCGCCGTGCGCTGCCGCCGCCCGGCCACATCGGCGTGTTCGACCGCTCTCATTACGAAGACGTGTTGATCGTCCGCGTGCGCAACCTGGTTGGGCCGGAGGTGTGGGATAACCGATACGAGGAGATCAACAGATTCGAGCGCAGACTCGTCGCCGACGGCACCACGATCATCAAGGTCGCGATGTTCGTCTCGCTTGACGAACAGAAACGACGGCTTGCCGCCCGACTCGACCGGCCGGACAAGTACTGGAAGTACAACCCGGGCGACGTCGACGAGCGACTGCTCTGGCCGGCGTATCAAGAGGCGTATCAAGCGATGCTGGAGCGGACCTCGACCGACGTCGCGCCGTGGCACGTGGTGCCGTCGGACCACAAGTGGTACAGCCGCCTTGCCATCCTCGAGTTGTTGATCGAAGCGCTGGAGAGACTCGACTTGTCATGGCCGCCGGCGGATTTCGACGTCGAAGCGGAGAAGAGGCGGCTCGCCGAGGCCTAGCTTCCCCGAATGTGAACTCAATGCGAAGAATCGGCCGATAACTCGCAGTGTGTTCACACTCGCGCCGGCTCAGTACGTGTAGAAGCCCCGACCGGACTTCTTGCCGAGCTGACCGGCCTCCACCATCCGCAGCAGCAGTGGCGGCGGGGCGTAGTGCGCATCCTTGAGTTCGGCGTATATCGAGTCCGCGATCAGCTTCATGGTGTCCAAGCCGATGAGGTCCGAAAGCCGCAGCGGCCCCATCGGATGCGACAGCCCGGCCACGATCGCCTTGTCGACATCCTCGACCGTCGCGACGCCGGCCTCGACCATCCGGATCGCCGACAACAGATACGGCACCAGCAATGCGTTGACCACGAAGCCCGACCGGTCGCTGCAGCGCACCACCTGCTTGCCCAGCACGCCGCTGGCGAAGTTCTCCGTCCGCTCGATCGCCGCCTCGGACGTGACGAGCGTGTTGACCAGTTCGACCAGCGGCAGCACCGGCACCGGATTGAAAAAGTGCAGCCCGAGAACCCGGGCCGGATTCTTCGTCGCCGCAGCAATTTTCATGATCGGGATGCTCGAGGTGTTCGACGCCAGCACCGCGTCGGGGTCGGCGATGATCTCGTCGAGCTCGGCGAACACCTTCGCCTTGACCTTCTCGTCCTCGATGATCGCCTCGATCACCAGCTGACGGTCGGACAAGTCGGCCAGGTTCGTGGTGAACGTCAACCGACCCAGCGCTGCATCGCGATCGTCTTCGGACAGCTTGCCTTTGGCCGCCGCGCGCTCGAGCGAACCCGTGATCCGCTTGCGGCCGGCCTCGACCAGTTCCTCGGTCGGCTCGTAGACCACGACGTTCGCGCCCGCCTTCGCGGACACCTCCGCGATGCCCGAGCCCATCTGGCCGGCGCCGACCACACCTACCCGTTCAATGCTCACAAGGTCTCCTATAGCAACAGGCCCCGCCCAGATTGATGGACGGGGCCTGAGGCTACCAACTCAGTGGAACTGGCCCTCTTCGGTCGAACCGGTCAGCGCCGTGGTGGAGCTGGTCGGGTCCACCGTGGTGGCGATCCGGTCGAAGTAGCCCGCGCCGACCTCGCGCTGGTGCTTGGTCGCGGTGTAACCCCGCTCCTCGGCGGCGAACTCGCGCTCCTGCAGCTCGACGTAGGCGGTCATCTGGTTGCGGGCGTAGCCGTAGGCCAGATCGAACATCGAGTAGTTCAGGGCGTGGAAGCCGGCCAGCGTGATGAACTGGAACTTGAAGCCCATCGCGCCGAGCTCCTTCTGGAACCGGGCGATCGTCGCGTCGTCGAGGTGCTTGCGCCAGTTGAACGACGGCGAGCAGTTGTAGGCCAGCATCTGGTCCGGGAACTCGCTCTTGACGCCCTCGGCGAACTTGCGGGCCAACTCAAGGTCCGGCGTACCGGTCTCCATCCAGATCAGGTCCGAGTACGGTGCGTACGCCTTGGCCCTGGCGATGCACGGCTCGAGGCCGTTCTTGACCCGGTAGAAGCCCTCGGCAGTGCGCTCACCGGTGATGAACGGCTGATCACGCTCGTCCACGTCGGAGGTGATCAGCGTCGCGGCCTCGGCGTCGGTGCGGGCGATGACCACGGTCGGCACGTCGGCGACGTCGGACGCGAGGCGAGCCGAGGTCAGCGTGCGGATGTGCTGCTGAGTCGGGATCAGCACCTTGCCGCCGAGGTGGCCGCACTTCTTCTCCGACGCCAGCTGGTCCTCCCAGTGAGATCCTGCGACACCGGCGGCGATCATCGCCTTCTGCAGCTCGTAGACGTTCAGCGCGCCACCGAAGCCCGCCTCGCCGTCGGCCACGATCGGCGCCAGCCAGTTCTCCACCGAGGTGTCGCCCTCGACCTTGGCGATCTCGTCGGCGCGCAGCAGCGCGTTGTTGATGCGGCGCACCACCTGCGGCACCGAGTTGGCCGGGTAGAGGCTCTGGTCGGGGTAGGTGTGGCCGGACAGGTTCGCGTCACCCGCGACCTGCCAACCCGACAGGTAGATGGCCTTCAGGCCGGCGCGGACCTGCTGCACGGCCATGTTGCCCGTGAGCGCGCCCAGCGCGTTGACGAACTCCATGTCGTGCAGCTGCTCCCAGAGCACCTCTGCGCCGCGGCGGGCCAGCGTGGCCTCCTCGACCACCGAGCCCTGCAGAGCCACCACATCGTCAGCGGTGTACGTGCGGGTGATGCCCTTCCACCGCGGGTTGGTGTCCCAATCCTTCTGGATCTCTTCGGCAGACCTCGGCTTGCCAACGGTCGACATTGGTGCTCCTTTTCTTGCAAGTCGCTGGAGCGGTTCCCAACCAGACGGTTTGTTAACCCTCCAGCACCTTCAACTGTTGTGCTAATTCGAGGATGCACTACGGCATAAGCGCAGGTCCACCCGTTACGTTTGTAAACTTTCGCCAACAGGCCAGATGAACTTGCTAAGTCTGCGAAGACGGCAATGGCTGTACCGGTTCAGTAGCTACTCACCGGTAGTGTGGTTTCCGCTGGTCAGTACGCTTGTACTGTTAAAGCTCGGCGGGCTCGAGGGCGAAGATCGCCGCGACCGCCTTTGTCTCATCGCCGACGGCATATGTGAGCGTTCTAACAGTGCGATCGGAAAGCTCTGGGCCGAACTGCTCGGTCGACCCGGGGGGGTGCACGTGCGAGATGATCTCGAGCTTGTCGCCGAGCGCCACCGCCGCATCGTGTTCGATGGTCACCCGGATCGGCTTGTGCAACAGCTCCGGTGTGTTGAAGAGGTAGTCCTCGATCACGCTCCAGTACACGGAGTTGTTCATGTGGTCGAAGATGTCGATGTCGCTGACGCGCACGAGGAAGTCGCGGATCTGAGCGGCATCCTCACGGCTGCCCGCCTTCAGATACGGCTTCCACCGCAGCCTGTCCACCGAGGTGGTGCGCTGCAATCCCTCGATGAAGTCGTCAGAGATCCGCGCAGGGCCCTGGGTTTCCCGGTTGATGTTGATCCAGAACGCCTCGGATTCCATCAACCCGCCCTTGCGGCCGTCGATCCGGACCCGCATCTCGCACCACCGGTTCGAGGTGCCCGAACACCAGCGCCGCATCCTCAGCATGTCCTGGAACTCGATCGGCTTGATCAGGTCGATCATCGTGCGCCGCACGATCCACAGCGGGTGGGTTTCCTCGAAGCCCATTTCGCGCAGCTGATCGGAGCCGATGTCCTGGATGTGCCGGGTGGCGGCGTCGAACCGCAGCCTGCCCTCGCGGTCGATGTCGGCCACCCGCAGCGGCCATTGCCGGTCGAAGACGTCGGGGTGTGGATCGGGCACCGGCATCATCACCTTCGCCAGACCGGTGCTGCCCGCTATTCCCGCCATTCGTGGTTCTCCCTGTCGCTCCAACCGGCCCGATACTGCCACAGCCAGCAATCTGCCAACAATGCGAAGTTGGCCTTCGCAACATTGTTAGGCTGGCTGACGTGGCCAGAACGTTCGTCGGCTCCAGGGTTCGGCAACTCCGCAGCGAACGCGGGTTCAACCAGGCGGCACTGGCGCAAATGCTGGGCATCTCGCCGAGCTATCTCAACCAGATCGAACACGACGTCCGACCGCTGACCGTCGCGGTGCTGCTCAGGATCACCGAGGTGTTCGGGGTCGACGCGACGTTCTTCGCCTCCCAGGACGACACCCGGCTCGTCGCCGAGCTCCGCGAGGTTCTGATGGATCGCGACCTCGACGTCGACGTCGATCTCACCGAGGTCGCCGACATGGTCGGCTCGCACCCGGCATTGGCGCGCGCGATGGTGAACCTGCACAGCCGATACCGGCTGACCGCCGCGCAACTCGCCAACGCGACCGAGGACCGGAATTCCGACGGCAGCGGAACCGGGGCGATCACCATGCCGCATGAGGAAGTCCGCGACTACTTCTATCAACGGCAGAACTACCTGCATGAGCTGGACACCGCAGCCGAGGACCTCACCATCCGGATGCGCATGCATCGCGCCGAGTTGGCCCGCGAGCTGTCCGACCGGCTGACCCGGGTCCACGGCGTGCACATCGTGCGTCGCATCGACATCGGTGACACCGTGCTGCACCGCTTCGATCCGGCCACGAAGACCCTCGAGATCAGCAGCCACCTTTCGTCGGGCCAGACCGTGCTGAAGATGGCGGCCGAGCTGGCCTACCTCGAATTCGGCGACCTGATCGACAAGTTGGTCGCCGAGGGCAAGTTCACCAGCCAGGAGTCGACGACGTTGGCCCGGCTGGGCCTGGCCAACTACTTTGCCGCCGCGACCGTGCTGCCGTACGGACAGTTCCACGACGTCGCCGAGAACTTCCGCTACGACATCGAACGGCTGTCCGCGTTCTACTCCGTCAGCTACGAAACCATCGCGCACCGGCTGTCCACGCTGCAGCGTCCCTCGATGCGCGGGGTGCCGCTGTCCTTCGTCAGGGTCGACCGCGCGGGCAACATGTCGAAACGGCAATCCGCCACCGGCTTTCACTTCTCCTCGTCGGGCGGCACCTGCCCGCTGTGGAACGTGTACGAGACGTTCGCCAACCCCGGCAAGATTCTGGTGCAGATCGCGCAGATGCCCGACGGGCGCAATTACATGTGGGTGGCGCGCACGGTGGAGCGGCGCGCATCGCGCTATGGTCAGCCAGGTAAGACGTTCGCGATCGGCCTTGGCTGTGAACTCCGGCATGCGCACCGGCTGGTCTACTCGGAGGGACTGGACTTGTCCGGTGACAACGCGACACCGATCGGTGCGGGCTGTCGGGTCTGTGAACGCGACAACTGTCCGCAGCGGGCCTTCCCCGCGTTGGGCCGCGCGTTGGACATCGACGAGCACCGAAGCACGGTGTCGCCCTATCTGGTGAAGCAGTTATGAGCTGCGGCGATGAGCGCTCGCGCGAAGAGCAGACAACGTTGGCACGGATCCCGCCTGGCGGGTTCAAGGAACTGGGCCCCGTCAACTGGGCGATCGCGAAGCTCGGCGCCCGCGGCATCCGCGCGCCGAAGTTCCACCTGTTCAACGTGCTCGGGCAGCACAAGCTGCTTTTCCTCGCCTGGCTGCCGTTCTCGGCCTACCTGCTGTACGCCGGCAAGCTGTCCCGCGAGGACGCCGAACTGGTCATCCTGCGGGTGGGCCACCTGCGCGACTGCGAGTACGAACTGCAGCAGCACCGCAGGCTCGCCCGCAGTCGCGGCGTCGACGCTGACCTGCAGGCCAGGATCTTCGAGGGGCCCGACGCCCAAGGGCTGACCGACCGGCAACGGGTATTGATCACCGCCACCGACGAGTTCGTCATCACCCGCTCGATGTCGCCGGAGACCTGGTCCACGCTTTCCGGCCTGCTCAGCCGCGCGCAGCTGATCGAATTCTGCACGCTGGCAGGGCAATACGATGCGCTGGCGGCGACCATGGCGACACTGAAAATTCCGCTGGACTTTCCGGACTGAGATAGGGAACAATCCGCTTCCTCGCCGCGTTTGGCGCTTTATCAGACTTGTTAGGAAGGGGATGTCGCATGGCCACTGACTACGACGCACCCCGCGTCACCGAAACCGAAGGCGACGAGTCGCTGGAGGAGATCACCAGCCGTCGCAAGAACGACGCCGCGACCGCGGTCATCGACGTCGACGACGGCGACTCGGCCGACTCGTTCGAGCTACCCGACGCCGATCTCACCGGCGAGGAACTCACCGTGCGTGTGGTTCCCAAACAAGCAGACGAATTCGTTTGCTCCAGTTGCTTCCTGGTGCAACACACCAGCCGGTTGGCGCTGCGCAAAGACGGCGAGCAGTTCTGCACCGAGTGCGTGTGATCCTGTAACCCACCCGCCTTCGGCGTCGACGCCAGCAAACCCGCTGCGGCACAGGGCTTTAGCGTGTGCAGCGACTTGCGGGCTGCTACCCGACTGGCTCCGGGACGGGCGGTGGCACCTCGGCGGGAAGTGGGGCCGCGACGTCGTTGACAGGAGCGACTGCAGGTTGGTCGGGCGGCGGAGCGACGTCGGGAGCCTGGCACGCGAGAACGGGTTGCGGAGTCATCGACAACAGGAATGGGTCGCAGTTGTCCGCCTGAGCATTGGCGGCCAACCCCAACGCTGATGCGGCCAAGACTGCGCCGACAAAGGTCATTCCGGCGTACTTCGATGCTGCCACGTTGGTTCCTCCGAGATCGTCTGCGGTGCCCCAGACGATAATGCAGTGAGCTGCCGACCGCTAGCCGACTTCGAACTGCTCGCAAGCTTCAAAACCATTGGCGGGCAATCGCAGCACAGTCATGGTCTGACTATAGGTAGGTGACCCCGAGCACGCTCAGAGAGAGCAACACCGGGGACACCGGCAACAACCACAGGAACACCGCCCAAATCTCCGACTTTCGCTGATAACACCGCCAGCCGACATACGCCGCAGCCGCGCCCGCCACGAAGGACACCGCGGCGACCACCAATACCCACGTGCTGATCGAACTCGTCGCGATCGCGATGGAGATCCCGGCCAGCCACAGGATGTGGCCGACCACCAAACCGCCGATGCCGGCGACCCACATCGCCCTCGCCGGGCTGGCGGGCTGGGCCACGTTCAGAAATTGATCATGTGGCCGACGAGACCGTGGAAGCACTCCTGCAGCGCCTCGGACATCGTCGGATGGGTGTGCACGTTTCGGGCCAGCTCAGTGGCGGTCAGATCCCACTTCTGCGCCAGGGTCAGTTCGGGCAGCAACTCGGAGACGTCATGCCCGACCAAGTGTCCGCCGAGCAGCTCGCCGTACTTGGCGTCGGCGATCAGCTTCACGAAGCCGCTCGGATCGCCGACGCCGTGCGCCTTGCCGTTGGCGGTGAACGGGAACTTGGCGACCTTCACGTCGTACCCCTCCGCACGGGCCTGCTCCTCGGTGAGTCCGAAGCTGGCCACCTGCGGTTGGCAGAACGTCGCACGCGGCAGCATCCGGTAGTCACCGAGCGGCAAAGTCTCTGCGCCTGCGATGGTTTCGGCCGCGATCACGCCCTGCGCCTCGGCCACGTGAGCCAGCTGCAGCAGCCCGGTGACGTCGCCGATGGCGTAGATGTGGGGCACGTTGGTGCGCATGTAGTCGTCGATGCCGATGGCCTTGCGCTCGGTGATCTGCACCCCCGCCTTGTCGAGGCCGTAGCCCTCGATGTTGGGCGCGAAACCGATGGCCTGCAACACCTTCTCGGCCTTCAGTTCCTCGGACTTGCCGTCCTTGCTCACCATGACGGTGACCTCGCCGCCCTCGTCCTTGATTCCCTCGACCTTGGTGCCGGTGCGGATCACGACACCGAGCTTCTTGAACTGCTTCTCGATCTCCTTGGAAACCTCGGCGTCTTCGTTGGGCAGCGCGCGCGGCACGAACTCGACGATGGTCACATCCACGCCGTAGTTCTTGAGCACGTAGGCGAACTCGACGCCGATGGCACCACAGCCGGCGATGATGATCGACTTGGGCAGTTCCCGCGTCATGATCAGCTTTTCGTAGGTGACCACGTTCTCCGACAGCGACGTGCCCGGCACCAACTGGGTGCTGCTGCCGGTGGCGATGATGATGTTGTCGAACGTCACCGTTTCGGTTCCGCCCTCATTGAGCTTGACCGACAACGTGTTCGGATCGGTGAACGAGCCGTACCCGTGAATCTCGGTGATCTTGTTCTTCTTCATCAGGAAGTGCACACCGGCGACGCGGCCCTCGGCGACCTTGCGGCTGCGGTCGAACGCCACCCCGTAGTCGAACGTCGCCTCACCGCTGATGCCGAACTGCTTGGCGTCCTTGGTGAAGATGTGCGCGAGCTCCGCGTTGCGCAGCAGCGCCTTGGACGGGATGCAGCCGACGTTGAGGCACACCCCGCCCCAGTACTTGGGTTCGACGATTGCGGTGTTCAGTCCGAGCTGGGCGGCGCGAATGGCCGCGACGTACCCGCCGGGGCCTGCTCCGAGAACGACGACGTCATAGTGAGTCACCCGCCCAACCTTAGTAGGGGATCAACCCCACCAGACAGCGGCTCACGTGTTGGCAGAAGTAGGTGCCGTGCAGCACCGCCGCGGCGCCGAGCGCGGCCAGTGGCGCCGACATCAGCCCGATCGCCAACGCCGCGACGAGCGGTTTGTCGACCACCATCGCGGCCAGCACGCCGCCGAGGGTGCACAAGATCACAAAGATCAGCACCACGAATACCGGCGGCGTCTTGTCCAGCGAGTGAAACCACCAGTAGTACAGCCCCCACCCGCAGGCAGCACCGGCGATCCACACCCCCGCCACCACGAGGACAAAGGTCCAGCGCTTGAGGTGTTGGTAGGTGCCCGCGACGACTTCTGGATGAACCACGGGGAGCAACAGACCCGTCGGCGGCTCAGCGCTGTTGCCGGCGTCGCGGTCGGCGACCAACGGCTGCACCGGATCGGCCATGGCCGAAAACTCCCCGGTGAAGATCGGCGAATACGGCTGCGTCGGGTCGCCGGGCAGCGTCTCTTGTTCGGTCGGGTTAGGCACCGTGCACCACCTGAATCGTGACGAGGACACCGAACCAGCCCGGTGCGATGGCCAGGATGAACGCGCCGAGCGCGGTCACCCAGCGCCGGCCCGACAGCAGGATCATCAGCATGCCGACCACGCTGGGCACCCCGATCACCAGCGCGATCACGATGTCCGGCCGGACGCTCGCCTTCACAAGCAGGGTCGACGCGATACCCGCGACCTGCCCGACCGCGAGACCCACGAGCATTGCGCCGGCCAGCAGCCACGCGCGTGGTAGGGCTATCACGCTTGGAACGATAAGTCCGCCGCTGCACGTCCGGACTGTCCGCCACGCAGGGTCACGGCCGAAGTTGCGCAGCTGTGATCAACCGCTGACCTACGCTCGCGTAGTGAGCGATTCCATGCCCGATGTCGGGTCGCCGACGCAATTGGCAGACGCGCTCGACGCCACCGGCTACCTGGCCGACGAGGGCATCGCCACGGCCGCCTACCTGGCGTTGCGGATGGGGCGGCCGCTGTTCTGCGAAGGTGAGCCCGGCACCGGCAAGACGTCGCTCGCCACCGCGTTGGCCGAGGCGCTGCGGCTGCCGTTGATCCGGTTGCAGTGCCACGAGGGCATCGATGCCGCGCAGGCGCTCTACGACTGGGACTTCCCGCGGCAACTGCTGCATCTTCGGACGCTCGAGGCGGCGGGACATCTCGACGCCGAGTCCGCGGAACGCTCGCTCTACACCGAGCGGTTCCTACTGGCGCGGCCGTTGCTGCGGGCGCTCACCGAGGCGCCGTGCGTGCTGCTGGTCGACGAAATCGACAGGGCAGACGACGAATTCGAGGCGTTTCTGCTCGAGGTGCTCGACGAGAACGCGGTCACCATTCCCGAACTCGGCGAGATACGGGCCGCCACGCCGCCGCTGGTGGTGCTGACGTCCAACCGCACCCGCGACGTGCACGACGCGCTCAAGCGGCGTTGCCTGTACCACTGGCTCGAGCATCCCGACCTGGCGCGCGAGATCGCGATCTTGCGTCGCCGCATCCCAGGCATCGACGAAACCCTCGCCGGTCAGGTGGCCCGCGCCGTGCACACCCTGCGCGGCATGGAACTGGTCAAGCCGCCAGGTGTCGCCGAATCGCTGGATTGGGCGCGCGCGCTGCGCGAACTCGACCGCGATGTGCTCGACGCGCAGACCGCCGCGGCGACCCTCGGCGCGGTGGTCAAGTACCACGAGGACGCAGAGCGCGTCGCACGGGCAGGGCTGGACCGGCTGCTGGCAGGCTGACATGCCGGAGCTGGTCGGATTCGCCGGATTCACGCACGCGCTCGCGGTCGCGGGACTGCCTGCCGACGCCGTCGACACGTACACCCGGGCGCTGCGCGAGGTCGATCTCGCCGACCCGCGGCAGGTGTACTGGGCTGGCCGCGCGACGCTGTGCCGCGACCCCGACGACATCCCGCGCTACGACCTGGTGTTCGAGAACTGGTTCGGCGGCACGGTGCCCGTCCGTGCGCCGCAGCGCCGCCAGCACCAGCGCCGCGCGCGCATCGCTGCGCTGGAGGCCGCCGGTGCGACCGACACCGACGGTGAGCCACCGCACCTGCGGGTCGCGGCGGCCGACACCGAGATCCTGCGACATCGCGACATGGCCGAGCTGACCGCGGCCGAGCGGGCGCACCTCGCCGAGCTACTCGCCACCCTGCACCCGCGGCCCGCGACCCGGCCCGCGCTGAGGCTGCGGCCGTCGCGCCGGGGCCGCATCGACGCGCGGCGCACGCTTCGGCGCATGCTCGCCGCCGGCGGCGAACCCGTGCGACCACGCCACCATCGCAAGGCCACCAGGCCGCGGCGCATCGTGATGCTGATCGACGTATCCGGCTCGATGAACCCGTACGCCGACGCGCTGCTCCGTTTCGCACACGTCGTCGCGCGCAAAAACCCTGCCGCCGAAGTCTTTTCGCTCGGCACCCGGATGACAAGGCTGTCGCGCGCACTGCGGACCCGTGATCCCGAAGTGGCGCTGGCCGCCGCGGGCCGCGCGGTGCCCGACTGGGCCGGGGGCACCCGACTCGGCGAGACCATGCGCGCGTTCCTCGACCGCTGGGGCAGGCGCGGCATGGCCCGCGGTGCGGTGGTGGTGATCTTCTCCGACGGCTGGGAGCGCGGCGACCCCGCGCTGCTCACCGAGCAGATGGCGGCGCTGCGCCGACTCGCCCACGCGGTGCTGTGGGTGAACCCGCACGCAGGTGTGGACGGTTACCAGCCAGTGCAGTCGGGCATCGCCGCGGCGCTGCCTTACGTCGACCGATTGCTCGCCGGCCACAGCCTCGCGACGCTGCAGGATTTGCTCGACGAGATTCGCTGCGCTTGATCGCGCTGGCGCATAACCGGTTTCGCGATTCCGCGAGTTCTCAGCCGCAAGCCAGAGCAGAGTATGCATATGCGCATCTCTGTCACCGTCGACGGAACCACCTACACCGACGACGTGGAACCTCGGCTCCTTCTCGTCCACTACCTTCGTGACCGGCTCGGCAAGGTCGGCACAGTGATCGGCTGCGACACCAGCAACTGCGGAGCGTGCACGGTCCATTTGAACGGGTACAGCGTCAAGTCGTGCTCGGTGCTGGCCGTACAGGCCGACGGCGGCGATGTGACCACCGTCGAAGGGCTGTCTCGAGACGGCAAGCTGCATCCCGTCCAGGAAGCCTTCCGTGACAACCACGCGTTGCAGTGCGGCTTCTGCACGCCGGGCATGATCATGCAGACCATCGACCTGCTCGCCGAGGACCCCCACCCAGACGAACACGCGGTGCGGCATGGCCTGGAAGGAAACCTGTGCCGCTGCACCGGCTACCAGAACATCGTCAGCGCCGTCCAGGACGCGGCCAATCGGCTGGACGCGGAAACAGCTGCGCCCACATCTGATTCGGCGGAGGCGCTGCGATGACCGCGACAGCTGAACCCGAAATCGGTAAGGCGCGCGTTCGTAAAGAAGACGAGCATCTGATCACCGGGCGCACCCGCTGGACCGACAACATCGTGTTGCCGGGGATGCAGCATCTGGCGATATTGCGTAGCCCTGTCGCACATGCGCGCATCACCGGCATCGACATCAGTGCCGCGCGCAGCATGCCGGGGGTCATCGCCGTGTTCACCGGAAGCGATCTGGCCGCCGAACAAGGCAGCCTGCCGAACGCGTGGCAGATCACCGAGGACATGAAGGCGCCCGGCGCGCCCTCGCTGGCGGTGGACACCGTGAACTTCGCGGGCGAAGCCGTCGCCGTCGTGGTGGCCCGCACCCCGTACGAGGCCCAGGACGCGCTCGAACACATCGACGTGGACTACGACGACCTGCCCGTCGTGCTCGATCTGGCCGCCGCGGCCGCCGACGCGGAGGTGATCTACCCCCACCTCGGCACCAACGTCAGCGCGGTCTGGACCTTCGACTCCGCGGAGGCGGGCACCGGTGGCGACGTCGAGGACGCCATCCGCGACGGTGAAGTGGTGCTGGAGCGCACTTTCCGCCAGCAACGGCTGATTCCGGCGTTCATGGAACCCCGTTCGGTGGTCGTCGATCCGACCGGCCCCCAGCTGACCGTGTGGTCGGCCACGCAGATCCCGCACATCCTGAAGCTGATGCTGGCGATGACGCTGGAGATCCCCGAGCACAAGGTCCGGGTGATCGCCCCCGACGTCGGCGGCGGGTTCGGCGGCAAGCTGCAGGTGACGCCGGAAGAGGTGATCGCCCTGCTGGTCGCGCGGCGGATCGGCAAGCCGGTCAAGTACACCGAATCCCGCAGCGAATCGATGCTCGCCGCCCACCACGGCCGCGATCAGATCCAGAAGCTGACGCTGGCCGCCCGGCGCGACGGCACGGTCACCGGCTTGAAGGTGGAACTGCTCGCTGACATGGGCGCCTACCTGCGGCTGGTCACCTCCGGCATCCCGATCCTCGGCGCGTTCATGTTCAACGGCATCTACAAGTTCCCGTCGTATCACTTCAGGTGTACCAACGTCTTCACCAACAAGACGCCCACCGACGCCTACCGCGGCGCCGGACGTCCGGAGGCGACGTTCGCGATCGAACGGATGATGGACGAACTCGCCGCCGAGTTGGGCCGCGATCCGCTCGAGCTGCGCGCGCAGAACTGGATCGCCCACGACGAGTTCCCCTTCGACACCGTCGCCGGGTTGACCTACGACTCCGGCAATTACGAGGCCGCCACCGCCCAAGCCCGCGAGTTGTTCGACTACGACGGGCTGCGGCGCGAGCAGGCCGAGCGCCGTGAGCGCAACGACCCCGTGCAGTTGGGCATCGGAGTCTCGACATTCACCGAGATGTGCGGGTTGGCGCCGTCGCGGGTGCTCGGGTCGCTGTCGTACGGGGCCGGCGGCTGGGAGCATGCGGCCATCCGGATGCTGCCCACCGGCAAGGTCGAGGTGGTCACCGGCTCGTCGCCGCACGGCCAGGGTCACGAGACGGCGTGGAGCCAGATCGTCGCCGACCAACTCGGCGTCCCGTTCGAGGACGTCGAGGTGATCCACGGCGACACGCAGAGCTCGCCGCGGGGCCTGGACACCTACGGGTCGCGTTCGCTGGCTGTCGGTGCGATCGCGGTGGTGAAGGCCGCCGACAAGGTCATCGCCAAGGCGAAACCCTTTGCGGCCCACATGATGGAGTGCGCCGAAGACGACCTCGAGTTCACCGATGGCCGGTTCCGCGTTGCGGGCACCGAGAAGGCCGTCACGCTCGCCGAAGTCGCGCTGGCCGTATTCGCCGCGCACGACCTGCCCGATGGGCTGGAACCGAACCTGGACGCCGAGGCCACCTACGACCCCGACAACTTCTCGTTCCCGCACGGAACCCATTTGTGCGCAACGGAAGTGGACACCGAGACCGGCCGGGTGGGGATCCGTCGCTATGTCTGTGTCGACGACATCGGCCACGTGGTCAACCCGCTGATCGTGGACGGGCAGGTGCACGGCGGACTGGCTCAGGGCATTGCGCAGGCACTGTACGAGGAGGCCGTCCACGACGAGTCCGGCACGCTGATCAACGCCTCGTTCTCGGAATACCTGGTGCCGTCGGCGGTCGACCTGCCGAAGTTCATCACCGGGCGGACCGAGACACCGGCCACCACGAACCCGTTGGGGGTCAAGGGGGTCGGTGAGGCGGGCACCATCGCGTCGACACCTGCGGTGGTCAACGCCGTCATCGACGCGGTACGTCATCTGGGCGTGAACGACATCGAAATGCCCTGCAGCCCACTGAGAGTCTGGCACGCAATCAAGGGAGGAGCCCGATGATTCCGGCGAACTTCGACTACGTCGCCCCGACGACCGTCGACGATGCGGTGGCAGCGCTGGCGGAGGCGGGCGAAGACGCCAAGGTGATCGCGGGCGGGCAGAGCCTGATGCCGGTGCTGCGACTGCGGTTGGCCGCGCCCTCGGTGCTCATCGACCTGAACCGAATCGACGAACTCCGCGGCGTGCGCGACGACGGCGACGCCCTGGTGATCGGCGCGATGACCACCTATTACGGCCTGCTGGGCAATCCGCTCGTCAGCAAGCACGCGCTTCTGCTTGCCGACGCCACCCGTACCGTCGCCGACCCGCAGATCCGGCACCGCGGCACCCTTGGCGGAAACCTGGCGCACGCCGATCCTGCCGGTGACCTCGCCGCGCCGGTGCTGGCGTTGGACGCGACGATGACGGTGACAGGTCCGTCGGGCAGGCGCAGCGTCAGCGCAGCGGAGTTCTTCGTCGACTACTTCACCACCGCACTGGGCCCCGACGAAATCCTCACGGACATCAGGATTCCCAAGCACACCGACTGGGCGGCGCACTACGAGAAGCTGCACCGGGTGGCGCAGGCGTGGTCGATCGTCGCCGTCGCGGCGACCGTCGCAATCGACGACGGGGTGATCGGGCAGGCCAAAGTCGCGCTGACGAACATGGCCCCGGTGCCGATGCGCGCCCGCGCCGTCGAAGAGGCGCTGATCGGCCAGCGCGCCAGCGTGGAGTCGATTCTTGCGGCCGCCGAACACGCGGCAGAGGGCATGGACCCGATGTCCGACGGCAACGCCGACGCGGAATATCGCACCCACCTGGCGAAGGTGTTGACCCGCAGGGCCGTTGCGACGGCGATCGGCGCCTGAGCATGCAGCTCGAGCACCGGTTGTCGGTCCCTGCGCCGATCGATGTGGTGTGGCCCGCGGTGCTGGATCCCGAGCAGGTGGCGCCCTGCGTGCCGGGTGCGACGCTCACCGGCGTCGACGGCGACTCCTTCACCGGCACCGTAAAGGTCAAGGTCGGCCCGATCATGTTGCTGTACAAGGGCAGCGGCGCGTTCGTCGAGACCGACGAACAGGCCCGCCGCGCCGTGCTCAGGGCGGACGCCAAGGACACCCGCGGCAACGGCACCGTCAAGGCCACCGTCACCCTCACGTTGACCGCGGACGGGGAGCGCACAGCAGGGCTGGTGGCCACAGATCTGTCGATCACCGGTAAGCCCGCCCAGTTCGGTCGCGGCATGATCGCCGACGTCGGCGGAAAGATCATCGAGCAGTTCACCGCGTGTCTGTCGGACAAGCTCGCGGTGGCACCCGCGGCGGTAACCGCACCGGCGCCCGAGCCCGCGGATGTCGAACCGCTGAACCTGGTCCACTTCGCGCAGCGCTCGGCGCTTAAGCGGGTCGGCCCGCTGGCGGCGGCCGCGGTGGTGATCCTGGTGTTCGGCGCCCTGGTGCGACGGTTGCGGTCGCGGTCAGCCTGAAAGACGCCGCGCGGCACAGACAAACGGAGCAGTCGAGGACGGCAACAGCGCGGCCCTATCGTCCGGGTACTCGACGCTGAAGCTGACCGACCCGGCGATGCGGTACGGCTGGGCAGCGAGCAGACTGGCGTATTGCTTTCGTAGCCGCGACATTTCGGCGCGCACAGTGACCACGCGCGACGGGTCGCCGTACAGGTCGCTCGCCAGTTCCGGAGCGGATCGACCTTCGGGGAACAGCGCGAGCGCGAGCAGGATCTCGGCGTGCCGTAGTGACAATTGCCGTCGCCAGCAGCCGAATCGGCCGTCCAGCTGCAAGGAGGGGGCGTCCGGGGCGTGCAGGTCCAGCGTGGCGCAGACGAGCTGGCCGTCCGCCTCGGCGACCTCGGGCAGCAGCCGGACCAACCACCCGCCCGGCAGTGGTTCGACGTCGCACGCGCCCAGCGTCGGGAACCACAGTCGCCCAGGCGAGATTTCGCGCGGCATGGCGATCCTGTTGTGCGGCGGCAACGAATCCACCGCGGCCACCCAGCCCTGCGGGTCAACGGCGAGGGCGGGGCTGGCGATCCGGGCCAGGATGGGCGCGGCCACCGTCCGGAGCCGGTTGAGTACGCGGTCGTGTTCTTCACGCAGATGGGCCTCGGCCAGCCGAGCCACCGCGTCGACCAGTGCGACGGTCGTCGGGTGCACCGTCGCCGCCGGGCCGGACAGGTCCACGACGCCGATCGCCTGGCCGGTTCTCGGGTCTCTGATCGGTGCACCGGCACAGGTCCAGGCGTGATGGCTGCGTGCGTAGTGCTCGGCGGAGAACACCTGCACCGCTGTGTTGGACATCAACGCGGTGCCGATGGCGTTCGTCCCGACCGCGTGCTCGCCCCAGTGCGCGCCTTCGACGAACCCCAGCCGGTCGGCCTCCCCGAGTACCGACCGGGATCCGGACCGCCACAGCACGCGTCCCTGCGCGTCGGCGATGACCAGTATGTTGTCGCCTTCGGCGACCAACGATTCCAGACCGCGGGTGATCTCGTCGAGCACCGCGAGTAAGCCGGACGACTGGCGCAGCAAGTCGAGCGTGGTGTCCTCGACTTCGGGCGCCGGCAGCGCGTCCGGGTCGACGCCGCGCGCCATCAATCGGTGCCAGGAGTCTTCGATCACCTTGCGTGGCCGCGCCGGGGCGCGATCACCGGCCATCGTGGCCTCATATACCGCCGACATCAACCGGGCGTAGCGCCGTGGATCCTCACCCACCGCGACAGCGGGCTCGGGGACGAGGGAACGAGGCATCAGAGCCGATTGTGCTCCTGATCACACCGCAAGGCATGCAGGCGAGGCCATGCAACGTGCTGCAACTCTTGTGCACCAACACGCCCACGGTGTGTTCTGGGTCACATGACACAGATTCTGGATCCCGCGGCCGCCACGACGCCCCAGCAGCGGGTGGACGCATGGCTCGCCGATTTCGAGGCCGCGATGGCGGAACGGGACATCGACCGGGTGACGCAGAAGTTCGCCATCGACAGCTTCTGGCGCGACCTTGTCGCGTTCACCTGGAACATCAAGACCGTCGAAGGTCGCGACGGCGTGGCCGACATGCTCGGGGCCCGGTTGGCCGATACCGCCCCGTCGGGCTTTCGGACCCGGGAGGAACCGACCGAAGACGGCGGCGTCACATCGGCGTTCATCGAGTTCGAGACCGCGGTGGGCAGCGGCGTTGGCCATCTGCGCCTCAAAGGCGATCAGGCCTGGACGCTGTTGACCGCGCTTCAGGAACTGAAGGGCCACGAGGAACGCAAGGGACCGACGCGCGTACTGGGCGCCGTGCACGGAGACGACCCCGATCCGCGATCCTGGGCCGAGAAGCGCGCCGAAGAGGACGCCTCACTGGGGCGCACGGTGCAGCCCTATGTGGTCGTGGTCGGAGGCGGGCAAGGCGGGATCGCCCTCGGCGCCCGGTTGCGTCAACTGCGCGTTCCCGCGCTGGTGCTCGACAAGCATGAGCGGCCGGGAGATCAGTGGCGCAAGCGCTACAAGTCGCTGTGCCTGCACGACCCGGTGTGGTACGACCACCTGCCCTACTTGCCGTTCCCGCCGAACTGGCCTGTCTTCTCCCCCAAGGACAAGATCGGGGACTGGCTGGAGTTCTACACCCGCGTGATGGAAGTCCCGTATTGGTCGAAGACCGCGTGTGTGTCGGCGTCGTTCGACGCCGAGGCGGGCCGCTGGACCGTCGAGGTGGATCGTGACGGCGAACGGCTCACGCTGCGACCGACACACCTCGTGCTCGCGACGGGAATGTCGGGCAAGCCGAACGTGCCTACGCTGCCGGGCCAGGACGTGTTCCGTGGGGATCAGCATCACTCCAGTGCGCACCCCGGTCCAGATCCCTACGTCGGTAAGAAAGCCGTTGTCGTCGGGTCGAACAACTCAGCCCACGACATCTGCAAGGCGCTCTACGAGAACGGCGTCGACGTGACGATGGTGCAGCGGTCCTCGACCCACATCGTGAAGTCCGACACCCTGATGGACATCGGTCTCGGTGATCTGTACTCCGAGCGCGCCGTGGCCGCCGGAATGACAACTGAGAAGGCCGATCTGACGTTCGCGTCGCTGCCGTACCGCATCCTGCACGAATTCCAGATCCCGCTCTACGACGCGATGCGCGAACGCGACAAGGAGTTCTACGACCGGCTGACCGCGGCCGGCTTCGAACTCGATTGGGGCGACGACGATTCCGGTCTGTTCATGAAGTATCTGCGGCGGGGGTCGGGTTACTACATCGACGTCGGCGCATGCGACCTGGTCGCCGACGGCAGGATCAAACTGGCCCACGGCCAGGTCGACCGGCTGACCGAGGACGCGGTGATCCTGGCCGACGGGACGGAACTGCCTGCGGACCTGGTGGTGTATGCGACGGGCTACGGGTCGATGAACGGTTGGGCGGCCGACCTGATCGGCCAGGACGTTGCCGACACGGTCGGCAAGGTGTGGGGCCTTGGCAGCGACACCACCAAAGACCCCGGTCCGTGGGAGGGCGAACAGCGCAACATGTGGAAGCCGACGCAGCAGGAGAACCTGTGGTTCCACGGCGGCAACCTGCACCAATCGCGACACTATTCGCTGTACCTGGCACTGCAACTCAAGGCCCGACACGTCGGGCTGGCGACGCCGGTGTACGGCCTGCAGGAGGTGCACCACCTGAGCTGATCGGGCGGCCCGGCAAGATGGGTGCGTGGACGAACGCGACGACCCGTACCTGTGGCTCGAGGACATCACCGGCGACGACGCGCTGGCCTGGGTGCGCAGGCACAACGAGCCGACCGTCGCGGAACTGGCGGGCGAAAGATTCGAGCAGATGCGCGTCGAAGCGCTGGAGATCCTCGACACCGATGCCCGCATCCCCTATGTCCGGCGTCGCGGTGAGTACCTGTACAACTTCTGGCGCGACGCGAAGAACACACGCGGGCTGTGGCGGCGCACCACGCTGGATAGCTACCGCAGCGAACGGCCCGACTGGGATGTCATCCTCGACATCGACCAACTGGCGCGCGCCGATGGCGAGAACTGGGTGTGGGCCGGTGCCGAGGTCATCGAGCCCGAATACACGCTGGCGCTGATCGAACTGTCACGAGGCGGCGCCGACGCCACCGTCGTGCGCGAATTCGACATGGTCAAGCGGGAATTCGTCACCGACGGCTTCCAGCTGCCAGAAGCGAAGTCGGGCATGTCATGGGAAGACTCCGACACCGTGCTGGTCGGCACCGACTTCGGCGAGGGGTCGATGACCGAATCCGGCTACCCACGCATCGTCAAGCGCTGGCGGCGCGGACAGCCACTCGAGGAGGCCCAAACGCTGTTCACCGGCGACCCGTCGGACGTCAGCGTCGGCGCCGGCTACGACCGGACGCCCTGCTACGAGCGGTTGCTGATCACCCGATCCCTCGACTTCTTCAACCGCGAGCGCTACGAGTTGCGTGGCAACGAATTGATTCGCATCGACGTTCCCACCGACGCCAACATCTCGCTGCACCGTCAGTGGTTGTTGATCCGGCCCCGCACCGATTGGGCGGTCGGCACGACGATCTACCCCGCGGGATGTCTACTGGCCACGAACTACGAGCAATTCCTCGCCGGCACAGCGGAACTGAGCGTGGTGTTCGAACCCGACGAACACTCCAGCCTGGAGAACTACGCGTGGACCCGCGACCACCTGGTCCTGCTCAGCCTCGTCGACGTGGCCAGCAAGGTCGAGTTGGTCACCCCCGGTGAGTGGCGGGCCACACCGATCCCTGGCATCCCGCCCAATACCCACACCGTTCTTGTCGACGTCGACGAATACGGCGACGAGATGTTCCTCGACTCCAGCGGCTTCGACCTGCCGTCCCGACTGCTGTGGGGCCATGCCGGCGGCGAGGTGACTCAGATCAAGAGCGCCCCGGCATTCTTCGACGCGTCCGACATCGAGGTCACACAGAACTTCGTCGCTTCGGCCGACGGCACGATGATCCCGTATTTCGTTGTGGCACACCGCAGTTCGACAGGTCCGACGAAGACCCTGTTGAACGGATACGGCGGATTCGAGAGCTCGAGCACGCCAGGTTACGCCGGGGTACTCGGGCGGCTGTGGCTTTCCAGGGGCGGCACCTACGTGTTGGCCAACATCCGCGGCGGTGGTGAATACGGCCCCGCCTGGCACACCCAGGCGATGCGTGAGGGTAGGCATCTGGTCGACGAGGACTTCGCCGCGGTGGCGGCGGATTTGGTCCGGCGCGGCATCACCACCTTCGAGCAATTGGGCGCTCAGGGTGGAAGCAACGGCGGACTGCTGATGGGCATCATGCTCACGAAGTACCCGGAGTTGTTCGGCGCTCTGGTGTGCAGTGTGCCGCTGCTCGACATGCGGCGGTTCCACCTACTGCTCGCCGGGGCGTCGTGGGTGGCCGAGTACGGCGATCCCGACAACCCCGACGACTGGGCGTTCATCTCCAAATACTCGCCGTATCAGAACATTTCGTCCGAACGGAGCTATCCGCCCGTATTGATCACCACCTCGACCCGGGATGACCGGGTGCATCCAGGGCACGCCAGAAAGATGACCGCGGCGCTCGAGGCGGCGGGCCAGCCGGTGCGGTACTACGAGAACATCGAGGGCGGCCACGCGGGGGCGGCCGACAATGCCCAGATCGCGTTCCGGTCGGCGTTGGTCTTCGAGTTCCTGCACCGGATGCTGAGCGATCAACCCAGCTCACCAGAAACGGCGCTCACCTCACCGGGATAGATCATCTGCGACGGCGGGCGGGCGGTTCTTCTCGCCCACAAGTAGTACAGCGCAGCGGTTCCCAGTAAACCGACGATCCAGGAGATGTCGGCGCCTCCGAGATCGTCCACCAGTGGACCGGTGTAGAGCGATTGGGACAAGAACGGCACCTGAATCAGGATGCCGATCACGTAACTCACCAACGCGGTGACGTTCATGCGGCCGTAACGCCCGTTCGGATCGTACAAAGCGGGGATGTCGACCCGTTCCTTCGAGATCAGGTAATAGTCGACAAGGTTGACCGCGCTCCACGGGGTGAAGGCCATCAGTATCAACAGGACGAAGTTGCGGAAATTGTCGAGGAAGTCTTTCGTGGCGATCAGCGCGATGATCACGGAGATCACAATGAACGCCGCCACGCACGCCGTTCGGATCCATTGGGGCACACGCGCGGTCCTGGTGAAGGCCGTCGCCGTGGTCAGGATGGTCATCAGGCCGCCGTATGCATTCAGACAGTTGACCGCGAGCTTGCCGGTGACGATCACGACGTATATCGCCGTTGCGACCACCACGCCGCCTGCCAGATCTCCGATGAAGGTGACCTGGGACGCGAGGAACTCATCGCCCGCCCCCGCGGCGACGATCGCACCGAGCGTCATCGACCACTGCGATCCGATCACCGAGCCGAGGAAGGTGCTCCAGAACGTGCTCGATTCGGGCGTCGACCGGGGCAGGTAGCGAGAGTAATCCGCAACGTAGGGACCGAAGGTCAGTTGCCATCCCGCGCCGAGCGACACCGCCAACAGGAAAGTAGCGACGTCGAACGGCTTGGCCCCGAGCAATGCGGGCACGTCGTATTCCATCAGCATGCGGATGCCGATGTAGGTGAATCCGACGGCGCACACGACGGTGGCCAACCGGCCCAACCGGTGAATCATGCGGTAGCCGATGACGGCGACGATCAGTGTCAGCAATCCGAAGATGACGATGCCGACCGATGGCGTGTCGATGCCGAGGATCTCGTTGATCGCTTGACCAGACAGCACCGTTCCGGTCGCGGCGAAGCCCAGATACATGAGCACCACCAACACCAACGGAAGACACGCTCCCCACACCCCGAACTGGGCCCGGCTGGAAATCATCTGCGGGATACCCATTTTCGGACCCTGCGCCGAGTGTAAAGCCATCACGACACCGCCGCAGACGTTGCCGATCAGCAAGCCGATGATTGCCCACAGCGGGTCGGCGCCGAACACTACGGCCAGAGCACCGTCGACGATCGCGGTGATCTGCATGTTGGCGCCGAACCACAGCGTGAACTGGTCGCGTGGTTTCCCGTGCCGCTCGTTGTCGGGAACCACGTCGATGGTTCGGCGTTCCACCTCAACTGCCATGGGAATCCTCGTGGGTCGACCGCCTGATGCGGTTACAGCCTGCCACTTACTGCAGTCGTTCTGTTGACTTACGAGGTGTGTCGCGCAGCGGGACACCGGCGGGTTCAGACCGCGGATTTGTGCAGCAACGACTTGACGGCGAAGTCGAGCGTCAACTGGTTCAACGTCATCGGCAGAGGCTGGTCCGGCACCAGCCGCGGGTTCGATGTCAGCTCGAAACTCAGCGCATGCAACAGATGTGCTAGCAATGTGCTGGTGACGAACAACACGAGATTTCGTCCTGGGCACTCGGCGGGACCCGCGGAGAACGGCACCAACTGCGGATATTGCGGCGCTGTCCCGTCGAGCCAGATATCGGGCACGAAGGTGTGCGCGAACGGCAGCAGCTGATCATCGCGATGGAACGCAGGAACGACGATCATCAGACCGACACCCTTGGCGATGCTGCCGTTGCGCCACTGCGTGTCCTCGGTGGTGTCGCGCAGGATCGTCGGCGTCGTCGGCCACAGCCGCACGGATTCGAGTACCACGCTTCGTAAATACGGCCGCAGCGAAACCTGTTCCGGGTCGCCGACGTCGTCGAGCGCCATGGCCAGCCGATCGGGATGGGTGGCGAGCAGCGCCAGGGCGCGCAGCGACGCCATTCCGGCCGCGTCAAAAGCGAAGAGCCACTGGGGTATTTGGCCCACCGGATCGACCGCCCCGCTGGCCGGCGCGTCGGCCACCGCGGCCGCCAGTGTGCCCGGCTGCGGGTCCTCCAGGTAGGTGTAGAGATGTTCGAAAAACCTCGCACGTGCCCGGTAGTGCGGCATCGACAGAAACGACCAGTTGCCAGCCTTGCGCAGCCGCAACAGCTTGTCGGTGATCGCATCATCGTCACGTGCCCGATCGCCCAACGTGATTCGACGAACCAGCGCCCACCAGGCCCGCATGAAGGTGGCGGAATCGAGATGGCCCTGCGCCGCCGTGCCTGCCACCAACTCGCGCGCCTCGTCACCGATGACGCCGACGAACGCGCCCGCCATGCTGTGCAACTCCCAACCCGACTCCAACGCCACATCGTTGAACGCACGGCGTTGCTGGCGGATCGGGCCTTGGGATATCAACACGCCGTGCGGTTGGAACCACTCGAGCGCCTTGCGCTTCTCGCGATTCGCTGGATGGAACGGCACCGGGGCCTCCGCAAGAACGCGCCCGACGTCCAAGGGGTCGAGCACCACCACCATCCGCCTGCCCGGCACCACCACCTCGACGGGCCCGCGGCCGAACTCGTCGCGCAGTCGTTTCATCCGACTGATCGCCCTGCCGTCGGCCTGCATCTTCTCCAGCGCCCGCACGACCGGACGCCGCCGCGCCAGCACTCCCGCGGCGATCGAGGCGAATCCCAGGTCGGTCAACGTTCTGACGGCCCTGGTTCCGGTGAGGCGATCGGTCATGGTCGCCGAGTTCCCGCAGCCAACTCTGCCAAACTTCACCCATGCCGACACAGTTCGAGACGCTGCTCTACAAGACCGACGGCGCCATCGCCACCATCACGCTGAACCGACCGGAGCACCTCAACACCATCGTTCCGCCGATGCCTGACGAGATCGAGAGCGCGATCGGACTGGCCGAGCGCGATCCGGCCGTCAAGGTGATCGTGCTGCGCGGTGCGGGCCGAGCCTTCTCCGGCGGGTATGACTTCGGTGGCGGCTTCCAGCACTGGGGCGAGGCGATGAACACGGACGGACGCTGGGACCCCGGCAAGGACTTCGCGATGGTCAGTGCCCGCGAGACGGGCCCGACGCAGAAGTTCATGGCGATCTGGCGCGCGTCGAAACCGGTGATCGCCCAGGTGCATGGCTGGTGTGTCGGTGGCGCAAGCGACTACGCGTTGTGTGCCGACATCGTGATCGCCAGCGACGACGCCGTCATCGGCACGCCGTATGCCCGGATGTGGGGCGCGTATCTGACCGGTATGTAGCTCTACCGCCTGTCACTGGCCAAGGTCAAATGGCACTCGCTGACCGGTGAGCCGCTGACTGGCACCCAAGCTGCCGCAGTCGAACTGATCAACGAGTCGGTGCCCTTCGAAAACCTCGAGGCCCGTGTCGCCGAGATCGCCGCGAAGCTCGCCAGCATCCCGCTGTCCCAACTGCAGGCGCAGAAGCTCATCGTCAACCAGGCCTACGAGAACATGGGGCTGGCGTCCACGCAGACGCTCGGCGGCATCCTGGACGGGCTGATGCGCAACACTCCCGAAGCGCTGCAATTCATCGACACAGCCGCGACTCAGGGGGTACGCAACGCCATCGAGCGCCGAGACGGGCCGTGGGGCGACTACAGTCAAGCGCCTCCGGACCGCAGACCGGACCCGTCGCACATCATCGAGCCCTGAGGTACTAGTCGCGGCGGCGCAGCCCGCCCAGCATCGAGATCAGCACACCGAACACCACCAGCACCCCGCCCGCGGCCAGCGTCAAATTCAGCCACTGATGCATGCCGTCCTCGGCGTGGCTGACCATCGCCTCGGCCACCTGACGAATGTCACCGGTCGTGCGGTCCAGCGCGCCGTTGACGAATCTGCGCGCCACCTCCAGTCCCGCCCACCCGGCTGCGCCCACGATCAACGCCGAAACACCAAGCGCGGCAAGGGCTTTCCCGCGAGTCCTGGCGGCCGCGAGCGTCAGCAGCGCGAATATTCCCGTCAGCACCGTCGCGCCGATGCTCACCCACGCACCCCACGTCGACAGCCCACGTAACTGCCCCGGCTGCATCCCCGACGATTCGGGCACCGTGATGGGCACCGTCAAGTTCGAAGGCACGTCGAGGTTGAGGTTTCCCAACGTCTCCTTCAGCGACGGGTCCGAGAGCATCGGCGCGATGTCGATCAACCACCGGTCGTCGGTGCCTTCCTGCCGGTGGATCTCGTCGGTGAACATCCAGGTGTGCACGATCCGGTTGGCCTGCGCGAATTGTCCGGGGAATCCGGCGTTCTGGGTGTACTGGGTGGTGACCCCGCGGACCAGGTCCGGGTTGAGGTCATACCCTTCCTCGGCACCCAGCGAGACGATCTGCGTGGTGAGTTCCGAGGCCATCGCTTGCTGCAGGTTCGGATCCTTGGCCGCCGATCGGGCAAACGACGCATAACCGTCGGCGTCGACGATGTTCTTCTGCGCCCACATAGCGGGTAGTGCCAGCGCCAGCGCGACCGTCGTGACAAGCCACAGGAACACGGTCGCCACGAACCGCACGCGTCCTCCTTCTGCGGGCAGGACGCGTCGACTCAGTCGGCCAGGGCGCGTCCCACGATGAGGGGGTCCGGCCTGCCGACCACCTCATGGTCCTTGTTGTCGTAGTCGAACTTACTCAACACGTAGCGCATGGCGTTCACCCGCGCGCGCTTCTTGTCGTTGCTCTTGACCACTGTCCATGGCGCGATTTCGGTGTCCGTCCACGCGAACATGTCTTCCTTGGCCGCGGTGTAGTCGTCCCACTTGTCCAGCGACGCCAGGTCCGTCGGCGACAGCTTCCATTGCCGTACCGGGTCCACCTGGCGGATGGTGAACCGCGTCCGCTGTTCGGCAGATGACACCGAGAACCACAGTTTGGTCAGGCTGATGCCGTCGTTGACCAGCATCTGTTCGAACAGCGGTACCTGCCTGATGAACTCGGCGTGCTGCTTGGGCGTGCAGAAGCCCATCACCCGCTCGACGCCCGCCCGGTTGTACCAGGACCGGTCGAACAGCACGATCTCGCCGTGCGCGGGCAGATGGTGGACGTAGCGCTGGAAATACCATTGGGTGCGTTCGCGGTCCGTCGGCTTCTCCAGCGCGACGACGCGGGCGCCGCGGGGGTTGAGGTGCTCCATGAACCGCTTGATGGTGCCGCCCTTGCCCGCCGCGTCGCGGCCCTCGAACACGATCACGTGCCGGTGCCCGTTGGCCTGACTCCACTTCTGCAGCTTCAGCAATTCGATCTGCAGCAGCCTCTTCTGCTCCTCGTACTCGCTGCGCGACATCCGCTCGTCGTACGGGTAGTTCTCCCGCCAGGTGTCGACGGGAATGCCCTGGCTGTCGAGCAGCACCGGGTCGTCATCGTCGTCGTCGTGCACGCGGTAGCCGGGTGAGTCCAGGGTCACCGGCCGAAGCTATCGACGCGGATGTACGCCCGGGTGACGCGTGGATGAACGGCTGGTGCTACTTGGCGACGCGGCGAGGGGTGATCAGCGCCAGCTTCGTCATCAGCTTGTTCATCCGCTTCAACGCCTTCTGCGAATTGTTGTAGTAGTTGCCGCCCGCGCCGATGTTGGTGCGCGGCGCCACCACCGCCTCCTGGCGGCAGAACTTGCGCAACCCCTCCGCACCGCCGAACCGCGCACCGATCCCCGAGGACTTCCAGCCGCCCATCGGGGCCGTCGTGCACATCAGGTTCGATATCACGTCGTTGATGTTGACCGCACCGCAATCAAGTTGCACAGCAATGGCTTTGGCACGGTCGAGGTCTCGGGAGAACACCGATGCGGACAGGCCGTACGGGCTGTCGTTGGCCAGCCGGATCGCCTCGTCGACGGTTGCGACCTTCATGATCGGCAGCGTCGGGCCGAAGGTCTCTTCGGTCATGCAGGCCATCGAGTGGTCGACGTCGACCAATACCGTCGGCGGGTAGAAGCTGCCGGGGCCGTCCGGCCGCTTGCCGCCGGTGAGCGCCCTGGCGCCGGCGGCCACCGCTTCGCGGACGTGGCGGTCGGTCACCGCGACCTGGCTGTCGTCGATCTGCGCGCCGAAGTCATAGCCGTCACCCGCACCCATCTTCAGGTTGTTGACGTCGCGCACGACCGCCTTGACGAACTGGTCGTACACCGGTGCCAGCACGTAGACCCGTTCCACGGACACACACGTCTGCCCGGCATTGAAGAAGGCGCCCCATACCGCGGCGTGCGCGGCAAGGTCGACGTCGGCGTCCTCCAGCACGATCATCGGGTCCTTGCCGCCGAGTTCCAGACTGACGGGCGTGAGCTTGCGCGCGGCGCGCTCCATCACCTTGGCACCGGTCGCGCTGGACCCGGTGAACTGGACGTAGTCGGAGTTGTCGACGACAGCCTCGACGGCCTCGCGGGCGCCCTGGACGATCGCCATGACCTCCGGCGCACCGGAATCCAGCCAGCCGCGCTGCAGCAACTCAGCGGTCAGCGGTGTGCGTTCCGACGGCTTGAGCAACACCGCGCATCCCGCGGCAAGCGCCCCGATGCCGTCCATCAGCAGATTGGCCACGGGATAGTTCCACGGCGCGATGATGCCCACCACCGGTCGGGGCCGGTAGTGCACCTCGACCGTCTTGATGGCCAGAAACGGCAGCGACGCCGGGCGAGTTTCGGGCGCCAGCGCCTTCTCCATGGTTTTGACGTAGTACGACGCGATCATGATCAGCAGCGGCACTTCTTGCGCGGCGTCGGCGGCCGACTTGCCGGTCTCCTTGATCAGCAGCGCCTCGATCTCGTCGCGGTGCTTGCCCATCCAGACCGCGTAGCGGGCCAGCACCTTGGCACGGCCCTTGGCGCCCCGCGCCTCCCATTGCTTCTGCGCCTCACGTAGGCCAGCCGCGATGCGTGGTACGTCGGCGGGGTCGGTCCAGCGCACCTTTCCTGCCACCGCGCCGGTCGCGGGATTGCGGATTGTGCTGGTGTCGGGCACATCAACGTCAGGAGTCGCCGTCATGCCCTCATGGTAGCCACCGGCTGTGACCCAGCTCGCAGCAGGGTTGACAGGTGTCAAGTTCAGTGAGGTTGGCGTCTCAACATGAGGGCTGCTGTGCACACGATCGCCGTGCCAAGCAATACCGCACCGACTGTGTCGGTGAATTAATGAAAAGCAACACCATGGCCACCAGTGCGACTGGTGGCCATGCGCGCATCGCGGTGTGCGCGTTCAGGCAATCCCCCGCACGTAGGCAGCCTGACCCAGATGCTGCGCTGAGTCGTCGATGATGCTGACAAGGCGGACGCTGGCCGTCACAGGCGGATTCCAATTCTGGTCCACCACTCGGTTCAACTCCTCTGCGGTCACCGATGCGATGTATTCCAGCGTCACCTTGTGCACCGCGTGGTAGTAGCCGGCGAGCAGGTCGGCCGACGCGCGCACCTTGCCGACCTCGTCGGGCGTGTGGCCGTATCCGTGCGCATCTCGGGGCAGGTCGAGACCGAACCGGTCCGCCCAGCCGTCGCGCGTCCACACCTGCTCGGTGCCCGCGATCGCGCACAGTTGGGCGTCGTGCTGGCGGGCGGCATGCCAGATCAGCCAGGCGATGCTGTTCGCGGTGCCGGTCGGGCGGAAGAACGCGACTTCGTCGGTCAAACCGTCAGTCAGGTCCTCGACGTGTTCGATGAGCCGGGTGAACGCATCACGCAGCAGTTCTCGCACCGCCGCCAGATCAGAGTCAGCCATGCCTTGACCGTACCCAGATCAACCGTTTGGCTGCGCGCCGTGGAACACCGCCTCAACGTTGTTTCCGTCGGGATCGCGGACGAATGCGCCGAAATAACCGGGGTGGTACTCCGGCCACAGCCGGGGCGCGTGCAGAGGTTCGGCGCCCACCTCCAGCGCCGCGTCGTAGAACGCCTTGACCGCTTCGGTGTCTGCGGCCTGAAACGCGACGTGGTTCTCACGGTTGGGCCCGGTCGCGTCGCCCGCGCTCATATCGGCGATCCAGAAATCAGGCTTGCCGTCCTTGCCGTATCCGATGGCGACCTGGAAGTCCGTCTGCCTGGTGTAGCCCAGCACCGCTAAAACCTTGTCGTAGAACGCCTTCGATTTGTCCCAGTCCGCACAGTTGATTCCAAGGTGATCGATCACTGGCTCATCCTGGCACGTACTGCCGGCACCCCGTCGTCATTCCTGGCGGCCCAGGTAGTACCCGAGACGCATCTCGTAGTCGCCCGGCTGGTTGCGTCCGGCGGCCAGCGCGGCGGGCAGCCGTCGCCTCGAGCCAGGCCAGCCAAAGGATTCGAAGTAAATGTCCGAGGACGACTTGATGTCGTCTGCGGACGGCAGGGTGTATCGGTCGATCTGTTGTTTCACTGCTGCGACGGATTCCTTGTCGAACGAGGCGATCCGGCGCGCCAGCGTGTCCACCAGCCCGTCGAGCTCGCCGTCTTCGACCGCGCGGTTGACCCACCCGTATCGTTCGGCCAACTCGCCTGAGTAGTCGTCGCTGGACAGCGCCACCTCCAGGGCCCGCGCCCGGCCGAGCAGGCGGGGCAGATGCTCCAGACCACCGCCGCCAGGCAGGTTTCCGTTCGCGGTTTCCGGCTGGCCGAGCAACGCGAGCCGACTGGCGAAGCGCATGTCCATTGCCTGGGTGAACTCGTTGCCAACGCCCCGCAGCCGGCCTCGGATCTTGGCGATCGAAACCACAGGCAGCCGAGACAGCCGGACGCTGATGTCGATGACCGGCGGATAGCCGGTCACGCCAAGCTCTTTCGGGGTCTCGGCCACCCGCGAGGTGTCGTAGTGATTCAGGAAGTAGTCCGGATTCGCCGACTCGAAGACGACCACCCGCAACTCGGTCGCCGCCTCCATCTTGTCGATCAGCGCAGGCAAGTCGACGAGCATCTCGGGGGTGACCAGATTGATCGGCGGGTTGTCGAACGCGACCCGCCACAGCCGTTCGCTTTCGGCAGTCACGGAAAAGTGGGTCCACTTGTTCACAGGTTCATCCTTCCTGTCCCGGCATCCTGGCATGGCGCACCGAGACAGACGTAGATTCGGCTCATGGCGTATGACTCAAAGGCGACGGCGACCTTCGATCTGTGCATCCGCAACGGCACCATCGTCGACGGGCTCGGTGGGGCGCCGTTCGTCGGCGACGTCGCGGTCTCGGACGGTGTGATAGCGGCGGTCGGCGCCTTCGAAGGACGGGGCGTCCGCGAGATCGACGCGACGGGTCTACTCGTCACCCCTGGCTTCGTCGATCTGCACACGCATTACGACGGACAGGCCATCTGGTCGGACCGCATGACGCCGTCCTCGGCGCACGGGGTCACCACGGCGGTGATGGGCAACTGCGGTGTCGGGTTCGCGCCCTGCCGCCGCGAGGACCACGACGTACTGGTCGATGTGATGGCAGGCGTCGAAGACATTCCTGGTGTGGTGATGGTCGACGGACTGCCATGGGATTGGGAGACATTCCCCGAATACCTCGACGCGCTGGACTCGCGCGCCCGTGATATCGATGTGGCGGCGTATCTGCCGCACTCCCCCCTGCGGGTGTATGTGATGGGTCAGCGCGGCGCCGACCGCGAGCCCGCAACCGACGACGACCTCAAGCAGATGCGATTGCTTGCCAAGGAGGCCGTCGAGGTCGGTGCGCTGGGATTCGCGTCGTCGCGGTTCTCCTTCCACAAAACCGCGAGCGGTGAGCTGATCCCGACCTACAACGCCGCGCAGGCCGAGATCGACGCGATCGCATCGGGCGTGGCCGAGGGTGGTGGCGGGCTCATCCAGTTCGTGCCCGACATCGCGGCGGGCGGTTATGCCAATGTGCTGCAACAGGTTTTCGAGGCCGCCCAGGACAATGGATTGCCGGTGACGTTCACGCTGGCCACCGGCAACTCAGGCGACCCGATCTGGCCCGACGCGATCACGCTGATCGAGAAGTACAACGCCGTCGGCGGTCCGGATACCGCCATCACTGCGCAAATGTTTCCGCGCCCAATAGGTTTGGTGATCGGGCTGGAGTTGACCGGCAATCCGTTCGTGTTCTATCCGAGCTACCAGGAGATCGCCGGCCTGCCGTTGGCCGAGCGCGTCGCGGAGATGCGCAAGCCCGAGGTGCGGGCCCGCATCCTCGCCGACAGGCCGTCCGACGGAGGGCACCCGCTGCTGTATCTGGCGCAGGCGTGGAACTGGATCTTCCCGCTGACCGACAAGCCGAACTACGAGCCGGATGCCTCGACGTCCATTGCGGCACGCGCACAGGCCCGCGGCGTCAGCCCGATGGAGGAGGCTTACGACCGGCTGCTCGACGATGACGGGCACGCCATGCTGCTGGTCGCGATGGCAAACTTCGAGAACAACTCCCTGGATACCGTCGGGGAGCTGATCCGTCGTGATGACGTCGTGCTGGGCCTCGGCGACGGCGGGGCACATTACGGAATGATCTGCGATGCAAGCTATCCCACGTTTGTGCTGGCGCACTGGGCACGCGACCGGGCCAAGGGCCGGCTGGACATCGCTGATGCGATCAGGATGATGACGTCGGTACCTGCGCGGGTCGCGGGGCTGGCCGATCGCGGTCGAATTGCGCTGGGCTACAAGGCGGATCTCAATGTGATCGACCATGCGGCGCTGCGCCTGCACAAGCCGGTGATCACGCACGACCTGCCCGCCGGCGGCCGACGGCTGGACCAGACCGCCGATGGTTATGTCGCGACAGTCGTTTCCGGTCAGGTGATCGCGGAGAACGGTGTACCGACCGAGGCCCGTCCTGGCCGCCTGGTGCGGGGTCGTCAGCAGGCACCGGTGGTCGCATGAGCGTCAAGGTCGATCTCGGCCAGCTCGCTGATGCGCTGGCCGATTTCACCTTCGCTTATCTGATCACTGTTGGTGACGATCACCGAGCACACACCGTCGCGGTCGCACCCGCGCTCGCCGACGGCGTCCTCGATGTCGGCTCGATCGGCAACACCACGCGCAAGAACGTCACCGCGCGTGACGGCGTGACGCTGGTATGGCCGCCACGGGACCCGGGCGGTTACACGCTGATCGTCGACGGCCGGGGACGACCGGTTGATGACGCACTCGAAGTCGAGCCCACCCGTGCGGTGCTGCACCGGCCCGCCACCCCGGACACTCCCGCGACGAACCCCGGCTGCCTTCACGATTGCGTGCCACTCGACGGCTGAGCGCAGGTCCCCTCGGTGGTCGATGGGGTGTCAACCACCAAGGGGCCCTGTCTCATCGGTGAACTATCGGGCAGTTCTAGTGCCCTTTACCGTGGTGCGAGTGGTCTGACCCGCGACCGTTGCCGCCCTGGCCGTGGTTCGACCCCTGACCGTTGCCGCCCTGGTTCGAGCCCTGGCCGTGGTTGCCGTGGTCCGCCCCCTGGCCGTTGCCGCCCTGGTTCGAGCCCTGGCCATGGTTGCCGTGGTCCGACCCCTGACCGTTGCCCGGTTGGGTGGGTTGCGACGGAGGGACCACCGGCCCCGGCGCGTGGGGGCCCGTCACAACCGGGCCCGTCGTCGGCGGCACCGGCACATCAGAACCCGCCGGAATCACCGGACCCGGCGCGTGAGGACCCGTCACAACCGGGCCCGTCGTCGGCGAACCCACCGGAATCACCGGCCCCGGCGCCTGCGGCCCCGTCACAACCGGCCCCGTCGTCGGCGGCACCGGCACATCAGAACCCGCCGGAATCACCGGACCCGGCGCGTGAGGACCCGTCACAACCGGCCCCGTCGTCGGCGAACCCACCGGAATCACCGGCCCCGGCGCCTGCGGCCCCGTCACGACCGGCCCCGTCGTCGGCGGCACCGGCACCTGTGGCGCGGGAGGAATCTCGGGACCGGGCGCCTGCAGTCCCACCGTCTGCGGCCCGGTCACCTGTGGCACGTACGACCCAGGCGGGATCGCAGGCCCGGGCGCCTGCAGTCCCACCGTCTGCGGCCCGGTCACCTGTGGCACCTGCGGCGCAGGCGGAATCTCCGGCCCGGGTGCTTGTGGCCCGGTCACTTGTGGGCCGGTCACCTGCGGCACGTCGCTGCCCGGCTCATCAGCGTGAGCGATCGCAGACAAGCCGAGAGTGGCGGCAACCGAAGCTGCACCAGTGAACCCCCACAAAAGAGCGTGTTTCATATATCTCCTAGATCCTTGGTTTTAACTGTGGATGTGCATAGGGCTGACTGCACACTCCCTGTCCGCCGACCGCACCGCGCTGTCTCGGCCGACATGTTGTGTTAACCACTGCCACAACGGATTTCGGCCGCTCTGAGTGAAAGGTCACAAAAGGCGGTCAACAGGTTTAGAAACGAAAAAGGCTTGCGCGCAAACAGATTGGTCACGACGGCGGTGGCGCCGCAGCAAATTGCTCACTAGATCCACTTGGTTTAATTGTCTTGATGTCGCATGCTGGGGTCATGATCGACGCGCAGTACTCGACGGGCGTATCGCGGCAGGGCATCGAGCAAGCGCTCATCACCGCTGGGTTGCGTCTCGACGCGCTGAAGCCTGCTGACCTCGCGCCGCTCGAGGACTTCCACACCATGGGCCGCATCGCCACCCATCAACTGGTAGAACTCCTAGAACTGACCAGCGACCAGCATGTGCTCGATGCCGGCAGCGGCGTCGGTGGGACGGCCCGCTTCGTCGCCGACACACGCGATTCCCGGGTCACCGCAGTCGATTTGACCGACGAATATTGCGAAATAGCCCGCTGGCTCAATCAGCTCGTCGGGTTGGACGATCGCATTTCCGTGCGGCAGGCCGACGTGACGGCGTTGCCCTTCACCGATGCCTCTTTCGACGTCATCTTCAGCCAGCACGTGCAGATGAACATCGCCGACAAGCCCCGACTTTATGCCGAAGCGCGACGGATCCTGCGTGAGGGTGGCCGACTTGCTTTGTGGGACATCACCTCTGGTGACCGCGAAGAACTCGACTTTCCGCTGCCCTGGGCCGATCATCCCGCGCAGAGCCACCTCGCCCCGCCCGACCAGTTGCGCTTCGTCATCGAATCTGCGGGCTTCGCGGTCGACCACTGGACCGATCTCACCGAGCAGGCGGCCAGTCTGATGCAGGCCGTGCTGGCGCTGCCTGCGAGCCCCCTGGGGCTACACGCCTTCGTCTCGAACTTCGAAGCGAAGGCCAGGAACCTCACCACTGCGCTCGCCGACGGCCGGCTGCGCGATCCAGGGCGTCGCCCGCGCAGTGGCCACTTAGTGCACGCTTTCGACGAAAAGCCGCGCCACAACTGGCCAATCGACGGCCTGGAGACACGAAAAGGCCCGGGGTGCCGAAGCACACCCGGGCCCTTTCGTAAAGGGACTTAGAAGTCCATGCCGCCCATGCCGCCGGTCGGGTCGGCCGCACCAGCCGGAGCCTTCTCCGGCTTGTCGGCGACGACCGCCTCGGTGGTCAGGAACAGCGCCGCGATGGACGCCGCGTTCTGCAGCGCCGAACGCGTCACCTTGACCGGGTCAGCCACACCCGCCTTGAGCAGGTCCTCGTACTCGCCGGTCGCGGCGTTCAGGCCGGTGCCTGCGGGCGAGTTGGTGACCTTCTCGGCGACAACGCCGGGCTCGAGCCCACCGTTGAAAGCGATCTGCTTCAGCGGAGCCGACAGCGCCACGCGGACGATGTTGGCGCCCGTGGCCTCGTCACCGGTGAGCTTGAGCTCGTCCAGCGCCGGGGCGGCCTGCAGCAGCGCCACACCGCCACCGCTGACGATGCCCTCCTCGACCGCAGCCTTGGCGTTGCGGACCGCGTCCTCGATACGGTGCTTGCGCTCCTTGAGCTCGACCTCGGTGGCAGCGCCGGCCTTGATCACCGCAACACCGCCTGCCAGCTTGGCCAGGCGCTCCTGCAGCTTCTCCCGGTCGTAATCGGAGTCGCTGTTCTCGATCTCGCTGCGGATCTGCGCGACGCGGCCTGCGATGGCCTCGCTGTCACCAGCACCCTCGACGATGGTGGTCTCGTCCTTGGTCACGACGACCTTGCGGGCGCGGCCCAGCAGTGAGACGTCGGCGTTCTCCAGCGAGAGGCCGACCTCTTCGCTGATGACCTGACCACCGGTGAGGATCGCCATGTCCTGCAGCATCGCCTTGCGACGGTCACCGAAGCCGGGCGCCTTGACGGCGACGGACTTGAAGGTGCCGCGGATCTTGTTGACGACGAGCGTGGACAGCGCCTCGCCCTCGACATCCTCAGCGATGATCAGCAGCGGCTTGCCCGACTGGATGACCTTCTCCAGCAGCGGCAGCAGGTCCTTGACCGTCGACACCTTCGACGAGACCAGCAGGATGTACGGGTCCTCGAGGACCGCTTCCTGACGCTCGGCGTCGGTGACGAAGTACCCCGAGATGTAGCCCTTGTCGAACCGCATGCCCTCGGTCAGCTCGAGCTGCAGGCCGAAGGTGTTGGACTCCTCGACGGTGATGACGCCCTCGTTACCGACCTTGTCCATCGCCTCGGCGATGAGCTCGCCGATCTGGGTGTCGGCGGCGGAGATCGCGGCGGTCGCAGCGATCTGCTCCTTGGTCTCGACCTCCTTGGCCGACTTCAGCAGCGTCTCGGTCACCTTCTCGACGGCCTTCTCGATGCCGCGCTTCAGCGCCATCGGGTTGGCACCCGCCGCGACGTTGCGCAGACCCTCGCGCACAAGCGCCTGGGCCAGCACGGTGGCGGTGGTGGTGCCGTCGCCCGCGACGTCGTCGGTCTTCTTCGCGACTTCCTTGACCAGCTCAGCGCCGATCTTCTCGTACGGGTCCTCCAGCTCGATCTCCTTGGCGATGGAAACGCCATCGTTGGTGATCGTGGGGGCGCCCCACTTCTTCTCGAGGACGACGTTGCGACCCTTGGGGCCCAACGTGACCTTTACCGCGTCGGCGAGGCTGTTCAGGCCCCGCTCGAGGCCCCGGCGGGCCTCTTCGTCATACGCAATTGTCTTGGCCATTGCGAAGTGTTTCCTCCGGATTGGGGATGCACGTCTTGTTGGTCGGGCGCAGTGCCCGCGACGGACGGCTGGGGATGTGCCCCGCATGCGCGGCCCCGGCCTCACCGTCCCGACCTAGCACTCACCGGTCGCGAGTGCCAACTGCATTCTTAGCACTCGACCAGGGCGAGTGCAAGGTCACTCGGGCCGGTCCGATGGCCCTTCATCCGATTCGCCGCTCACTGGTTCCTCGCGACGTTCCTCGCGACGTTCCGCGACCCGGGTAGTCAGCTGGTGCAAGCCGCGCTCCACCCGATCGCGCAGGCCTTTCCGCCGTGGCTGACGGTCCGCCGACTTCTTCTCCACCGCGTCCCCGTCGCGTGCCAACTGCGGACTCTGGACGTTGCGATGAAGCTCGCCACCAGCCAGGTAGGGCCGAGTATCGCCGGGCTTGTCGTGGCGACGGTATCCCGCATCGACGATCGGACGAAGCACGCGATCGGCCTGATCCACAATCCTGTCGGGGATCCCGATGAGGCGAAACACCTGGGTCAGCGGCAGATTCTCGGTCGGGACGAGATGTGTGACGACCGTCCCGCCGACGCTGTTCGTGGTGACAGTGGTGTTCTCCTTGGGCACGTTCGCCGGATCAGCGGCCGATATCGGCGGTCCATGGACAAAGGCCATTCCCATCACCGCATTGGCGAGTGCGACCAGGTTCCACGGGCGATCAGGCGGGTCGGCCCAGCCGTCGTACTCGCCGGATGTCGTCTTTGCCCGGCGCATCGGCGCTGTTCGCGAGCTTCGAGGCCAGCCTGGCGGCAACCATGCCTCCCATCGATTCACCGATCACCACCACCGGGCCGTCGGTTTCGCGTACGACGATTGCCGCCTGTTGGACCCCGTTGACGAGTGCCCGGTCAGCGGCAAGCGCATTCTGCGAGTAGTCGACCAAACGCGGGTGGTCGTCATCGTGGAAGTGAATGCCGATGGCGGGATAGGTTGTCGCGACGATCGGGTAGAGCGGGTTGATCTGCTTGAAGACAGTGGCACCCGGAATCTGCACCGCTTCCTCGGCTTGGCTGACAGCACTCGTTGCCGTGCCGCCACCCAACAGCAGGACGGCGGCTGCGACAGCGGGCAGTATCCGTTTCCGCCAAGTGACCATCGGACCCCCCGTGACGTCAGCGTCAATATCAACCGGTACCGTACCGGCGCCGCCTTCCGTCGCGCAGCGTTACGCCCGCAACCCGTCGAGCACCACTTCGGTCAGCCGGTCGGCCGCCTCGGCGTTGTACGCCTGGATCGCTTGCGCCCCGACCATCAGCGCCTTCACGTCACGCACGTCTAGATCACGGCGCACCGTGCCGGCCTTCTGCGCGGCGCGCAGCAAATCCCCGAGCAGTCCGAGAAACGACTCCTCTGCGTCGGGCACCGCGGTCTTGACGTCGACGCCCAGTCCGGCCAGCGCCTCGGCGAGTCCCCGGTCGGTCGCGCCCCACTGCAGCACCATCGACCGCAGGAACGCGTACAGCGCCTCGCCAGGATCCGCAGAGGCCAAAAGATCGCGACCGTCGGCGACGATGCGGTCGATACGGTCCTCGATGACTGCCCGGTACAGATCCTCCTTGGTGGGGAAATGCCGGTAGACCGTCCCCGCTCCGACACCGGCCCGACGGGCGATCTCGTCGATCGGTACCCCAAGCCCTTCGGCGGCGAAAGTCTGGTAGGCGACCTCCAACACGCGCGCGCGGTTGCGCGCCGCGTCGGCACGCAACGGGCGGGCCGTTTCGGTCATCTCACCACCTCGGGAATAGTTAAGCGGGGCGCGCGTTCCGTATATTCGACATCAAACGGAGCCGCCGCCCCGTTTACCCCTATTCTAGGAGATCGCCATGTCCAAGTGGACCACCAACGACATTCCCGACCAGACGGGTCGCACCGCCGTCGTCACCGGCGCCAACACCGGCCTCGGCTACGAGACCGCGAACGCGCTGGCCGCGAAGGGGGCACATGTGGTGCTCGCCGTCCGCAATCTCGACAAGGGCAACGCCGCAGCCGATCTCATCAGGCGGGCCAACGCAGGCGCCAGCGTGTCCGTTCAGAAGCTCGACCTGGGGTCGCTGGCGTCCATCCGCTCAGCGGCGGATCAATTGCGCTCCGATTTCTCGTCGATAGACCTGCTCATCAACAACGCCGGGGTGATGATGCCCCCCAAGTCCACCACTGAGGACGGCTTCGAATTGCAGTTCGGCACCAATCATCTGGGCCATTTCGCGCTGACCAACCTGTTGCTGGATCGCATTGTCGCGACGCCCGGCTCCCGCGTCGTGACGGTCAGCAGCGTCGGCCATCGCTTCGCCAGCGGCGGTATCCGCTTCGATGATCTGCAGTCCGACCGCGAATACAACCGGGTGCGCGCCTACGGGCAGTCCAAATTGGCGAACCTGATGTTCACCTACGAACTGCAGCGCCGCCTGCAAGGCACCAACACCATCGCCGTCGCGTCGCACCCTGGCGGGTCGAGGACGGAACTGATCCGCAACCTGCCACCGATCGTTGCCGCCGCGACAAGGCTCCTCGAACCGGTGATGCAGGGCGCCGACATGGGTGCACTGCCGGCGCTGCGCGCGGCCACCGATCCCGGCGTGATCGGCGGACAGTACTTCGGACCTGACGGATTCGCCGAGCAACGGGGCTATCCGAAAGTGGTGGCCTCCAGTGCCGCCTCGCACGACACCGACGCGCAGCGCAGGCTGTGGACGGTGTCGGAGGAACTGACCTCGGTGATGGCCCCCATCGGCTGAGGGCAGCTGAGCCACAGGGGATTCCCAGCCCGGCGCGCCACAGTGAGGCGGTGAGCGTTGCAGGACTGGGCCCACTGCCGCTGTCGGGGTTCGACGACCCCGCATGGCTGCTGCTGCTGCTGATCGCTCCGGCGGCGCTTTTTGGGATCTATGTCGCGGCCCAGGAGCGCCGCCGGCGGCGGTTGCGCAGGTTCGCCAATGCGAGTGCAACGACGACGTCGCGGTGGCGGCATGTGCCGATGGCCGTGCTGCTTGCTGCGCTCGTGCCGCTGACTCTCGCGCTGGCCCAGCCGACGCGAGATGTCCGCGTGCCACGTAACCGCGCCGTCATCATGCTTCTGGTAGATGTATCCCAGTCCATGATGGCGACCGATGTCGCGCCCACGCGGTTGGTGGCCGCCGAACACGCTGCGCAACAGTTCGCGAAGCAGGTCACCCCCGGTGTGAATCTGGGCCTGATCGCATTCGCGGGAACACCCAATGTGCTGGTCGCGCCCAGTCCGGATCACCAGCTCACCATCGACGCCCTCGACAAGTTGCGCCTCGCCGACAGCACCGCCACCGGCGAGGCGATTTTCTCTGCGCTGCAATCGATTACAACAGTCAACGCGGTGCTCAAGGGCCCCGGGGACAAGCCGGCGCCTGCGACGATCCTGCTGCTGTCCGACGGCAAGGAGAACAAGCCCGACAATCCCAACAACCCCGAAGGGGCCTACACCGCGGCGCGTGCCGCCGGCCAGCAAGGCGTCAGCATCTCCACCATCGCGTTCGGCACCAAGGCCGGACATGTCGAGCTCGAGAACGAGACCGTGCCCGTGCCGGTGGACGACGACATGATGAAGATGATCGCGCACCTCTCAGGTGGCCAGACGTCAACTGCCGCAACAATTGATGAACTCGACTCCAGGTTGCGCGCCGCCGAGGACCAACTCGGGTACCAGACCGAACGCGGCCCGGCCAGCGCCGGATGGTTGCGCCTCGCGGTCATTCTGCTCAGCGTCGGCGCGGTGCTGGGCCTTGTGTTCAACCGCAGGCTGCCCACTTAGTCCGGCAAGCGCCTGTTGACGAGCGCGGCCGCCGCCAACGCGGCGATCAAGGCCAAGGCGCCCAAACGAATCCACCCGGCACTCGCGTCGCCTTGGACCACTTGGTAGCCGATGATGCGTTGCAAGGACGCGTACACACTGTTCAGCCTGTCCAGGCTGTCGGCGTGAAACGTCTCGCCGCCCGAGATGTCGCTGATCTTCGTCAAAGTCGAGTCGTCGACAGGAACGGGAATGTCTTGGTCGTCGAGTTTGACTGTGCCGTCGGGAGTTCCGAATGAAATCGTCGAGATCCCGACGCCTTGTTCCTTGGCGGCGTGTGCAGCGGTGAATGCGCCGCGTGGGGCGTCAGGCTCACTCGGCACGGTCTCCTTGCCGTCGGATTCCAACACGATGCGTGCCGGTGGCGGCCCGTCGCCGCCGCCCAGAACCGCGGTGGTGGCCGCGATCGCCTGCAGTGCGGTGAAGATGCCCTCACCGGTCGCCGTGCGTTCGGCGGCCTTGAGGGTGTCGATCGCGGCCTTGACCGCGCCGCGGTCCGTTGTCGGTGCCATCAGAAGCGTTGCGGTGCCGGCAAACTCGACGAGTCCGAGATTGATTCCCGGCGTCAGCTCGTCGGCGAAACGTTTGCCTGCCTCCTTGGCCGCCGTCAACCGGTCCGGCGCCACGTCGGTGGCGACCATCGACTCGGAGACGTCGATGACAAGCATCACCACCGCGCGATTGCGCGGGACGCGGACGTCGTGCGTCGGGCCCGCCATCGCCGTGGTGAGCAGGGCCAGTGACGCCACGAGCAGCGCGGCGGGCAGATGACGCCACCGGCGCTGTCGGCGCGGTGCCACCGATTGCAGCAATTCGAGATTGGCGAACCGCAGAACTCGTCGCCGTCGCACCCGCTGCGCCACGACGTAACCGACGAGCAGCGCGCCGATTATGACGAAGAACAACAGGAACCACGCGTTGGAAAAGCCCGACACCCCAAGCGTGCCCAGCAGCGGCACCGTCATGCCCGCCCCAGTCGGTCCCGCAGTTGTGGATCGTTGTGCCACCACAGCCCCGTCGGCGCATCGTCGGTTTGCGGCTCAGCGTCGACTTCTGCATCGAGAATGGCCGCCCGCTGTCGCTCGTCCGCGGAGAAGAACCGCATCAACACGATGATGAACACCACCCCGAGCGCATCACCGACGAGCCAGAGGATGCCCGCCCCGACCGCCTGATCGACGTGTGTGCTCGGTCCCCACGGCCGTTGCGCGTAGTGGTCCGCCGCGATCACGGGCCCGAGCCACAACACGATGCCCAACAGACCGTCGCCGATCGACTCCACGATGCTGATCACCAGCGAGATCAGCTGGGAATACCTGCGCGGGACAGGATCGGTCTGCAACCGTGCGTAGTAATAGGCAAAACCCACCAGCAGCAACAGGACTCGGGTCGCAGCGGCGATTGCCTGGTTGTGCAGCGTGGCCGGATACCACGGGGTCAGATACAGCAGCCACGGCGTGGCCAGCATCGCCACCGACGTGGTCGCCGGATGAAAGGCGACTCGGGCCGCCGGCGTCGCGACCCAACGATCCAACCGCCACGCGGTGACGGGCCGGCCCATCGCCACGAAGAACGGCACGACGAAGAGCAGCATCAGCACCTGCAGTGCGCGCACCCAGAACAGCGTCCGGTCGTAGACGCCGATGAAGCTCATCGTCGCCACGGCCAGCAAAGCCAGTCCGGCCGCGAAACACGATGCATCCCTGATCGTCACTGCTCGGCGCCGCCATGCCACGCCGTAGCCGACGCCTGCCGCGACGATCAGGACGACCGCCCCGCTGTCCCACTGCCAACTGGTCAGGGCCGACGACCACGTCAACGGCGCCGGTTCCATAGCACGCCACTATGCGGGTGGGACCTGTGCGCCCCCTGTGTCCGTGGTGCGCAGTCGCCGACAGCGCATCGCTAGGCTGGCGGTGATGTCACTGATCGTGCCGCCGTACCCGCCAGCCCGATACACCAAGGACCGACCCGAGGTCAGCGCGTGGCTGCGCACCGCTGATCAACCGCCCGACTACGACTCCTTCGGCTTGGTCAAGTACCACTATCTGGCCAACCAGCAGGCGACCGACGGCGATTACGGCCTGTATCGCGTCGACATCGCGCCGAAGGCCGGCGGGCCGGGGCCACACTTTCACCGGGCGATGTCCGAGGCGTTCTTCGTGCTGTCGGGAACGGTCAAGTTGTACGACGGCAACGACTGGATCGACGGGAAGCCGAACGACTTCCTCTACGTTCCGCCCGGCGGCATCCACGGCTTCCGCAACGAGGCCGACGAGCCGACATCGATCCTGATGCTGTTTGCTCCTGGTGCGCCGCGCGAGCACTACTTCGAGGGCCTGGCCCAGCTCGGCGACATGTCCGAGGATGAGCGCCGCGAATGGTTCATCGCCAACGACAACTTCTTCGTCGAGTGACACGCCATGACACGCTCAGGAAGGTGCGCACCCGTAAACCCTTGCGCTAGGCTGCTGTCCGATCAGTGAGGAGTCTTGGGTGCGGGCATATGCTGCGCCCGACACCCAGGCTTTGCGGGGCTGGCAGCGTCGGGCATTGGTGCGTTATCTGGGCGCCAAGCCGCGTGATTTCCTTGCTGTCGCCACCCCTGGAGCGGGCAAGACCACGTTTGCCTTGCGGATAGCCGGCGAGCTGCTGGCCGACGGCACCGTCGAGCGAATCACCGTCGTGGTGCCCACCGAGCACCTCAAGACGCAGTGGGCCCAGGCCGCCGCGCGGGTCGGCATCGCACTCGACCCGAAGTTCTCCAACTCGTCGGCGCAGACGTCGTCGGAGTATCACGGCGTGGTCGTCACCTACGCGCAGGTGGCCAGCCACCCGACCCGGCACCGGGTGCGCACCGAGAACTACCGCACCCTGGTGGTCTTCGACGAGATCCACCACGGCGGTGACGCCAAGAGTTGGGGCGACGCGATCCGCGAGGCCTATGCCGACGCGGCCCGGCGGCTGGCGCTGACCGGTACGCCGTTCCGCAGCGACGACAGCCCGATCCCGTTCGTCAACTACGAGCCCGATGGCGACGGCCTGATGCGCTCGCGCGCCGACCACACCTACGGATACGCCGAGGCGCTTGCCGACGGCGTGGTCCGGCCCGTGGTGTTCCTGGCGTACTCGGGCGAGGCGCGATGGCGGGACAGCGCTGGCGAAGAACACGCGGCGCGTCTCGGCGAACCGCTGACGGCCGAGCAGACCGCGCGTGCGTGGCGCACCGCGCTGAACCCTGCGGGCGAATGGATCCCGGCCGTGCTGCAGGCCGCCAACACCCGGCTGACGCAGCTTCGTGAGGGCGGCATGCCCGATGCGGGCGCGATGGTGATCGCCTCGGATCAGACCGCCGCCCGCGCATACGCCGCGGTGCTGACGACGCTGACGGGTCGGACACCGACGGTGGTGTTGTCCGATGACCCGGGGTCATCGGCGCGCATCGCGGAGTACTCGGCGGGCACCAGCCCGTGGCTGGTGGCCGTGCGAATGGTGTCGGAAGGTGTCGACGTGCCCCGGCTTGCCGTCGGGGTGTATGCGACCAGCGCGTCGACGCCGCTGTTCTTCGCCCAGGCGATCGGCCGGTTCGTTCGGTCGCGACGGCCGGGTGAGACGGCCAGCATCTTCCTGCCGTCGGTGCCCAACCTGCTGATGCTGGCCAGCGAGATGGAGGCGCAGCGCAACCACGTGCTCGGCAAACCGCACCGGGAGTCCGAAGGCGACGAGGAGTACGTCGAGCGGCGCAAGTCCGAGCCCAGCGAACTGGACAACGGCTTTGAATCGTTGGGCGCCGATGCCGAACTCGACCAGGTGATCTTCGACGGCTCGTCGTTCGGCACCGCGACCCCGGCGGGCAGCGAGGAGGAGGCCGACTACCTCGGCATCCCCGGCCTACTCGATGCAAACCAGATGCGAGACCTGTTGCGGCGCAGGCAAGATGAGCAACTGTCGAAGCGCACCGCAACGGGCGAGGTGCCGCGGCCGTCGACGCACGGGCAGCTGCGTGAGTTGCGGCGCGAACTCAACACGCTGGTGTCCATCGCGCATCACCGCACCGGCAAGCCGCACGGCTGGATCCACAATGAGCTGCGCCGACTGTGCGGCGGCCCACCGATCGCGGCCGCGACGACCGATCAGCTCAAGGCGCGCATCGAAGCGGTGCGCACACTGCAGGCCTAGAAGAAGCTGTCGTCGGTGGTCACTTCGCCGCCCGCGCCTCCGCCGACCTCTCCCGTAGCGCCAGGACCATAGTCCGGTGCTGCCGGACCATCCTCTCCCACCGGATTCAGCGAGTAATTGGGGTCGGCACCGGGACCGTACGCGCTGACCCCGGATCCCGCCGCCTCTTCTGCGGCCGAACCGCCGTAATCCGATGTCCCCCAATATCCATCGGCACCGGCGTACTGCGCCTGCTCCCCGGCTGTCTGGTCAGGCTCCTCTTCTTGCGCCGGCCCGATGTCGACGACGATCGGATTCGGGTCCTCGATCTGCGCCGGCCCGATGTCGACCTGGTAGTCGTCCTGCATCGAGTTCTCACCGAGGCTGTGGGTTTCCGGCCCGGTCACCTCGCCGAGCGTCCCGGCATCATTGAATACGTCTGCGGAAGTACCGTCGCCGTACTCGCCGCCCGCGCCGTAGCCTTCCGCCTGCTCACCCGCCGTCGGCGCTATCCCGTCGGCGAATGGATCGGGATGAATGATGCCCGACGATGGCGAATCCATGCTCGGCTGCGGTTGCTCCGTCGGGCCGTTGGTGTCCCAGTTCTCCTTGTCGTCCAAGATGATTCCGGCAGCCGACTTGAGGTCGGGCCCGGCGACACCGTGTTCGCTGGCGTAGGAGCCGAGGTCGAAGTTGGGGTCCGTGAAATCGCCTGCCGCCCCGCTATCCGGATGGGAGGCGACGGTCTCGATGATGGACCCGTCCGGGTTCACCGTGCTGGTGCTGCCGTCAGCGAACGTCGTGGTCCTGGTGCCGTCGGCGAAGACGGCGCTGCTGCTGCCATCGGCGAATTCGGTGGCACGCGAACCGTCGTCGTACATCGTGTCGGTGTGTCCGTCGGGGAAGGTCTGCCTCACCGAGTTCGCGTCCGGCATGGTCGGATTGACCACCGACTGCGCCATGTCGTTCAGCGTCTCCTTCGCCTCGTGTACGGTTTCCCGCACGCTGTCCGGGGCCAAATCGGCCATCGCCTTGCCCGCCGCGCCGAACGGATCGTTGATGAAATCACCTATGGACATTCACGCTCTCCTCTCACGATGGTTATGTCAGTCATCCGACGGCCACCACCGCGGGTGCTGCTTGGGGTGATGTCGGGCTCTTGGCCGCGGCACCGGGCGACAATTTCGATATGTGCTCGGAAACGGCGCGGAGAATCTTGAGCTGTCGCTCGAGTTCCTTTACCCGCGTGTTGCTTTCGACCTCTTTCAATCTGGCCGAGGCGATGGTCGCCTGCAGCGATTCGTTCAAGGACCGGTTGGCCTGGTTGGCGATCTCACGGTAGTGGTCGCGTAGCTGACGCTGGACCACCTTGAGTCGGTCGCGCGACTCCTTGTTCACCACGAACGAGACGTCATCGATGAACCTGCGCATGTTCATCTTCGCCTCGCCGCGGGCCCGGTTCAGCCGGTTCTCCTGGTCCTCCTTGTAGGCCTTCCGGCCGAGCAGCAAGCCGGCCCCGACCGCAAGCGGGTTCATCATCGGCAGCCCTGCGAGCGATGTCAGCATGCCGAACATCATCATTCCGCCGTACGACCCCCGGACCCCGGTGATGACCTTGTGGCCCTTGCCGACCGGCTTAGCTTCGAGCTTGCCGACCGCCTTCACCACCCCGAAGCTCGCGCCGATGTCGCCGGCGTTGATCAAGGGCGCGTCCACCGACTCGATGCCCGCCTCGGCGAACGTCACGCCGACTTCGTCGGCCAGTGCCTGTGCGCGCTGGTATGCCCAGACGAAGTTGTCACCGACCGCGGTGGCGACCGCGTCTTCCAGTTCCGTCGCGAGTTGAACCCAGCACACGGTCGGATCGCAACCGTCGATGACTTTCTCCGTGTGCTGGGTGATGGCGCGGAAGCGGCTTCTCAGATCATGGTCGACATCGCCGGTGAGGTCGGCGATTCCGTCGTTGAGCACCTGCTGCCACAACGCGGTCTGCGCCAAGGCGTCCTGTGCTTCTCGCTTACGCCGTTCGAGATCTTCGGTCAACTTCTGGCGCGCCTCCGGATCGTTGATCGCCTCGAGCTCCGGCCTCAACGACAACGTGAGATGCTCTGCCGCCGAGGATATTTCGGCAAGCACCTGGTCGCGGATGCGGTCATTCTGTCGGGACAGCACGGAATCGGCGAGGAATCGAACGATGGCAGGGAAGTTCGACTCCTCGTTCAACTCATTGTCGTTGGTGGCGCAGGCGTGAGATCGCAGGATCGAGGAGACGGGGATCACCGGCGTTGCGATGCGTGCGCGTTGCAGATGCGTGGTGTTCGCGTACACGATGTCGCGCCAGTGCGGATAGATGTCGGTCTTTGTCGCGATGATCGTTGCGACCGGGCATATCTCGAACGCTTGGCGCATGAACGTCATCTCGGGCTCGGTGAACTCCTGGCTCAGGTCACTGACCATCAGCACGGCGTCGGCGTCGGGTAGCAGGCCCAGCGTGGCCGCAAGATGCGGCTGACCATATCCGCCGACCCCGGGTGTGTCGACGAGGGCAAGGCCGCTCCTCAACATCGGGCTCGGCGCACCCACCTCGACGCGGATCACCTCCCGGCCACCCGCCTGGGGCGCGCGGCGGAGATCGCTGCCGAGCTCGTTGGTCGGAATTTCGAGGATCTCCGGTTCGGCTCCGTCCGGTTGCGCCACAACCAAACGCGCCCACGGCTTTTCGGAATAGCCGACCACGGTCGCGACCGCCGTGGACTCGTCATCACCGACCTTGCAGACATTGAGGTTCAGCAAGGAGTTGACCAGCTGGCTCTTACCCTGTTTGAGCTGTCCGGCGACGATCACCCGGATTCGCGGATCGCTGATCCGGGCCCGCGCCCTGGCGAGGCGTTCGGAGAGATCCCCGCGATCGTTGAGGTCGGCGATCTTCGTGGTGTGGTCGATGAGCTCAACGATCAGCTTGACGTTGCGCGGATCGCCCGCCGGCTGGGTCATCGGCGTGTTGTCAGGTCCACCGGCCGATCAGATGAGGCCGACATCCGCTTCGACTGTGGTCGACACATTGGGATTGTGCTGGCTGTTGTCGTCGTGGCTATCGACGTTGTGTCCGGTGGAGTAGTCGTTTTCGCTGTTGTCGACCGAGTTGTTGTCGTGGTGGCTGGTGTCCAGATCGCCACCGATGGAACCGATGTCGCCGCCGATCGACGTGTTGTTCTCGTCGCCGTAAACGGTGTGACTGTTGTCGAGACCGAGGCTGCCGCCGCCGGTGTCCACCCCGTTGAGGACGGGTCCGTCGTTGCCGGTGATCAGGTCGCCGCCGGCCTTCATCGATGTGGCGTCGGTGTCATTGCCGTCGCCAAACGTGATGGGCGAGCCGTCGCCCGCGTCGATGTTGCCGTTGACGACCGTGTTGCCGTCACCGAGTACCGCACCGTCGCCGCTGACGATGCTGCCAGAGTTGTCGCCGCTCATCGCCACGGCGCCGTCGCCTGACGCGACGTTCTTGTCGCCGAGGGTGACGTCGCCGACGTCCACGCCGAGGTTGAAGCCGCTGCCGCTCTGCTGCACGCCGTCCATGGTCGGGCTCATGTAATCGCCCATGCTGTTGTGGCTGTCGATGTTGGTTTCGTGGTTCGACAAGTCGTTGGCTTGGGGAGCGAAGGTGGTGTGGGTGACGTCGCCCTGGGTGGACCCGGAAAGCCCGGACGGGCCGGACGTGTGCGAAATCGGTGCGGCGACATTGCCCTGCTGGGTGTGCTCGATGTGTTGCGGGCCGGCGGCGGCAGGCGCAGGCATGCCGTGATGGTTGGCGACGGCTTGTTGAAGGCCGCTCACGCCCTGACCGCCGGGCATCGCGGCACCGGTAGGGGCGGCCATCGCGGCGACCGCCTGAATCTGCTCTGGGGTCACGTTGCCGAGGCCGATCGAGGCCAACGCGCCCTGCGGATTGTCAACGAAAGACTCTGCTTTGGCCGGGTCCTTGAACAGGTCCATGATGTAGTCGACGAGATTGGCCATGATGATGCCTTCCATCGGACGGCAAAGCTGTGCGCCCCCGCGACGCAGCCCCTTGGTTGGCACGCTATGACCGCGCGCGGCGCCGAAGAAATAAGGTGTTTACCTCTATTTGTGGCTTCGCCGTCCTCATTGACGTGCCCCGGGTGCACACTTGTCGCCGGGAACCGCTGCGGCGAGGGGGGTTCCGATGAGCCATTCGTTGGGTTTGTCGGTCGGCATGACGAATCTGGTGGCGGTGCCGTCCGGCGCGCCACCGGTGCTGCGGCGCTCGATTCTCACCCTTTTCCCCGGCCGCCCACCCGAAGTCGGGGCGCCTCCCCATGCGGCGGTATCCGGCGGACACGGCATGGTGCTTGCCGGCTTCGTGGAGCGGGTGGGCGACCCGATTCCGCTGGTGGCCGCCGACGGCTCGACGCATCGTCCCGGCCGCCTTCTTGTCGAGGCGCTCGACAGCCTTGCCCAAGTCACCGGAAACGGCCGCCCGCCAGCCGATATCGCGGTTGCTGTTCCAGCGCATTGGGATCCGCGGGTGGTGTCGGCGTTCCGGTCCGATGTGTCCGCGAACGGCCGGCTGTGCCCTGCCGGCTCTCCGGCGCAACTGATTTCCGATGCAACGGCCGCGCTGTCGGCAGTCCACGAGAATCCGGGGTTGCCGTCCAGGGGCGTCGTCGCACTGCTTGATCTGGGTGGCACCGGGACGAGCATCACGCTGTCCGACGCCGCATCTGGCTGGGCACCGATCGGCGCCACCGTCCGCAACACCGATTTCGCCGGGCAGCAGATCGACCAGGCCGTCCTCGCGCGGGTTCTCGCCGGCATCGCGGAGGCCGCCAACATCGACCGGGACAACACCGGCGCCGTGCTCTCACTGAGCCGACTCCGTGATCAGTGCCGCCATGCGAAGGAGGTGCTGTCGGCGCAGACCGTAGCGACGCTGACTGCCGAGCTGCCAGGCTTCCAATCCAACGTCAGGCTGACTCGGACCGAACTCGAGGACCTGATGGCAGAACCGCTTGGCGGCCTCCTGGCGGCGTTGGAAGACACGTTGGAGCGCAACAGGATTCCGGTCGCCGCGATGGTCGCCATCGCAACCGTGGGCGGTGGCGCCACCATCCCACTGGTCACCCAACGCTTGTCGCAGCACTTCCGGATTCCGGTGGTGACCGGCCACCGCCCGGAACTCGCCGCGGCAGCGGGTGCGGCGCTGATCGCTTCTCGGGGGCCTGCCGCGCCGGCGACCGCGTTGACACCTTCGGCGGGCGTGGCTGCCGCGAGCGCGGTGACGGCCGCAGGCACCGACGACAACCCTTCGAGCCAGACATTCAGGGCGCTGGCATGGTCGGAGGACGTCATGCCCGACGACGTGGCGCCGTATTCGGGTCAACCCGACGACTACGGTCCTGCCAGCGGACACATCACGCGCCCGGCGGTCGACTTCGTCCGCGACGCCGACAGTGCCAGCAGTGGAGCACGGCCTCAGTTGGAGTACCTGCGCGAGGATGACAGCGCCAGCGAGGCCGCCCCGCTGGCGTGGTACCGGCGGCCGACGCTGCTGTTCGGGGCGGCCGCCGCGGCGGTGCTGCTGGCAGGCGGCGGCCTGACTTATACGTTGACGAGCAGCAGCGGGCACACCAGCCCGGCGCCCGTACCTGCGACATCGGCGGTGCCCGTTGCGGTCCAACCTGAGGCGCCGCCCGCCGCACCCGCACCGGGGGCGGTGCAGGGCCCCGCGCCGGCGATCGTGCGGCAGGCGCCGGCACCGCCACGTGTCCAGCAGCGGCCCGCGGCCCCGCGGGCACCGCAGCAAGCCGGGCAGCCGCCGCCGGAAGCGACAGCCCCCGCCGCACCGCCCACCACGACCGAGACCACGACCACGGCGACCGGAACCACCACCAGCGCGACCCCGACAACCACCGAACCGACGTCTTCGCAGCCGCCCACCTCGTCGCAATCGTCGAGCACCGGGTCGACGGCGATCCAGACGCCGATGAACACGCCGACCCAGGTGCCGACGGAGGTGCCGACGCCGCAGGCACCCACGCAAGCTCCTGCCGACACTCAGGCGCCTGCCGATACCCCGCAGATCACCATCCCGCAGTTCACCCTGCCGCAATTGCCTGGCCTCTAGGCGCGCGCCTGGGCCAACTCGACGAGGTTCTTCAGCGAGTTGTCCAGATGCGACATCTCGAACGGCGGGAAGGTGATGTGCTCGCGGGTGGCGGGTGGCACCTTCGACCAGTCGTACGTCAACACGACCTCGGTCCGGCGGGGACCGATCGGCTTGAGGTCGTAGCGCCAAATCCAGCCGCCGAAGTCGAGATTGGCGTCGTCATCGCCTTGCCCGGGCTGCCACGCGATGGCGCGCGGTGGTTCGAAGACCTCCACCCGGTTCGCCATCTCGTAGTGCATGCCGCCGAAGTTCTTGTGATACATCGCCATCCGGAAGACCTGCCCGACTTTGGTCAGCGTCTTGCCGTCGAGCGACTCCCGCACCCAGCCGGTGCCGTCGATCGCCTGGTGCGTCCTCGGATCCGCCAGCGCGTCGAACACGGCCTCGGCGGGTGCGTCAATCGTCAGGGTTGCCGTCATGGCTTCATCTGTCATGTGAATACAGACCGTCGGCGACGTGACAACTAATCGGTGCGTGGCGGGCTACAGTTCCAGCAGCTCGGGCAGATCGGCCACCGAATCGATGACGTGGTTGGGTTGCATCGCGAATTCGTCTGCCGCCCAACGGTCCAGCGTGTCCTGGCGGAACTTGCCGGTACGCACCAGCACTCCGGTCATGCCGACCACCTGTGCTGCCAGCACGTCGTTGTTGAGGTCGTCGCCAACCATGTACATCTCGTCGGCGTCGACGCCGAGACGACTTGCCGCCGCGAGAAACCCTTCGGGCGCCGGCTTTCCGACCGCGGTGGCCCTGCGTCCCGACGTCTCCTCCATCCCGATCAGGTACATGCCGGTGTCGACGCGCAACCCGTCGGCGGTGGTCCACGCGGTGCTGCGGTGCATGGCGACCACCGGCACGCCCCGCGCCATCCAGTCGTACACCCACGACAGTGTCAGGTGGCTGTATTCCGGCCCGGCGCCGCCGAGCAGCACCACATCCGGGGTTTCCGGCGCGCGGGGCCCGCTGAACTCGCTCGAGTAGACGATGTCTATTCCTGGCATGTCTTCGGCGATCTGCCCGCTGTTGACCAGGAAACAGCGGGCGTCCGGATAGCGGTTGCGCACGTATTCGGCGGTCAGCACGGCCGCGGTGATCACCTCGTCGGCCCGCACCGCCATGCCCGCCTCGGTGAGCAACTCGGCGATCTGCACCCGGGTCCGCGTCGTGGTGTTGGTCAGATACGAGCAGGCGATCTGATGCTGCGACAACGTCTGCAACGTCCTCGCAGCGCCCTCGATCGGCTTCCACGACGTCACCAGAACACCGTCGATGTCGAAGAGCACGCCACCAATCGCCATGGCCCCCGACAGTAAACGGCACATCAACCAGCGCAAGTCGTGGTCGCGCCGAAACTCGAGTACCCGGCTACGCTATCGGCCCGCCGCGCATCCCCTGAAGCTGGTCTCACCAGGCCTGATCCGAATTCAGACGATAGGGGGCGGCGATGCCGGTGCTGGGTGAGCGAGCAATAGTTCTTGGTGCAAGCATGGGCGGACTGCTGGCGGCCAGGGTGCTGTCGGAAAGTTACCGCACCGTCACGGTGGTGGAACGCGACGTACTGCCCAGCGATCCGGTGTCGCGCCGCGGGGTTCCGCAGGGCCGGCTGATCCACGCTCTACTCGCGCGAGGCGCGCAGATCCTCGACGAACTGCTGCCGGGAGTCCTCGACGAACTGGTGGCCAACGGGGCGACGAAGTGGGACGGCGACTACGCCAACCTGTGCTTCTCTGTCGGTGGCCATCAATTCCTGCGAGTTGGCCGCACGCCGGACCCAGAATCGATGCCCTTCTACTTCCAGAGCAGGCCGCTGCTCGAATGGCAAGTGTTGCAGCGGATCCGAGACATTGCGAATGTGACGATCCTCGAACACCACGACGTGGTGGCGCTGACGTCGACGTCAGACCGCAGCCGTGTCACGGGGGTCGAGGTGGTCGACCGCGACAACCAGCACCGGACCACGCTGACCGCCGATCTCGTCGTCGACGCCACCGGGCGTGGTTCTCGGACTCCTGTGTTCCTCGAGCAACTCGGATACGACCGGCCCGCAGAGGACGAGGTGATCGTCCACCTCGCGTACGCGTGCCAATCGGTCCGACTTGCACCCGGGTCGGTCAAGGAGAACTTCCTCGCCGTCATGCCCGAACCGGGCAGGACCAAGATGTTCGGCGCCATCCGCTATGAGAACGACACCGCCATGTTCGCCGTGGGTGCGATGGCCGGTGCCGAACCACCGAGCACAGCCGACGAAATGCTGTCCTTCGCAACCGGTTTAGCGCCCGACGGCGTGCTCGCCGCGTTCGCGGCGGCAGAGCCGCTTGGCGAGGTCACGCATTACCGTGTGCCGTCCAACCGTTGGCGGCGTTACGACAAGATGCGGCGGGTACCAGCCGGGCTGATCGTGGTCGGTGACGCGGTCTGCAGCTTCAACCCGATCTATGGGCAAGGCATGACGGTCGCGGCGCTCGAAGCGCTCGTGCTGCGGGACTGCCTGCAGCGGGGTGAGAAGGATCTTCCGCGGCGGTTCTTCCGCGCGAGCGCGAAGAAGGTCCGCATCGCGTGGCAGAGCGCAGCGGGTTCTGATCTCGCGCTGCCGGAAGTGGAGGGGCAGGCACCGTTGTCGATGCGACTCAGCAACAGCTATCTGGGCCGGGTGATGACGGCGGCTGAGCGCGATCCCGACGTGATGCTGACGTTCCTGCGGGTGATGGGAATGATGGACCCGCCGACGCGACTGCTGTTGCCGCGGTTCATGTTGCGGGTCTTTCGTGTAGGTCGAACCCGTCAACCGACCGCCCAACTGCTTTCGGCGACCCATGGCGACGCGGATCCCGCGATCGTCCAGGCGAGCTCGGCCGGTACGTCGACCACCCGATAGGTCTTCACCCCGGCCGCGGTGGCGGCCACCAGCGTCGCCACCCCCGCGCGGCGTTGCAGTAGCGTCTGGCGCACCGTCCACCCGATGATGCCTGCCGCGGCGATGCAGTCCCGGCGTCGGTCCAGGCTGCCTGCCCGCGCCACCAGCCAGTCGGCGTCCACCCGATGGCCGAGCGCCCTCGATCGGTCGGCCGCCAGGAACACACAACATCCGGTCAGCACACCCCACAGCGGCCACAGCCAAACGGGCGTTGGCAGCAGCGCCATCGCGACGAGTAATAGCGCCGGCAACGCCAGTGCCCGCGTCCATCGCCTGCGCGTCGCCGGCGAACCGTGGCGGCGCAGCGGACCGGTGACGACGTCGGGCCGTTCGATCAGCTCTGACAGCACCGTCTCGGCCGTCGACCGCGGGCACGGCGGTAACAACACCGACGCCTCCCCTGCCCCGCCCACCCCCGTCATCACGGCATCCAGCCGTGCACCGCCGAACAGCCGCACCAACAACGGTTCTCGCAACGTTCCACCGCGCAGCCTGCGCATGTCGAACGTGTGCTCGCGCAGTCGCAGCAGGCCGTGCTCGAGGTGCAGTACCTCGGCGTCGCGGCGCAGCACCAGATTCCCGTACGTCACCAGCGACCTCAGCACCGACAACACCACCGATGCCACCACAATCAGCGCGACCGCCACCACCACACTTGCGGCGACCCCGAACCTCTCGGCGGCGTCCAGCCCGGACCGCGCCAACCGTGAATCTTGCAGTGCCGCACCGGCTCCCGCCTGATACACCACACCCACAGCGGCCGCGATCATCGCCAGGCCGGTGAAGCTCAGTGGGCTGTAGCGCAGCCACGACGGCTGCCAACGCGCCAACTCGCGGCCCGTCGTCTGCTCTTCGACGGCAACCAGCGAGTCGGCCAGCAGGATCGCCCTCAACCGCGGCACCTGGTCCGCCTCGACCGCATCCAGCGCGAACACGGTGTCTCCCCGCGCTTCCTGGCCGGTGCTCAATCGCAGCACCGTCAAGCCGAGCAGCCGGTGCAACAGCCGGGCGTCCGTCGACACCGAACGAATCCTGTTGCGCGGCACAGAAAGAACCTTGCGTTGCAGGACACCCGTGCGCAGCAGGACCTCATCGGAGTCGATCCGGTAGCTGGTGGTGAACCACCGGGCCACACCGTAGCCGACGATCAGAACGAGGCCGAACAGCGTCCACATCGGATTGCCCGTCGCCGATCCCAGCACCACCGACCCGACCAACAGCGGTATCTGACGCAGCACCTCGTGGACCGGATGCACCAGCAGCATCCGCGGGCTGAGCCGCTGCCACTCCGGGCCGGGGGGCCCGGTCACGTCGCATCCTCGGCGCCGAGCGCGGCGATGTCGGTCAGTTGTGCCACAACGCGATCGGCGACCTCGGAATCCAGCGCGACGATGCGCACGGCGCCCGCCGACGAGGCCGTCGTCACCGTCACGTTCGCCAGCCCGAACAGTTGGTTGAGCGGGCCACGTTCGGTGTCGACGGTCTGCACCCTGGAGATCGGCGCGATGCGGCGTTCCTGCACCAGCCAACCCGTCCGGGTGTACACCGCTTTGGGGTCGATGTCCCAGCGGTGTACGCGATATCGCCACAGCGGAACGACCATGACGAACACCACGATGCCGACCCCGGTTGCCAGCGCAACGACCCCGTGCCCCCACGGCAGTCGGGGGCTGATCGCGAACCACACCGCCTGGGCCGCCGCCAGCGTCAGCCACGGAATCGCCGCGCCGATCGCCCACACCAGCGGAGCCTTGCGGCTGGGCGGGTTGGCTGGCTCGCGCAGGTTCATGACTTCTCGAGTTGGAGGAACTGCCCGACGCCGAACAGCCGCAACATCCGCATCGTGCGCTTCGGGATCCGATCCGCCACCTCCGCGGTCGCGACGATGGACGGCCGCGTGACGTCGATGCGCCTGCCCTGCACGACCACGGTGGCCGAACCCGCGGCCTGCACGTTGCGCAACCAATCGGCGCGGGTGCCGTACGGCAGCGCGATCAGAAGCGTGGTCGGGCTTTCGATGACGTCGATCGGCGTCTGATAACTGCGGCCGGAGTTGCGCCCGACATGCTCCATGACCGAGGTCTGCGTCTGCGGGGTGCCCGCGGTGCGCATCACCCGCGGATTGGTCACCGACCGATTCATCCGTCTTACCGCGTCCAGCGCGGGCCCCACCTGCCATCGCAGCCCGGCCAGCAGCACGCCGAAGAGCATCACGACGGCGCCGAGCAGCGTGCCGACCACCACCGCGACCGCTCGCATCCCCACGACATCGAAACTAACCGGTGATGCCTGAGTATGTTGAGCCCATGAGCAGCAAGTGGACCGCGGCCGACGTGCCGGATCAGTCCGACCGGGTGGCCATCGTGACGGGGGCGAACACCGGCATCGGTTACGCCGCCGCCGCGGTACTCGCAGACAAGGGCGCGCACACCGTGCTGGCCGTGCGCAACCTCGACAAAGGCAACCAAGCCGCCGACCGGATCAGGGCGGCCAGCCCGAACGCCGTGGTCGCCGTCCAGGAGCTCGACCTGACGTCACTGGACAGCGTCCGCACGGCCGCGGACCAGTTGCGCGCCGACCATCCGCGCATCGACCTGCTGATCAACAACGCGGGCGTGATGTACACCGACAAGGCCGCCACCAAAGACGGCTTCGAGTTGCAGTTCGGCACCAACCACCTCGGCCACTTCGCGCTCACCGGTCAACTGCTCGACAATCTGCTGCCCGTCGAGGGGTCGCGCGTCGTGACGGTCAGCAGCGTTGGCCACCGCATCCGCGCCAAGATCCACTTCGATGACCTGAACCTGGACCGCAACTACAACCGCGTCGTCGCATACGGGCAGTCCAAGCTCGCCAATCTGTTGTTCACCTACGAGCTCGCCCGCCGGCTGACGGCCAAGGGCACCCCGACGGTGGCGCTGGCGGCGCACCCGGGCGCCGCCGATACGGACTTGCTACGCAACATGCCTGCGGGCATTCGACAGGTCAGCCAATTCTTCTGGTCGAACTTCATCGCACAGGGTCCGGAGATGGGCGCCGAGCCGACGCTGCGCGCCGCTACCGATCCGAACGCGCGAAACGGTCAGTACTACGGGCCAGGCGGCTTCGGCGAACAGAGGGGCCACCCGAAAGTCGTTGCCTCGAGCGCACAGTCGCATGATGAGGACGTCGCACGCCGACTGTGGGCTGTGTCCGAAGAACTCACCGGCGTCACCTTCCCGGTCTGATGCGCACCGTCGACGAACACCGGCGCGTGGTCGCCGGACTGATCACCGCGAAGCCGTCCGTCGCGCTGCCGCTCGCCGAGGCGCTCGGCCTGGTGCTTGCCTCCGACGTGGTGGCGCCCTTGTCGCTGCCTGGCTTCGACAACTCGGCGATGGACGGCTACGCCGTGCTGGCCGACGACATCGCAAGCGCATCGCAGGAGCAACCTGTCATGCTGCCCGTCGCCGAGGACATCCCGGCGGGCCGCACCGACCCGCTCACGCTGAAACCCGGTACCGCACATCGCATCATGACCGGTGCGCCGCTGCCTGCGGGAGCTACTGCGGTGGTGCCGGTCGAGGCCACCGATGGTGCCACCGACACCGTGTCCATCCGCGCGAGCGCGCGGTCGGGCCAACACGTTCGCCGTGCCGGTGAGGACGTCACCGCGGGCACGACGGTGCTGCGCGCCGGTCAGGTACTCACCCCCGCCGCGCTCGGTTTGGCGGCCGCCTTGGGGCTCGGTGAGCTGAAAGTGCTTCCACGTCAACGTGTTCTGGTGATGTCGACGGGCACTGAGCTGGTCGCGCCGGGCACACCATTGCAGCCGGGCCAGATCTACGAGTCCAATGCGGTGATGCTCGCGGCGGCCGTGCGCGATGCGGGGGCCGTGGTGGTGGCCGCGCCGATGGTCGGTGACGACGTCGCGGCGTTTCGGGAGGCATTGACAGCTCACAGCCGCGACGCCGACCTGATCATCACCACCGGCGGCGTCAGCGCAGGGGCGTACGAGGTCGTCAAGGATTCGCTCGGAGCCGGAAGGCAGGCGACATCCAGCCAGGGCGGTGAGGTCGAGTTCGTCAAGGTGGCCATGCAACCCGGGATGCCGCAAGGCGCGGGCGCGGTGAACGGCACGCCGATCATCACACTGCCGGGCAACCCGGTCAGCGCGCTCGTGTCGTTCGAGGTGTTCGTCAGGACGCCCCTGCGCACCGCAATGGGGCTGCCGCATCCAGACCGGCCGCGCCGCACCGCGGTGCTCGCCGAGGACCTGACGTCACCTGCGGGCAAGCGTCAGTTCCGGCGCGGCGTGCTGGACCGCGACACGGGCACGGTCACCAGCTACGGTCCACCGGCCTCGCACCATCTGCGCTGGCTGGCGTCGGCGGACTGCCTGCTCGAGATCGACGAGGACGTCACCGAGTTGTCCGCGGGTTCGCCGGTGCACGTGTGGGACTTGGCCTAAGGCCTATCGGCGAAAGAGCACGCCCGTAGAATCGGCGCACGATGGCCAGACGCCCCGACCTCAGATCCGGCCCCGAGCGGCTCGCGGCGCTGGTGCGCACCACCATTCCGCCGATGCACTCGGCGGGCCTTCCGTTCGTCGGCGCCAGCCTTGCGCTCGCCGCGGTTGGCCGCAACCGGCGATGGCTGCGCCGTGCCGGTCTGGCGTCGGCCGCCGCCAACGCGGCGTTCTTCCGGCATCCGCCTCGGGTGCCACCCACCCGGCCCGGCGTCATCGTCGCACCTGCGGATGGCCTGATCTGCCTCATCGAGGAGGCCGCACCGCCGGCCGAACTCGGCCTGCCCGCAACGCCATTGCCACGCATCAGCATCTTTCTTTCGATCTTCGACGCACACGTGCAGCGGGCGCCGATCAGCGGTGAGGTGATCTCCGTCGTGCACCGCCCAGGGGCTTTCGGCTCTGCCGAGTTGGAGGCCGCAAGTGCGGACAACGAACGAAACAGCATGCTGATCAGGACGCCGGAGGGTGTGGAGGTGATCGCGGTGCAGATCGCCGGCCTGGTGGCCCGGCGCATCGTGTGCGAGGCCAAGCCCGGCGACAAACTCACCATCGGCGACACCTACGGCTTGATCCGCTACGGGTCCCGGCTGGACACCTACCTGCCCGCGGGCGCCACCGTCATGGTGGCCACGGGGCAGCGCGCGCTCGCAGGCGAGACCGTATTGGCCGAGTTGCTGTGAAACCTCATATCAAGGCGCCCGTCGTCAGCCTGAAAATCCTGCCGAGCGCCATGACCGTGGCGGCCATCTGTCTCGGGTTGACGTCGGTGAAGATGGCCTTGGACGATCGCCCCACCGAGGCGATGGCGTTTCTGGCGGTGGCGGCCATCCTCGACGCCCTCGACGGCCGCATCGCCCGCATCTTGAAGGCCACGTCGCGGATGGGCGAGGAGATCGACTCGCTGGCCGACGCGGTGAATTTCGGTGTGGCGCCTGCTTTTATCGTCTATGGCACGTTGCTCTCGCATTCGCGGGTCGGCTGGATCGTGGTGTTGGTGTACTCGGTGTGCATCGTGTTGCGGCTGGCCCGGTTCAACGCGATGCTCGACGTCGACAAGCCCGCCTACGAGAAGGAGTACTTCGTCGGCATGCCTGCCCCGGCAGGCGCGATCGGTGCGATCGGGCCGTTGGCCGCCAAGATGCAGTTCGGTGACGGCTGGTGGACATCGGAGGCGGCGGTCGTGATTTGGACGATCGGTGTCTCGCTGCTGGTGGTCAGCACCCTGCCGATGCGCAAGATCCACACCTTTTCGGTGTCGCCCAACATGGTTCCCCTGCTTCTCCTCGGCGTGGTGGTCCTGGTGGCGGCGTCGATCTTCTACGGCTACCTGACGATCCTGGTGATCATCGCGGCCTACGTCGTTCACATCCCGTTCGCCATCCGCACCCGCCGCTTCCTAGCGGAGCATCCGGAGATATGGGACGACAAACCACGACAACAGCGCGCCGCGCGACGGGCCATTCGGCGGGCGACAGGACCGCAGCGGCGCCGGTCCAATCTGAGGCTCGGGCTGCGCAGGCCGGGCCGCTGAGATGACGCAGACCGAAGCCGCGGCATCCGATCCGCCGCTGAGCCATCTTCGGCTGACCGCCAGGCTGAACACCTCGGCGTTGGACTCCCGTCGCGGAGTGGTCCGGTTGCATCCCGAAGCCATTGCCGCCCTTGGCATCCGCGAGTGGGATGCGGTCTCGCTCACCGGCTCACGCACCACCGCCGCAGTGGCCGGGCTGGCGCCCGCGGGCACGCCGACGGGCACCGCGCTGCTCGACGACGTGACGCTGTCCAACGCCGGCCTGCGGGAGGACACCACCGTGATCGTCTCGGCCGTCACCGTCTACGGCGCCCGGTCGGTGACTGTCAGTGGCTCCAACCTTGCCACGCAATCCATTTCGCCCGCGACGCTACGTCAGGCCCTGCTCGGCAAGGTGATGACGGTCGGCGACACGGTGTCGCTGCTGCCGCGTGAACTCGGCCCCGACATCCCGACATCCACGGCCACGGCGGCGCTGGCGTCGTCGGTCGGGATCACGTGGACGTCGGAGTTGTTGACGGTCACCGGTGTTGATCCCGCCGGACCGGTGAGTGTGCAACCGAATTCGGTGGTGAACTGGGGCGACGGGCTGGAGCCCAGCGGACCTGCGACAGCAGGCCAGCACACCGTGTCGACGCCGAAGAAGTCGGCGACGGTCAACATAGACGACCTGAAAGGGTCGCATGCGCAGGCGTCGCGGTTGACGGAATGGCTGAAGCTGGCGCTCGACCAGCCGGAGCTTCTGGAAACACTCGGCGCCACATCCAATCTCGGTGTGCTGGTGTCAGGGCCCGCGGGCGTCGGTAAGGCCGCGCTGGTGCGGGCGGTGTGCACTGATCGCAGGCTCGTCGAACTCGACGGTCCCGAAGTGGGCGCACTGCGGGCAGAGGACCGACTCAAGAGTGTCTCTTCTGCGGTGGCCACCGTCCGCGACGGCGGCGGCGTGCTGCTGATCACCGATATCGACGCACTGTTGCCGTCCACCGCCGACCCGGTGTCCACCCTGATTCTCACCGAACTGCGCAACGCCGTCGCCACTCGCGGAGTGGCCTTCGTCGCCACCACACAACAGCCCGACGGCGTCGACCCGCGACTGCGGGCCCCGGATCTGTGCGACCGCGAGCTCGGGCTGACCCTGCCCGACGGGGCTGTCCGTAAACAGTTGCTCGAGGTGCTGCTGCGCGACGTGCCGTCGAAGGACCTCAACCTCGACGAAGTCGCCGATCGCACACCAGGTTTCGTCGTAGCCGACCTATCCGCGCTGGTGCGCGAGGCGGCGTTGCGGGCGGCCTCGCGGGCCAGCGCCGACGGTAAACCGCCCGAGTTGACCCAGGAAGACCTGATCGGCGCGACGACCGTCATCAGGCCACTGTCGCGTTCGGCGACCGAAGAGGTCTCGGTCGGATCGGTGACCCTGGACGACGTCGGCGACATGGCGGCCACCAAGCAGGCGTTGACCGAGGCGGTGCTGTGGCCACTGCAACACCCCGACACTTTCCAGCGCCTGGGTGTCGCCCCGCCGCGCGGCGTGCTCCTGTACGGACCGCCCGGCTGCGGCAAGACGTTCGTGGTACGTGCGCTGGCCAGTTCCGGCCGGTTGTCGGTGCACGCCGTCAAGGGCGCAGAGCTGATGGACAAATGGGTCGGATCGTCGGAAAAGGCTGTGCGCGAACTGTTTCAGCGAGCCCGCGACTCTGCGCCGTCGCTGGTGTTCCTCGACGAGATCGACGCGCTTGCGCCACGACGCGGGCAGAGCTTCGACTCCGGTGTCACCGACCGCGTGGTAGCCGCGCTGCTGACCGAACTCGACGGCATCGAACCGCTGCGTGATGTCGTGGTGCTCGGGGCGACCAACCGGCCGGATTTGATCGACCCGGCACTGTTGCGGCCCGGCCGACTGGAGAAGCTGGTGTTCGTCGAGCCACCTGACGCTGAGGCGCGCCGCGAAATCCTCCGCACCGCAGGCAAATCCATTCCGCTGTCCGATGACGTCGACCTCGACACGCTGGCCGGCGAGCTCGACGGGTACAGCGCCGCCGACTGCGTCGCACTGCTGCGGGAGGCCGCGCTGACCGCCATGCGCCGTTCGATCGATGCCGCCGACGTGACCGCGGGCGACGTCGCGAAGGCGCGCGAAGCCGTGCGGCCGTCACTGGATCCGGCCCAGGTCGAGTCCCTGCGCGCGTTCTCGGCCGCCCGCTGACCGCGCTCGGCTTCGTCGAGACTGCGGTGAGATCGCGAAGTTCGCTCAATTGGCGATCTGTCCGCAGTTTCGCGGGGCGACGCAACTATAGGCTGAGCGTGTGGCGGTCGATATGCCCGTCGAAGTCGTTGATTACGACCCGACTTGGCAACAGAGCTTCGCGGATTAGCGCGACAGATTGACGATCCGCTTGACTGAGTGGCTCGCTGAGCCGGTAGAGCACGTGGGTTCCACCGCGGTGCCCGGTCTGGCGTCGAAGCCGATCGTCGACATCCTTGCACCCGTCACCTCGTTGATTGATGCACACGCTGCGGTGCCGCTCCTCGAGGAGGACGGGTGGCGTCACTGGACCTCTGATCCGAACAGCTCATGGCGACTCTGGTTCCTACGACCTCGACCTGAAGCTCGTACCCATCACCTGTATCTCATCCAGTACGACGACCCGCACACTGCGGAGCTACGAGCCTTCGCGATGTACTCGGTGCCGACGATGCGCTTCGCGACGGTTACGAGGCGCTGAAACGCAGCTTGGGCAAAGAGTTTCGCGACGATCGCGAGGCATACACCACCGCCAAGGCCCGCTTTGTCGAGGATGCGTTACGTCGAAGGGGAATAGTGCCGCTTCGTCGGCCGCGACGAAGCTAGCGTCCGGCGTCGAGACTGCGGCGAGATCGCGAATTTCGCCCGATTGGCGATCTATGCGCAGTTTGGCGACGGCTCAACCGCGCTCGGCCAACGCCGCCAACCGCTCGATCGAGGCCAACAGCCTGTCGGCGGTGGTTGCCCGCGCGCGGGGTAACCGCGTCTCATCGGTCAGGCCCGACCAGTCGTAGGTGTGGGTGACCAACGTCCGTGACCCGTCGATCGGTTCCAGCCGCCACCGCCAGAGGTGGCCGGGCGGCGGCATACCCGGTTCGGAGGGCAACCACGCGATCAGCCTGCCCTCCTCGAATTCGATGACGTGGTTGGTGCGGTCGCTGCCCTCGGTCAGCCGCATGGTGAACACGTCACCCACTGTCCGAACCCGTTGTCCGGTCGGCGCCTCCGCCAGGTTGTCGTTGCCGTCCCATTGCGGCTGCATTGCCGGGTCGGCGATCAATTCGAAGATCTTGTCCGCGGGCGCCGCGATCGCGCGGCTCGCGGTGACGACGGTGGAGGTCACCATCAGATTCAACAACATCTTGACAGTGGCAAGTTCAGCGCGCATAGTCGAGCCAGGAAACTTGTCACTGCCAAGATCGGAGGCTCCGATGACCGCACCAGCCGTCACGTCTGTTCGCGCAGGCGACCGCGACCGCGAACGGACCGCCAAGCAGTTGGGTCTTGCGCTGTCTCAGGGCTACCTCGCACTCGACGAGTACGAGCACCGCATGCAGGCAGCCTTCGCCGCACACAGCGCCGCTGAGCTGCGTCAACTCCTCGCCGACCTACCGCTGGGGCAGCTTCGGCGCAACGATCCCGAGCGGCAGGCCGCGCGACGGCGTGCCGCGCGACTCGGCGTTCGAATCCATCTCGGCGCTTACCTGGCGATGGTCGCCACCGTGCTGACAGTGTGGTTGGCGGTCGGCCTGACGGCGGGCGCGTGGTACTTCTGGCCGATCTGGCCGATTCTCGGCGCGGGCATCGGCGTCGTCGGCCACGCGCTGCCGATTCGATACGCGGTGCTGACGCCGGGCCGGCGTCACGGCTCGATCAACCCGGCCCGGATCGCATAGCGGGTCAATTCCAGACGGTCCCGCAGACCGAGTTTGGCCAGTGTGTTCGTCCGGTGGCGGTCCACGGTCTTGGCGCTGATCCCCAACGTGCCGGCGATCTCCCGCGTCGAGTAACCCTCGGCGATCAGCTTGAGCACCTCTTCCTCCCGTGGGGTGAGGATCGTGTCGGGCAGGTCGTCACCGTGTTTGGCGCGGTGCAGGTAGTCGCGGATCAGCGCCGTCACCGCGCCCGCGTACAGGAACGGCTCACCCCGCAGTGTCGCCCGGCACGCCTCGAGCAGGTCGCGGTCGGCCACCGACTTGAGCACGTATCCCGATGCACCGGCCTTGAGCGCTTCGAAGAAATACTGCTCGTTGTCGTACATCGACAGAATCAAGATCCGAAGGTGCGGATGTCGGCGGTTGATTTCCCTTGCCGCCTGAAGCCCGGTCATCCGCGGCATGGCGATGTCGAGGATGGCCAGATCAGCCGGGGTGTGTTCGAGTACCGCGAGCGCTTCGTGGCCGTCGGCAGCCTCGGCAACGACCTTCAGATCGGGCTCGGCGTCAAGGATTCTCCGCAGCCCGCTGCGCACCAACGCATGGTCGTCGGCCAGCAGGATCTGGGCGGGTTGTGAAGGCATCACGGGCATCTTCCGGTCAGCGGGATCGTCAGCCGCACCTCCGTGCCCTCTCCTGGCGGCGAGGCGATGGTGAACTCAGCGTTGACCAACAGCGCACGTTCCCGCATGCCGTTGATGCCGGCGCCCTCGGTGTCGACGCCGCCTCGCCCGTCGTCGGCGATGCGAAGCAACAGTTGCTCGGCCGACGTGTGCAGATCAAGCCAGACCTTCGATGCTTTCGCGTGTCGGGTGATGTTCGTCAGGCTCTCCTGCGCGATGCGGTAGCACACCAGCTCGATGTCCTGGGGAAGGCGATTTGCTTGCGGCGCAATGCTTTTGACCACACCAATGCCTGTCGCCTGGGTGAACTCACTGCACAGCGCACTCAGCGCGCTGTGTAATCCGAGATCCTCCAGCGCATCCGGGCGCAACCGACGTGCGATGCTGCGCACTTCGTCGAGTCCGGCACGCACCGCCTCCTGGGTATCCGCGAGTTCGCCCCGGATCTCGGCTGGCGCACGGTCGACGGCCCGCTTCAAGAACAACAGGGCCACGGTCAGCGTCTGACCGATTTCGTCGTGCAACTCCCTGGCGATGCGCTGACGTTCGTTCTCCTGCGCCGCGAGCGCAGACGCGTTGGCGGTCGACCGCTCGGACTTCAGCATGGGCGCCAGCCTCGATCGCAGCAAAAACGCGTTCGCGGCCAGCATGATTGCCAATCCGACCACCAGCACCGGAATCTCGGTCAGCTTGATCCTCGACGAGACCGTCGCAGGCGACAACGCGAGGATCAGCGTGCCGAGCGTGAAGATCAGGCCGTTGATCACCACGACCCGCCGGATCAGCGCCGTCGCGGGAGTGCGGGCCTGTCTCATGACCCCAGCGTGGATGCCCGGCGAGAGTTTGTCCATACGGGCTGCATCCCACGGAAATGGGTGTCAGACCCCATGTTTTTGGGCGGCTTGGTTTTCGACACTGAGCACCTGAATTGATCGGAGAACGAGGACCATGACACTCACAGTCGGCATTCAACGGAACGAAGTCATGCAAGCACACGAGATCGCCGTGACGCCACCCACGGTTCGAATCGAAGATCCCGTCTCCAAGGCCGTGCAACTGATGGTGGTCAATCGGTTGCCGGGGTTGGTGGTGGTCGACGATGACGACCGCCCGGTCGCCGTGCTACCGGGTACGCAAGTGTTGCGGCTGACCATCCCGGAGTCTTACCGCGACGATCCGGCCCTTGTGCGTACCGTCGACGAGATCCATGCCGATCTGTTCTGGCATGGGCCCGGCAAGCTCACTGTCGGCGATTGCCTGCCCAAACCGGCGGCCAAGCCCACCACGGTAGCGCCGGAGGCCACCCTGCTCGAGGTCGCCACGGTGATGGCGAACAAACGCAGCCCATTGATCGCCGTGGTGGATCGCAGCGGACGCCTCACCGGCGCGGTCACCCTCGAGCGGTTGCTCACCAGCTTGGCAGTAGCCGGCCCCAACGACTGAGCCACCGGCGCCGTGCTGGCCCCGGTACTCGCCCTCACGATCTTCGTCGGCGCGTTCTGGTTCATCGCCACCGAACGGGCCCCCAAGGTCAAGACAGTCCTGGTCGCGGCCGGCCTGATGACCGTCCTCGGGTTGACCCCCGGCTCGAAAGTCTTCTACTCAGAGCACGAGGGCATCGACTGGAACGTCATCTTCTTGCTGCTGGGCATGATGATCATCGTCGGCGTGATCAAACAGACCGGACTCTTCGACTTCCTCGCGATCTGGGCCGCCAAGCGTTCGCGTGGGAAACCGTTCCGGCTGATGGTGATGCTGATGGTGATCACCGCGATCGCCTCGCCCATCCTCGACAACGTCACGATCATCATGCTGGTCGCGCCGGTGACGTTGGTGATCTGCGACCGCCTGCGCATCGCGGCGCAGCCGTTTCTCATCGCCGAGGTGCTGGCATCCAACATCGGCGGTGCCGCGACCCTGATCGGCGACCCACCCAACATCATCATCGGTAGCCGAGCGGGACTGACGTTCAACGACTTCCTGGTCAACATGGCACCTGCGGTAGCGGTGATCTTTGCGTTGTTTGTGGTCTTCACCAAGCTACTGTTCCGAAAAGATCTGCGAGCCAATAGCATTCACCTCGAAGAGGTGATGGCGCTTCAGGAGCGCCGCGCGATCAAGGACCCGAAGCTGCTGGTGCGCTCGCTTGCCGTCCTCACCGTCGTGATCATCGGGTTCGGTCTGCACTCGGTGCTGCACGTGGCCCCGTCAATCGTCGCACTGCTCGGGGCAGGCGGCATGCTGCTGGCGACGAACATCGATGTCGCCGAGGTGCTCCCGGAAGTGGAGTGGCCGACGTTGGTGTTCTTCATGGGATTGTTCGCGATGGTCGCCGGCCTCGTGCACACCGGGGTGATCGGTTGGTTGGGTGACGCGGCGATCACCATGTTCGCCGACGACTTCTTCCTCGCCGCCACCGGCCTGTTGTTCGGATCGGCGGTGCTCGGCGCCTTCGTCGACAACATCCCCTACACCGCGACCATGACACCTGTCGTCGAAGGAATGGCGGCGCAGGCTCCAGACGTCGAAACCGGCAGGGCGTTGTGGTGGGCATTCGCTCTCGGGGCGTGCTTCTCCGGCAACGGCACTGCGATCGCGGCCAGCGCCAATGTGGTCGCCGTCGGCATTGCCCAGCGCGCGGGCCATCCGATCAGCTTTTGGCGGTTCACCCGCTACGGGATCATCGTGACGCTGCTCAGCACCGCGCTGGCGTGGGTCTATGTCTGGCTCCGTTACTTCTGATCCACGCGTTGCGACTGCTCCGGTGGGGCCTCTCCCTCGTCTCAGAGAGGCCCCCGCCGGGTCCTCACGTCACTCGTGAGCACCACCGCCTGCGCTCGAACCGCCGTTGTCAGCGCTGCCGGCGGACTCCTGCGAACCGCTCTGGGAGGCCGTGGTCGACCCGGTCGTTGAGGTGTCCGACGTCGTCGTGCCCTCACTGGAAGCCGATGTCGACTCCTGTTGTTTCTCAGACGCATTCGTCGACTTGTCACTGACGCCCACGGTCACTTCTCCCGGGATCGCAACCAGGCCGGTGCGGACGGCGGGAGTCTTCGGCGCCTTCTCGCCCTCGGCCTTCTCGGCCTCGACCTTCTCGGTTACCGCCGACTCCTCGGAGTCCTTCTCCACCTCCCGCGCCGTCGGCTCGCCGCTCTCCGTCTTTGCGGGTCCGACTGCGGCCGTGTTCGTTTCGGCTGCAACCTTCCCCTCGGTTGGGGTGTCGACTGGACCCGTGGACAGTGTCACCGTTGTCGCCTCCGCGGCGACCGCGGTGGCATTGATCGCGGCCACGCCGGAGGCCGGAGCGGGTGAGACCAACGCTTGGATGATCATCTTGCCCGCCTCGATGACTGCTGCGATCAGGCCCCGGTCATACCCGTAGGGTGGGGTGCCGGGGTTGAGCACCCGGTCGAGTACCGCGGAGAGGATGTCTGCGACGCCGTTGGTCACCCCGTTGACGAAGGCGGTCGGGTCCCCTGCTTTGGCTGCGGCTATCAACGTCTCGGCGGTGCCGCCGACTGCAGTATTCAAGGCGTAGATCGACTGCAGCGGACCGAGCCCGACGGTGAGCAGGAAATCCGGATCCGCCAGCAACTCAACAGCATTCGAGACGCCCGGGACGAACCTGAGCGATTGCGAAAGCACGTCGACCAAATCGACGAGAGGTCCGCTACCCGAGAAGATCGCTTCGAGAACCGGGCCGGTGACCGGCGTGAGGACGATCTCGGTAAGTGTGTTCAGCGCTGCGGTTATCTGCCCGGCTGAGATCTGGCCGATCGCTTGGTGCAGCATTGCCGGCGCATCACCTAGGGCGGTGGCGAACTGCTCACCGAACGCCCCCGCGATCCTGAGGAGCTCCGATACAGTGCTCAGCTGCCCCGTGATGATCTGCTGTGCTACCGCCGCCGGGGCATGGAGCAGTTCCTGCCCGAGCGCACCCGCGTTCTGGAACGCCTGCTGGAAGATCGGCGTCAGCACCGCGATCGGGTTGACCAGCGCGGTGAGCTGCACCGAGTGACCCGCGGGGAGGCGGACGTCGGGCCCATCTGGCATCGGGGGTGCCACAGGGGACGCGACGAGGACACTGGCTCCGACGATCGCAACGCCGGTAGCGATCGATGCCCGGGCGGCAGCTAATTGCATGTGAGACCTTTCTGAACCTGGAACTGCTCTGTGCCGCGATAACTTACCTACTAGTAAGTTTTGGTCAAGCTTCGATTTCGACGCTTGTCACGTGTTGCCAGCGGACCACGACTGGCGGAGAAGTTGCTGTTAGAGCTGGTTTCCTTACGCGTCAGCAAACGGACAACGGCCGCCTCGGCATAACTAGGCTTACGCCGTCGCGCGGCCATCAACTTACTAGTAGGTCAGTTGGGAGCTAGTGCGATACAGCAAACGATGCTGGTCACGAGCGAAATTTCGCAACGCCGCGTCGCGGTATTTCGTCTGACGGACATGAAGCGTTGCGATCGGAATGGCAATTGAGCGAGCAACGACGTTCACCGAGTTCACAGCTGGCGTTCAGGTTCGCCGGAAGGAGACGTGGCTCACTTGCTGCCGCGGGTCGGCTGCGTATCACATTGTGGGATCGGACGGCATGTGAGAGCCGACGACGCCTTGCCGGCCGACATTCCAGCGATCGACCGGCGCGGCTAGTTCGGCCGCTTACTCCGCCTCGCCGTACTCATCGAACCAATACGCGAGTTTGCCGCGACGACTGACGGCGCGAAGCCTGCGCTCGGCGTTCTCCCGTGTTTTGGTGGTGGTGACGATGAGAAGTTCGTCCCCGGTCCTGATGTGGGTGTCCGGCTGCGGCACGAACGAGTGCCCGTTCCGGATGATCAGCGTGATGACGCTGGGATCCGGCAGTCGCAACTCCAGCACGGTGACGTTGTGCAACCGCGACTCCGGAAGCACCGTCATGGTGAGCAGTTCGGCGCCGAGCACGTCGAGAGGCGCGGCCTCCACCTGGATCTCGCGGGCGGTGTCGCGACGGACCAATCCCAGCCGTTCCGCGACGAGCAGCAGGCTCGGCGCCTGCACCAGTGTGAACACCACGACGAGGATGAACACGATGGACAGCAGTCGGTCGCTGCCGGGCACGCCCGCGACGATCGGGTACGTGGCGAGCACGATCGGAACGGCGCCGCGCAGCCCCGCCCACGACAGGAACGCCTGCTCGCGCCACGGCACTCGAAAGCCGATCAGCGACACCACAACTGAGAGCGGCCGACCCAGCAACAGCAACACCAGGCCGATGACGACAGCCGGGACCATCTGGGCCGCGAGCTCGGTCGGCGACACCAACAGCCCCAGCAACACGAAAAGGCCGATCTGAGCCAGCCAACCCGCGCCCTCGGCGAACGACCTGGTCGCCGAGCGGTGTGGCAGCCCCGAGTTGGCCAGCACCAACCCCGCCAGGTACGCCGCCAGGAAACCGCTTGCGTGCGCGGAGCCTGCGGCGGCGAACGCCACCATGCCCAAGCCGAAGGTGGCGATCGGGTACAGACCCGAAGCGGGCAGCGCGATGCGCCGCAACGCGAGGGCCCCGACGAATCCGAGCCCGAGGCCGATCACAGCGCCAATTGTCAACTCGTACAACACGGTTGCCACGATCATCCCGAGATGCAACTCGAACGGGATCGCGGCGAACAACAGCACGAGGATGACGGCTGGCGCGTCGTTGAAGCCTGACTCCGCCTCCAACAGGCCGGCAAGCCGCCTTGGCAGCGGTACCACTCGAAGCACCGAGAAGACCGCAGCCGCGTCGGTACTGGACACGATCGCGCCGAGCAGCAGCGCCAACTGCCAGTGGATGCCGAGCAGGTAATGCGTCCCGACCGCGGTCACCGCCGTGCTGACGGCGACACCCACGACCGCGAGAATGGTCGCGGGCGCAAGCACTTTGCGGATATCGCCGAACCGAGTCGTCAGACCGCCCTCGACCAGGATCACTCCGAGCGCCGCGGTCCCGAGATCCTGCGCGAGTTGCGCGTTGTCGAACTCGATGCCCAGCACGCCTTCGCCGAGCACGACACCGACCGCGAGGAACAACAGCAGGCTTGGGAAGCCGACCCTGGTCGCCACCCGCGTCGCGACGATGCTCGCCAGCAGCACCAAGCCGCCGGCGAACAAGGCCAGATACAGCTGGTGCAGGGTGATGGCGACCTCCTCGATCTTCCCGGCGGCCAGGACTTGTGTCGGTGCTAGTTAACCAGTACGAACGTCTATGAGCGCGGCGCTCGGAGGGGACGGAGGTCATGCGGATCGCCATCGGCGGAGCGGGTGCGGTCGGCCGATCGGTCGCCCAGGAACTGGTCGACAACGGTCACAAGGTGCTGTTGATCGAGCAGAAGTGGGCGCGGTACGAACCGTCTGCGGTCCCCGGTGCCGAGTGGTTGCTGGCCGATGCGTGTGAGCTGACGTCGCTTGAAGAGGCCGGGTTGCAGATGTGCGATGTCGTCATCGCCGCCACCGGTGACGACAAGTCGAACGTCACGATGTCGCTGCTGGCCAAGACCGAGTTCGGGGTCGACAGAGTGGTTGCCCGCGTCAACGACTTCCGCAACGAGTGGCTGTTCACAGACGCGTGGGGCATCGATGTCGCGGTGTCCACCCCGGTCGCGATGGTCGCCTCGGTGGAGGGCGCCATCGACGTCGGCCACGTGGTGCGACTGATGGGCTTGCGCAAGGGCAGTGCGAATCTGGCGCAACTCACGCTGCCCGCCGACAACCCGCTGGTCGGCACGCGGGTCGGGGACTTGGCTGACCCGGCGAACAGCGCGCTTGTCACGGTGCTGCGTGGCGACCGCGTCATCCTTCCCACGTCCGAGGATGTCCTCGAAGAGGGCGACGAGTTGCTGTTCGTCGCGAACGACGAGGTCGAAGCCAAGATACGAGCGATCGTGCACGGCCCGTAGACTGGGACCAATCCAAAGTCAGTAAAACCAAGGCTGACACCCCGACCGAATTCGGAGTGCCATGCTCGCCGTCCTCTTCGCCCATGCGGTCGCGACCGCCTTAGCACCGCTGCTCGTGTACCGATGGGGCCGGCTGGCGTTCTATCCCCTGGCGCTCGTCCCGCTCGGTTCCCTGTTCTGGGTGGTGTCGAACTGGCCCAGCCCCCGCGGGACGACGGTCAACGTCTCGTGGGTGCCCGCGTTGTCGATGGACATCACCCTTCGCTTCGATTCGCTCGCCGCGATCATGAGCGTGTTGGTGCTGGGGATCGGCGCGTTGGTGCTCTTCTACTGCACCGACTACTTCCATCACCGTGACGGGCACACCGAAAAGCGGCTGCCCAGCTTCGCTGCCGAACTCGTCGCGTTCTCGGGCGCCATGTTCGGCCTGGTCTGCAGCGACAACATGCTGGTGCTCTACGTGTTCTGGGAGCTCACCACGGTGTTGTCGTTCTTGCTCGTCGGGCACTACGCCGAACGCGCCACCAGTCGAAGGGCCGCTACCCAAGCCCTTTTGGTGACCACGTTCGGCGGGCTGGCGATGCTCGTCGGCATCGTCGTGCTCGGCAATGCGTCTGGCACCTATCTGTTGTCCGGACTGCTCGCCGCACCGCCGACAGGTGTCGCGGCGTCGATCGGAATAGTGCTGGTTCTGGTCGGCGCGCTGTCGAAGTCCGCGATCGTCCCGATGCACTTCTGGCTGCCCGGCGCGATGGCCGCGCCGACACCGGTCAGCGCCTACCTGCACGCCGCCGCGATGGTCAAGGCCGGCGTTTACCTGGTGGCCCGGATGAGCCCCGGCTTCGCCGACTCGCCGCCGTGGCGGCCGACCGTGGTAACGCTCGGCGTGCTCACCATGCTGCTGGCCGGTTGGCGTGCGGTCCGCGAATACGACCTGAAGCTGATTCTGGCGTTCGGCACGGTCAGCCAATTGGGCTTGATCACCGTGATGGTCGGTGCGGGCGGCGGGGATCTGATGTTGGCCGGATTGGCCATGCTGTGCGCGCACGCCATGTTCAAGGCGGCGCTGTTCATGGTCGTCGGCATCATCGACCACGCCACCGGTACCCGCGACATCCGCAGGCTCGCGTGGCTCGGTCACCGCAGTCCCCGGCTGCTGATCGTCGCCATTGGCGCGACCGCGAGCATGGCCGCGCTTCCGCCGTTCCTCGGCTTCGTCGCCAAGGAGGCCGACTTCGAAACCGTCGCGCACGCGCCGCAACTGGGTGCCGCGGCGCCGTATGTCCTTGCCGGCATCGTGCTTGGCTCGGTGTTCACCACCATCTACAGCCTTCGGTTCCTGATGGGAGCGTTCGCGAGAAAGGGTCGGGCAGAACCCAGCAAGCTGGTCGCCGAAATGCACCGTCCTGCAACGAGTTTCCTGATATCCCCGGCCATCTTGGCCGCTGCTGGATTGGTGTTCGGGGTGTGGCCCGCCGGCCTGGACCGGGTTCTGGACACCTACGTCGACACCGTTCCCGGCAGTGACCGGTACAGCCTTGCGCTGTGGCACGGCTTCGGCATGCCTGTGCTGTTGTCGGTGTTGGTGTTGGTGGTCGGCACCGCCGCGTTCTTCGGCCGGGCCAGGTTGCGGCAGCTTCGCACGATCAAGAAACCGCTCGGCAACGCCGACCACATCTACGACGCCGCGCTGCGCCTGCTGGATCTGGGGTCGGTGCGGCTCACCGGCTTCATCCAGCGGGGTTCGATCCCGGCCATCCAGTCGACGATCCTGTGCACGCTGGTGGTGGTGCCGGTGGTCGCGCTCGCTGTCGGCGCCCGCGACCGACCCCAGTTCGCGTTGTGGGACTCGCCGCTGCAGGTCGTGGTGGGGCTGCTGATGCTGTCGGCGGCGTTGGGTGCGACCGTGATGCGCAACCGGTTGGCTTCCGTGCTGCTGATCGGTGTCACCGGCTACGGCTGCGGCGTGATCTTCGCCTTCCACGGCGCGCCAGATCTGGCGCTCACCCAATTCCTGGTCGAGACACTGACTTTGGTGATCTTCGTGCTGGTGCTGCGCACGCTGCCCGCTGAGGCCGACAGGGAGAACATCAAGCGGTTGCGGCTACCGCGCGCAGTGCTCGCACTTGCGGTGGGGGCCACCGTCACCTCGCTGGCCGCGTACGCGATGGCCGCGCGCACCGGCACCCCGATCGCCTCCTTGCTGCCCGACGCGGCGTACTTCCGCGGCCACGGCGCCAACACGGTCAACGTGTTGTTGGTCGACATCCGGGCCTGGGACACCCTTGGCGAGGTGTCGGTGCTGCTGGTCGCGGCCACCGGTGTCGCGTCAATGGTGTTCCGGCACAGGCGTTTCGGTGCTCCGCCACGCGTTTCGGATGCGGGTCAGCCCGACATCGGCCGGCTACCGGAGTTCGCGATCAGCCCGGCCGCGGGCGATGTCACCTGGCTGCGTGGCAGCGAGTTGCGCGATCCGAGGCACCGGTCGCTGGTGCTCGAGGTCGCCACCCGGATGATCTTCCCGCTCATCATGGTGTTGTCCGCATACTTCTTCTTCGCAGGGCACAACACCCCCGGCGGCGGGTTCGCAGGCGGGCTCACTGCAGGCCTCGCGCTGGTGCTGCGCTATCTGGCGGGCGGGCGTTACGAACTCGGCGAGACGCTTCCGTTGGATGCGGGCAAGATCCTCGGCGTCGGCCTCGGCCTGTCGGCCGGTACCGCGGTGGCCTCGCTGCTCGTAGGCGCGCCTGCGTTGTCGTCGGCACTGATCCAGATCGACGTGCCGGTGCTTGGCACCGTCAAGTTCGTCACGGCGTTGTTCTTCGACCTGGGTGTGTACATGATCGTCGTCGGACTGGTGCTCGACGTGCTGCGCAGCCTCGGCGCGCGGGTCGACGTGGAAATCAGCGAGCGTGCCGCGGCGGTGGCGTCCCGATGACCACATATCTGGTGCCCCTGGTCCTGATCGGCGGACTCTCCAGCGTCGGGGTCTACCTGCTTCTGGAGCGGACCCTAACGCGAATGTTGTTGGGACTGCTGCTGATCGGCAACGCCATCAACCTGTTGATCCTGAGCGTCGGCGGTGCGTCCGGCAATCCGCCTATCCGAGGCCGCGTCAGCGACGGCGAGACCACCACCGCGGATCCGTTGGCGCAGGGGATGATCCTGACAGCCATCGTGATTTCGATGGGCATCGCCGCCTTCGTGCTGGCCCTGAGCTACCGCTCTTATCGGTTGAACACGGTCGAGGAAGTCGACGTCGATCCGGAAGATGCGCGGGTTTCGCAACTCGCCGAGTCGGACGGGGCGCCGCTTGCCGACGACCGCCCCGAGCCCGACCGCGCGATCGACACCGACGCGCCCGACGAACTCGACGCGTTGCCGGAACACGAGGGGTCGCGATGACCGCCGCCGTGCTGATGCCGCTTCCGGTGCTGATCCCGATGGTTGGCGCGGCGGCGACGCTTTTCGCGGGGCGCAGGCCGCGGCTGCAGCGGCTGATCACTCTTGTCGCGCTGTGCGTGGTGACGGTGGTATGCGGGATGCTGCTGCACCTTGCCGATCGCGACGGAACGCTGGTGCTGCACATCGGAGGCTGGGGGCCGACGGAGGCCGGGTTGGGCCCGCTGGGAATCAGCCTGGTGGTCGACCGGTTGTCGGCGCTGATGCTGGTGGTGTCGTCGATCGTGTTGCTCGCCGTGGTGTTTTACGCCATCGGGCAGGGCATCCGCGACGGCGATGACCGCCAACCGGTTTCGATCTTTCTGCCCACCTATCTGGTGCTGTCGGCGGGCGTGTGCACCGCATTCCTGGCGGGCGACCTGTTCAATCTGTTCGTCGGCTTCGAGGTGCTGCTGTCCGCGAGCTTCGTGCTGTTGACCATCGGCGCGAGCAAGGACCGCGTCCGGGCGGGCATCGCGTACGTGATGGTGTCGATGGTGTCGTCGCTGGTGTTCCTGTTCGGCATCGCACTCGTCTACGCCGCGACCGGGACGCTGAACCTGGCCGAGCTGGCGGTCCGGCTCGACGGAGTGGCGGCGGGCACCAGGACAGCGTTCTTCGCGGTGCTGCTCGTCGCGTTCGGCATCAAGGCCGCGGTGTTTCCGCTGTCGAGCTGGCTGCCGGACTCCTACCCCACCGCACCCGCACCAGTCACCGCGGTGTTCGCCGGCCTGCTGACGAAGGTCGGTGTGTACGCGATCATCCGGGCGCACTCGCTGCTGTTCCCCAGCGGCGGGCTCGATCCGTTGCTGTTGGTGGCCGCGCTGCTCACCATGGTGGTCGGCATCCTGGGTGCGATCGCTCAGAGCGACATCAAACGTCTGCTGTCCTTCACGCTCATCAGCCACATCGGCTACATGGTGTTCGGCATCGCGCTGTCCAGTCAGCTCGGCATGTCGGGTGCGATTTACTACGTGGCGCACCACATCGTGGTGCAGACGACGCTGTTCCTGGTGGTCGGCCTGATCGAGCGCCAGGCGGGCGCGTCGACGATGCAGCGGCTCGGCGGGCTGGCTGCAGTCAGCCCGCTGCTGGCGTTCCTGTTCGTCGTTCCTGCACTGAATCTCGGTGGCATTCCCCCGTTTTCCGGGTTCATCGGCAAGGTGGCGCTGCTGGAGGCGGGCGCGCAGAGCGGCTCCGTGCTCGCCTGGGTCCTGGTGGGCGGGAGCGTCGTGACGAGCTTGTTGACGTTGTATGTGGTGGCCCGGGTGTGGACCAAGGCGTTCTGGCGATCACGTGAAGACGCGCCGGAAGGTCAGCTGTCCGCGGCGTCGCCTTCGGTGCTCCTCGACGAGCCGGAGGACATCGAGTTCGTCGACCGCGATCACGTCGGCCGGATGCCTGTCGGCATGGTGTTGCCGACCGGGGCGCTGATCGCCGTCGGCCTGACACTCACGGTGCTTGCCGGGCCGATCATCTCCTACAGCGGCCGCGCCGCCGACGAGGTGCTCGACCGCGGTCACTACATCAGCGCGGTGCTGGGGAGCCGAGAATGAGAAGTATCGCGCTGCGGGGATGGGTGTTGCTCTGGCTGATGCTGGTGTGGATCCTGTTGTGGGGCGCCGTGTCTGCTGCCAACATCGTGTCGGGCCTGGCCGTCGCATTGGGCATAACGTTGCTGTTGCCGCTGCCCGTGGTGCCCGTCGAGGGCAGGCTGCATCCGGTGTCGCTGCTGCGGTTGATCGCCCTGGTGGCGTGGCATCTGGTGGTGTCGTCGATGCAGTTGGCGTGGCTCGCGCTCAAGCCTGGGCCGCCGCCGCTGAGCGCGGTGTTGCGCGCACACGTGGCGGTCAAATCGGATCTGGTGCTGGCATTGGCGGTAAACATGATCAACCTGACCCCTGGCACCATCGTGCTGGAGATCGACCAGGTTCGGCGAATGATCTATGTGCACGTGATCGACGTCGGATCCGAGCGCGCGGTGGCCAGGTTCTACCGCCAGATCGCGCAGATCGAGCGGATGCTGGTGGCGGCCTTCGAGCGCGACGAGGATTGGCGGCCTGTGGCGGAGGGGGAGAGCGCATGATCGGCGAGCGAGTAGCGAAGGCGGATCGCGCGTGATGGGCGTCTGGGTGATCGCGGCGGTCATGCTGACCACGGCGGGCGCGCTCACCATGTACCGGTTGCTCGCAGGCCCCAGCACGCTGGACCGCCTCGTCGCGCTCGACGCCCTTGTCGCAGTGACGATGTGCGCGATCGGTGCCTGGGCCGCCTACAGCCTGGACACCACAGTGACGTACGGCCTCACCGCTCTGGCGTTGATCAGTTTCGTCGGTTCCGTCAGCGTCGCCCGTTTCCGTGTCCCCGACACCGAAAAGCCAAGGGCACGACGGGGTTCGCGATGAATGGGTGGGACATCGTCACCGCTGTGCTGGTGCTCGGCGGTTCGACACTGGCGCTGACGGCGGCCATCGGGGTGGTCCGCTTCCCCGACACGCTGACGCGCATGCATGCGGCGACCAAGCCTCAGGTGCTGGGGCTGTTGCTGGTGCTGGCCGGCGCCGCGATCCGACTGCGCGGCCACGCCGACGTCGGCATGATCATCCTCACCGGCTTGTTCACGGTGATCACCGCCCCGGTGATCGCCAACCGTGTCGGCCAACTCGCTTACCGCGAGCAGAACATTCGCGACGACCTGATGACCCGTGACGAAATGCTTGAGTTCGCCCAGGAGAGGGAATCCGGTGGCAATGGCGAGAACTGACGACGACAGTTGGGATATCACCGAGGGAGTCGGCGCGACAGCCCTCGGCGTGGCATGGTCACGGTCGCAGGAGGCGACGTCGGACTGTCCGCTGTTCACCGATCCGTACGCCCGGATGTTCGTCGATGCGGCAATGGAACAGGGTTGGCAACTGCCGCCGAGTCATATGCTCGAGCGCATCCGATCCATCGGCAACTACGCCGCGTCCAGGACCAAATGGTTCGACGAGTTCTTCATGGCGGCAGGCGCCAACGGCATCGACCAGGCAGTGATCCTTGCCGCAGGCCTCGATGCGCGGGGCTGGCGGCTGCCGTGGCTGGACGGCACCGTGCTCTATGAAATCGACCAGCCCGGCGTACTTGAATTCAAGGCCGAGACGCTGGCCCGAAACGACGCCGAACCGAGCGTGTCGCGCTATGTCGCTGTGCCGATCGACCTGCGGCAGGACTGGCCGGAAGCGTTGCGCGACGCCGGATTCGACATCACGGTGCCGACCGCGTGGACGGCCGAAGGGTTACTCCCCTATCTCCCGGCCGCCGGCCAGGACCTGTTGTTCGAACGGATCGCCGAACTCAGCGCCACCGGCAGCCGTGTCGCGGTGGAATCGTTCGGGAAGGGCTTCTTCGACTCGGATTATCTGGCCGCCCGTCGGGAACAGATGCGCCGGTTACGCGAGGAAGCCGGTGAACCGGACGGCCCCGACGTCTCTGATCTGTGGTACATCGAGGACCGCACCGATGTGGCCGATTGGCTGGCTGAGCGGGGCTGGCAGGTGACGGCGGTCGAGGCACGCGACCTGATGAAGCGCTATGGCCGCTGCAAGTCCGATCAGTCCGAGGACACCACCCCGCGCTCGGTGTTCATCGAGGGACATCTGCTCTGTTGAGCGACGGCCTTCGGCCACCGTTATTCGGAGAGCTGAAACTCGACCATCGCCGTGACGGTGTCCACCGCGTCCTGAAGGGCGGCCACCCGCTCGGCAACGGTGGGTGCGGCCAGCACCGCGTAGCGGTCGGCCTGGCCCATCGGTAGACGGGAAGCCAGCGCGTACAACCACATTGCCGCGTCCCCGGAGTCGTCGGCACCGGCCACGATCTCCCTCGGGTCGACTTCGGATCCGTTGGCCTTGGCAAGCCGTTCGAACAACGCGACGATCCGGTCCTCGACGTCGCGGATTGCGTCGACGTCGACCGCAGGGCCGGGTTCGTCGGGCCAAAACTCCACGGCCGCCCGGGGATAGGGATTGTCGGGATGCCACTCGAGGACCCGGATCCGCTCGGCCATCACGCAGCCCAGTCGGTAGCGCCCGTCGCCGAAATCGGCACATTCGGTGATGTGCGCCATCGTGCCGACATCGCTGCGGCTGTCTCCCCCACCGACTTCGCGACCCGCCGAGATCAGCACCACGCCGAACGACGGATCCGCTGCGGTCAAGCAGTCCGAAACCATTGCGGTATAGCGGGGTTCGAAAATCCGCAGCGGCAGCTCCTCGCCGGGCAGCATCGCCACCTCCAGCGGGAACATCGGTGTGACGAGCACGGCTAGATGTCCAACTCCGCAACCAAAGAGTCGACCACCGCACGCAGATCGCCGTCGTTCTCCTCGGCAACTCTGCGCTGGCGCTGATAGGAGCCGCCCGACCGGTAGATGTCGGAGACCCTTGCCAGCTCGTCGGCGCATTTCAATGATTTGGCAACCGGCTCAAGCCTGTTCAGCAATTCGTCGAGGTCCTCGGTCACCAGCCGCTCATTGCTGTCGGCGTCCAGGATGATGACCGCGTCAAGACCGTAGCGCGCCGCGCGCCACTTGTTCTCCTGCACGTGCCACGGCGGCATGGTGGGCAGCCGCTCGCCGGCGTCCAGGCGGTGGTCCAGATCGACGATCAGGCAGTGGGTCAGCGCGACAAGCGCCGAGAGCTCACGAATGTTGGAGACCCCGTCGAAGATCCGCACCTCGACCGTCCCCTTGTGGGGCGATGGCCGGATGTCCCAGCGGATCTCGTTCATGTGGTCGATGATGCCGGTCTTCTTCTGGTCGTATACGAAGCCTTCCCATTCCGCCCACGTCTGGAAGTGGAACGGCAGGCCCGCGGTGGGCAGCTGCTGGAACATCATCGCGCGGTTCGAGGCGTAGCCGGTGTCCTCCCCGTCCCAGAACGGCGAGGAGGCCGAAAGCGCCAGCAGGTGCGGATAGTGGTTGAGCAATGACGTGTTGATCGCCATCACCTTGTGCGCGGACGAAATGCCGACGTGCACGTGCACACCCCAGATCAGCATCTGGCGGCCCCACCACTGCGTGCGCTTGATCAGTTCGGCGTAGCGCGGTGCGTCGGTGAGGCTGCCCGGAGACCACTTCGCGAACGGATGGGTGCCCGCACAGAACAGTTCCATCCCGCGATCGCGGACGATCTTGCGCGCGGTGCCCAACGTCGACCGCAAGTCGTCCATCGCCTCAGGCACCGAATCGCAGATGCCGGTGACGACCTCGACGGTGTTGCGCAGCAGTTCCTTGTGGACGTGGGGGTTGTTCTCGCCGAGTTCGACGATCACCTGCGCTGCCTCGTTGCTGACATCGCGGGTTTCCGCGTCGACCAACGCGAACTCCCACTCGACGCCGAGCGTCGGCCGGGGGGAGCCGGCGAAGTCTATGTGGCTGCTAGCCGGTTGCCTACCCGGAATTGATGACACCGCACGCCACACGCTTTCCGGCGTCGCCGGTGGCCAGCGTCTCGGCGTCCGGCGGCGGCGCGCCGTTCACCTGCTGGTAGCGCTCCGGCGGGATGTTGGCGAAGTTGTCCGCCTTCTCGTGGATGATGATCGCGGTCTTCGCGCCGCCCGTCAGATCCTCCGCGGTGAACGCGTCGGTCGTCGTCACCAACTTCGCGGTGCCGTCCCCACGAACCTGCAGCGAGACCAGATCGCCGCTCGCGGGGTGGCCGGTGTGGCCGGACTTCTGGAAATGCCCACCCGCGGAGAGGAAGTCACCGGGCGCGCCGCCGGTCGGGGCGACGGAATTGGCTTCGCACTTGCCGACCGAATGGATGTGCAGACCGTGGAAGCCAGGGGCGAGCTTGCCGGGTGTGGTGGTCTCGACGGTGACGGTCGCGAAGCCACCCGCGAACTCGATGTCAGCGGTGGCCACCGTGGTTCCGTCGGCCGTCTTCAGCTGTGCGGTGAGTTTCTCCCCGCCCGCGGCGGCCTGCCCCTGCGCGCCCGGTCCGGTTTGGGCCTCGGTGGGCGAGCCGGTGGGCGCAGGCGAACCGGTCCATACCGGCGGTGTGGTGCCGGGTTGGGTGGCGACGGGTTCGTTCGGGCTGCACGCAGTCAGTGCGACGAGGGGAACGGCGAAGAAGGCAGCGGCAGCGACGGTCTTCAGCATGCGCAAGAGCCTAGCCGGTAACCGCTACGACCACGCCCGGCGGTTGCTCGGTCAGCTCGGGAACCCGCGGTTGTACCGGCGCCTCGAGCAGCTTGCCCACTTCGTCGGCGGCCTCGCGCTCACCGGGCGCGTCGCTGAAGAACACGGTGGTAGCCGAGATCTCCGGCAGGCTCAGGTTGCCGGTGTCAGTCACATTCCAGCCGGCTTCGCGTAGCCGGTTCGCGGTGTTCTCGGCGGCACCCTCGGTTGAGGAGATGTTGTAGACCCGCACGTCGGCCTTGGCGGCCGCGGCTGTCGGTGAGGGCGACGTCGCCGGTGGGGTGCTGGTGGTGGTGGCGATCGACGAGGATTGGTCGTTGTCCGAGTCGTCGGACCCCATCGCCTGGAACCCGACCAGCAGGAACACCACGCCTAGGAAGAGCAACACCATCACCATGGCGCGCAGTGGCAGTCCGGACGAGTTTCGCTGATTCATTGGCGCCCACTCTATCGAGAGGGGATCCCAGGCCCGAAAACCCTAGGTGACGTCGAAGCCCAGCCGACGAGCCGCACGGGCCTTCTGCCGACTTGCCCGCAACCGACGCAGCCGCTTGACCAGCATCGGATCCGCCGCCAACGCCTCCGGACGGTCGACCAATGCGTTGAGCACTTGGTAGTAACGGGTGGCCGACATCGAGAAGAGTTCCTTGATGGCGTCTTCCTTGGAGCCCGCGTACTTCCACCACTGACGCTCGAACGCCAGGATGTCGTGCTCGCGTCGGGTCAGCCCATCGGTGAGTTCAGAGTCGTCCCCGGATTGCTCAGTCCGCGCGATCGCGCCGTCCATATTGCCCCTGGACCCTTCCCCACACTCGAAATGACATAGCTGACGTTTCGGCGAACATTCAATCACGGGATCGGAGGCGTAAGCGTTACCCGGACCCGCGAGTCGGGTTAGAAGGATTGCCGACTTAAGCTTCCCCCGTGGCCATCAGACCCATCGTCATAGTCGGAGATCCCGTCTTGCACACTGCGACCGAACCGGTGCCCGTCGCTGACGACGGTTCGCTGCCTGCGGATCTCGCCGATTTGATCGAGGATCTGTACGACACGATGGCCGCCGCCAACGGGGTCGGACTGGCGGCGAATCAGATCGGTGTCGCCAAGCGGGTGTTCGTCTACGACTGCGCCGATGAGCGAGGACGCACGGAGCGCCGCCGGGGCGTCGTCGTCAATCCGGTCCTCGAAACGTCCGAGGTGCCTGAGACGATGCCGGATCCCGACAACGACGACGAAGGCTGTCTGTCGGTGCCCGGTGAGTCATTCCCGACGGGGAGGGCCAAATGGGCTCGGGTTACCGGTCTCGACGCCGACGGCACGCCGATCACGCTCGAGGGCACCGACCTGTTCGCGCGGATGCTGCAACACGAGACCGGCCATCTGGACGGGTTCTTGTACCTGGACAGGCTGGTGGGCAGGCATGCGCGCAGCGCGAAACGGGCGGTGAAGTCGCACGGTTGGGGCGTGCCTGGGCTGACGTGGATGCCCGGCGAGGATCCAGATCCGTTCGGTCACTGACCTGTGGTCGAGGTCGGCGATCGCGTCGTCGTGCGGTACCGGCTACCTGCCGGTTCCACGCCGCCGCTGACCGATGTGGTCGGACACGTGTTGTCCTTCGGCGATACGTTGTCGATACGCACCAAACGCGGCGAGGTGGTCGACGTGGCGACTGCGGACGTGGTGACGATGAAAACGCTTGCCGCAGCGCCGGTGCGGACAGGTGATATCCGCAATCTCGAGTATGCAGCAGCGATGGCATGGCCCGGTGCGGAGCATGAGTGGGTCGACGGTTGGCTGATGCGATTCGGACACGGAAGCACCCGCCGGGCGAATTCGGCTGTGCCGCTGTCTGTTTCGCCGAGCGGTGTTGGTGCGGTTGTCGAATGGTATGCGGCGCATGGCCTGACACCTCTGGTGGCGGCGCCGGACCGGCTACTTCGGATTCCGCACGCAGTAGCGACCGACGGTGAAAACTTGATCATGACAGGCGAATTGGATGTCACGGCCGCTGGTGTGGACATCGCGGGCGCGCCGGACGACGACTGGCTGCGGCTGTATCAGCGCGGGGTTCCCACCGACGTGCTGGCCGCCGTCGTCGACGGCGAGGTGGCGTTCGGTTCGATCGCGGGGGCCGCTGTGGGCAGGGCCGCGGTCACGGTCGCGCCCGACGGCGTGCGCTGGGTGGGACTGTCGGCGGTGCACGTGGTGCCCGAGGCGCGGCGGCGCGGCCTGGCACGTCACTTGTGTGCGGGACTGCTGGCATGGGGCGGCGAACGGGGTGCCACGCGGGCTTACGTGCAGGTGCTGACGGACAACGGCGCGGCCATCACGCTGTACGAGTCGATGGGGTTCACCGTTCATCACCGTTCCCGCTACGTGGACGCCCGTAGCCTGTAGGCCATGCGGCTGGCCACGTGGAACGTGAACTCGATCCGCGCCCGCGTTGATCGGGTCACCGACTGGCTCGGGCGCGCCGATGTCGACGTGCTGGCGATGCAGGAGACGAAATGCTCCGACGAGCAGTTCCCTGTCATGCCGTTCCTTGCGGCCGGCTATGAGGTCGTGCACTGCGGTTTCAACCAGTGGAACGGAGTGGCGATCGCGTCGCGGGTCGGAATCGACGACGTGCAGGTGGGCTTCGAGGGTCAGCCGACGTGGAGTGACAAACCCGATGTCGAGGCCGCCGCGGAAGCACGGGCGCTCGGCGCGACGTGCAGCGGCGTGCGGGTGTGGAGCCTGTACGTACCCAACGGCCGATTCGTCGGCTCGCCACATTACGATTACAAGCTGGAATGGCTTGCAGCGCTTCGCAATACAGCACACCGATGGCTAGCCGAGGATCTATCGGCACAGATCGCACTCGTCGGCGACTGGAACATCGCGCCCACCGACGAGGACGTATGGAGCCCGGAGTTCTACGCGAACAGCACCCACGTCACGCCACCCGAACGTGCTGCCTTCAACGCGATCGTCAACGCCCGATACGCCGACGTGGTGCGGCCGTTCACGCCAGGACCCGCGGTGTACACGTACTGGGACTACACCCAGTTGCGGTTCCCCAAGAACCGCGGCATGCGCATCGACTTCATCCTCGGTTCGCCTGCACTGGCACAACGCGTGACGCATGCGGAGATCGTCCGTGAGGAGCGCAAGGGCAAGGCACCGAGCGACCACGCCCCCGTCCTGGTGGAGCTTGCTTAGATCCGCAGGCTTACGCGCGCATTTCTGATGAGTCAACAGCCTGTGGATAACTTCTGTTCGCCGGCCTGTTGTCTGGCATAATCGAACGTATGTTCGAGGGTTCGGCGGAGGTCTTGGTCGGTGAGATCGAGGACAGTGTCGGACGTGAGTCGGCGTTGATGGCGCATCGGTGCGCGGCGATCGCGGCGCTGTTGATGTTGCGCACCGCCGAGGCTGAGGCCGCTGATCCGGATCCGGGCTGGTCGATGATCACCGGGTTCGCCCGCGCCACCGCCGAGGTGTCGGCGGCGATGAACATGACCGCGCGTGGGGCGCAGCATTTGGTGGCTCAGGCCGAGGCGCTGGATGTGCGGTTGCCCAAGGTCGCGGAATTGTTGGCGGCGGGCCGGACGGATTGGCGCACCGTGGAGCAGGTGATCGCGCGCACCGAACTGGTCAGCGATGCGGTGTCGATGGCCGCGCTGGACGCCGAGTTGGCCGAGCGGATCGGGTCGTGGGTGTGCTGGTCGCGTCGACGCGTGATCAACGCCGTGGACGCCGCAGTGCGCCAGGTCGATCCGCAGGCCGCCAAGGAGCGCCGGGTGCGCGCCCATCACGAGCGCTACGTGCATGTCACCCCGGGCCCCGACGGCATGGCCCGCGTGCACGCCAAGCTGCCCGCGGTGGTGGGCGCCGCCTTCGACAAGCGGCTGGCGCAGATGGCCAGATCGGTGTGCGGCAAGGATTCGCGCACCATCGAACAGCGCCGCAGCGATGCGATCTGGGCGCTGAGCCAGCGCCGCGAGTTGACCTGTGACTGCGGGCAGACCGACTGCCCGACACGGATGAGCAACGCGGAGGGGCCGCCGAGTCCGGTAAGCACGGTGATCAATGTGATCGCCACCGAGGCCACCGTGGTCGGCGACAGTGAGCAGCCCGGGTATCTGGAGGGCTACGGGGTCATCGACGCCGAACAGGTCCGCGAGATCGCCGAGACCGCGGCGATGCGCCCGGTGCAATGCCCGCAGGTCAGCGACGAGGCCGCGCGCCGCTATCAACCCTCGGCGGAGTTGGCAAACTGGATCCGGTGTCGGGATTTGACCTGTCGGTTTCCCGGCTGTGACCGCAAAGCCTGGATCTGCGATATCGACCACACCATCGCGTTCAACCACGCCGATCCCTCGGCCGGCGGGTTGACCGTGCCGCAGGACCTGGGGTGTGAATGCCGCGAACACCACCGGCTCAAAACCTTTCACGGCGGGCCGGGTGGCTGGCGCGAAAAACAGTTACCCGACGGCACCATCGTGTGGACCTCGCCGACCGGGCGCACCTACATCACCACCCCGCTGGGGTATGACCTGTTCCCCCAACTGCGCCAAGCCTGTCGGGCGCCCACCCCACGCAAACGCAGCCGAGCCAAAGAGCTGGCCACGCGGATCACCCGCGCGCGTGCCCACCTGCGCGCTCAGCGGCCGGTCAACGCCGAAAACCGCCGAGTCAACCAGGCCCGCCGCCGCGAGATCGAACTACGCAAATGGCGCAACCAATCACGGCGCTACCTGATCCTGTTCCACGGCAAACAACACAGCATCAGCCCCTGGTGCACCTGGCTCAACGACCCCTTCGAACCCGAAGAACTCCCACCCGACTGGAAACCACCACCACCCCCAACACCCACCGAAGACGACGACCCACCCTTCTAGGAGGACCATGAAGATTCTTGTGGCGACTGCCTTTTCGCAAGGCGCCAGTCCGGACGACTATCACCACTGCATCGAGGGTGAGCTGGTCTGGCTGCAAGATCCGTGCGATCGAGACAGGAAGGATCCTGATGGGCCCTGCGGCTGCGGCCGAGGCTTCGCCGGCGCTGCATCGCACCGGGCCACGACGACGGCGATGGTCATTGAGTCAACGATGTCCCGCGACGACGTCATACTCGCCTTCCGGACAAGCCTCGCGGACGGCGGCTGGCCGATCGAGTGGGCCGACGAGGTTGCCGACGAAAACCTGGAAATCGCAGCACAATTGCCGGAGGGAGCCATCATCGTGCGGAAAATGGAGCGCTACTTCGTGCGCGGCGTGCTGCTGCCGTCCCCGTCACCCGAACAGCGGTAAAGCCCGCTTACGCGCCAGCGCATCCATCCCACGCTGAATGCTGTTCTGCACCTCCCAGTACTTCTCTTCGAGGTACTCGTCGTCGTCGGCGCGAGCGGGATCGTGGTCCAACTCGACCGCAGGCATCAGCCGCGTCCGGATCTTCGCGGGCAACGGGAACTGGGGCAGGGCGGCGGGCGCGATCCCCCATGGCAGCGAGGCGGCAATCGGGAACACCTTCAGCCGCAGCAGCTTGTCCAACCGCAAAGTGCGAGAGAGCTGGTCGCCGCGGACCAGCACCGGCATCGCGTCCGCACCACCGACAGTCGCGATTGGAACGATGGGCACTCCAGCGCGGATGGCCATCTTCAGAAACCCCTTGCGACCGGCGAGGTTCGCGCGGTCGCGTTCGGTCCACGGCCGCAATGAGTCGACCTCCCCGCCCGGCCACACCGCTACATCTCGCCCCTCCGCCAACGCGGTCGCCATCGAGTCCGGTGCGGCGGGAAGCACGCCCATCGCGCGGAAGTAGCGGCCGATCAGCGGCATGGCCATCAGCACGTCGTGTGCCGTGCCGTGCAGCACCCTCTCCTGGCCGAACCGCCGCCACCACTGCACGCCGACGGTCCACGCGTCCCAGACGAACGGAGCTCCCGAATGAATGCCCACCAACAGCACCGGCGGGTCGGGCAGGGTTTCCCAACCGTCGAACTCCATCCGGAACCAGTGATCGACCAGGAAGTTCCAGAAGTACTTCTGCCGCTGCATGGTGGCCTCGTCGGGACCGCTGAGCTCCCATTCGCCTGCGCGCTCGTTCAGCCACCCGACCAGGCCTTCGTCCTGCTGACTGCGCCGGGCGTCCATCCGGCTGCGGGCCTCGTCGGCGTGTTCGCGCGCCTGCCGACGTACTTCAGAAGACCGATGATCTGTCGTAGTCATGGGGCATGGATACCCACGACCCGCAGTCGGCTATCCGTCGCCCTTACGCTTCGTCGTCACGCCTCGGCTTGATCGCGCAACTCCTCACCGGCGAGTACCTCGCCGGCTTCGTCGTCACGCCTCGGCTTGATCGCGCAACTCCTCACCGGCGAGTACCTCGCCGGCTTCGTCGTCACGCCTCGTTGTCAGCACCCGGCTCGTCCGCGTAGCGGCCCGGGTTGAAGACCGACGCGATCGCGCCGATCACCATCATCACCGCGGCGGCGGTGAACACCACCACCAGCCCGGCATGGAACGGCTCGGTGATCAGGTGCGGGAAGAACGTCTGGCCCGTCAGCACGTCGGCGTTCACACCCGGGTGCTGCAGAGCGCCCGACGGCGCCAACAACTCAGCCATCGGGTTGTAGCCGAGGAAGGCGGCGAACAGGCTGCCGACCGGCGGCAGGTTCGCGACCTCGTGCGCCACCGTCGCGGACACACCTTGTTCCTGCAGACTGGAGCTCATGGCCGAGGGCAGCGTGTTCGCCAGCCCAATGATCATGAGCGAGAAGAAGATTCCGATCGACAGCGACGAACCGGCATTGAAGAAGGTCGCTCGTACACCGGATGCCGCGCCGCGTTGGGCCGCTGGCACGCTCGACATGATCGCCGCCGTGTTGGGCGCGGTGAAGATGCCACCGCCGAGGCCGTTCAAGAACACCAGGATTGCGAAAACCCAGTAGTTGAAATCGACCGGGATCAGCACCAGCGCGATGAACGCACCCGCCATCAGCACCATGCCGCCCACCGTGAACAACCGCGCCCCGTAGCGGTCCGCCAGTGAACCGGCCATCGGCGCCGCAATCAGGAAGCCGAACGTCGCGGGAAGCAGGTAGATGCCAGCCCACAGCGGTGTCGACTCAAAGCTATAGCCGTGCAACGGAAGCCAGATGCCCTGCAGCCAGATGATCAGCATGAACTGCAGACCGCCGCGGCCCACCGACGACATCAAACCCGCAAGGTTGCCCATACCGAACGACGCCGACCGGAACAGCCGAATGTCCACCATCGGCTGTGGCACCCGCAACTCGATCAAGCAGAACGCGACGAGCAGCAGTACCCCGAGAAGGATCGAGCCGAGCACCCACGGGTTGGTCCACCCGGTCGTGGAATCGCCGTACGGCTGGATGCCATAGGTGATCCCCGTCAGCAACACGGTCAGCCCGATGCCGAACGTCAAGGTGCCCGCCCAGTCCAGTCGGCCAGGTGTTCGCACGCCGAGCTCCTTCAGCGACCGGTAGCTCCACACCGTTCCGAGCACGCCGATCGGCACGCCGACCCAGAAGATCGCCTGCCAATGGATCTCAGACAGCACGCCGCCGATCAGCAGACCGAGGAACGACCCGGCGACAGCGGCCACCATGTTCACACCCAGCGCCATGCCGCGCTGGTTCGCAGGAAACGCGTCGGTCAGGATGGCCGCCGACGACGCCATCAGCATGGCGCCACCCACTCCCTGGACGACCCGCCACCCGATCAGCCACAGTGCGCCAGGGCCCATGTGGAACGGGTCGAACGACAGCGCGATCGCGGCAACCGTGAAGACGGCAAACCCGAGGTTGTAAATGCGCACCCGACCGTACATGTCGCCGAGGCGGCCGAAGAAGACCACCAGCACGGCGGTCACCACCAGGTATCCCATCAGCATCCACAGCAGGTAGCTGACGTTGGCCGGCGCCAGTGGGTTCAATCCGATGCCGCGGAAGATCGCGGGCAACGAGATCAGCACGATCGACGCGTTGATCGAGGCCAACAGCATGCCCAAAGTGGTGTTGGACAACACGATCCACTTGTAGAACGGGTGGTCGTGGTCCATCCGACGCCGCCGGTCCGCCGTGACGGCCAGCGCCGCGTCGACGTCAGAGGCGCTCGGGGTCTTCGTCATGTCAACTTCGGTCGTCATCTGTTCACTCACGTATCTATGTCTCAATGGCGCAGCTAACCCGGCGCAAAACACATATATTAGCTATACAAAGCAACGCGGGGCAATTCGTATTCCCCGGTGGGCAGATTCCGCAGCCTGCGCTAGCCTGCATACTGTCCACACACGGGAGCGCACACCCAGTGCGCTGAGAGGACAGCTCGAGCTGGTCATCGGCTCGGCCTTGGCGATCATTTGCCTCCGCCAAGGGGTGCTGTCGACCGTACGAACCTGACCGGGTAATGCCGGCGTAGGGAGATGAAATGGTTCATTCTGTTGTCGATCCGTCTGTCACCACCGGCCCGATCACGGGCAGCACCAAGATTTACGTCGACGGTGTCCCGTTCCGGCGCGTGCACCTGACCAACGGTGAGCACTTCGACCTGTATGACACGTCAGGCCCATACACCGATCCGCACGCCGAGATCGATCTGCACCGCGGCCTGCCGCCACGGTCGAGTGTCGTCAGCGACAAGGGCACACAACTGCAGCGCGCCCGCAACGGCGAGATCACCGCGGAGATGACGTTCATCGCCGCACGCGAAGGCATGCCGGCCGAACTGGTTCGCGACGAGGTGGCCGCCGGTCGGGCGGTGATCCCCGCCAATCACAAGCACCCGGAGAGCGAGCCGATGGTGATCGGCAAGGCCTTCGCGGTGAAAGTCAATGCAAATATTGGCAATTCGGCTGTCACCAGCTCCATCGCCGAGGAAGTCGACAAGATGGTGTGGGCCACCCGCTGGGGTGCCGACACGATCATGGACTTGTCCACCGGCCGCAACATCCACGAAACCCGCGAGTGGATTCTGCGCAATTCACCGGTGCCGGTCGGCACGGTGCCGATCTATCAAGCCCTGGAAAAGGTCAACGGCGACCCCACGCAGCTGACGTGGGAGATCTACCGCGACACCGTGATCGAGCAGTGCGAACAGGGCGTCGACTACATGACGGTGCACGCAGGCGTGCTGCTGCGCTACATACCGCTCACCGTCAAGCGGGTCACCGGCATTGTGAGCAGGGGCGGCTCGATCATGGCCGCCTGGATGCTGGCACACCACACTGAATCCTTCCTCTACACCAACTTCGCCGAGTTGTGTGAGATCCTCGCCCGCTACGACGTGACGTTCTCACTCGGTGACGGCCTCCGCCCAGGTTCGATCGCCGACGCCAACGACGAGGCGCAATTCGCCGAACTGCGCACGCTCGGCGAGCTGACCAAGATTGCCAAAGCCCATGGCGTGCAAGTGATGATCGAGGGCCCCGGCCATATCCCGCTGCACAAGATCGTCGAGAACGTCCGCCTCGAGGAGGAGTTGTGCGACGAGGCTCCGTTCTACACGCTCGGCCCGCTGGCCACCGATATCGCCCCCGCCTACGACCACATCACCAGTGCCATCGGCGCGGCGATCATCGCCCAAGCCGGTACGGCAATGCTGTGCTACGTCACCCCCAAGGAACATCTGGGCCTGCCTGACCGCAAGGATGTCAAGGACGGCGTGATCGCCTACAAGATCGCCGCGCACGCAGCCGATCTCGCCAAACAACACCCACGGGCCCAGGAACGCGACGACGCATTGTCGAAGGCGCGCTTCGAGTTCCGCTGGCACGACCAGTTCGCATTGTCGTTGGATCCCGACACCGCGCGCGAATTCCACGACGAGACCCTGCCCGCCGAGCCCGCCAAGACGGCGCACTTCTGCTCGATGTGCGGGCCGAAGTTCTGCTCGATGCGTATCACCCAGGACATTCGTGATGCGATGGCGGAGAAGTCCAAGGAATTCGCCGACCACGGAAACCAGATCTACCTACCCTTGGCGACATGACTTTCTTGCCGCTTACACCGCCGGGCCAGACGCCGCTCCGGGTGATGACCATCGCCGGGTCTGACTCCGGCGGCGGCGCTGGCATCCAGGCAGACCTGCGCACCTTCGCGATGCTCGGCATGCACGGCCTGGTCGCCGTGACGGCGGTGACGGTGCAGAACTCCGTCGGCGTCAAAGGCTTTCACGAGATTCCGCTCGAGGTGATCGCCGGTCAGATCACTGCCGTCGCCGAGGACATCGGTGTGCAGGCCGCCAAGACCGGCATGTTGGCGTCGTCGGAGATCATCGACGTCATCGCGGGTACCTGGCGTGATCAGGGGCTGGCAGGCAGCGTGCCACTGGTTGTCGATCCGGTCTGCGCATCGATGCACGGCGATCCGCTGCTGCATCCCAGCGCGCTGAATTCGTTGAGGAGCCAACTGTTTCCGCTGGCGACGCTTGTGACGCCGAATCTCGACGAGGTCCGCCTGCTGGTAGACATAGACGTCGTCGACGACACGAGTCAGCGCGACGCCGCGCGCGCCCTGCACGCGCTTGGGCCACAGTGGGCGCTCGTCAAGGGCGGCCATCTGCGGGCGTCGTCACACAGTCCGGATCTGTTGTTCGACGGCACCGACTTCTACGAATTCGATGCCACCCGCATCGACACCGCCAATGACCACGGTGCGGGCGACAGCCTGGCCGCGGCGGTGGCGAGCGCGCTGGCCCACGGCTACCCCATGCGCGATGCCGTCGCATTTGGAAAACGTTGGGTCACCGAATGCCTGCGGGCGGCATACCCCTTGGGCCATGGGCACGGCCCGGTGTCGGCGTTGTTCAGACTGGGGTCATGAGTCTCGACGCCATCGCGGGTATCGCGCATCAGCCCAAGGGCAAGGCCAAGGGCGCAGTGGTGCTCACCCACGGCGCAGGAGGCAGCCGCGAATCCCCGCTGTTGATCAGGATCTGCGACGAGTGGGGGGCCCGCGGTTGGTTCGCCATCCGGTACAACCTCCCTTACCGGCGGCGACGACCGAAGGGGCCGCCATCCGGTTCGGCGACCACCGACCAAGCGGGTGTCGTCGAAGCCATCGCATTGGCCCGCACGTTGACCAAGGGTCCGGTCGTCGCGGGCGGTCACTCCTACGGCGGTCGGATGACGTCGATGGTGGTGGCCGATCAGGCAGCCGCTGTCGACGTGCTCACCCTGTTCTCATATCCCCTGCATCCGCCTGGCAAGCCGGAGCGAGCGCGCACCGATCATCTGCCCGCCATCACGGTCCCGACGGTGTTCACCCACGGCACCGCCGACCCGTTCGGCACCATCGACGAACTGCGCAAGGCCGCGGCGCTGGTGTCGGCGCCCACCGAAATCGTCGAGGTCACCGGCGATCGCCATGACCTCGGCTCCAAGACGCTGGACGTGCCGGTGCTTGCTGTCGACGCGGCGCTACGGTTGCTTGCGTGACCGTGCCGTCGCCCGACCCGGAACGGGTGGGCGGCACGAACGGCTGGGCCATCGCCGCGTTCGTCCTCGGCATACTCGGCGGCACCATCCTCAGCGTGATTTTCGCGATCGTGGCACTGGTGCAGATCCGGGGTCGGCGCCAGCGCGGCCGTGGTCTGGCGATCGCGGCGCTTGTCATCTCGGCCGTGTGGGTTGCGGCCATCACATCGGTGATCGCGTATGGCGTTTCGGGACAAGGGAAGTCGGTGCGGGCGAGTGACCTCGCCACCGGTGACTGCGTCAAGGACTCCTACGATGACCAGCTTCCCACCTGGGTGAAACGGGTGCGCTGCGACCGGCCGCACTACGGCGAGGTGGTCGCGGTGATGACGCGGCCTGACGCGCATCCGGCGGACTGCGGAGCCGAGTTCTTCGGCTACGTGCCGGATTCGCCAGACGGCCCGGTGTTCGAAATCGCGTGGGCAAAGGGCGACCGCTCCATCGTCTGCGTCGCGATGGCAAAGCATGAACGGTCGTCATCGCTGCGTGATTGACGTTACTGTCAGGCCGGTGACCACACCGCCGGGCAACTTCCCGCCGTACAGCCAGCCGCAGCAGCCATTCGGGCCGTACGGCCAGCCTGCGCCCGGTCAATATCCCCCGCCGCAGGGCGCTTACCAGCCACCGCCGATGCCGTACCAGCAGCAACCACAGCCCGGCTATTACGCCCCGCCGCCTGCCCAGCCGACGAACTGGTGGGCCGTCGTCTCGCTGATCTTCGGTTTGATCGGCGGGGTACTGATCAGCGTGATCTGCGGCGTCGTCGGGCTGAAGAAGGCCAAACAGGGCCAGGGCGGCCGCGGGTTGGCGATCGCCGGTCTGGTGCTGTCCGGCCTGTGGGTAGTCGGCCTGGTCATCGGACTCACCCTCGCGCTCACTGTCTGGAAGGGCACAGTCACCGCAACCGACGTGCAGGTCGGCGACTGCCTCGAGAAGATCCCCGACAGCATGCAGGTGCTCACGCTCAACACCGTCGGCTGCGACGAAACGCACGCGGGCGAGGTGTTCGCGGTGTTGCAGATGCCCGAAGGCGACTTTCCGGGCCAGTCGGCCATCGAGGAGTTTCAGAACAAGTGCGAACCCGCCCTGGCCACCTACTCACCCGAGGCGCTCGTCGACGATTCGGTCCAGATGTATGTGCTCTACCCGACGGCCGAGACGTGGGCGCAGGGCGACCGGGCGGTGACCTGCGTTGCGACACTGGACCCACCGCGGACAGGCTCGCTCAAGGGCTGAGCCGGTCGGCAAAGTTTGCGTTACCTGAGGTACCGTCTGCAGCATGACTTCGGAGCTTTACGACGCGGTCATCGTGGGAGCCGGCTTCGGCGGTATCGGGGCGGGCATTCAGCTCAAGCGGATGGGCTTCCACAACTTCGTGATCCTGGATCGCGAGGACGACCTCGGCGGCACCTGGCACGTCAATCGCTATCCCGGCTTGGCCGTTGACGTACCGACCACGACGTACTCGTATTTCTTCGAGCCCAACCCGAACTGGTCGCGGCTGTTCTCCACCGGCGCGGAGATCAAGCAATACGCCGACGACGTCGCGGACAAGTTCGACATCCGCCGACATATCCGCCTGCGCACCGTCGTTGAGGGTGCCCGGTGGGACGAGGAAGCAGGCGTCTGGAAGGTGACACTGGCCGACGGTGAAGTGCTGTCGGCCCGTTTCCTGATCACCGCGACCGGCTTCCTGTCGCAGCCGAAGGTGCCCGACATTCCCGGCGTGACCGAGTTCGCAGGCAAAGTCATCCATACCACAGCCTGGGACGACGAGTATCCGCTCGAGGGCCGCAGGGTGGCCGTGATCGGCACCGGCGCCACCGCCGTACAACTCATTCCGGAATTGGCGAAGCGAGTCGCCGACCTCACCGTCTACCAACGCACCCCGATCTGGGTGGTACCCAAGATCGACATCAAGTTCGGCGAACGGGCCAAGCGGCTGTTCGCGCGAGTCCCCTTGACTCAGCGTGCAATTCGGTGGCTGACCGATTCGATCTACGAGTTCATGATCAACACCGCGATCATTCACCACCGGTACTTCCGCAGACTCAACATCGCCGCGGCGGACTTGTCGAAGATGCACCGCTTCGCATCGATCCGCGACAAGGAACTACGCATGCGACTCACCCCGGATTACGACTTCGGTTGCAAGCGGCCGACGTTCTCCAACGGCTACTACCGCGCCTTCACGAAGCCCAACGTGCACCTGCAGACCGACGGGATCACCCGAATCGAGGGCGACGGTATCGTGAACGCCGACGGCTCGAAGACGCTCATCGACACGTTGGTGCTTGCCACCGGATTTGATCTGTGGGAGGCCAACTTCCCTGCCATCGAGATCATCGGGCGCGAGGGGCGAAATCTCGGAAAGTGGTGGCGCGAGACCAGGTTCCAGGCCTATCAGGGCGTGACGATGCCGCACTTCCCGAATTACCTCAGCCTCGCGAGTCCGTTCGCATTCCTCGGGTTGAACTTCTTCAACACGATGGAATACCAGATGCGGCACATGGATCGGCTGTTCGGCGAACTCAAGCGACGCAACGCCGCCACCTTCGAGGTGACCGAAGAAGCCAACACCAGGTACCGGGATCGGATGACCGAACTGCTCGGCGATTCGCTATGGACGATCGGCAATTGCGCGAGTTCGCGGTCGTACTATTTCAATCCGCAGGGTGAACCGACTCTGCTGCGGCCGATGTCGACAAGCAGGGCCATCAAAGAGGCGTCGGATTTTCCCTTGAGCGACTACAAGATTGCATGAGTCGAGAGGATCCTCACCAGTGCTGAAGAGTAATTTGCGTCTGGCCAAGTTCGCCGGGCTGGCGGTCGCCGGTCTTGGACTGTCTCACTTCACCAGCCCGCAACTGTTCGACGGCATCACCAGGTCGGCGTTTCCGCGCAACACGCGCCAGCGCGTCTACATCCACGGTGGTGTCGAGACGGCCCTGGGGCTCGGATTGAGTTCGGCGAGAACGCGTCGGCTTGCGACCGCCGGCACGATCGGTTACCTCGCCTACTTGGCGGGCAACGCGGCCCGCAACCGGTAGCGGCCCAGCAGCGTCAGGTCCAGCAGCCGTTCCACGACCGCGCGTGCCGACGCCGAATTCTCGTACCGCGTAAGCCGACCCAAGTCGATCACCAGCGACATCGCCGCGTGCACCGCGAAGCGCGCCTGCCCCGGCGTCCAGTCGGGCCGCACCGACACAACGAGTTCCACCCACGACTCCACATTGGCTCGCTGTAGGTTGCGCAGGATCTTCTGGTCGCTAGGTGTCATGTTGAGCCGCTCGGTGTAATACACATAGTCCAGTTCGGGCCCGTCGAACGATCGCGCGACATAGGCGTCGATCACCGCCGACAGCGCCTCGCCCCGATCGGGTGTGCCGGCCACGATCTCCGACAGCTCCGCCGACACCCGGTCCGCGGCTCGCCGGAACGCGGCCGCGAGGATGTCGCTCTTACCTGAAAAATATCGATAGATGCCTGACGCGGGCATCCCGACGGCGGCCGCGATGTCCTCCATGCTGGTGTCTCGGTACCCCTTGAGGTTGAACAACCGCATCGATTCATTGAGCAGCGCTTCGTATTTCGGCGTATCAGCGGCCGCGGGCAGCGGCTGACGAGGTTCAGCGACGCTGTTGTCGACGTCGGGGAGGTCGGCCGCCAGCACGACGCCGGCGAGGTCTGCCAACAACGCCCGCACCTGGATGGCGGGCAGCTTGGCACGGTGATCGACGATGCTGCCGATCACCGAAAGCGCCGACGTTGACAACGTCCAGCGCTGCCGTGATGTCAGGTTGGGCCGAATTGCTGTCAGCGGCCGTTGAATTCGGTGATGGACGGTGCGCATCTGGGCGAACAGGGTGGCCTGGTCGTCGCCGTGTAGGTAGCGGCCTTCCCAGCGGTACAGCCCACCGGATTCACGGTTGGCCATCGCCGTGTCGATCAGCGCCGACACGAGTCGCCGCAACGTCCCCTCGGGATCACCCTCCTCCTCGTCGGCGAACGCCGTGCAGTCGACCAGCTGCTGGCCGAGGTTGAGCACCGCGTCGCGGAAGAGTTCGTACTTGCCCGTGTAATGGCGGTACAGCGCCGCGGCCGAGATGCCCACCCGCGTCGCTATGGTCTCCATGCTGACGCCGTAGTACCCGAGCGCGCTGAACGCCTCGGCCGACGCACGGGCGATCTGCGTTTTGCGATCCTTCGGCCGGCGCCGGACACTCTCGGCCTGGGTGGGCCTGCTGCGCGCCATGGCAAACACCATATCGGACGGTGCGCATACATTTCAGGCCCACTTCAGTTGCAACATCACGAGAAACTCTTCGCGTACGTCGAGAATCGCCATTAACATAGTGGCGTGCTCGACACGGTGCGACGGCTGCTGGGATTCCAGGTGACGATAGCTCAGCTGATCATCGTCGCCGTCGTTGTCGGCGTTCCCTACCTGATCGTCGGGGTCATCTGGTCCAGCACCCACACGGCGCATCTACAGCACATGGCAGGCGTGGACCTGGCGGTCTCCTACCTCGGGTCGATCGTGTCGTGGCCGGTGCTGCTGTTCGCCGACGTCTGTATGACTTGAACGGGGAACCTGTGCACCACTACCACCACCGCGCGTTCTACATCGGGGTCGTTTGCGCCGTCTTGATCGCAGTCGGACTGCTGGCGCTGAACTTTCCGGTGTTCTTGGATGCGTTCGACCAGTGGGGCTTTCAGATCAAGTGTGGGACAGGCTTCGCCTCCGACCTGAGCCAGGCCGCCGCGGCAGCCGGCCAGCATGACTACGTCGACCAATGCGGCACCGCGCTGATGCTGCGACGGCTGTGGACCATCCCACTTGTCGTGGTCGGCGGGATAGTGCTGGTGATCGTCGTTGCCGTCGCCGCCACCGTATGGGGCCGGGAATCGGTGTTTGGGGAAGACCCAGCTTCGTGAAATAGCATTCTCGCGTGAGCACGCCGGACAGCCCCGCGCTGCGGCGTCGGCTCGGCACATTCGACGCGGTGACCATCGGACTGGGTTCGATGGTGGGCGCAGGCATCTTCGTCGCGCTGGCACCCGCTGCGGCGGCCGCGGGCTCAGGGTTGCTCATCGGACTTGCCGTCGCGGCCGTCGTCGCCTACTGCAATGCGACGTCGTCGGCCCGGTTGGCCGCGTTGTATCCGCAGTCCGGCGGCACCTACGTCTACGGGCGCGAGCGTCTCGGTGATTTCTGGGGGTACACCGCGGGCTGGAGCTTCGTCGTCGGCAAGACGGCATCATGCGCGGCGATGGCGCTGACCGTCGGTTACTACGTATGGCCGGACCATGCGCACGCGGTCGCTGTGGCCGCGGTGGTGGCGCTGACGGCGGTGAACTACGCAGGCATCCAGAAGTCGGCACTACTGACCCGAGTGATTGTGGCAGTGGTGCTTGCGGTGCTCGCCGGTGTGGTCGTGGTCGTGCTCGGCTTCGGTGACGTGGACGGCACCCGCCTGGCACTCGGCGACGATGCAACGGTCCGCGGCGTACTGCAGGCGGCCGGGCTGCTGTTCTTCGCGTTCGCCGGTTACGCGAGAATCGCAACGCTGGGCGAAGAGGTGCGCGATCCGGCCCGCACCATTCCCCGCGCCATCCCGATCGCGCTCGGCATCACGTTGGTGGTGTACGCGGTGGTGGCGGTCGCCGTGCTGAGCGAATTGGGCAGCACCGCACTGGCTTCGGCGGCCGCGCCGTTGGCGGATGCGGTACGCGCGGCCGGGTTTCCCGCCATGGAACCGGTGGTGCGTGTCGGCGCCGCGGTGGCCGCCCTCGGCTCGCTGCTGGCGTTGATCCTCGGTGTCTCGCGAACAACGCTTGCGATGGCCCGCGACCGCCATCTCCCGCAGGCGCTGGCCGCGGTGCATCCCCGGTTCAACACTCCGCATCGGGCCGAGATCGTGGTCGGAGTCGTCGTCGCCGCAGTGGCGGCGCTGGTGGATGTGCGTGGGGCCATCGGTTTTTCGTCGTTCGCGGTGTTGCTGTACTACGCGATCGCGAATGCGTCGGCGTGGACCCTGGGACGCAGGACAATCCCCGGCCTCGGCCTTGTGGGCTGCCTGATGTTGGCGGTGTTGCTGCCGGTTTCGTCGGTGCTCGTCGGTGCGGTCGTCGTGGCGATCGGCGCCGTGGCGTATACAGTTCGCGCTAACCGATCGGCGGGATGACGCCAAGCTGCTGCAGCATCACGAGCACATCCTTGTCCGACCACTTCTCCACCAGGCGGCCATCAGCGATGCGGTGAATCACCGTTGCTGTCATACACATTTCATTGCCAGTGGCCGGGATGCCGGGCAGATCGCCGCGATGCCTGCCTCGGGCAGTCAGCCTCGTAACGACCTTGTCGCCCTCGGCGATCTGGTCCTCGATTTGATGGGTGCCCGGCGTCGCGTCCCAGAACAACCGGAAGGCCTGTTTGAGCCCCGCGCGGCCGGGCGCGTCAAGGCCGGGAAACGGCGCGGGCGAATGGTCGAGGTAATCCTCGGCCACCAACTCGTCCAACGCATCGAGATTGCCTGCGTCGATTTCTCGGTAAAAACGACGGACCAGATTCTTGTTGTCCTCGAGCGACAAGGCCCACACCTCCCCCAGAGAATGCCGACGATACGCCGATTGCCGTGCAAGCGAGCTGATGATGGTGTGTAGTCGACAACCGTGATCCCGCTGACATGGAAACCCGTCGAGAGCCGGGCCGACGACGACTTCGTCGTCGGCCCCGGTGAGCGGCTGAGTTGGGCGCGCACGATCGGCATCGGCGCGCAGCACGTGGTGGCGATGTTCGGCGCCACCTTCCTGGTGCCCGTGCTGACGGGATTCCCGCCGGCTACCACCCTGTTGTTCTCCGGCATCGGCACCGTGTTGTTCCTGCTGATCACCGGTAACCGGCTGCCCAGCTACCTGGGCTCGAGCTTTTCGGTCATCGCCCCGGTCACCGCCGCGGCCGCGTCACACGGGACTGGCAGCGCGTTGGGTGGCCTGGTCGCGGTCGGTGTCGTGTTGATCGTGATCGGCGCGGTCGTGCATCTGGTCGGCACCCACTGGATCGACATCACGCTGCCTCCGGTGGTCACCGGCGCGATCGTCGCGCTGATCGGGTTCAACCTGGCGCCCGCGGCGAAATCGAATTTCGAGAAGGGCCCGCTTGTCGGGCTCGTGACGCTGGTGCTGTTGGTGGCGACGCTGGCCTTCTTCCGCGGCATCATCGGGCGGCTCGCGATCTTCCTTGCCGTCGTCGCGGGTTATCTGCTGGCGTTGGCGCTCGGTGACGTCGACACATCGGCAATTACGGCGGCACCCTGGCTCGGGCTACCCGAATTTCAGGCCCCGACTTTCACGATCGCCGTGCTGCCGATGTTCCTGCCCGCGGTCATCGCATTGGTGGCTGAGAACATCGGGCATGTGAAGTCGGTGGGCCAGATGACTGATACAGATGTGGATTCTGTGATGGGCCGCGCCCTCGCTGCCGATGGGGTGGCGACCACGTTGGCGGGTTTCGGTGGCGGCTCGGCAACGACCACGTACGCGGAGAACATCGGTGTGATGGCGGCTACGCGGGTGTATTCGACCGCCGCATACTGGGTGGCCGCCGCGGTCGCCGTCGCATTGTCGTTGTGCCCCAAAGTGGGCGCGGCGATCTCGGCGATTCCGCCAGGAGTGCTCGGCGGTGCGACGGTGGTGCTGTACGGGTTGGTCGGAGTACTCGGGGTACGGATCTGGTTGACCAACGGTGTCGACTTCTCCAAGCCGCTGAACCAGATGACGGCGGCAATCCCGCTGATCATCGGTATCGCGGACTTCACCTGGCAGGCAGGCGATCTCACGTTCACGGGTATCGCGTTGGGATCGATCGCCGCGCTTGTGGTCTATCACGGCATGCGCATGTTGGGGTTCAGGAAAACTCGAACGCGCGACAGCGAACCGATGCCGACAAACTAGTCACAGCAGGTTCATAGCTCATCTGTGATTTGCGGCACATGGTTGAGCAGAAACCGCGGTCTGAATCGTCGATCCTTGTGACCGCCGAAAGGTTCAGACTCCAAGGAGGTTCGATGTCGGCCCCGACACGTACGAGCAACCGCCCCGACAGCCAAGCGAAGACTCGACTCGTTCGGTCCGTCGACGCCCTTGAACGGCTCTTTTACCGCTACGCGGAACGCAACCCGGCACACTTCTGCCAAGTCGCTGAATTCGATGTGACCTTCACCGAAAAACAAGTACGGACGGCGCTGTCGGCCATCCAGAGGCGTCACCCTCTGCTGTCGGTCCACGTCGAAGACCGACCCAGCTCGCGACTCGGGTTCTATCGCACCGACTCCGTTGCACCGATCGACCTGACGGTGCACGAAAGCAGCAGGCCCTGGCAGTCTTTCGCGACCGCCGAATTGGCCCACCCGTTCGACCGTTCCACGGCACCGCTGATGCGGGCCGTACTCGTCAACCATCGGGCCGGTTCGACGATCCTGCTGACGTTCGATCACACCATAGCCGACGGCATTTCGTCGATCACGGTGCTGAGCGACCTCGTGGACGCGCTCAACGGAAAAATCTCCGCGCCGCGCGACGTACCGGCGCCGCTGGAAGACATTGTCGCGCAAACACTTTCATGTGCAGATACCCCGCGGTCCGATGCCAGTTGCGATCCCCGAATGGCAGAACCTCGCTCGATCAGGCCGTTTGACGGAACCCACCCCGAGATCCACACCGTGGCGTTGGACACCGCGGACACCGCCCGCTTGGTCGATCGATGCCGGGCCGAGCGGACCACCGTACATGCGGCGCTGATCGCCGCTGCCTCGCGTGCGCACGCGACACTGTCCGACAAGGAATTCGTCCGCGTGCTGAGCCCGATAAATGTTCGCCCGATGATCGGTGCTGTCGGTGACTGCGTGGACTATTTCACCTGCACGGTCACCGGGATGACGCCATGGGACGGCACCGCACTCTGGGAGCAGGCCAGGGCGATGACCGGCGAGCTCGCGATCGCGAGGTCTGAGGCAGGCGTTGCCGCAACGTCGTCGATGATCAAGCAAGCGGTCAACGTCGATGCGGAATGTGCCGTGCCAGAGCAACTCTTCACCCAGATCATGCCGTTCGAACTTATGATCAGCAACCTCGGCGTCCAAGATCTAGACGCGTTCGGCCCCATCAAGCCGACGGCTCTTTGGGGTCCTGTCCTCCAGTCCCAGGTCGACGATCATGTCATCGGCGTCACGACTTACGACGGACGACTGCGAATGGTGTCGACTGGATACACGCCTAGCGATGTGTACCTCGAAACCGTCAAAGCCGCTCTGATCCAAGCAGCAGCTCAGCCGCGCAACTCGCCATCCTAACCTGGACTACATGAACCCCTATGGCGGACCAGTGCAGCCGGCAGGGCGCCGATTCCTAGGAGCCGCAGGTGTCGTGCTGGCCATCCTGATTGCCATCGCTGCCCTGATCATCGCGATCGTGGCGTTGAACAAGGAAGCCCCCGCGCCGCCCGCGCCTTCGGCGTCTCCGAATCAGCAAGCGCCGAGTCCGGACGCGGATCGCAAGCTGTGCGAGGCCATCGCGCCGCTGATGAAGGAGAACGACGACCGCAGCAACGCATTCCTGGCGACCGGGCAGCCGGGGTCACCGGAGCAAGATGCGGCGCTACCGAAGTTCGTCACGGACACTCAGGATTGGGCGCGACGAACCCAGCAGGTGTTGGACGCGAACGCGAATCCGCCGCGACTGTTGACGCGCTCGTTGCAGCGCTACATCGACGACATGCAGTTGTTCGTGGCCAGCATCCGGCCCGGCCCCGGCACCAAATACGACGAGGCCGCGTGGACCGACAGCATCGTCGCCTACGGTGGGCCGCTGGCGATCTGCCAGGCACTCGGGGTGCAGTGGTAGCGGTCGCCTACTGCCCGGGCAGCGGCACCCAGATCCCGAACTCCCAGAAGCCCCATTGCTGGAAATACGGATCCCACACCGGGATCACGGTGATGCCCCAGTAGTCGAACGGTGCCGGCGCCGGACCCCACGGCGGCGGAATCCACCCCGCCCAATCTGGTGGAGGCGGCGGCCCCCAGCCCCACGGCGCGGGTCCGAGGCCCCACGGCGCGACGCCGCCGTGCCATGGCGGCGGACCCAACCGCAGGCGCAGACCACGCCAGTCAGCACTGAAGTCCAGCAGAGGACCCACCCGGAAGTCGACACGTAGATCTCTCGGCGACACCAACCAGTGGAAGCCTGCGCGCAAGTCACCGGGCACCCGGCCTGCCCATGGCCATGGCCAACGGAGGTTGGGACCGAAGTCGGCGCGAGGGCGCACGAGCCACGGCCAGCCAGCCTTGAAGTCGCCGCGCAGGTGCGCTGCTGGACCACCGGGCCAGCGCAGGTCGATGCGGGCGTCGGGAGTCAGGCGGCCCAACCCGGGCACGTGGACGCGGAAATCGGGGCGAAGATCTTTGGGAATCCGAAGCGCGCCAGGCACATTGAGGCGCACCGCGGCGGGTGGGCCGCCACGCGTGAAGGCGTGTCGAATGTCGGCCGGGCCGAGAAGGTTCGGAGCCTTGGGCCCACCACCGCCACCGAAGTCGGGCAACTTCGGAGCCTTGGGCCCACCACCGCCACCGAAATCCGGCAACTTCGGAGCCTTGGGCCCACCACCGCCACCAAAGTCGGGCAACTTCGGAGCCTTGGGCCCACCACCGCCACCGAAATCGGGCAACTTCGGAGCCTTCGGCCCACCACCGCCACCACCAAAGCCAGGCAGCTTCGGTGGCTTCGGGGGTCCCTGACAGGGGAGGAACGGCGGGCAGGGCGACGCGGTCGCGACACCGACGCCCAAGCCGGTTGCCGACTGGCCGAGCGGTAAACCTGTCGACACGGTGAGAGCGGCCACGACGGTGGCTACAACAATTTGCGGCTTCGTCAACATGTTCAACCTGGTCCGATGCGCTCTTTCGACACTCACCCGACCCGCATTGATGGTACCCGCATCACATGTCGAGCAACCCCGCTGGCCCGCGATTCATCAGCTGGCGCCCGACGATGACCCGCTGGATCTCGCTGGCTCCTTCCCAGATGCGCTCGAACCGCAGTTCACGAAACATTCGCTCCGCGACGTTTTCCCGCATGTAGCCGCGGCCGCCGAAGATCTGCACAGCGCGATCGGCCACCCGCCCCGCCATCTCCGAGCAGTACAGCTTGGCCATCGAGGCCTGGCCGTGCACGCTCTTGCGGTCAGCGCCGGCGTCGATCGAACGTGCCACCTCGTAGAGCATCGTCCTCGCGGCGAACAATTCTGTCGCGCTGTCGGCCAGCATGCCCGCGACCAACTGGTGGTCACCCAGTGGCCGCCCGGCCACGACCCGTGTCTGGGCGAACGCCGTCGCCTCGTCGACCAGACGTCGCGCCGCGCCAACGCATCTCGCGGCGACCATCATGCGCTCGAAGCGAAACCAGTCCTGCGTGAATGTCATCGGAGCGCCCTCGGCCCCGACGAGGTTGGCTATCGGCACCCGCACGTCATTGAACGCGACGATCGGATGCTCATCGGCGATGTTGTGCGAATACTTGGGCGTGCGAACGACTTCCACGCCCGGCCACGGCAGATCGACCACAAGCAGAACGTGGTCGCCACCGTCGAGCACCGCCTCGACGAACACATAATCGGCCAGGTTGAACGAGGTCACATGCCACTTGACGCCGTTTATCACATACTCGTCACCGTCACGGCGTGCGGTCGTTCGCAGCGCGGACACGTCGGAACCAGCGAACTCCTCGGTGATCGCATAGGCCTCGTGCTTTTCCCCGCGGACCGACGGCAGTAGCCACCGCTCGCGCTGGTGGTCGGTGGCTACCTCCACCCACCACTGCGGCGGGGTGGCCATTACCCAGCCGAGCCCGTTGGTCACCCGACCACACTGCTCCTGCACGAGCACCTGCTGCAGGCGGTGCAACCCGAACCACCGACCCAGGTCGGCATATTCGTTGCGTACAAGCCCATTCCGATTGCCCGGGTCTGATGGGCGGCCGTCACCTCCTTGGGCAGCAGGCCGCCCGCCAACTCCGCTTCGACCTCATGGGGTATCAGCGTTTCGACGAACGCACGCGCCGTGTCCCTGATCCGCAGATCGTCATCGGTCAGCCCGTACATCCGCGCCTCCGCCTCTTGACTGAGCGTTCAGTCTATGCCAGCGTTCCGTAGTATGACCAGCTCCCGCAGCGCCGACGTGGTGGTGGTGGGCGGTGGAACGGTCGGGGCATGGACGGCCGTGCTGCTCGCCGAAGGCGGCGTCGAGAAAGTCGTCCTGCTCGAGAAGTCGACGCTGGGCGACGGCGCCAGTAGCCGTGCCGCGGGCATGGTGCGCGCACAGGGCGGTACCGAGACGGCGATCAAACTCGGCCTGTGGACGCAGTCGTTCTACGCCGCGAGCGGCGACCGCTTCCCGCTTGACTGCGGCTTCGTGCCGCAGGGCTACCTGATGCCGTGCTTCACACACGCAGAGGTTCAGCAAGCCCTCGACCGCATCGCGCTACAACAACGGCTCGGCCTCACGGTGCAGTGGTTGTCCGGTTCGGAGATCGACGACCGAAACACCGGCCTGGCACCGGGTGTCACGCTGGGCGCGTCATATGCGCCGGGCGATGGTTATATCGAGGCCCCGCGCAATGTCCTGGCCTACACCGCTGCGTTGACCGCGCATCGCGTCGACGTCCGGGAAAGGTGCAGGTTCACCGGACTGCGGACCGTGGGCGGCCGGGTGGTCGGCGTCGAGACCTCCGACGGCCCGATCGACACGGACCGCGTGGTGCTCACCGGCGGACCCAAGCTCGCCGACGTCGGCGCGGCGGCCGGCGCCAAAGTGCCTGCGGGCGGCACCCGCCATCAGGTGGTGGTCACCGCGCCGGTGTCGGCTTTCGATGTCCATGAGGTGCCGATGGTGTTTGACATCACCTCCGGAATCTATTGGCGCCCAGGAGAAGGCGGCGGCCTGCTGTGGGGAATGAGTAATCCCGACGAAGCGCCCGGGGTGGCAACGGATTTCGACGAGATCTACTACCTGAAGGCGCGCGATCGCATCGAGCAGCTACTTCCCGGCCTCAAGGGGCTGGGATTGCGGCGTACATGGGCAGCCACCATCGACTACACGCCCGATCATCTGCCCATCCTCGGCCCACTGCTGACCGACGAGGGCCCTGTCGACGGCACCGTGGTGGCCAGCCCCGCAGGTCACGGCATGATGTGGGGGCCTGCCGTCGCTCAGGTCGCTGTGGACTTGACCACCAGCGGCGAGTGCGCCTGGCTCGACCTCACCGACCTCGGGCTGGACCGCTTCGACGCCGATGGCAACAGTCGTGTTGCGGCCGAGCCGATTTCACTGCCGTTCCCGGAGAAAGCCGCGCACTAGCCCCCTTAGGACAGGCCGGTCGCCGATCGACGTCGACGCGAGATGGCGTCCACACTCGCCGCCAGCAGCAGCACCCCGCCGGTGACCAAGAAGTTGATGTACGAGGCCTGGTTCAACAGGCCAAGCCCGTTGGCGATCGTCGCCACCACCACCCCACCGATGACCGCATCGATGGCACGCCCCTTACCGCCGAACAAGCTGGTGCCGCCGATCACCGCAGCCCCGACGGCGTACAACAACACGTTTCCTCCGCCGGACGAGGCGGACACCTTGCCGCCGTAGGACGCCGCGATGATGCCGCTGATCGCGGCCAGCGACGAGCACACGACAAACACCGACACCCTGATGCGGGCGACGTTGATACCCGCCCTGCGCGCGGCCTCGGCGTTGCCGCCCACCGCATAGATGTGCCGACCGTAGGAGGTGCGATTGAGCACCAGTGTCAGGGCGATCAACAGCACCCCGACCAGCGGTAAAACGTAGGGGATGCCCCGGATTTCGGCGTTCGGATTGACGCTGCGGTTGAGGTTCAGCACGTACGCCATCCCCAGCGCGACCACTGCGACACCGACGATGCGCGCGATCACCACACCGAATGGGGCGTGCACCAGTCCCCGGGTGACCTTGGTGCGATGCCGATACAACTCCATACCCGAAAAGCCCGCGACGATCAGCAGGGCGAACAACCATCCCGCCGTGACCGACATATTGTCGATCGTGATGCCACGGATGACGGGGTTGTCCACCCGAATCGATCCGCCCTCGCCGATCAGCTTCAGCGTCACACCTTGCAGCCCAAGGAAAAACGCCAGCGTGACGACGAAGGACGGAATGCCCAGTTTGGCACGTAGCACGCCGATCGCCAGCCCGATCACCGCCCCACACAGAATGCCCGCGAGCATCGCGGCCCACCAGGACCAGCCGTGATTGACGATGGTCAAGCCCATCACACAGGCGGACACGCCCCCCGCGACCCCCGCCGACAGGTCGATGTCACCGAGCAACAACACGAACACCAATCCCATTGCCAGCACGCAGATGGAACCGGCCTGGGTGACCAGGTTGGCGAGGTTGAGCGCCGAGGTGAACCGCTCGTTGGCGATCCCGAACACGATGAACAACACGACAAGGCCGAGGATCGCGGGCAGGGAGCCCATGTCGCCGCCCCGCACGCGCTGCAGATAGCTGCGTACCGCATCGGCGAACGTGTCGTCGGATCGGGTGTCGGCGGCGAAGTCGGCATCGGCGAGTTTCGAATTCAGAGTCGTCATCTGTGTCGTCCTCACATCGACTGTGCGGCGTCGGCCGGCGCCAGGCCGAGGTCACCGGAGCGGCCCGCCGTTATAAGTTCCACGACTTGGCTGTGGCTGACCTCGGCTGCCTTCACTTCCGCGGCCACCCGGCCGAGGTACAGCGCACATATCCGGTCGGCCACCTCGAACACGTCGTTCAAGTTGTGCGAGATGAACACCACACCGACGCCCTGATCGGCCAACCGCCGGACCAGGTCGAGCACTTGCCGGGTCTGTGCGACGCCGAGCGCTGCGGTGGGCTCATCGAGCAACACCACCTTGGCATTCCACAGCACCGACTTGGCGATCGCCACCGTTTGACGTTGCCCACCGGACAAGCTGGACACCGGCTGGCGCACCGACTTCACTGTTCGCACGGATAGCGACGAAAGCGCCTCGCGAGCAAGTGATTCCATCTTGGATTCGTCGAGCGCTCCCCTTCGCTTGAGCTCTCGTCCGAGGAACATGTTGGAGACGATGTCGAGGTTGTCGCACAACGCCAGGTCTTGGTACACCACCTCGACGCCGAGCGCCGATACATCATTGGGTCCGTGCACCGTGACCGGGTTGCGGTCGAACACGTAGGTCCCGGTGTCGAGAGGATAGATTCCCGCGATCGCCTTGACCAGAGTCGACTTGCCCGCACCGTTGTCGCCGACCAGCGCGGTGACTTCACCGGGATACACCGCAAAATCCACCTCGTGCAGCACGTGCACGACACCGAAACTCTTGTTGACGCCGCGGAGTTCGAGGATGGGTTCGTTCGCCGGAGACACAGCGGACACCGCTCTCTACAGTCCTGCGGCGGTGCAGGCGGCCGCGAACTGGCCGGTGCAGACGTCTTGTTTGGTCTGGCCGCCGTCGCTGAACACCACGTCGACGTTGTCCTTGGTGATCGATTTCGGCGTCAACAGCACCGACGGCACGTCTCGGTTGCCCTTGTCGTCGCGAGACTTGCTGTTGGCTTTGGGTTCTTGACCGTTGGCAAGGGCGATCGCCGCCGCGGCGAGTGCCGCCGCTTCTTCCTTCGCAGACTTGTAGACGGTCATGCACTGGTTGCCTGCCAGGATGTTCTGCAGACCCTCGACAGTGGCGTCTTGGCCGGTCACCGGTACCTGTCCGGCCCGCCCGTTCTTCTGCAGAATCGAGATCACCGATCCGGCGAGGCCGTCGTTGGCGGCGTAGACGCCGTCGACCTTGCCGTCCGCGGCGGTGTACATCTGCTCGAAGATCGTCACCGCCTTGTCGTTGTCCCAGTCCGGCACGGCCTGCTCGCCGACGATCCTGATCGTCGGCACCTTGTCGACAACGGTGTGCGCGCCACCGGTGAACAGAGTGGCGTTGTTGTCGGTGGGAGAACCGTTGAGGAACACCACATTCGACTGCTTGCCTGCCAGGCAGTCAACCATGCCTTGCCCCTGCAGTTCACCTACCTTGGTGTTGTCGAACGACACGTAGACATCGGCGGACCCGCCAAGTGTCAGCCGGTCGTAATCGATGGTCTTGACGCCCTGGCTCGCCGCCTTCTGCTGGATGGATGCACCACTATCGGAGTCGAGGTTGACGATCGCCAGCACCGTCACGCCGTCGGCGATCATGCCGTCGGCGATGGTCGCCATGTTGTCCGCAGAACCCTCAGCGTTCTGGATGGTGTAGGCCACCCCGGCCGCCTTGAACGCGGCCTCGAGTTCCGGACGGTCCTTGGACTCCCAGCGCACGGACGACTTGGTGTCCGGCAGGATCACGCCGATCTTCTGCGCCTTGGCATCACCGCCGGCGCCACCCCCGCCATTGTCGCCGCACGCGGTGAGCGTCAGGCCCGCTCCGACGACGACGGCGAGCACCAGACCGCTGACTCGTTTCACTAGACCGCCTTTCCTCAACTCCACCGTTGTTTGTTGCCCCGGACAACATATAGGGTGACGTGCATCACGTCCAGATTGTCGAGGGCGGATGTCAGCGCGCGCCCATCAGGTGTTCGACGGCCAATTGATTCAGCCGAACGAACCCGAATCCGTTAGCGCCGAAATAGGAATCAGCGTCGAAGTCTTCGTATGCCGACCTGTCGTTCAGCAATTCGCGATACGTCTCGCCGGCCGCCAGTGTCGGAGTCCGCAGTTCGTCGACGCGCGCCGCCAGGAGCGCCTCGCCGACTTCTGGATCGGCACGGAACGCGGCGGCGCGCTGCTTCAGCAGTAGATACATCCGCATGTTCGCGGCGGCCGAGTCCCATACGCCGGTGATGTCCTCGGTGCGGCTGGGCTTGTAGTCGAAATGGCGTGGCCCGGTGTAGCTCGGCCCGCCGTCGACACCGCCGTTCTCCAACAGGTCGACGAGCGCGAAGCCATTGGCCAGGTCCCCGTGGCCGAACACGAGATCCTGGTCGAATTTGATGCCGCGCTGGCCGTTGAGGTCGATGTGAAACAGCTTGCCGGAGTAAAGCGCCTGGCTGATGCCATGCATGAAGTTCAGTCCGGACATCTGCTCGTGTCCCGTCTCGGGGTTTACGCCGACCATCTCGGAGTGGGCGAGCGTGTCGATGAAAGCCAGCGCATGCCCGACGGTAGGGAGCAGGATATCGCCACGAGGTTCGTTGGGCTTCGGCTCGATCGCGAACCGGACCGGATACTGTTGGTCAATTGCATACTCGCACAACAGGTCCAGCGCTTCGCGATAACGTTCTAGCGCCGCCCGCACATCCTTTGCACTGTCATACTCGCTGCCCTCGCGACCACCCCACATGACGAATGTTTCGGCGCCGAGCTCAGCGGCAAGGTCGATGTTGCGAAGCGCCTTGCGCAACGCAAAGCGCCGGACGCCCCGGTCATTGCTGGTGAACGCGCCGTCCTTGAACACCGGGTGGGTGAACAGATTGGTGGTCACCATTGGCACGGCCAGACCGTTGGCATGCAAGGCGGACGTCAACCTGTCGATGGCACGGCGGCGTTCGCCCTCACTGCTACCGAACGGAAACAGGTCATCGTCATGGAAGGTCAGGCCGTACGCACCCAGCTCGGCGAGCCGCTCCACCGCCTCAACCGCGTCCAAGGCGGGCCTGGTCGCCGCGCCGAACGGGTCGTTGGCGGTCCAGCCAATGGTCCACAGGCCGAACGAGAACTTGTCGGACGGCTCAGGGGCGAGATCACCGGTTGCAGCGACGGTCGAGTCGAGGACGGACATGGCTACTCCTGGCACTAGATTTGTTCTGTGCCCGAACATAAGATGTGCCCTGCGTCACTGTCAAGGGAGGTTCGGTGATGATCGGCACCAATACCGACGATGTCCGGCGCCGCAACCTGTCTGCAGTACTGACGCTGGTCCACCGCGGTCGCACGCTGACGAGGTCAGAGTTGACGCGCAAGACAGGTCTGGCCCGTTCGACGGTGAAGGACCTCGTTGAGGACCTTGTCGAGGGTGGCCTGGTGGAAGAAACCCAGGCCGCACCTGCCAGTCAGGTGGGCAGGCCCAGCCCGATCGTGCGGCCGCGGACCGACACGCTGGCGATCGCGGTCAACCCTGAAACCGACGCTGTCACAATCGGTGTAGTCGCGTTGGGCGGCACGGTGCTCAGTGTCGACAGGTATCCCACCGAGGGTATCCCCAGCGCAGTCGAGACTGTCGCCGTCACCGCTAAGGCCGTCGACCGGATTCGGCGCAAGCTGGACCGCAGCCGCCGCGTGACCGCGATAGGTGTGGCCGTCCCAGGTCTCGTCCACGCCCCCGACTCCGTGGTTCGGCTGGCCCCGAACCTGGGCTGGCACGAAGTGCATCTGGGCGAGATGCTCTGTGCGGCAGCAGAACTACCCGTGTTCGCGGTCAACGATGCCAACCTCGGCGCGATCGCCGAACACATCTTCGGTGGCCACCCCGACGCGCACCACATGATCTACGTCAACGGTGGCGCGAGCGGTATCGGTGCCGGATTCGTCGTCGCGGGTGAGCTTCTCGAGGGCGCCGCCGGCTACGCGGGCGAACTCGGCCACACTTATGTCGGCGGTGCGGCACCGTGTCATTGTGGACGCATCGGATGCCTGGAAACCGAAGTCAGTCAGACGACCGCTAAAACCGTTGCTCACCAAGCGCAATACCTCGGCATCGCGCTCGGTAACGCCATCAACCTGCTGAACCCCAATCTTGTCGTCCTCGGCGGATTCCTCCGGGTCTTCCCGGAACAAGCCGCCGCTGCACTCGACACCGCGGTATCGCGCCATTCCATGCGCGTACCCCACGAGCAGGTGCGCATCGTCGCGGCCAGCCTGGGGACGCAGACCTTGATGATCGGTGCCGCCGAGGCGGCATTCGCGCCATTATTCGCTGATCCCGCCGCGCACTACTTCAGCGCCTCCGGCTGAGGCATCGATCAAGCCACGGCCCAACGAACTCCCGAAAAACCAGATTGGTCAATGTCTACCGGCGGGACGCACACCACGGTCCAGCGATGACTGTTCGGGCAGTAGAACGAGTCGATGTTGGCCCACACCTTGACCGTGCGATTCACCCACATGTGCATCCAGACGAAGCCCCACAATTCGCCGCATTCAGGGCACACCCGGTCGTCGCCGCCCTGCCCGTCGCCGAACCGCTTGTGGCCGCCGTCCTGAAACAGCGACCAGTTCGGGTCCTTCTTGAACATGTCGGACAGCGCATCGCCAATCGCTGGAACCGCCCACGTCTGCCCATCGTCTGAGATGAGTTCGGTCATGCTTCCTCCAGATACGAAGAAGGCCCCCGGCCGGAATCGGCCGAGGGCACCAAAAAGGCCGCGAGATCATCAATCTCACAGCCGAAGTGAGCGTATCAACCCGTGTCAAGGGCCGGGTGGTGTAACAGCGGGTACTCGGTGGTTCGACTTTACACCGCTCCGCCCTACGCCGTCGCGCCAGGACTCGAGCGGCGATGTCTTCGGTTACGCGATGGGAGGAGGTCATCTGCCCCGAAGTAGGAACGGATGAAGTCGTTAATTTTTCTCGCTTCAGGTTCGAGTACGAGGTCTCAATGACCGGCTGGAGCGGAGCCTGTCGGTGCTAGATAAGTTCAACTTAGTCCTGACCTGTGCGTCGCAACCGCGCATTGACACAGGCCGACGGCCAGGGCAAGACGTCGTCGCCTTGCTTTCGCTCAGAAACGCGCTCGTCCATTTCAAGCCGGAAACGCACTGGGACGACGACAAGGAGCATCGGATGGAGCGACTCCTGCGGCACTTGGTGCCACCGAGTTCCCTGTTGTCGAACCTGGAGCCATGGCAGTCGTCGTGGTGGCCCTCACACGCGCTGACCGCAGGGGTAGCTGAATGGTCATGCGCCGTATCCAAAAATCCTGTGCGCGAGTGGGAAACGGCGGTCGGGTTACCGCCAATCATCTGGGAGGAGCGAGACCCCGAGGAGAAGCAAGGTGCTCCTTAGGCCGCGTCATGCAGACGAATGACGCCAGCCGGGTTCAGGAATGCGAAGTCCACCCGGCTGTTGGCGCGGATGTAAAGACCATCGTTCGTGACGCTCGGGAAGCGCTCGACCGTCGAGCCCTGGCGCAGCACGTAGCGGAGCTGGCTCTTGTCCACGTCCCACGCGGCAGACCGGCGACGGTGATGCCGTCCTGCACGAACTGGATCAGCGACTGGTTGTAGCCGCTGGCGATCTTCAGCTTCGACAGAGCCTCGGCGGTGGCCGGGGCCATCAGCCAGGTGCGTCAGGTTCGCGTTCATCGCCGTATCCCTGACGCCGGTCTGCAACGAGCTGGCCGACGACGCCAACCCGGACATCCCGGACCAGATCGCCTCGGCTGCGGCCAACAAGATCGTCGCACCGGCTGATACATCGAATGTTGCTCGCGGACAAGCGGACTCCGCAGGACCTCTACCCGTTCGGCCTCACAGCCTTCGCCCAGAGACTGAATAAGCGTGGTCTTCGGCGTGAGCAGACGCGAAAGTGCGTGTCGCCGCGGCGTGTCGCGCAACTTTGCGTCTGCTCACCGGCCTCTCAGCGGCGGTTGGCGAAGTACTTCTTGTACGCCTCTGCCGATGCGCGCAGTTGCGGGTCGGCTTCGAACTTCTGCTCGAACTTCGCCCACGCCGCCTCGCGTTTGGCGGGAATGTACTCCGACGGCCAGTACGGATGCACCTGCGGCTGATATTCGCGCAACACACGACGTGCCACCGTCGCCTTGTGCACCTCGTCGGCGCCGTCGGCCAGTCCCATCGTCGGCGCACTCGCGTACATCGCTTGCAGCGGGGTCAGGTCGGTCGTGCCGAGCGAACCGAGGATGTGCAGCGCGTTGAACGACACTTCCCGAAGCACCTTGGCCATCGTGAACTTCACCGTCGCAATGTCTGTGCGGGCGTCCTTCGTGCTCGAATGATCGATCTTCCAAGCTGTTTCGAGCACCAGCAGCCGCAGCATCCGGATCGCGGCGTAGGAGTCGGCGATCTTTTCCTGCACCATCTGATGCTCGCCGATGATCTTGCCGTGCGATTCGCGCGACAGCGCACGCTCGCACATCATGTCGAACGCGAGCTTGCACTGTGCGATGGTGCGCATTGCGTGATGGATGCGGCCGCCACCGAGTCGGCGCTGCGCCAACGTTTTCGCGCCATCCTCAGGACCGAGGAGATGGTCGAGCGGCACCCGGACATCGCGATAGATGATGTGGTTGTGATTGCGGGGTTCTGGCTGGATCTCAACCCCTGGTGTCTGGCGCGGCACCACGAACATGCCGTTCGTGCACATCACAAACAGGATGTCGGCCACCCGGCCTGCTGAGGTGAACCACTTCTCGCCGTTGATCACCCACTCGTCGCCGTCGCGTACGGCGTGCGTCTTGAACAGGTTGGGGTCAGACCCGCCCTGTGGCTCGGTCATCGAGTACGCCGAGAACATGTCCTGGTTCAGCAGCGGCTCCAGCCAGCGCTTCTTCTGTTCCTCGGTGCCGAACGCGGCCAGCATCTCCATGTTGCCGGTGTCGGGGGCGGCGGCGCCGAACATCTGCGGCGCGCCCGGGTAGCGCCCGATGACCTCGTTCAGCAGCGCGAGTTTGAGCTGTCCGAAGCCGGGGCCGCCCAGATCCTTGTCGAGGAACAACGCCCACAGACCCTGATTCTTTATCTGCTGTTGCAGGCCGCGGACATATGCTTTGACGTGCGGATCTGGTGAACGCACCGCGTACGGGAACACGTACTCGAGCGGCTCGACCTCTTCTGAGCAGAATTCCTCGACCCAGTCGAGCTTCTTCTGAAATTCCGGTTCGGTCGAGAAATCCCACGCCATCTCTAGGATTCTGCCCGACGCATCTGGACCAGGGCATCGACTGCGACAACACGCTGCTCAGACACGATGAGCGGGTTCGCTTCAACGGCGTCGGCCACATCGCCCAGTTCGACCGCCATCCGAGAGAACGCGACGATCACGCCTGCCAGCGGGCATACCACCACTGCCGCAACGACAAGCAGCGGGCCGAAAATGTCGTCGCCGACGAACCCGACCGAGACCTCGACACCGTCGGCGACCATCGGCTGTACCGCCACGGTCGACCCAAGGGTGCTGGCCATCATCGGCGAGGTCAAGAGCCATGCCACCGATTGTCGCTGTTAGCTGCACCAATGGTTTTCAGGGGCCACCGAGTCGGCGGTGCGGGAGTCGAGGCAACGGTCGTGCCCTCGGCGGTTGTTCGTCTGGCCGGTTGATCAGGAGCGGCCTTCGCGCCGAGTGGGCCAGGGCGGTCAGACCGCTCCGGAACCCTTCCAATCAGCCTCCGCTTTCTCCTGACTGACTGTTCAATCTAACGAAGTGATAAGCTGCCGACAAGACCAGTGCTGTACAGGGAGGGAACCGACGACGCCATGGCCGATCCAGCGCCTGCAACCGAGCAGAACGAGGCTCGCCGCATCGAAATGCTCCGTGCCGCAGCGGAGCTGATCTGTGAGCGGGGTTTCGGTGACACCCGTATCGCCGACGTCGCCAAGCGCGCGGGTGTCAGCTCCGCGCTCGTCATCTATTACTTCGGGACCCGCGACCGTCTGCTGGTCGACGCGCTGCGGTATTCAGAGGAGTCGTTCTACGAGGTGGCCGAACGGATGCTGGCCGAGGTTCCGTCGTTGCGCGAACGGCTGTCACTGCTGATCCAGTGGACATGCGTGCCCGAAGGCGCCGGCGCGGTTCCCGGCGCTTGGGGATTGTGGTTCGACCTGTGGGCGCAGGCGTTTCGGCATGACGAGATCAAGGCAGGCCGGGCGGAACTCGACGCCCGCTGGCGCGCGATGATCATCAACGCGCTTGATTCCTCGGGTTTGAGCGCAAAGGAAAAGCGGATATTCGCGCTGGAGTTCTCCGCACTGCTCGACGGGCTGTCTATCCAAGTTGCGCTCGAGGACCAGGAGGTTGACTCCGATCTGGCCTACGACATCGCGATGCGCTTCGCCGAGCGGGAACTGAACCTGCCGCCGACCAAGAAACGGGTGAACGGCAGGGCGAAGGCGGCCCGAAAAGGCTAGGAAGGGCTGAGCACGCCTACTTGTCCGGGCGGAGATGCTGTCGCGCCGCGAGGCATCACCCGCACCGACCCGCACCGACATCGACGTGTACCTGTGTGCAGTGGCCCCGATAAGCGACTTCGGTGACCACGCCGCCAATCACGTTGCGTAACGGTCCGATCGGCTCCCCCGGGTTCTGGAATGTGATGGAGTCAGGCCGGATGAGAATTGCTGCCGCGCCCATCAATCCGGTGACGGACGCGGTGGCGGGAGCGGAGTAGATCACCTGCGGAGAACCCACCTGTTCGACGTGACCCTCGGCGAGCACGGCGATCCGGTCGCTCATCGTCAGGGCTCACTCTTGATCGTGGGTGACATACGAACGTGATTCCAACCTCGCGCTGCAGCGGATCGTTCATGATGTCGGTGTTGCGGCTTCCCGCCGCCGACGAAGCATGGTCACACCTCCGCTCCCATGGTTGACTGAGCATTCAGTCTCTATGCAAGAGTCCTATGAGCGAAATGGCGTGAAGCAACGGAGAGGCCGCAGATGCCCGAGCCCACCAGCCGACGACAATTCCTGGCGCGCGCCGCAATTCTCGCCGCAAGCACCCCCGCCCTCGGCGCGTTCCTACAAGCGTGTTCGAAGAATTCGCCGTCGTCCTCGCCGCCGAGTATGACGCTGGCCGCGCCCGACAATCCGGTGAAATGGCCCATTCCCGACGACAACAAGCCCATTGCCGACGGGCTCGCCGCGGAAAAGGGTGCGACGCTCAAGATCTACAACTACGCGGACTACCTCAGCCCCCAGGCCATCAAGACCTTCGAAGATCAGTACCAGACCAAGATCGAGGTCTCCACCTTCAACGACGGTGACGAGGCGATCACCAAACTCCGCAGCGGCGTCGACTTCGACATCTACAACGCCAACTACACCGAGATCAGCCGCCTGGTCAACGGCGGACTGCTCCGACCGTTGAACCACTCCTACATTCCCAACATCAACAACGTCTGGCCGAGCTTCACCAACCCGTTCTATGACCAGGATTGGCAGTACACGGTCCCGTACACCATCTACACCACCGGCATTGGCTGGCGCACCGATCAGGTGCCCGCCGACATCGGCGCGCTGAAGAATCCTTACGACGCGTTCTGGGATCCGCAGTACAAGGGCAAGACGGCGGTACTCGACGACTGGCACACCACCATGGCGATGGTCCTTCTGCGGCAGAGGATCACGGATGTCAACACGTCGTCGGAGGCCGACCTCAGGATGGTCGGCGAACAGCTTCAGGCGCTGGTGAAGGCCACCTCGCCGAAGGTGACCATCACGGGATACAGCGAACTGCCCGCGGGACAACTGGGACTCGCCCAGATGTGGTCGGGTGACATCATCAACGCGCAGTCGTACCTACCTGAAGGCACCGGCCCGGAGATCCTGCGGTACTGGTTCCCCGCTGACGGCAAGGGCATGGTCGACAACGATATGTTCGTCACGCTCAAGGGCGGCAAGAACCCTGTGCTCGCCCACCTTTTCATCAATCACGTGCTCGACCCCGAGGTGGCGAAGGAGAACTTCTCCGCGATCGGTTACCAACCGCCGCAGAATTCGATCACTCCGGATTCGCTTGTCAACGAGGCGTTCATCCCGCAGAATCTGCGCAGCGCGATCGTCAAACCGGAATACTTTCAGACCGGTTACCGGCTGTTGGAGCTCGACCCCGCCAATGACGCGGCGTGGCACAACGTGTGGCAGACCTTCAAGGCCGGCGGGTCGTAGGGATCGATACAGTGGCGGTTCCGGTGATCACGGCGCCATCACAACCGACCTCGCTGCGCCCGGGAGCCTCTGGCTGCTCGTGTGTTTCGTCTTTCCGGTGTCGGTGAAGATCAACAACACCGCGCGCTGGCGTCTCTGCTTGTGCTCGCCGCGTTGACGGCGGTGGTGATCGGCTTTTTGGTGTACCGGTATTTGACCCGCGGCGACAGCACGACGAAGGACAGGGGCATCGGGGCATTCGCAGGTGAAGCCTGAGACCAGCGCACATATGCGTTTGATATGCGTTTTGGCGGACTCACAGCATGCCTGCCTAGCGTTGTCACAGTGGTTGAGGTCAACCGGAGAACATTTGTTGGTGCGTCGATAGCGGTCGGCGGCGTGGTGGCGACGGCGCCGTTGCTCGCGGGTTGTGGCGAAGACGACCACGCAAACACCGCAACGACGTCGAAAGTGCGGTTACGCATCAACGGCGAAGACCGTGAGATCGAGGTGGACAATCGCTCCTCGCTCCTTGACATGTTGCGGGAGCGGGCGAACCTGCCCGGCACCAAGAAAGGATGCGATCAGGGCGCGTGCGGGGCATGCACGATTCTGGTGAACGGGCAGCGGGTCGTGTCATGTCTGACACTCGCGGTGATGCACGACGGCGCCGAGGTCACCACGATCGAGGGGCTCGAACGCAACGGACAGCTGCACCCCTTGCAGCAGGCGTTCATCGACGAAGACGCATTCCAATGCGGGTACTGCACCTCGGGGCAGATCATGTCCGGTGTCGGCTGCATCAAGGAGGGGCACACCGGATCCGCGGCCGAGATCCGCGAATGGATGAGCGGCAACATCTGCCGATGCGGCGCATACACCAACATCGTCGCCGCGGTCGCAAATGCGGCCAGGAACGCGTAGCCGGTCGTGTTCCCGTTCAGCTTCAGCAAGGCCTCCGACGAGGCGTCGGCATTTGCGGCGGCCACGCGCGGTGCCCGCTACATCGCGGGCGGCACCACACTCGTCGACCTCATGCGCGAAACCGTCGAGCGCCCGAACGCTGTCGTCGACATCAACGCACTGCCCTACCGGGACATCGCCTTGCAACCCGCGACCTTGCGCGTCGGCTCGCTGGTCCGGATGTCCGAGCTGGCCGCGCATCCCGGTGTGCGCCAGCAGTTCCCGGTCATCGCGCAGGCGCTCGAGTTGTCTGCGTCGGCCCAGATCCGCAACATGGCCTCAATCGGTGGCAACCTGATGCAGCGCCCGCGCTGCCTGTACTTCCGCGACGTGTCTGCCGCGTGCAACCGGCGAACCCCAGGGGCGGGATGTGCGGCGATCGGCGGGCGCAACCGAACACACGCCATTCTCGGCACCAGCGATGCGTGCGTCGCCACACACCCGTCTGACCTGGCGGTGGCGCTCACCGCACTCGACGCGGCGGTGATCACCCGGGATGCCAAAGGTGAGAAGCGGATACCAATTTCCGAATTTTTCCGGAAGCCGGACCGCACGCCTGACCAGGAACACAACCTCGGCGCGGGTGCGCTGATCACCGGCGTCGAGGTGCCCGTCGTTCCCGAGGCCAGGCGGTCCGGCTATCTGAAGGTACGCGATCGCGAGTCATTCGAATTCGCGCTCGCCTCCGCCGCGGTGGTGCTGGACATCGACGCAGGCAGGGTTCGTGCGGCACGCATCGCCGTCGGAGGGGTCGGGACGGTGCCGTGGCGGTTACCCGCGGTCGAACACGCGCTCGTCGGCCGCCCTGTCGGTCCTGACCTGTGGCGGGACGCTGCGGCACACGCCGCGGACGGCGCTAAACCGTTGTCGGAGAATGGATTCAAGGTGGAGCTGGTGAAACGCACGGTCGAGCGGCAGCTGGCGACGGTGGCGGGGTTGGCGTGACACGGCCACTGCCCGCTGCCGTCATCTCGGGTCAGCCGGTGACCAGGGTGGACGGCAGGCTCAAGGTGACCGGCAAGGCGCCGTACGCCGCCGACAACCCCGCCCCGGACCTGGTCTACGCGGCGTTGGTCTGCAGCACGGTCGCGCGCGGCAGCGTCGACCGCATCGATCCCGCCGCCGCGGTGCGCGACGGTGATGTGCTGCGCGTCCTCACCGACTTCGGCGGCGTCAAGCTGCCGTACGACATTCGCCAGGTGTCCTGCTTCGGCCAGCCCGTCGCGATCGTGGTGGCCAAGACGCTCGAGGCGGCCATGCACGGCGCTTCGGTGGTGCAGGTGGGGTATCGACCGGCCCCACAGCTGACGAATATCGATGCGCCCCAGGCCGAACAGAAGCCTGGCACCAGGACGAGGGACTACGCGCGCGGCGATGCCGACAATGCATTGCGCGGCGCGGCGATGGTCAGCGATCTGCGCTACTCGATCATGCGCAACAACCACAACCCGATGGAGATCCCGGCGACCGTTGCCAGCTGGGACGGCGATCGGCTCACAGTGTGGGACAAGGTGCAGAGCATCAGCGGTGCACAGCAGGTTTACGCAGACGCGTTCGGTGTGCCTACCGATCGGGTGCGGGTGATCTCACCATTCGTCGGCGGTGCATTCGGTAGCGCCGGTACCACGTGGCCCCATCAACTGCTTGCGGCGTTCGCGGCCAAGCAGATCCGGCGGCCGGTCAAGTTGGTGCTCACCCGCAAGCAGTACTACAGCGGCATCGGTTACCGGCCGACAAGCCGTCAGCGGATGGCGATCGGCGCAGACACCTCCGGCCGGATCGGCGCGATCGTGCACGAGGCGCACACGGAAACCTCGCGGTACAACGCATACGAGGACAACGCCATGACCGGCGCCCGGTTCATGTACGGGGCCCCGAATATGCGGTCGACGTATCGGGTGGTTCCGCTGGACATCAACCCGCCGACGTTCATGCGCGGGCCAGGAGCGACGACTGGTGCCTTCGCGCTGGAGTCGGCGATGGACGACTTGGCGCACCGGCTCGGGATGGATCCGATCGAACTGCGGCTGCGTAACGAACCGGAGCGGGATCTCGCGGAGAACCTCCCCTTTTCCACGCGTCGGGTGACCGACTGTCTGCGGCGCGGGGCCGAGACGTTCGGCTGGTCACGCCGCAACCCGACCCCGCGATCCGTCCGCGACGGTAGCCAGTTGATCGGCCTCGGAGTGGCGGCGGCGGTTTATCACACCGCACGGAGCGAGTGCGCCGCGGTGGCCCGGATCAACGCCGACGGCACTGCCGACGTCGAATGCGGTACGAGCGATATGGGTCCTGGCACGTACACGTCGATGACCCAGGTCGCAGCGGATGCGCTCGGGCTGCCGCTGAGCCGGGTGCGATTCGCGCTCGGCGACAGCAGATTTCCGCCTGCGCCGTCACATTCGGGGTCGCGTACCATGGCCAGCGTCGGATCGGCGGTGTTCACCACCGCCAACATGCTGCGCGACCGGTTCGTGCGCACCGCGGTCGTCGACCCTGGCTCGCCGCTGAACGGGCTGCGGCCCGAGGACGTCTCGGTGGCCGACGGGCGGATGTACCGCAGCGGTGAACAGTCGCGCGGTGAGAGCTATCAGGATCTGTTGCGTCGGCGGGGATGGAAAACCCTTGATGCGCAACAGACGTGGACGCCGGACGACGCGGACCAACGCTTCTCGATGTCTGCCTACGGTGCCGTGTTTGCCGAAGTCGCTGTCGACGAGGCGCTTGGCACGGTACGGATCCGGCGCATCTATGCGTGCTACGACGCAGGCAGGATCATCAATCCGAAGCTGGCTCACAGCCAGGCCATCGGCGGCATGGTGGGCGGCATCGGAATGGCGCTGCTGGAGGGCACGCAGCTCGACTACCGCGACGGACGCATCGTCAACGCGAACATGTCGGACTATCTGGTTCCGGTCAACGCGGATGTACCGGTGCTGGACGCCGACTACCTGCCCGCCGAGGACATGCATGCAGACCCGATCGGGGTGAAGGGCCTCGGCGAGTTGGTCATCGTCGGCGTACCCGCAGCGATCGCCAATGCGGTGTTCAATGCGACGGGCAGGCGGGCCACGGATCTGCCGATCACGCTGGACAAACTGCTCTAGTTCTCTTCGCGAGCAGACGTAAAACTGCCCTTTTTCCGCGGTTTTAGGGCAGTTTTGCGTCTGCTCGCGCTGGATGGTGGACCTGCTGCCGGGGTCACGCTAGGCTGACTGTATGTTCAAACAGGGCGAACCGGCGCCGCTACCCGCCGACGCGCTGGCCGCGGCCCTGGCGCCATTCGGCGAGTCCCACATGCTTCCCCGCGAGGCGTACGTCGACCCCGCGGTGTTCGAGTGGGAGCAGCACAACATCTTCTCCGGGTGGACCTGCGTCGGTCACGCCTGTGATCTCGCGGCCGTTGGCACACAGAAAGCCGTCGGCTCCGGGCCGAGCGCGATCCTGTTGGTACGCGGCGACGACGGCGTCATCCGCGCATTCGCCAACACCTGCCGGCACCGCGGCCATGAACTTCTCGCCTGCAACGCGACCACCAAGGGCCGCGCCATCGTGTGCCCGTACCACTCGTGGTCCTACCGACTCGATGGCAGGGTGCGTACCGCCCCAGGATTCCGCGAAGTCGACGGCTTCCGGCCGGACGAATTCGGCCTCGTCGAATTGCGGCTGGTCGACTGGCACGGCTGGTTGTTCGTCGACCCCAGCGGCGCCGACGCGGAATTCGACACGCACGTCGCAGGTCTGGACGACATCGTCACCCCCTATCGCCCCGAGGAACTGACCATCGTCGCCAGGCATTCCTACGAGCTCGCGACGAACTGGAAGGTGATCGCCGAGAACTACCAGGAGTGCTACCACTGCTCCACCATTCATCCGGAGTTGTCCAGGATCAGCCCGCCCAGCAGTGGGGAAAACCTTGAGCTGCCGGGGTCATGGATGGGCGGCTGGATGTCGATCATCGAAGGTGCCGAAACCATGTCGTTGACGGGCAAGAGCGGCGGCGTGGCGATCCAGGGCCTGTCCGAGCGCGAGCTACGCACCGTCATGTATCTGGTCGGCTACCCCAACCTGCTGGTGAGCCTGCACCCCGATTACGTGATGACGCATCTGATGACACCGCTGACCGTCGACCGCACTCAAGTGGAATGCGCGTGGGCTTTCCCGAAAGACATTGCCGCCAAACCGGATTTCGACCCGTCATACGCCGTGGACTTCTGGGATCTGACCAACCGGCAGGATTGGGCGGCCTGCGAGTCCGTGCAGCGCGGCCTCTCGTCACCGCATGCCCGGCCCGGCCCGCTGGCACCCGACGAAGACGGCGTCTACCAGTTCGTCACCAGGGTGGCTAGGGCGTACTCCGGTGCCGCTGATCGCGCGGCGGAACGCCGTTGACGCCGCCGACGTTCTGCGCGTAGCTGGCAATCGCGGACGCCAGCGCCCGCCCCATCACCGAAAGCGCATCCCGGTCGACGTTGTCGAGATTGTCGCGAACCGTCCGCCAATTCGGATCGAACGCGACGCCGGCCTGGCCACCCCAAAGCCGCGCCTGCACTTCGGTTTTTCGTTGCGACCAGCCTGTGCTTACACCGCCGATCGGGATACCGGCGGCCAGGAAGGGCGCGTAGTCGGCGGTTCTGCTCAGCGGCATGTCGGCGGGCCGCACCCCGCCGAGATTGAGGTAGCCCGCCAACATCCGCTCCATGCCCGCCGATCCGGCTGGCACGGTTTGCGAAGAGATGTCGGGATTGAGCTGACCCGACTGATCGCCGTCATAGGTGAAGTATCCGGCGTTCGGCGAGCCGATGGCGCCGACTCCCAGATACAGCGCGACGTCGTCGAGTTGGTCAGGGTCTAGCCCGCCGACGTATTTCGTCGGGCCCTCCTCGTCTGCGCCCCAGAACAGGAAGCGCACCGCATTGGCGATCTTGGGACCGGCGCCGAGCGCAGACGCGGTTTCGAGGAGCGCGGCGACCCCCGAACCGGCGTCATTGATGCCGGGACTGCGCGGACTGCTGTCCAGTCGCGCGCCCGCGAGCACCACGTTCTTCGTGTCGCCTGACTTGGTCTGCGCCAACACATTTCGCGCCTTCACCATGACCGGCTTGCTGTCCAAGACCAACCGCACCGGCGCGGTGGTCCGCCGCAGCGCCGCGTCGGCGTCCTTACCGATGACGCCGACCGGTATCTTCAAATCCTGGTAATAACCGGGTGTGAACAACCCCGCCTGGCCCGTCGATCCCGGCGCGCTGACGACCAGCAGCCCGACGGCACCCTTGGCCACGGCCGTATTCTGTTTGGTGACAACCGAACAGCCAACGTCGTCGACGATGGCAATCGCGCCCTTGACCGACACCGTGTCGTAGTCGGCGGGACTGCAACCCGTCGCCTTCTGGGGCCGCAGCGTGATCGCGCTGAGCCCGCCCGCTGGGGTGCCGGTCAGCAAAGAGGCCTGATCGACGTGAAAGCCGCGGCCGGAAACGGTCAGCGTCGGATTGCCACCTTCAGTGCGGTCGAGTCGTTCGAACTCTGGGGTCGAGACGTCGAACCCGTTGTCCTTCAACACCTTGACGACGTAGTCCACAGTGGCGTCGTAACCCGCCGTGCCCTGCGCCCGATTACCCCGATTGGCGTCGGCGATCTCCTGCAGCTTACGCAGGTGGGTGTACATGCCGTCGGCGGTCACTTTGCCCGCGATGTCACGGGTCGGGTCGTTGGCGGGCGCCGGCGACGACGAGCACGCCGCCAGCGCCGTCACCGCGACGCTGATCAGCGTAGCGACGGCCCTCATGAGTCGAGGACGTGACGCGTACGGTCCTCGCGTATCGGCACGCCGTTGCGGCCGCCCTGATCCTGCGCATACAACCCTGCCGCGTACGCCACTGCGCCTCCGTTGATGTCCATTGCCGTGGGGTCGATGTGCTCCACCGTGTCAGTAGCCTTGTGATAGTTGGGGTCGAACGGCTCATTCGCCTTGCCGCCCCAACGTTCGGCCTGCGGTACCGTCTTGTTCTCCTCGGCGCCGGAGAAAACGCCGCCCGCAGGCACTCCCGAAAGTGTGAAGGCGTCGTAGTCCGAGCGGCCGTCGAATGATGTGTCCTCTGGCGGCTTTCCGGCACCCTTCAAGAACGCAACCAGCGTGCGTTCGATACCGGCCGAACCCTCTGGCACCCGTGGAGCACCTTCGGTCGGCTTGGCCGACTGGTCGCCGTCGTAGGTGAAAAAGCCTGGATTGGGTGAACCGAGCATGTCGAAGTTGAGGTAGACCGCAATGTCCTTAAGCGCTTCCTCGTTCAGCGACTGCACGTAGTTCTTGGAGCCGAGCAGGCCCTCTTCCTCGGCGCCGAAGAAGCCAAACCGCACCGCGTTGGCTACCTGCGGTGTATCACCCAGCTGCAGCGCGGTTTCCAGGACCGCCGCCACGCCCGACCCGTTGTCGTTGATGCCGGGCCCCTCCGGAACGCTGTCGAGGTGAGCGCCGAGCATCACCACGTTGGCCGTGGAACCGGTTTTGGTCTGGGCGATGACGTTGCGGGTTCGCTCTTCTCGCACGCCGGCGTTCAGCTTGATGGTGGTGGGGCCAGGGGTGTCCCGCAACCGCTGACCGGCGGCCTTTGTCACGCTGATGACCGGGATCTTCACGTCGGAGGTCGCGCCAAGCGTGCCGCCCATCTGATCGCCGTCCTCGTTGTTGGCGACAATCAGCGCCACCGCGCCCCGTTCGGCGGCGACCGCCTGCTTGACCCCGAACTGGCACTTGCCGCGGTCCACCAGCACCACCGCGCCAGAAACCGGCAACCCATCGTAGTCGGACGCGGTGCAGCCGGGAGTGTCCTCGACGCGGGCCGGCACCAGCGGTCCCGAAACACCCTCCGTCGGCGTGCCCTTGGTGTACTCGAGCGGCTTCGCGGTGATCTTGTCACCACCGACGGTCAGCGTCGGCTCGTCGGCGAACGGGATTCGCACTCCGAACTCCGGGGTCTGCACGTCGAAACCCTTGTCGCGCAGAGTCTTGGCCACATAATCGACGCTGGCGTCGTAGCCGGGTGTGCCGAGCGCGCGATTGCCCTTGTTGGCGTCGGCGATTTCCTGCAATTTGTTCAGGTGCCCCATCATGGCGTCGACGGTCACTCGTTTTCGCAGCGCGTCGGCGAAGTCCGTGGCCGGTGTCGCCGGCGTGCTCGCCGTGGTGCTCGGCTGCGCCTGCTGTGTTCGCATCGAACGGCTGCAGCCGCCCACGGTGACGACGACGAGAACCACCGCCAACACCGCAAGGGATCTACGCACCATCGCCACCACGTTAGCGCCCTCAGGCATCACGGCGATTCACCACGGCGATCGCGGCGAGGTAGACCGCCGTTACGACCGCGACGAAGTACACCAGGGAACCGACTTCTCCCCACGGCTCCGAGTAGGCCGGGTAGAGCCATTGCACCCTGACGAACAGGAAGATGTTGGCAAACGGCAGGTACGGCCCGACTTCGGAACCGAGGTTCGGCAGGTTGCCCAACACCGGCTCGATCAGCAGCGGCCAGAGCAGCAGCACCGCGACCGCGCCCGCCGAATGCCGCAGCAGTGCGCCGACTCCAACGCCGAGCACCGCGGTCAACGCGGCGTACAGACTGATCGCGCCGATCAACCGCCACGTCGCAGGGTCGATGAACGACAGCTGTGAACCGACCAGCGGCGGGGCCATCAGATGGGCCACCACCACCGCGACGATCGTCATCAGCGCGGCGTACACCGCGGAAAAGGTGAGTGCGACAATCGCTTTCGCCACCAGAATCAATGTGCGGTCGGGCGTGGCCATGAACGTCGTGCGGATCATGCCGCTGCGATATTCCGCGGTCACCGTCATCGCGGCGAGGACCATGAGCACCGGAACGCCGAACACGGCAACGCCAGTGACGGCCCTCTCGGGCGGCAACGCCGCCGCACCGTACGCGGTCACGCCCTGTAACGCGGCCAGACCGATGGACAGCACCGCCACCACCGCCGCTGTCCACAGCAGCGATCTGGTGGTCGAGAGCTTGATCCGCTCGGCGTCGAGTACCGCGGTCACCGGCCGGCCGTCCGGTACTCGGTGACGTCGCCGGTGAGTTCCATGTATGCCTCCTCCAGCGAGGCCCGCTTCGTGCTGAGCTCGTGCAGCGTGATCGCGTTGCGAGCGGCCAGATCGCCGATCACCTCGATGGCCGCGCCGCGCACCAGCAGCGCGGCACCGTGATCGGCTTCCGCGGTGAGCCCGGCGTCGGTGAGCACCCTGCGCAGGGTTTCCAGTTGCGGGCTGCGCACCCGCACGGTGTCTGCGCCGGAATGGCCGACGAACTCCGCGACCGTGGTTGACGCGATCAGCTTGCCCTTGCCGATCACGACGAGTCGGTCTGCGGTGTTGGCCATCTCGGCCAGCAGGTGGCTGGATACGAACACGGTGCGGCCCTGACTCGCCAGCGTCCGCATCAGCGTGCGCACCCACCGGATGCCCTCGGGGTCGAGGCCGTTGACCGGCTCGTCGAACAGCAGCACCGGCGGATCGCCGAGCAGCGCGCCCGCGATGCCAAGCCGTTGGCTCATGCCCAGCGACAGCGTGCCTGCGTTTCGACCGGCCACCGACGTCAGCCCGACCATGTCGAGGACCTCGTCCACCCGGGTGAACGAAATCCGGTTGGTGGCGGCGATCCAACGCAGATGGTTGCGCGCGGAGCGGTTCGGGTGTGCCTGCCGCGCGTCCAGCAGTGCACCGACCGTGCGCAACGGGTCGCTGAGATCGCGGTAGCGCTTCCCGTCGATCGTCGCGGTGCCCGCGGTCGGGTGGTCCAGCCCGAGGATCAGCCGCATCGTCGTCGTCTTGCCGGCGCCGTTGGGCCCGAGGAAGCCCGTCACGACGCCCGGCTCGACGCGGCAAGTGAGGTCGTCGACGGCCCGAGTCGTGCCGAATACTTTGGTGAGGCCCGTCAACTCGATCATCTAGTCCGAGACTACGGATCGCCTGCGCGGCCCACCATCCCGACGACGAGGTCGGCGACGGCGCGCATGCCCGCCGCGTTGGGGTGCAGCGGCGCGGGCCTGATCGGCAGCGGCAAACCAGGTTTGGTGGTCCACGGCTCGGCTGACCAGGCGTGGTGCTCTCGGCTGGCTTCCGCGACACGGACCCATTCGCAGCCGGTGTCGGCGGCCGCCTCACCGGTGAGCCGCTCCAGCGTGTCGGCCACCCGGCGGCCGAGGGCCACGTCGAGGCCCGACAGCGGCGGCGCCGCGCCCTTCGGCGGCAACAGCGTCAGGTAGTCGACGAACAACACCGTCGCCCGCGGTGACCGCTGCCGCAGTGTCCGGCCGACCTCCTTCAGCGATTCGGCCACCTCGACGAGGGCCCGATCTCGTGCGGTCGGGTCGAGCATGTCGCGGACGGCGCCGCCGAGCACGGGCAACCCGCGCAGCACCCGTGGCAGTCCCGCCGCCACCAGCAGCGGCACATAGCCGACGTCGTTGCCGCCGATCGTCACCGTCACCAGATCCTCGGAGCCGTCCAGCGCGTCGACCTGCGGCGGCGTGCCGTGCTGCGGTTCGGTCAGCACGTTCGCGGTGGTGGCCCCGGAGTAGGTCACGTCGACGAGGTCGAGGCCCAACCGCGCCGCCACCAGATGCGGGTAGTTGCGTGCCGAGCGACCCGCCCGAAACGGCGCACCTCGTGCTGACGGCCTGATGCCGGGGCCGGCGGCCATCGAACTGCCGAGCGCGACGTAGCGATTCATAACGAGGGGCTTGAGGCCTGCGCCCAGAATCGCTTCGGGATGCGGCCTGCCTGGCGCGCCAGGTGACCGGCGGTGACGGCGGCCGCCATCGCAGCGGCCATCGTCGGGGGGTCTGCGGCGCGCGTCACGGCGGTGGCCAACAGCACTGCATCACAACCCAATTCCATCGCCAGGGCGGCATCGCTTGCGGTGCCGATGCCCGCGTCGAGAATCACCGGCACACTGGCGCGCTCGACGATCATCTCGATGTTGTGCGGGTTCGCGATGCCCAGTCCGGTGCCGATCGGCGAGCCAAGCGGCATCACCGCCGCACAACCGGTGTCCTCCAGCCTGCGGGCAAGCACCGGGTCGTCGTTGGTGTAGGGCAGCACGGTGAAGCCGTCATCGACCAATTGCTCTGCTGCCCTTACTAATTCGACAGCATCGGGCAGCAGGGTCCGTTCGTCGGCGATGACCTCCAGCTTCACCCATTGGGTGCCAAGCGCCTCACGTGCCAATTGCGCGGTCAGCACCGCCTCGGCGGCGCCGCGGCAACCCGCAGTGTTGGGCAACGGGGTGATGCCGAGGCGGGTCAGCAGGTCGAGTACGCCGGTGCCGCTCTCGGCGTCGACGCGACGCATCGCCACGGTGGTCAGTTCCGTGCCCGACGCGATCAGCGCCTCTTCGAGCACCGCAAGGTTCGAAGCACCGCCGGTGCCCATGATCAGCCGCGAGCCGAACTCGCGCCCGGCGATCGTCAGCTTAGAATCCCCGGTCGCTACGCTGCCCGCCGAGATTGAATCAGCCACCTTGCACCGCCGTAACCACTTCCACCCGCGCGCCGTCGGTCAGCGCGGTCTCCCATTCCGAACGCGGCAGCACCGACCAGTCCACCGCCACCGCGATGCCCTTCTCAGGAAAGCCGAGGCTCTCCAGAAGTACCGCGACGGTCGTCTGGTCGTCGACCTCGACGGCCTCGTCATTGACGGTCACTTTCATCGGCTTGCTCCTACAGTCGCGTTCAGTTCGGCCGCGATCCGCTCGGCGGTCCACGGCGCGAGCAGGAAACCGTTGCGGCCGTGGCCGGCCGCCACGAGTGTGCGGTTGTCGAGTCGCTCGACGATGGGCAGCCCGTCGGGTGTCATCGGCCGAAGTCCTGCGGCACATTCCGCGAGTTCATACTCGCCGAGCGCAGGCATCACCGCGCAGGCGTCGTCCAGAAGCTCGCGCACCCCGGTCACGGCCGGCGCGGTGTCCCTGCCGTGCTCGTACTGGGTCGCGCCGACCACCACACCGTCGGCGCGCGGGACGAGGTACACCTGGCGACCGTGCACACGGGCACGAACGACCCGCTGCGGCACCGGCATACAGCCGCGCCGCCAGCGCAACCGCAGCACCTCCCCTTTCACCGGCCGGATCGGCAGCCCCGGCCAGAGCGTAGGCGCATCGATGCCGTTGGCGATGACGACTGCGTCGGCTTGCACGTCGGACAGTGCAGTCACGGGTGGCGCCCATCGCACGTCGAGCCGTTCGCAATGTGCGGCCAGCGCCTGCACGACCGCCCTGTTGTCGACGGCAAGCTCTGTTTCGGCGACGAAGCCATGCCGGATACCTTGTGCCAGAAGCGGTTCGATATCGCGCGCCGACGAAGTAGGGGTGACCGGGTGGCCTTGAGCGGCCAGCCACTCGCCGACCGTCTTCAGGTCGGCAGCGTCGGCGCGGTCGACGGCGACCACCAGGGATTCGCGCGCGGTGACGACGCCGGCGGGCAGCCCGTCGAGGAACGAGCCATGCCCTTCTTGGTTCCACAGCGCCAGCGACGCCAGGCCCACGTGCAGCAGGCGATCCTCGCCGGGCCAACCCTCGCTGTGGGGAGCCAGCATGCCGCCCGCCACCCACGAAGCACCGGGTTCGCCGGTGCGGTGGACATGCACTGCCCAGCCGTCCAGAGCAGCACGTCGCGCGACGGACAGCCCGATGACGCCGCCACCGACAACCGCAAGTGATCGCACAGTTTCCTCCTCCCTTCGCCGGCATGACCCGGATCAGGTGTGACGGTAAGGGCGGCGTGCCCACTCTCAGTCCTCGGTCCAGGGACTCCCGTGTCGGTGTCAGCGTACTCGAACCCGCCCGACGTCAGGTGGCAGCCGAGCCGACTAGGGTCGCGGTGTGCACAACCCCGGCCAGCGACTTACTGCAGCGCAGCTGTACCTCTGCACCGACGCTCGGCGGGAACGCGGTGACCTCGCCGAATTCGCCGACGCCGCGCTGGCCGGCGGGGTCGACATCATTCAGTTGCGGGACAAGGGCTCGGCAGGCGAGCAGCAGTTCGGTCCGCTCGAGGCGCTGCAGGAGTTGGCGGCTCTGGAGGTGCTCGCCGACGCGGCACGGCGCCACGGCGCGCTGCTGGCGGTCAACGACCGCGCCGACATCGCGTTCGCATCGGGCGCCGACGTGCTGCACCTCGGCCAGGACGACCTGCCGTTGCCGGTCGCGCGCGGCATCATCGGCCCCCGTCCGGTGATCGGGCGGTCCACGCACGACATCGCGCAGGCCACCGCGGCGGCCAAAGAGGAAGTCGGCTACTTCTGCGTCGGTCCCTGCTGGCCGACCCCGACCAAACCGGGCCGCCCGTCGCCAGGCCTGGACCTGGTCCGCGCGACGGCCGAATTGGCGTCCGGAGCCGCGGAGTCGGGGACACCCGGTTGGGACAAACCGTGGTTCGCGATCGGCGGCATCGACGAGCAGCGGCTGCCCGAGGTGCTCGCGGCCGGTGCGCGGCGAATCGTCGTGGTGCGCGCGATCACCGACGCCGACGACCCGACGGCCGCGGCGCAACGTCTCAAAGCTCGGCTTGCAGAAGCGGGATAGTCGCGGCCACTTCGCGGAGCCGATCCCAACTCGCGGCGAACCCCGGATGCAGCGGCAGCTCGGCCACCTCGTCAACGGCGACCCACCGCAACTCGGCGCTCTCGCGGTTGGGCACCGTGTCCAGCTGTTCGGCGGCGTCGGCGATCACGGTCGTGTAGGTCCAATGGCTTCCGGTCGCGGCGGCTGTCACCACGGTGGTGCGCACCGTCAGCAGATCGGCGGGCAGGCCTGCTTCCTCGTGAGCTTCGCGGAACGCGGCCTGCTCGGGCGTCTCGTGGCTGTCGCGCGCACCGCCCGGCAGACCCCAGGTGCCGCCCTGATGGCTCCACGGCGCCCGGTGTTGCAAAAGCACCGCGGGGGCGCCGTCCGGACCCGGGGCCCGCAGCAGCAGACCGGCCGCGCCGTGCTTGCCCCAATAGGCGGCGCCGCTGTCCGACAACACCCAGCCGTCTCCGTCGCCACGCACCGTTTCAGCTTAGGGAACACAGCGCAAAGACGTGCCCCGCAAATGCCCGCACGCCGCCCGCATCAACTCTTAGAATTCTTTTATAGTGTGGTGAGTCGGTGGGGACGATAGCCGGAGAGCAGCGAAAAAGATGAGGTCCGCGCGCACGTGACTGTGGAGTTGGCGCACCCTTCGACCGAGCCCCTGGCGTCGCGGTCGCCGACAACTCCCGCGCACCCGCGCTGGTGGTTCCTCTGGACCACCCCTGGTCGGATCCTGACGATCGGCGTGGTCCTTTCGGCGCTCGTGATCGGCAGCGCGTTTGCCACCTCGACCACGATCAATGACAGGCAACAGGCGCTCACGACGGTGCTCAACCACACCGAGCCGCTGTCGTTCGCGGCGGGCCAGCTCTACACCACGTTGTCGGTGGCCGACGCCGCAGCGGCGACCGCATTCATCGCCGGCTCCGAACCGCGCGACGTTCGGCAGCGTTACGAGCAGGCCATCACCGACGCGTCGGTGGCGGTGACGCGCGCGTCGAGCGGGCTGACCGACGAGCCGATGGTGCAACTGCTCGGCCGGGTCAATGCCCAGCTGTCGGTATACACCGGGCTGGTCGAAACCGCCCGCACCAACAACCGCGCGGGCAATCCGGTCGGTTCGTCCTATCTGTCCGAGGCGTCGTCACTGATGCAGACGCAGATGCTGCCCGATGCGCAGCGGCTCTATGAACAGACCTCGGCGCGGGTGGACGCGGAGACGACGGCGTCGACACGGATTCCCGGGCCGGTGATCCTCGTCGTGCTCGCCACCTTGTTGTTCGGCGCGTTCTCCAACCGCTGGCTTGCCCGCAGGACCAGGCGCAGAGTGAACATCGGCTTCGTCGCGGGCGGTCTTGCCGTGCTGATTATGTTGATATGGGTGGGTACCGCCCTCGTCATCTCGACGTCGGACAGCCGCAGCGCGAAAGACACTGCGGCAGAGTCGCTCAAGACGGTCACCAACCTCGCCATCACTGCGCAACAGGCGCGTGCCGACGAGACGTTGTCGTTGATCCGCCGCGGCGACGAGGATGTTCGCAAGCAGTCCTACTATCAGCGCATCGACGCCATGCAGCAGCAATTGAACGACTACCTGTCGCGTGACGACGCGCTCGACAAGACCGACCTGGCCGACGCCGAAGCGCTGCTGAAGCGGTGGCGGGCCGCCGACGATCGGATCAATGCATACATCGCCGTCGGTAACTATCAGGCCGCGACCCAGGTGGCGTTGGGCACCGGCGAGGACGACTCGACGCCCGCGTTCAACAAGCTCGACTCCGCGCTGACCAAAGGCATCGAGGAAAGCCGCAGCCAGTTGCGCAACGACATTCTCAACGCCCGCAGGGTGCTCTCTGGTGCGACCGTTGGTGCGGCGGTGCTGTCGGTCGTCGCCGCGCTGGCGGTGGCGCTGGGGCTGTGGCCGAGGCTGAGTGAGTACCGGTGATGAGCGCTCGACGGGTGCTGGCTTTACTGATCACCGCGGTGGCGTTGACGGGTTGCGCGCAAGGCGGCGCGGTGATACCGATGCCTGGGGTCACGCTGGCGCCGCCGACACCGGCCGGAATGCAGGAGTTGCCACCGGTACCGGCCCGGGCGCCTGCCGATGAGGCGGACTGCAACCGCACCGCGAGCCTTCGTCCGTTCAACACCAAGGCCGAAGCCGACGCCGCCGTTTCGACCATCCGCAACCGCGGCAGGCTGATCGTCGGGTTGGACATCGGCAGCAACCTGTTCTCCTTCCGCGATCCGATCACCGGCGAGATCACCGGATTCGACGTCGACATCGCGGGAGAGATCGCGCGTGACATCTTCGGCAGCCCGTCTCAGGTCGAGTACCGCATCCTCTCATCGGCCGACCGCATCACCGCGCTGCAGAACAATCAGGTCGATGTCGTGGTCAAAACCATGACCATCACGTGTGAACGCAAGAAGCGGGTGGGCTTCTCGACGGTGTACTTGAACGCCAACCAACGGATTCTCGCCGCGCGGGACTCGTCCATCTCGCGACCGTCCGACCTTTCTGGCAAGCGGGTGTGCGTGGCGAAGGGCACGACCTCGCTGGACCGGATCCAGCAGATCACTCCGCCGCCCATCATCGTCGGCGTGGTGACGTGGGCCGACTGTCTGGTGGCGTTGCAGCAGCGCCAGGTTGACGCGGTCAGCACCGACGACTCGATACTTGCCGGTTTGGTCAGCCAGGACCCCTATCTGCACATCGTCGGTCCGAGCCTGAACGAAGAGCCCTACGGCATCGGCGTGAACCTGCAGAACACCGGCCTGGTGCGATTCGTCAACGGCACCCTGGAACGAATCCGCCGCGACGGCACCTGGTACACGCTGTATCGCAAATGGTTGACGGTGCTCGGCCCCGCGCCGGCACCTCCGGTCGCGAGGTACACCGACTGATGTCCGAGGATTTCGAGGAAGGCCCGGGCACCCAACCCGCCACCTTCGACGACCTCGGCATGGACTCGATGTCGACGATTCGCCCGATGGCGACTCAGGCGATTTTCCGTCCACACCTCGACGACGACGTGGACAGCGCGTCGGTCGGCACCGAAGACACCGACCCGTACGAGCACCTGACCACGGTGACAAGGGCGCTGTCCCCGACCCGGCGGTTGGGCGGCGGCTTGGTGGAGATACCGCGGGTGCGGGCCAAGGACCCGCTCGAAGCGCTGATGACCAATCCCGTTGTCGCCGAATCGAAGCGGTTCTGCTGGAACTGCGGCCGTCCGGTCGGTCGGTCGACGCCCGACGGTACGGCACTGTCGGAGGGTTGGTGCCCGCACTGCGGCAGTTCGTATTCGTTCCTGCCGCAACTGTCGCCCGGCGACGAGGTGGCCGACCAGTACGAGATCAAGGGTTGCATCGCGCACGGCGGGCTCGGCTGGGTCTACCTGGCCTACGACAAGAACGTCAACGACCGACCCGTGGTGCTGAAAGGACTGGTGCATTCCGGCGACGCCGAGGCGCAGAGCATCGCGATGGCCGAACGCCAATTCCTGGCCGAGGTGACGCATCCCGGGATCGTGAAGATCTACAACTTCGTCGAGCACGAAGACAAGCACGGCAACCCGGTCGGCTACATCGTGATGGAGTACGTCGGCGGGACGTCGCTCAAACAGGCGAAGGGCGACCGGCTACCGGTGGCGGAGGCCATCGGCTTCATGCTGGAAATCCTTCCCGCGCTTGGGTATCTGCACTCGATCGGCTTGGTGTACAACGACCTCAAGCCGGAAAACATCATGGTCACCGAGGACCAGCTCAAGCTGATCGACCTCGGTGCGGTCTCCACGATCAACTCGTTCGGATACCTGTACGGCACACCGGGTTACCAGGCGCCTGAGATCGTCCGCACCGGCCCGACCGTGCAGACCGATATCTACACCGTGGGCCGCACGCTCGCGGCGCTGACGCTGAATCTGCGTACGCGCAAAGGCCGCTACGTCGAAGGCCTGCCCGAGGACGATCCGGTGCTGCGCGAGTACGACTCGTTCGGGAGGCTGCTGCGTCGCGCCATCGACCCGGACCCGCGGCGCCGGTTCGGCAGTGCGGAGGAGATGTCGGGCCAGTTGCTCGGTGTGCTGCGCGAGGTGGTGGCGCAGGACACCGGGGTGCCGCGGCCTGGCCTGTCGACGGTGTTCTCCCCGACGCGGTCGACATTCGGGATCGATCTGCTGGTTGCGCACACCGACGTGTACCTCGACGGGCAGGTGCACTCGGAAAAGCTCACAGCACAAGAGATCATCAAGGCGCTCCCGGTGCCGTTGATGGACCCGGCGGACGTCGGCGCGCCGGTATTGTCGGCCAGCGTGCTGAGCCAGCCGGTGCAGACGCTGGACCAACTGCGGGCGGCGCGGCACGGCGCGCTGGACTCCGAAGGCATCGACCTGTCGGAGTCTGTCGAGCTGCCGTTGATGGAGGTGCGTGCGCTGCTGGATCTGGGCGACGTGGCCAAAGCCACCCGCAAACTCGACGATCTCGCAGGCCGGGTCGGGTGGCGGTGGCGGCTGGTTTGGTTCCGCGCGGTCGCCGAACTGCTGTCGGCCGATTACGACTCGGCCACAAAGCATTTCAACGAGGTGCTGGACACGCTGCCCGGCGAGCTGGCGCCGAAGCTCGCGCTGGCCGCGACGGCCGAGCTCGCGGGAAACGCCGACGAGCGCAAGTTCTACAACACGGTCTGGAGCACCGACAACGGTGTGATCTCGGCCGGCTTCGGTCTTGCTCGCGCGCAGTCCGCGGAAGGAGACAGGGACGCCGCGGTGCGCACCCTTGACGAAGTGCCGCCAACCTCAAGGCATTTCACGACCGCACGGTTGACCAGTGCCGTGACGCTGCTGTCGGGCAGGTCGATGAGCGAGGTGACCGAGCAGCACATCCGCGACGCGGCCCGCAGGGTCGAGGCGCTGCCTGACACCGAGCCGCGGGTGCTGCAGATCCGCGCGCTGGTGCTCGGCACTGCAATGGACTGGCTCGCCGACAACACCGCGAGCACCAACCACATCCTCGGCTTCCCGTTCACCGAGCACGGGCTGCAGCTCGGTGTCGAGGCGTCGCTACGCAGCCTGGCCAGGGTGGCGCCCACGCAGGCGCACCGCTATGCCCTGGTAGACCTGGCCAACAGCGTTCGGCCGATGAGCACGTTTTGATCTTGAACCGCAACGGATCTCGCGCGTCGTTTTCGCTGGCTGCCCGCCTCTCGCCGGGGAAAGCCCATGGTCAACTTGCGAATTCCGTAGTACTCTGCGCTCAGGTTGAGTTAACAGCCGACTGGTGACGTCATCGACGCATACGGTTGACTCCCGAGTGCGAGGCTTTGAGACGTAGGGCCCCATCCCTGACGGCACCCCAGTACGAATATCGCTTTTCGACTGAGGGAGGCCACCATGTCTGCAATGGGAACCTGTCGCGTGCTTCGTCCGGATCCGACGTCACTCGACAGACGTGAACAGCACCATCGGGCGATCTTTTCTGCGTGCCACCTTTCGGACACGACGGTACTCGTCACGGTCAGGGGCGAGGTCGACGCGACCAACAGTCGCGCCCTCGCCGACTATGCCGAGCGCCAGGTCGTCGGGTCGGGACGGCTTGTCCTTGATCTGTCGACAATCGGGTTCTTCGGCACCTCAGGGTTTGCTGCCCTGCACAACGTGAACGTGACCTGTGCCAGATACGGCATCCAGTGGGTGCTCGTCGTCGGACCGCAGTTGACCCGGTTCCTGCAGATCTGCGACCCCGACCATCTCCTACCGGTCGAGGCTTCCGACGCGGCGCATTGAGCCGACGCCCAGCCCTCCGAGCGGATTACAGTTAGCCGGATCTGTCAGGTGAATATCTGATTTCCTTGCCGTCGGAACCGACATAGCGTCCCGGGCTATTAGTTCTGTTCGGCGAAGGCCGCCAGAAGAACCGCAGTAGAGGCCGCAGCGGCGGGCAGCGCATCGTGCTCGGTGGATCACTCGCGAGCGTCGTCGGCGCCGACAGTCACCCCGATGGCGACGCCGGGGGCCCGGTTCGCGGTGCCCAGCCGATCAAGGTTGCGTCGTTGGCGACGCGGGCTCGCTGTTGAGGGTCGGCCCAAACCTGTTCAGTCCGAATACCTTTGCGCGGGCAGCGCTGGTAGGCGGTGACGGCGGCAACGGAGGAAAAGGCGGGGAGGGTGCGCCCGGTGGCAACGGTGGCAAGGGTGGCAACGGCACCAACACCAGCGACACCGGCAGCCACAAGGGCGGCGCGGGCGGCGACGGCGGCGATGGCGGCAACGACGCGCGCAGCGGCAACGGCGGAAACGGTGGCGCGGGCGGATCCGGCGGCGCAGGCGGCGGCATCCAACCCGGCAACGCTGGCAATGACGGCAACCCGGGAAGCACCGGTGGCGCAGGCGCCCCTGGCGCACCAGGCACACGGGGAGACAACGGAGTCGGCGTCTAGCGCCGCTACTCAGATCACGCGCACGCAGGCGCGCGCGATCGCAAGCTCCTCGTTCGTCGGAACCACGAGCACGGTCGTCGGTGAGTTGTCCGCCGAAATCCGGCGCGCACCCCTGGCGGGGCTTGCGTTGAGATGCTCGTCGACCTCGATGCCAAGCGCCGCCATGCCGGACAACGCGTCGCGGCGCACCGCAGCGTCGTTCTCCCCGACTCCAGCAGTGAACGTGATGACGTCCACCGTGCCGAGCAGCGCCAGATATGCGCCGATGTACTTGCGTAGCCGGTGCACGTAGACGTCATAGGCCAATTGTGCTGTGGCGTCGCCGGATTCGATGCGCTGGTGTAATAGCCGGAAGTCGATCTCGCCACCGAGGCCGCGGACACCCGAACTTCGGTTCAACATCGACTCGATGTCCTCGACGCTCATCTTCGCGGTGCGCCACAGATACATCAGCACGCCCGGATCGATGTCACCCGAACGGGTACCCATCACCAAGCCTTCCATCGGCGTCAACCCCATCGAGGTGTCCACCGGCCTGCCACCCAGGATCGCCGACGCGGAGGCGCCGTTGCCGAGGTGCAGCACGATCTGGCTCAGGTCGGCCAGCGGCACGTCAAGAAGCGCCGCCACCTGCTCGCTGACGTACTGATGCGAGGTGCCGTGAAATCCGTAGCGGCGGATGTGCCATCGTTCGGCGACGTCGCGATCGATGGCGTAGGTCGCGGCCGCGGGCGGCAGGTCGTGAAAGAACGCGGTGTCGAACACCGCCACGTGGGGCAGATCCGGTATCGCCTTACGCGCTACCTGGATGCCCAACACCGCGGGCGGGTTGTGAAGTGGCGCAAGGGCGGCCAGGTCCTCGAGCTTGGCCACCAACGCATCATCGATGACCGTCGGCCGGTACAGGTCGGGGCCGCCGTGCACAACGCGATGCCCGACGGCCACCAGGCCGTCGAGATGGTCGGCCAACTCACCGAATACCACCCGCATGGCCGCCGAGTGGTCCGGAACGTCACCGTCACCGATGCGTTCGACGATCCCCTCCACCGACTGGCCACCCGAATCCGGGTCGAGCACCGCATATTTCAGCGATGACGACCCGGAGTTCAACACCAGGACACTTTGTGACATCAGGTGCCCTGCGCCTGGATTGCGGTGATGGCCACGGTATTGACGATGTCCTCGACGAGCGCGCCCCGGGACAGGTCGTTGACCGGCTTGTTCAGCCCCTGCAACACAGGCCCGATCGCTATCGCGCCCGCACTGCGCTGCACCGCCTTGTAGGTGTTGTTGCCGGTGTTCAGGTCGGGGAAGATCAGCACCGTCGCGCGCCCGGCCACCTCGGAGTCGGGCATCTTCGCCTTCGCGACTGTCTCGTCGACGGCGGCGTCGTACTGAATGGGGCCCTCGACGAGCAGATCGGGCGCTCGGGTGCGAACCAATTCGGTTGCGGCCCTGACCTTGTCGACGTCGGCGCCGGTGCCGCTTGTGCCGGTCGAGTAGGAGAGCATGGCGACCCGGGGGTCGATGCCGAACTGCGAGGCGGTGCGCGCAGACGAGATAGCGATGTCCGCGAGTTGCTCCGACGTCGGGTCCGGCACGATCGCGCAGTCGCCGTAGGCGAGCACCCGGTCGGCAAGGCACATCAGGAAGATGCTCGACACCGTCGAAACGTCGGGCCGTGTCTTGATGATCTCGAACGCGGGCCGAACCGTGTGCGCGGTGGTGTGCGCGGCACCCGACACCATGCCGTCGACCATGTCGTTGTGCACCAGCATGGTGCCGAAATACGAGACGTCGTGGATGATCTCGCGAGCCTGCTCGACGGTGATGCCCTTGTGCTTGCGCAGTTCGGCGTATTGCTCGGCGAACTTGTCGCACAGCTCGCTGGTGCGCGGGTTGAGCACCGCCGCGTCCGACAGGTCGACGCCGAGTTCGGCTGCGCGGGCGCGGATCTGCGGCTCATCGCCAAGGAGGGTCAAGTCCGCGACGCCGCGTGACAGCAGCCTGCCCGCCGCGGTGAGGATGCGGTCGTCCTCACCTTCTGGCAGCACGATGTGTTTGCGGTCCGATCGGGCCTGGTCCAGTAGCTGATAGGTGAACATCTGCGGCGTGACGACCGAGGGGATCGGAATGGCCAACTGCGCCAGCAGATCCGCCGTGTCGACGTAGGCGTCCATCAATGCGATCGCGGTGTCGATCTTGCGTTGCGACTTCACAGTGACGCGGCCGCGCACAGCGGCCACCCGGCTTGCGGTTTCGAATGTGCCGAACCTGGTGGTGATGATCGGCAGCCGCAGCCCGAGGCCCGACACCAGCGACGCGATCGACGGATGAAGCTCGAGGCCGCCGTTGAGAATGACACACGACAGCGATGGAAACCCTTCGGCCTCATGGGCGGCCACCACGGCCAGCACGACGTCCGAGCGGTCGCCAGGGGTGATGACCGCGACCGCCTCCGTCAGCCGCTCCACCACATGCTCGGCCGTCATGCCGGCTACCAGTACGTCCATCACCTCGCGGTTGAACAGCGCGGGGTCGCCGCGGAGCAGGCTGCCCTGCACCGCTTCGCCGAGTTCGGCAACGGACGGCGCGACCAGCAGCGGCTCCTCGGGCAGGACATAGGCTTTGGGGCCGAACGGCTTCAGCGCCTCGGCGACCGCCGTCATCTGCGCCGGCTCACATCGGTTTGCGACCACCGCGGCCGTGTGTGCGTGCTGGGCGTCGATCTCGACCAGGCAAAGATCGACGACCTGCGCGACCTGCTCGGGCGTCCGGCCTTTGGCCTTGACTGCGAGCACGATCGGCGCTCCGAGATTCACCGCGATGCGCGCGTTCGTCGACAACTCGCTCGGGGTGGCGACGTCGGTGTAGTCGCTGCCGACGATCAGCACCGCATCGCACTGGTCGGCCACATGGTGATATCGGTCGACGATCTCGGCTATCGCGGTGTCAGGGTCCTCGTGCAATTGTTGATAACCGACGCCGATGCACTCGTCGTAGGTCAGGCCGGCGGTGCTGCCCGCGAGCAGCAGTTCCAGGATGTAGTCGCAATCCTCACCGAGCCGGGTGATCGGGCGGAAGACGCCGACCTTCGCGACCGTGGCCGCAAGGCGGTGCAGGATGCCCAGCGCGATTGTCGACTTGCCCGTGTCGCCTTCGGGTGAGGCGATGTAGATCGCTCTGGTCGGCACGCGTGCCAGCCTAGGGCAACATCAGCCGGCGTTCGGGTCCACCGGAATCTCGATGACGGTGGACAGGCCGCGGTGGTCGGAGCCGGGCACCGGCACCGTGCGCGCGGATGTCGCCGTGGCGTTGCGCACCAGCACATGGTCGATGCCGAACACGGGCCTGGCCGGGAAGCTGCGGGTGAGGCCCGCGCCCGCCTGTTCGGCGGCGTCGCGGTAACCCTCGTCAAGCAGCTGGCGGAACGGCCGCATGTCGTAGGTCGAGTTGAGGTCGCCCGCCACGATCACCGCGCCGGGCCCCGCCTCGCGCGCCGCCGCCTGCAGCGTGGTCGGGAACCGCGCGATGTCGTCGCGGAAGTATTGCAGTGGCTGCACCCACGGCGCGGCCAAGTGCACGGCCAGCACCGCGGGTGCCAACCTCACCGAAGGTAGTTGGATCCTGGCGATCCGCATCGCAAGCTCATAACCGCTGACCGCTTGGGCGTCGATGATCGGGTAGCGGCTCCAGATTCCGATTCCTTCCGCGTTCTTGCGAGGATCGATGGACCGGTACGCCATGACGGCATCCAGTCCCGCCGTCGACAGCGCCACAGCGAGCCCAGGTGTCAACTCCTGCACGACCAACACGTCGGCCGAGTCGCGCGCCAACGCGACGACGCCCTTCGGATCAGCAGCGCCCAGACCGAGATTCGCGGTGAGCACCCGAACGGGGACCGAGGGCACCGGAGGTTTCTCGGGGCCCAGGTAGCGCGGCAGCAGCACAAGCAGCATCACCGCGCAGAGCAGCGCGGACACGATCGTCGGCACCCACCGTCTGACGACCGCGAACGAGATCATCGCGACCAGACCCGCGACGGTCAGGTACGGCGAGACGGCGGCGAGCAAGAGCACGACCTCGTTGGTGATCGGCAGGTACCGCGCCACCAACCCCGCCGCGGCCAGTACCAGCGCGAGCGCACCGACCACCGTGGCCAGCACCCGAATCCTCTTGTGCTGGTGCAGTTTGCGAAGTTCGATCAACCGAGGCGGCGAAGACGAGGCTCGAGGTCCCTCTGGAACAGCTCGAGGAAGCGCCGCTGATCGTGGCCTGGCGCGTGGAACACCAGATGGTTGAGGCCCCAGTCGACGTAGTCCTTGACCTTGGCAACGGCCTCGTCGGGATCCGACGCGACGATCCAGCGCTTGGCCACCTGCTCGATGGGCAGCGCGTCGGCGGCCTTCTCCATCTCGATCGGATCGTCGATGGAGTGCTTCTGCTCAGCGGTCAGCGAAAGCGGCGCCCAGAACCGGGTGTTCTCCAACGCCAGTTCGGGATCGGTGTCGTAGGAGATCTTGATCTCGATCATCGCATCGACGTCGTCGGGGTTCTTACCAGCGGCCTCGGCGCCCTCGCGCATCGCGGGGATGAGCTTGTCCTTGTACAGCTCTTCACCTTTGCCGCTGGTGCAGATGAAGCCGTCACCGGCGCGGCCCGCGTACTTGGCCACCTGCGGTCCGCCCGCGGCGACGTAGATCGGGATGCCGCCGTCGGGGACGTCGTAGATGGAGGCGCCCTTGGTCCGGTAGTACTCGCCGTCGAAATCGACCCGGTCGCCGAGCCACAGCTCCCGCATCAGTCGCACCGACTCGCGCAGCCGGGCGTAGCGCTCCTTGAACTCGGGCCACTCGCCCTCGTAGCCGGTGGCGATCTCGTTGAGCGCCTCGCCGGTGCCGACCCCGAGGAAGATCCGGTCGGGGTACAGGCAGCCCATGGTGGCGAACGCCTGAGCGATCACGGCGGGGTTGTAGCGGAAGGTCGGGGTCAGCACCGAGGTGCCGAGGATCAGCCGCTCGGTGCGTTCGCCGACAGCGGCGATCCAGGCCAGCGACCACGGCGCGTGACCGCCTTCGTGGCGCCACGGCTGGAAGTGGTCGCTGACCGTCGCGCTGTCCATGCCGTGTTCTTCGGCGGCGACGGCCAGCTCGACGAGTTCCCGCGGCGCGAACTGCTCCGCCGACGCCTTGTATCCGAGTTTGAGTTCAGCCACGCAGCCAAGCCTAGACTCGCGGCATGGCAGCAGCCCTGACAGCCGTCACCGATCGCGTGCATTTCGCCGAGACCGACCTGGTCAACTGGACGCTGGTCATCGACGACAACGGCGTGATGCTGATCGACGCCGGTTTCCCCGGCCACCGCGACGACGTACTCAACTCGCTGCGGCAGCTCGGGTTCGGCGTGGACGACCTGACGGCGATCCTGTTGACGCACGCCCACATCGACCACTTCGGCACGGCCATTTGGTTCGCGAAAACCCATGGCACACCGGTTTATTCGCACGCCGCCGAGGTCGGGCACGCCAAGCGGGAGTATCTCGAGCAGGCTGGGCCCGCCGACATCATCCCGCACCTGTGGCAACCGCGATTCTTGAAGTGGACGCTGGCGATCTCCCGAAAGGGCGGCATGGTGCGCGACGCGATTCCCACCACGCAGGCGCTCACCGAGGACATCGCCGCGGGACTGCCCGGTGCGCCCATGGCGATTCCCACTCCCGGCCACACCGGTGGGCATTGCTCGTACGTGGTCGACGGTGTGCTGGTCGCGGGCGACGCACTGGTCACCGGGCATCCGCTGGTGACGAAGACCGGGCCGCAGCTTCTGCCCCGCCTGTTCAACCACGACCAGGACGGCTGTGTGCGCAGTCTCGGCGCGCTCGGACTGCTCGACACCGACGTGCTGCTGCCCGGTCATGGCCCGGTGTGGCGGGGCGCCATCCGTGACGCGGCCGCGGCGGCCGCCCGCTAGTTCAGCGCTTCGTAGCCGAGCAGGAAAATTGCGGTCAGGCACAGACCGCAACCGACGACGACGGTGGGCATCAGGATCATGCTGTCGAGTTCCTCGTCGTCGAGCACGTCCTCCTCGAACCGCCCGAACAGCACACGCGCCACACCGGTTCGGCGGAAGGCGTGCACAAGCCGTCGCACCCCCTTGGTATCGCGCCTGCGGCCGATGAAGGCGCGCGACGCAAAGCCCGCTACGAACGTCAGCACAGCCGCTCCGAGTATCAGCCAGCCCACTGCCGTCTGCGACATCGACACACCCCACCCCGGTGTCCACGACATCAGGGGGACACCAGTGGCCAGCCTATAGTTCGAGGTGATCGCGCAGCGTGTGCCCGGCGTATTCGGTGCGGAAGCTGCCGCGCTCCTGCAGCAGCGGCACCACGCGGTCGACAAAGTCGTCGAGTCCGCCCGGGGTCAGGTGCGGGACGAGGATGAACCCGTCGCAGGCGTCGGCCTGTACGTGCAGATCGATCTCGTCGGCCACCTGTGCGGGTGTGCCGACGAACTGCTGACGGCTGGTGACGGCGATGATCAGTTCGCGGATGCTGAGCTTCTCGGCCTGCGCGCGCTCCCGCCAAGCCGCGGCTAGCGCCTTCGGGTCGCCATGGCGCACCCGACCCTGGGTGATGGTGGGATCGTCGGCTGGTTCGATGTCGGGCAGCGGACCGTCGGGGTCGTAGCCCGACAGGTCGCGCTGCCAGACCTGCTCGAGCATCGCGATCGCGGTCTGGGGGCCCACCTGCTGGCGGCGGATGTGGTGGGCCTTGTCGACGGCCTCCTGCTCGGTGTCGCCGAGCACGAACGTCGCTGCGGGAAAAACCTTGAGCCGGTTCGGGTCCCGGCCATACGACGCGGCCCTGCCTTTGACGTCCGCGTAGTAGGCCTGGCCGGCTTCCAGAGTCGAATGCATGGTGAAGGCCGCGTCGGCATACTTGGCAAGGAATGCCCGACCATCGGCGGAATCGCCTGCCTGCAGCAGAACCGGATGGCCGTGCGGCGGGCGCGGCAGCGTACTGATTCCGCGAACGTCGAACTGCGGACCGCGGTGTTCGACGATGCGGATGCGGGACGGGTCGACGTAGACGCCGTTGTCCCGATCGGCGAGCACTGCGTCGGCCGCCCAGCTGTCCCAGAACTCGCGTGCCACGGTGACGAACTCCTCGGCCCGCTTGTAGCGGTCGGAGTGGTCCAGGAACCCGCCGCGACGGAAGTTCTCGCCGGTGAACGCATCTGACGAGGTGACCATGTTCCAGCCGGCCCGCCCGTCGGAGAGATGATCGAGCGTGGCGAATTGCCGAGCCACTTCGAAAGGTTCGTTGAACGTGGTGTTGATGGTGCCGGTCAGGCCGAGCCGCTCGGTGACGGCGGCCAAAGCCGCCAGCACAGTGAATGTGTCGGGCCGTCCGACGACGTCGAGGTCGTGGATGCGGCCGCGGTGCTCACGCAACCGCAGGCCCTCGGCGAGAAAGAAGAAGTCGAACAGACCTCGTTCGGCGGTCTGCGCGAGGTGGACGAACGACTCGAACTCGATCTGGCTGCCCGACTCCGGATCCGACCACACCGTGGTGTTGTTGACGCCGGGAAAGTGAGCCGCGAGGTGAATCGGCTTGCGGTCTTTGCCTTCTCGCACTGTCACAGGCCCCACCTCTTCGCAATCAGTTCGTGTGAGCGCAGCCGGTCGGCGTGGCAGTGGGTGACGGAGGTGATGACCAACTCGTCGGCCGCGGTCACCCGCTGCAGGGTTTGTAGCTTGTCCGCGACCTCGTCGGGATCACCAACGAATTGGGTTGCGGTGCGGTCCTTCACCAGCTCGGCTTGCTCGGCGGTCAGTGGTTCGACGGTGTCGGGATCCGGGTACGGGGCGGCGCCACCACCCGCGCGCACGGAGTACACCCAGTGCCCGTAACTCGACGCGAGATGGCGGGCGGTCGCGGAGTCGTCGGCGACCACCACGTCGGCCGACACCACCACGTACGGTTCGGTCAGCGCCGCCGACGGCCGGAACACGTCGCGGTAGACGTCGATCGCGTCGAGCGCGGTCGCAGGAGTGATGTGATAGCTGGCGACGAACGGCAGTCCGCGGGCACCGGCCACCCGCGCGCTTTGGCCCTTGCTGCTGCCGAACACCCAAGGAACCATCCCGCTGCCCTCGCCGGGAACGGCATGTGCGTCGATGCCGTCGATCACATAGCGACCGCCGAGCATGGCGAGGATGTCTGCCACCTGCTCGTCGAAATCGGGCGCGACAGCGCCGGGTTGTTGCAGCACCGACATCGTCGCCCGCACACGCGGATTGCGCATCAGCACGCTCATGTCGAACGGCGGCGGCACGACCACACCGCCGACGTCGAGCCATTCGGTGCGCGGCGACTTCTTAGGTTTCCGCCCGCCCGCTTTGACCGCCTCGCGGCCGCGCTGCCCGGACCGGCCGACGCCGAGGTCGATGCGGCCCGGGTAGAAGGCGTCGAGCATGCCGAAACTCTCAACGACCGCGATGGCCGTCGTCTGCCCGAGTTGCACGGCGGCCGCGCCGACGCGGATTGTGTCAGTCGCAGCAGCGATCTGGCCGATCAGCACCGCGGGTGATGAACTGGCCACCGCGACGAAGTGGTGCTCGGCGACCCAGTAACGCTTGAACCCCCACTGCTCGGCATGGCGGGCGAGGTCGATGGTGTTACGCAGCGCGGTGGCCGTGTCGCTGCCTTGACTTATCGGGGCGAGATCGAGGATGGACAGCGGAACAGTCATGAGTTCGCCTGTGAATAGCGGTTTTCGGCGATCGGTAACCCGAGTCGCTGACGCAGTGTCTCACCGTCGGTGTAGGAGGTGCGGAAGCGGTTCGCCCGCTGCAGCAGCGGCACCACTTCGTCGACGATCACCGGCAGATCGGTGGCGTTGACGGCGGGCCGCAGCCGGACGCCGGCGACGCCGCTGTAGTGCCAGTGCAGCAGGAGATCGACGAGTTCGGTTGGGCTGCCGTCGAACACCAACGCGTCGGAGCGCGGATCGGTGGTCCCGTCGAAGGTCACGTAGACGTCGGCGTACACCTCGACGCCTGCAACCTCGGCCCGGATGGCGTGCAGAGCCTCGTCGTCGTTGGGCGTGATGAACACCAGATCGGCGCTGCGCCTGGCAAATTCGTAGATCGGTGTGGCATGCGCGAGGGCAGCGACGACGGGCTGACCCTGCGGCGGGCGCGGTGTGATCGAAGGACCCTTGACCGAAAAGTATTTGCCTACGAAGTCGATGTAGTGCAGTTTGTCGCGGTCGACGAAGCGGCCGGTGGCGACGTCGCGGATGATTGCGTCGTCTTCCCAGCTGTCCCATAGCCTGCGCGCGACCTCCACGGCGTCGGAGGCTTCGTCGAACAGGTCGACGTTGCTGAGGTCGCGTCGGCCGAACAAGTCGGCCTCGTGCGCTGAACTGCTGACACGGACCTGCCATCCGGCCCGGCCGTGTGAGACGAAGTCAAGCGTGGCAATGGCTTTCGACACGTGAAACGGTTCGGTGTGAGTCACGGTCGCGACGGGGATCAAGCCGATGTGCTTGGTGGCCGGCGCCACCCTCGATGCGACCAGCACGGCGTCGGGCCTGCCCGCGAGCCACCTCGGTTCGATGTCGGGTCGGCGTCGTCGCTGCGGGGTGAGCGCGTCGTCGAAGGTGACGAAGTCGAGCAGGCCGCGTTCCGCGGTCGCGGCCAGCCCCGCCCAATACCGTCCGCTGGTGACGGGCTGCAGATCGGGCGTGTGCCGCCAGGCTTCGGGATGCCAGCCGTAGCCGTCGAGGCCGACCGCGAGGTGCAGGTGCTCGGTCATGACAGCGTCTTCCGGAATGCGACAGGGAAGACGTCCCCCTCGGCGGGCAACGGCTCGGCCAGCCGGACGTAGCCGGTCGAGAGGTAGAGCGCCTCCGCCTCGGGCTGGCGGTCGCCCGTCGTCAGGTAGGCGGTGCGATAGCCGCGGCCCACGATCTCGCTCTCGAGCGCTGCCAGCAGCGCCTTGGCATGGCCGTGCCGACGGTGGCGGCTATCGGTCCAGATGCGCTTCAGCTCGGCGGTGGACTCGTCGAAGCGACAGAACGCGCCGCCGGTCACGGGTTGGCCGTCGAGAAGCCCGATGAGCAGCCCGCCGTGCGGCTGGGCGAACTCGTGGGCGGGGTAGCCGCGCAGCCATGTCGCGACGGCGTCCTCGGTGGCGCCGTACCGGGTCGAGTATTCGACGGTGAGCTCGGCCAACAGCGGCTCGGCCAGCGGGTCGTCTTGGCTGACCGCCACAAAGCGGAGTCTGTCGATTGCGGGCACGTGCATCACTTAAATGTCTAACGCGAACACCTCGGGTGCATTCCAGAGTCGCGGATTCGCTCAGCCTGATCGCAAATAACCCCACTTCCCAGTCAAACTTGACACGTGTAAAGTTTGGCCGCATGGACAACATCGCAGGCAGAACCATCGCGATCACTGGGGCCGCCCGCGGCATCGGCTACGCCACCGCCAAGGCGCTGCTCGCCCATGGCGCCCGCGTCGTGATCGGTGACCGCGACGTCGCGCTGCAGGAGTCGGCCGTCGCAGATCTCACCAAGCTGGGGTCGGTATCGGGGTATCCGCTCGACGTCACCGATCGCGATTCGTTCGCCACGTTCCTCGACAAGGCCCGCACCGACGGGGGCGGCCACATCGATGTGCTGATCAACAACGCGGGCGTGATGCCGATCGGTCCGTTCCTCGAGGAGTCCGAGCAGGCCATTCGGTCGTCCATCGAGGTGAACCTGTACGGCGTGCTGACCGGCTGCCAGCTGGCGCTGCCGGACATGGTGGCGCGTCGACGCGGCCACATCGTCAACATCGCCTCGCTGTCGGGGCTGATCCCTGTTCCCGGGCAGGTGGTCTACGTCGGCGCAAAGTTCGGTGTGGTCGGCCTGTCCGCCGCACTGGCCGACGAGATGGCGCCGCACGGCGTCAACGTGTCGGTGGTGATGCCGCCGTTCACCAACACCGAACTGATCTCCGGCACCAAGAGCGGTGGGGCGATCAAGCCGGTGGAGCCGTCGGAGATCGCGGCGGCGGTGATCAAGACGCTCCAGAAGCCCAAGACCCACGTTTCGGTGCCTGCCGTGCTGCGGTTCACCGCGCAGGCCGCGCAAATGCTGGGGCCACGTGGGCGCCGTTGGATGAACAAGCAATTGGGGCTGGACTCGGTCTTTCTCGAATTCGATCGTGCGGCGCGGCAGAGCTACGAGCAGCGCGCGCGGGCCGCACAGGGCGTCATCGAGGGGTCCGAAAAGGGTTAGCGGCGTCGCCTCCGTCCGCGAAATGCACGTTTTGTAGAAACCTTCCCGCAATTCCTCTACAAAACGTGCATTCCGGCGAAGTGTGCCGGAGCCGGGCACTACGGAATATCGGGCCTTCCGGCCGACGTGTCATCTATCTCAAGTCCGAGCATGGCGGCCAGACAGCCGTGATCCGCGCAGTCGTGAGTCGTCGGAGTGGTGTTGTCGGTCATCTGAATTCTCCTGTTCGCGTAGCCATCTGGGGCGAACACAAGCTATGCGTCGCGAAGCCGCGCTGGCTCGCTTGTGCGCACAAACCGCACAACACGCGATTTACAGGGTTCTGCGCATTGCGTTCAGAGAGCGTTGGGGCCCGAGAATCAGTCGAAGGCCGGCGGTGGATCCCCGGCGCGATACGCCTCGATGGCTTCGAGATGTTCGAAGAACAGGTCCGGGGCGAACTCCGGTGATTCCGAGTTGCCTGCCAACATCAGGTGCACGATCTGGGCGTCCTCGGCGGCCGTCATCCAGACCGTCGTCACCGGCGCGAGTTCGTCGCCGTCGACGTCGGTGGCCGACGGCGGGTAGCTCCAGAACACGAAGTCCTCGTCGGACTCGTCCTCGTCGAATTCCCAGCCGCGCTGGGCGATTCGCGCGTCGAACGCTTCCAGGTCGGTGGCGATCGCGGCCTGGGTGGCCACCAGATCTTCCATCACGGTGTCAGGAACCCAGGTCGCGTCCTTGGCCGCCCGCCGCTTGTTGCGGCGAGCCTTTTTCGCCTCGGATTTCCGCGACACCTAGTCCAGCGCCTGGTCGAGGTCGGCGATCAGATCCTCGGTTCCCTCCAGCCCCACCGAGATCCGCACCACGCCGTCGCCGAGTCCGATCGCGGCGCGGCCCTCCGGGCCCATCGCCCGGTGCGTGGTGGTGGCGGGGTGAGTGATCAGCGATTTGGAATCGCCGAGGTTGTTCGAGATGTCGACGATCCGCAGCTTGTCGAGCACCTCGAATGCGCGCTCTTTGCTGCCACCCGCGAGTTCGAACGTGACAACCGTTCCGCCGCCGGTCATTTGGCGCTTGGCAAGATCGTATTGCGGATGCGACTCCAGGAACGGATACTTCACCCAACTCACCGACGGATGGTTCTGAAGAAACTCCGCGATGCGCTGCGCCGAGGCGTTCTGGTGCTCGACGCGAACCGCCAGGGTCTCCAGCCCCTTCAACAGTGTCCACGCGTTGAACGGACTCAGCGCAGGGCCGGTGTGCCTCATCAACTTCTGCACCGGTTCGTCGATGTACTCCTTCGACCCGAGGATCGCACCGCCAAGCACGCGGCCCTGGCCGTCGATGTGCTTGGTGCCCGAGTACACCACGACGTCGACCCCCAGCGGGAAGCCCTGCTGCAGGATGGGCGTGGCGAAAACATTGTCCAGCACCACTTTTGCCCCTGCCGCATGTGCCATCTGACTGACCGCGGCGATGTCCACCAACGACTGCATCGGGTTAGACGGCGTCTCGAAGAACACCGCCTGTGTCGGCACCGATAATGCGTCTTCCCACTGCGAGAGGTCGTCACCGTCGACGAAGACCGTCTCGACCCCCCAGCGCGGAAGGATCTCGCTGCACACCACGAAGCAGGAGCCGAACAACGACCGGGCCGCGACCAGCCGGTCACCTGCGCCCACCAGCGCGCCCAGCGACGTGAACACCGCCGCCATGCCCGTCGCCGTCGCGAAACACGCAGGCGCGCCTTCGATCAGCCGCAACCGCTCCTCGAACATCGAGATCGTCGGGTTGCCGTAGCGGGAGTACACATAGCGGTCGATGTCGCCGGTGAACGCCTTCTCGGCCTCGGCAGCCGAGGCGTAGACATACCCGGACGTCAGAAACAGGCCCTCTGCGGTCTCCTCGAAGCCGGACCTGAGCAGCCCACCGCGCACGCCTATGGTGGCCTGGCTGACGCCGTCGGGCAATTCAGCAGGCGTACGCACGGAAGGCACTGACGGATCGTGGCTGCTCACGACTGTCTCCATGGCAGTCCGACGGCTTTCCACCCGGTGTGGCCGCGGTGTCTGTTCTCGTCAAGGTTGCCCTCGAACCCGTCGAGCACGTTGTAGGACGGCGCGATGCCTGCCTCCGTCGCCGCCTCGGCGGCGCCGATCGACCGATTGCCCGAGCGGCACAGGAACACCACCGGCCGGTCACCCGGGGTCACCCCCGCCGCCTTGAGATCCTCGACGAAGTTGTCGTTGTGCTTGCCGTCGGTGTGGTTCCACTCCACGTACACGACGTCGCGTTCCAGTGAGGACAGGTCTGCCACCCCGACAAAGCGCCATTCGGCGTCCGTGCGGCAATCGACCAGCACGGCCTCGGAGTTGTCGGCCAGCAGCTTCCAAGCCTCCTCAGGTGTGATGTCTCCTGCGTAGGTCACAAGCCGAAGTCTTCCACAGCTAGCTGGGACCGGTTGAACAGACCTTCCATGCTCCGTCCTCGCGCACAAAAGTCATCTCGACACCGGTTTTGGCATCCGGCGCCTTGTCGAAATGATAGGTCACCGTGGCGGTGGCGCGATCACCGTCGACCTTGATCTCGGTGACGTCGTCGACGAACCGTTCCCCCCGCTTGGACACCGAATCGCGTTGCTGGGCAAGGATATCCGCGTCGGCGCCCTGGTGTTCACGGCAAGTGTAGGTGCGGAAGTCGGCGTAGCTCTGTCGCTGAAGCGCATCGTTCTGGCCGACTGCGGCGCGGCCGACCTGCTGTTCGGCGGGCGGATCGTCGGAGCCGAAGAGGTTGAACAGCCAGATTGCGCTCACCACGAGCATTATGACGGCCAGCGCACCAAGGAACGGCGCCAATGTCGGGCGGTCGGCGGGCTCGGTCACCACAGTTTGCGTAGGGCCGCCGACACCCGGCGGGCCCGGTCACGCGCGACGATCGGATCGGGCGCGGTGGCCAGCGCCACCCCAAGCCGCCGCCGTCCGTCGGTCTCGTCGGGCCGGTCGAACAGCCGCACATCGCTTTCCGCGACGGCCAGCGCCTCGGCGACCACCTGCATGTCCACGTCGGCGGGGACCGTGGACTCTGCTCCCGCGTAGCTGACCTCTGCCGCGGCGGGCGAAATCATGATCGTGTCCACCGCGAGCCCGAGGATCGCGCGGGCGTGCAGCTCGAACTGCGAAAGGCGTTGGGAGCGAAGCGTTACCAGCCCGCTGTCGTAGGGCCGCGGCCGGACGTCGGCGAAATACACCTCGTCGCCGCGGACGAGTAGTTCCACCCCGAATACGCCACGGCCGCCCAGCGAGTTGACGATGCGGGCCGCGACCGACTTCGCCGCGTCGAGTGCGGCCGGCGACATCCTCTGCGGCTGCCAGGACTCCAGCACGTCGCCCTCGGCCTGATGGTGGCCGATGGGCTCACAGAAGTGCACCGCTGGACCCGCGGGCCCATAGGTGCGGACGGTCAACAGCGTGATCTCGAAATCGACCTCGACCACCGTCTCGGCCAGCACGCGATTGTGCGGAATGTGTCCTGCGGCAATCGCCCGGTGCCATGCGGCCGCGACGTCTTCGCTACGCACCAGCACCGACTGGCCCTCGCCGGGCGGCGCCGCGATCGGCTTGACGACCAGCGGAAAACCAGCGTGCTCGGCCACCGCGGTCAGCTCCTCCACCGAACCGGCGAACCAGAACGGCGCGGTGGGCAGCCCCAGCTCGTCGGCGGCCAGCCTGCGCAGACCCTCGCGGTCCATCGACAGCCGCGTGCTGCGCGGAGTGGGGAAAACCTCGATGCCGTCCCCCTCGGCGACGGCGATCAGCGCGTCGGCGGCGATCAGACCCGACTCCGCGACGATATAGCGCGGCTTTTCCTTGCCGATCAGAGCGGTCAGCTCCTCGGCGTCGGTCATCTTGACCACCGCGGAACGGTCGGCGACGCCGTGCGCGGGGGCATCGGCGTACCGGTCGACGGCGATGACGTCGGCGCCCAGCCGCTGGAAGGCCAGCGCCAACTCGCGGCTCAACTCGCCGGAGCCCAGCAGCATCACGGTGGACCCTGTGCGGGCGGTCGACTCTTCCGTGGTTTCACTCATCGCGCGTCCAGCCTGCCAGATGCTCAGCCGAGTCGGACGTCGATGTAGCACCACCGCCAGTCCTCGCCCGGCTCGGCCGAGCGCATCACCGGATGGCTGGTGGTGCGAAAATGTTCGCTCGCATGCTGGTGTGGGCTCGAGTCACAGCAGCCGACGTGGCCGCATGTCAGGCACATGCGCAGGTGCGCCCACGTACTCTCACCGAGCTGTTCGCAGTCCTGGCATTTGCCGGGACTGAGCGGTTCGATGGGTGATTGCCCGGTCTGGGCGAGGTGCTCGCATGTATCGGGGACCGTCGTCGAGCCGACGTCGCTCCGGCGTGATCTCCTCAGCATGCTGACCAAGAGTACAAAGCCGCACCGGCGGCAACATCGAGCGGAAGGGGAGGTTCCTCGCAATGGGTGCCTCACTGCTGGCGGTCCTCGTGGTATCGGTCCTGCTGGCGGCGGTGGCCAGGCGTTACGACCTGTCCGCGCCGCTGGCGCTGGTCATGGCCGGTCTGCTGGCCGGCCTGATTCCCGGGTTCAAGCAGATCGAGCTGGATCCCGAACTGGTGCTCTACGTGCTGCTGCCGCCGCTACTGTGGTCGGCCGGGCTGGAGAGCAGCTACGTCGCGCTGCGCCGCAACATCCGGTCGATCGGGCTACTCGCCGTCGGGTTGCCGCTCGCGACGACCATCGCGGTGGGCTTCGTGGCCTACCACGTCGTGCCCGAGTTGACGGTGGCTGCCGCGTTGACCCTTGGCGCCATCGTGGCTCCGCCCGACGCGGTGTCTGCCACCGCGGTCGGCCGCAGACTCGGTCTGCCGCGCCGGGTGATGACGCTGCTCGGCGGCGAGAGCCTGCTCAACGACGCGACCGCGCTGACCGCGTACAGGGTGTCGTTGGCGGCGGCAATCGGCACGGCGGCGACGTGGACCGGCGGACTCACGACGTTCGCGGTGGCGGCAGCGGGCGGCGTCGTGGTCGGGCTGGCGTTGGGGGCGATCACCTCGTTCGTGCGGTGGCGGCTCGACGACCCCTTGGTGGAAAGCGCCATCGGGCTGGTGGCGCCGTTCGTCATCTATTTGACCGCCGAGGAGATTCACGGTTCGGGTGTGCTCGCGGTCGTGGTCGCAGCATTGATGCTGGGCCAGAAGTCCACACTGGCCGGCTATGCCACCCGGCTTCAGGACAATGCGGTATGGAAGGCGCTGACGCTGATCCTCGAATCGTTCGCGTTCCTGTTGATCGGCCTGCAGTTGCCCACCGTGGTCGGCGAACTCGAAGGCACCAGGGCGTCGGTCATCGCGATCTCGTCGGCCGCGGTGCTGGCGACGGTGATCGTGGTCAGGATCGTGTGGGTGTTCGTCTTCGCGTATCTGCCTCGTGCGTTGTCGCCCCGCATGCGCGCGCACGAGGCAGCGCCGACGCCCGCGGAGGTGTTCATTGTCGCGTGGGCGGGCATGCGCGGGGTGGTGTCGCTGGCCGCCGCGTTCGGTGTACCGCTGACGACGCTGTCGGGTGCGCCGTTCCCCGGCAGGCCGCAACTGGTGTTCCTGACGTTCGTCGTCGTGATCGGCACCCTGCTGTTGCACGGCCTCACGCTGCCGTGGCTGATCCGCCGTCTCGGCGTACAGGGTGACGACGCCCGCGCCGACGCGATCGCCACCGCGGGGGCGCAGGACAAGGCGGCACGCGCGGCCGAGGAGCGGCTCGACCAGTTGTTGGCCGAGGAGCAGGTCGGCGATGTCCACCAGCGGGCCGCAGAAGTGTTGCGCAGCTGGAACACTCGCAGACGCAACTCGGCATGGGAGCGGCTGGGCCGCGACGCCGGTCAGATCGGGGAGAGCCCGGCGGCGGCGTTCCGGCGACTGCGGTTGGAGATGCTGGCGGCCGAACGCGCGACGTTCATCGCCGAACGCGACAGCGGGCACATCGACGACGAAGTGCTGCGTGAAGCGCTGCGCGGACTGGACCTCGAGGAGGCAACGCTCAACCGGGGCTAGCGTCGAGTTCGCCGCGGAACGCCCGCATCGCGGTGATCACCGCGGTGAACGTGCGATGCGCCGCCTCGAGATCAGCGTCGGGGATGTCGGCCAGTGCTCGCCGGGTGTGCTCGGCGAGCGGCGTGAAGAAGCCGAGGGCGACCTCCGTGCCGTGGTCGGCCACCCGCAGGATCACCTTGCGCCTGTCATTCGGATCGGACTCGCGGCGGACATGACCTGACGCGATCATCCGCTCCACCAGGTACGTGATAGCCGCACCCGAGACCCCCATCTGCTGCCGAAGCTCGCCCGCGGTCAACGGCATACCGGAGTTTTCGGCCACCATGATGTGCAGCAGCGCCCGGAAGTCGTTGGCGGCCACCTGATGTCGACCCGCGAAGTGCCTGCCGATCTGATCCGACTCGGCTGTCATCGCCCGCACGTCGGCGGCGATCACCAGTTCCATGGCACTGCGCGCGGCCTTCGACATTGCCCCAGCATAGCCCGATGCATTTAATTTGCTTAATTATTAAGTTCCTGAAATATTGGGCTCATGTCCGTGTCGAACCGCTCGTCCTGGATATGGGCGGTTCTCGTCGTGCTGGCGTCCGGGATCTTGATAGGCCTGTTCGGCGGGGGCGATTCGAATCAACAATCACCGGTCCCGGTACCCGCCAACGCTGAATCGACACGTGCCGACGCGTTGCGCGCTCAGTTCCCCGGCGGTGACAAGGCGCCTGCGATCGTCGTCGTCACCCGTCGCGACGGTGAACCGCTGCGCGAGGCCGACCTGGCAGCGGTGCGGCAAGGTCCGCTGCAGGTGTCCCAGGACGGCCGCGCGGCGCTGACCGCCATTCCGATGGACGCCGCGCTGTCCGGGTTCGCACTCAACGACGCGGTGGAGTCGTTGCGCGCCAATGTGTCTCGCGATCTGCCCGCCGATCTGCGGGTCGAGGTCACCGGTGGTCCCGCGTTCGGCGCCGACATCGCGAATTCGTTCTCCGGCGCCAACGTCACGCTGCTGGCGGTGACGGGGGCCGTGGTGGCACTGCTGCTGATCGTCACCTACCGCTCACCGGTGCTGTGGCTGGTGCCGCTTGCGGTGATCGGCTTCGCCGACCGCGTCGCGGCGGTGGTGGGCAGCGGGATCGCCGACGCGGTGGGCATGGAACCAGACGGTTCGACGTCGGGCATCACCAGCGTGCTGGTGTTCGGAGCGGGAACGAACTACGCGCTGCTGCTCATTTCACGGTATCGAGAAGAGTTGGGGCGCAACGGGGATCACCGAGCGGCGCTTGCCGTGGCGGTACGGCGGGCCGGCCCCGCGATCATCGCGAGCAATGCGACCGTGGTACTCGCCCTTCTCACCTTGGTGTTCGCCGAATCGCCGAGCACCCGCAGCCTGGGTGTGCAGGCGGCGGCAGGATTGGTGGTCGCAGCCGTCTACGTATTGGTGGTGCTTCCCCCGCTGCTCGGGTTGTTCGGCAAGCGGTTGTTCTGGCCGTTCGTCCCGCATGTCGGCGCCAATCCCCTTACCGAAAACGGCATCTGGCACCGGATCGCCGATGGGGTGGCCCGCAGACCGGCCATCGTCGCGACGGTGGCGATCGCGGCGCTCGCCCTGTTGTGTACCGGTCTGCTTTCCACGCCGACGGGCCTGTCGCAGACCGAACAGTTCCGGGTGAAGGCCGAATCGGTCAGCGGCTACCAGACCCTGGCGGCGCACTTCCCGAGCGGGCTGACCGACCCCACCCGTGTCATCGGGCCGACCGCGCGCGCGGCCGACATCCAACGAGCGATCACCGACACACCGGGAGTCGTGTCCGCGACGTCGACCGGCGAGGCGCCCGGCGGGCTGACTCAGTGGTCGGCGGTCGTCGACGCCGAGCCCGCATCCGCTGAGGCGTTCAAAACCATTGACGCGTTGCGTGAGTCGACGCACGCGGTGGACGCAGGTGTGCTGGTCGGCGGGTCCGACGCCCAGGCCAGAGATGCCGGCGCCGCAGCGGCGCGGGACAGGATGGTGATCATCCCGCTGATCCTGGCGGTGGTCCTGATCGTGCTCTACGTGCTGCTGCGCTCAGCGTTGGCACCCTTGGTTCTGGTCGCGGTGACCGTGTTGAGCGCGCTGGCGGCACTGGGTCTCGGCGGCTGGGCCAGCGTGCACGTGTTCGGCTTCCCGGCGTTGGACAAACGCCGCGCCGCTGTTCGCGTTCCTGTTCCTGGTGGCGCTCGGCGTGGACTACACGATCTTCTTGATCACCAGGGCGCGCGAGGAGACGCCTGAACACGGCACGCGCGGTGGCATCGTGCGCGCGGTGTCGGCGACCGGCGCCGTCATCACCAGCGCAGGCATCGTGCTCGCCGCGGTGTTCTGCGTGCTCGGTGTGCTACCGCTGATCGTGCTGACACAGATCGGCATCATTGTGGGACTGGGCATCCTGCTGGACACGTTCGTCGTTCGCACGGTGATCATTCCCGCGCTGTTCACTTTGATCGGGCCCCGCATCTGGTGGCCTGCGCTGCGCAGGGACTACGGTGCGACGAATGGAGACACTCGAGGTCGACACCGTGCTGGGGAAGGTGCACGTCCGCACTAGCGGCAGCGGTGAGCCGATGATGTTCTGGCCCAGTCTGCTGATGACGGGCGGCATGTGGGTGGCCCAAGCCGAGCACTTCGAAGCCGACCATCAGGTGATCCTCGTCGACCCGCCGGGCTTCGGCGAGAGCGAGAAGCTCACGGCGACATTCACTTTCGATGAATGTGCGCGCTGTATCGCCGACATCCTCGACGACCTGGGAATCAAGCGCACACATTTCGTCGGAAATTCCTGGGGCGGCATGATCGGGGGCACGTTCGCAGCCAACTATCCCGATCGCATCGGCACCGCGGTGCTGATGAATTGCACGGCATCACCCGCGGGCATCATGCAGAAGATCGAATACAACTTCCTGCTCGGGATGGGGGGCCTGCTCGGCGGCATCCGCCCGCCTCTGACCGGTTCGGTACTCAAGGCATTCCTCGGCCCGACGACGTTTCGCACCCGTCCCGATGTCGTGGCGTCCGTGCGCGAAACGGTGCAGCGAGTCGACCTCCGGTCGGGTAGCTGGGCGGTTCGCAGCGTGGTGCCGTTGCGACCGGATCAGCGCGCACTGCTGGGAAAGGTGAAGACGCCCGTGCTCGTGGTCGCGGGCGCCGAGGATGCGACGTTTCCCGTGCACGAGACAACGGCGATGGCCGAGGCGATCCCAGGCGCGACGGCCGAGGTGCTGGACGGGGTGGCACACCTGGCCGCGATGGAGGACCCGGCCGCCGTCAACAAGCTGATCGAGGAGTTTGTCGCCGGCGGGTAGCGTCGTTACATGGCTTCCTCCGATTCCGCGCTCCGCGACGGCGAGGCTCCCGAACTGCCGCCCCTGCACATGCGGCGGATCGGCTTCGATCCGACACCCGCACTGCGGGAGATCCGCGAGAGCACCGGCGTTCGCGCGGCCACCAACTCGTTCGGCATGACGGTCTATCTCGTCACCCGACACGAGGACATCAAGGCGGTGCTGTCGGATCACGAGCGATTCTCCAACGGTCGACCGCCGGGTTTCGTGATCCCCAGCGCGCCACCGGTCTCGGACGAGGAGCAGGCCACCTCACGGGCGGGCAACCTGCTAGGCCTCGACCCGCCCGAACATCAGCGGCTGCGACGCATGCTCACCTCCGAGTTCACCATCCGGCGAATGAAGCGGCTGGAACCGCGCATCATCGAGATCGTCGAAGCGCAGCTCGACTCGATGGAGAAAGCCGGACCCCCAACGGATTTGGTGGCCAACTTCGCGTTGCCCATCCCCTCTCTGGTGATCTGTGAGCTGCTCGGCGTGCCCTACGAAGACCGCGAGGACTTCCAGCACCGCACCGCGCGCCAGTTGGATCTCTCGATTCCCGTCGCCGAGCGCCTCGATCTGGTGCGACGGGGTCGCGAGTACATGGGGTCGTTGGTCGCAAGGGCGCGACGCGCGCCCGGTGACGACATCCTCGGCATGCTGGTGCGTGAACACGGCGACGCGTTGACCGATGCCGAACTGACCGGCATCGCAAGCCTGTTGCTGATCGCCGGGCACGAGACCACCTCGAACATGCTGGGCCTCGGCACGCTGGCGCTGCTGCGGCACCCCAAGCAATTGGCCGCCGTCCGCGACGACCCCGATGCCGTTGGACCCGCGGTCGAGGAACTGCTGCGCTGGTTGTCGATCCTGCACAGCGCGATCCCGAGGATCACCACCACCGACGTCGAGATAGCGGGTGTGCCCATCCCCGAGGGGGAGTTGGTGTTCGTGTCGCTGCCGTCGGGCAACCGCGATCCGGACTTCATCGATGCACCGGAGGTGCTCGACATCGCCCGCGGCGCGCCAGGGCATCTGGCGTTCGGCCACGGCGTGCACCACTGCCTGGGGGCACCGCTGGCGCGCATGGAGATGCGGATCGCATTTCCCGCGTTGCTCAGGCGCTTCCCGACACTGACCCTGGCCGAGGACTTCTCCGACGTGCCGTTCCGCTCGTTTCACTTCATCTACGGTCTGAAGTCTTTGGAGGTGCAGTGGTGAGGGTGCTCGCGGACAGGGCAGTGTGCATCAGCGCCGGAAACTGTGTGATGGCCGCGAGCGCCGTGTTCGATCAGGACGACGACGGCATCGTGATGGTCATGGTCGACGAGGTGCCCGACGCTGAAGACGGCCACGTGCGCGAGGCGGTAAGGCTTTGCCCCTCACAGGCTTTACGCATCGCCGAGTAACCGCCACGCGGCCGTATTCGCGAAATGCACGTTTTGTACCCAAAGTGCGAGTGCGGACGTACAAAACGTGCATTTCGCGGCCGGTCGTCAAGAAGTGCCGGCCCTCAAGGCGTGGCCGACTAGTTGTCGCCGTCCAGGCCGATGACGCCGGCGCGCACCAAGAGCAGCAGGCTGACCACCAGCACCCACACCGGGAACGCCAGCACCAGCCACATGGTGACGTCGCTGGCGACCAAAAGCCCAACGGCGGCAAGGTAACTCACGACAACCAGCCAGCGCGGCATCAGCCCGGTCTTGAGCCAGATGGTGGCCAGCGAGATCATGAACACCGCCGCCATCCGCAGCGCGTAGGTCTTCGTCACCGTCAACAACATCATCTGCCCGAAGGTCGCGACATCCGGGTGCTGCGCCGCGTGGCTGCGCTCCAGGCCCGCGCCCACTCCTGCCGCGACGAACATCATCGCAATGAACAACAACCCACTGCCGATGAGTACCGTCGAGAAGAACTTGTCCTCGTACCGGCCAAGCCCATCGCGCACCACACCCATGAACCACAAGAACGCGATGGCCGCGAACGGCATGATTGTCGCGGCGATCTCGAGCTTCGTGCTGCCTGTGTGCAGCCACTGTGCGCCAGGCTGTTCGCCCTCGGGCAGCGCCAACCGGATGAGCACCAGCGAGGTGCCGAACAGCACCGCGAACAACACACCGGCGACTGCCGCCGCCCGCGGAGTGGAAAGCCTGCGCACGCCGGGCGAAGTCATGGCTGGCCCGGGAGCAGTCGGATCATCAGCCCGTTCGCCTCGGCGAGCAGATTTTCTTCAGGGTCGCTGGGGTCGTACAGCGCCGCGTTGACGAACGCCTTGCGGCCCTCGGTTTCGCGCACCCACCCGCGTGCAGTCAGCGGTATGTCGATCGGTGTCACCTTGCGGTAGTCGACGTGCAGGAAGGCGGTGCGGCTGATCGGCCGCCCCGCCGCGTGGATCACCATGCCGAACACCGAATCGAACAGCAGCGGCAGCACACCGCCGTGCACAGCGTAGTTACCGCCGACCGAGAACCTGCTGAACTGCACGCTCAACTCGACGCCGTCGGGTTCGAACTTCGTCACCCGGTACGGAGGCATCAGCAGGCTGCCCGCGCCGGGCAGCGACGGCACCCGGTTGGCCGGCCCGACACCCTCGGGCGCCTCGAACGGACCGAGCAGCTTCACGAGTTCCTCGGCGCGGTCGGCGGCCAACTCCCACGTGTCGCTGTCGGGGTCCGCCGACACCGCCAAGTCCTGCGTCCTGCGCATCGCGGCGAGAAACCGCCCGAAACCAGGACCGGGGTCGGCCGCCTCGAAATTCGGGAACCCGCCATGCTTGTCGTAATCGGGATCGACGAGATGCGGATCGTCGCTCACAGTTGTCTGCTCTTCGCGCAAGCGCTCATCACCGCGCCGCCAGGATGTCACGCCGCACGATGGTCTGATCGCGTCCCGGCCCGACACCAATGCACGAAACATGCGCCCCGGCAAGCTCTTCCAGCCGCAACACGTAGTCGCGGGCCTTGGCGGGCAGGTCGTCGAATTCCCGGGCGGTGGAGATGTCTTCCCACCAGCCCGGCAGTTCTTCGTATACCGGCTCGGCGCGGCCGATGTCGCTCTGTGTCATCGGCATCTCGTCGGTGCGCTTGCCGTCCACGGTGTAGCCGACGCAGATCGGCACCTTCTCCAGGCTGGACAGCACGTCAAGCTTGGTGAGGAAGTAGTCGGTGATGCCGTTGACCCGGGTGGCGTAGCGCGCGATCACGGCGTCGAACCATCCGCAGCGGCGACGGCGCCCCGTCGTGACGCCGAACTCGCCGCCTGTCTTCGACAGGTACTCGCCCTTTTCGTCGAACAACTCCGTCGGGAACGGACCGGAACCCACCCGGGTGGTGTACGCCTTCAGGATGCCCAGCACCGTCGTGATGCGCGTCGGACCGATGCCCGAACCCACCGCGGCCCCGCCCGCCGTCGGATTCGACGATGTGACAAAGGGATACGTGCCGTGGTCGACGTCGAGCAGCGTGCCCTGCGATCCTTCCAGCAGCACCGTCTCGTCCCTTTCGAGCGCGGTGTTGAGCAGGTAGCGGGCGTCGGCGATGCGGTGCTTGAACCCCTCGGCCTGCGCCAGCAGGTTGTCGACCACCTCGGTGGCCTCGAGCGCCTTGCGGTTGTAGATCTTGACCAGCACTTGATTCTTGAATTCCAGTGCGGCTTCGATCTTTTCGGCAAGCTGCGCCTCGTCGAGCACGTCGGCGACGCGAATGCCGATGCGCGCGATCTTGTCTTGGTAGCACGGGCCGATGCCGCGACCGGTGGTGCCGATCTTCTTGCTGCCCGCGTACCGCTCGACGACCTTGTCGATCGCCACGTGGTACGGCATCAGAAGGTGCGCGTCGGCCGAGATCAACAACCGCTCGGTGTCGACGCCGCGGTCCTCGAGGCCCTTCAATTCGTTGAGCAGCACACCCGGATCGACGACCACCCCGTTGCCGATGACGTTCGTGACGCCCGGCGTGAGGATCCCCGACGGAATCAGATGAAGGGCGAAGTTCTCGCCCGTCGGCAGCACCACGGTGTGGCCCGCGTTGTTGCCACCCTGGTAACGAACCACCCATTGAACGCGGCCACCGAGCAGATCGGTCGCCTTTCCTTTGCCCTCGTCCCCCCACTGGGCGCCGATGAGCACGATTGCCGGCATGGCATAGTCTCCCGCTCTATCTGCCTCAAAACTGTGGCAGCCGGTGACACACCTTATCCCAGCGGAAGGCAAGGAGCGGCGTTGACCACCCGCGATGTCGTGCTGCTGATGTCCGAGGGGGCGCGCGTGCCCCGCGGGCTACGCGATCTTCCCGTGGTCGGCATCGACGACGTTGCCGACTGCCGCAGGGTGATCGTCGTGGGATCGGACGCCGACGTCGCGGCGGTGCTGACCCGGCTACTGAAGGCCGACCGGCTCGACGTCGAGGTGGGACAGGCCCGCCGGCGGTGGCATGCCCGCCGAGCGCGAACCGGCCCTGTGCACCGGTTTCCGCTGATCCGCGACGAGTCCGGCACTGTGATCGTCGGCGCCGCCGAGTGGCGCGGTGATCCAGCCGGGAAACCCCTACACGGAGAAGCCGTCGTCGACGACACCGTGCTGTTCGACGGCGACGTCATCGGTGTGCGGATCGAGCCGACGCGGGCGCAGCCCGGCCTGCGGGCGGCCGTCATCGGCACGGGCAGGCGTCGATGGGTCAGCGGTCGCGCCGCCCAACTCGGCACCGAAGGTGCGCTGGTGGTGCGCGACGGCGTGCCCGCCCCGCGGCCCGTCCGGCGGTCGACGTTCTACCGGCACACCCAGAGCTGGCTGCGGGTCTGTTGACCTGGGCATTTCACATCCTTCCAACACCTGCCGAAGGCCGCGGCAGCAGTGTTGGCGCATGACAGATCTTCGAGTCGGCGTTTTCGCCCCGGTCGGGCAGTTCGCGGCGCCTGCCGAGCAGCGCGAGTTCATGCTGGCCAGGATCGCCTCGGCCGGCGTCGACCACGTGTGCGTCAACGACCACGTCAGCTTCCTCGTCGGCGCGGGCGCGGACGCACTGATCGACGCCGCCGCGGTGCTGACCCGCTACCCCGGCCTGCCCTGCTACATCGCGCTGTATCTGCTCCCGCTGCGCCATCCGGTGCTGGTCGCACGCCAACTGGCCAGCCTGGCCGAGCACGCGCCCGGCAGGCTGACATTCGGCGTCGGGATCGGCGGCGAGGACCCGCACGAGTACGAGGTCTGCGGGGTCGACCCGAGCGCTCGCGGTCGCAGGATGGACGAGTCGCTGGAATTGTTGCGCGCGCTGTCCGACGGCAAGCCGGTCAGCTTCGACGGTGAGTTCTTTCGTGTGCGCGACGCGCAGATCGCCCCCGCGCCCCCATCGCAGATCCCGATCACGATCGGGGGCCGGTCGGAGGCCGCGGTGCGCCGCGCGGGGCGGTACGGCGACGGCTGGCTGGGGATCTGGGTCTCCCCGCAGCGGTACCGCTCGGTGGTCGACCAGGTCGCCGCGCATGCGGTGCACGCGGGCAGGGATCCGAACGGCTTCGAGCACGCGCTCAACGTGTGGTGCGGTTTCGGCGCGAACAAGCGGGACGCGCGAGACCCACTCGCGATCGGAATGCAGACCTTCTATCAGATGCCGTTCGAGCCATTCGAACGCTATTCGCCGTACGGCACCCCGGCGGACGTCGCCGAATTCCTTGCCGCGTACGTCGAGGCAGGTTGCTCGGTGTTCAACGTGATCGCGTGCGCCGACGATCATGAAACCGCGGTGTCAGGAGTTGCGGAGGTGCGACGACTGCTCAAGTCCGTCTAGCGCGCTCGCGTTATTGCGCCTACGGCTGTGATTCCCGCCTTTCCACGACCCTCAGCGCAAATTTCGACGGTAGCTTCGTGACGTGACCATTCGCCCGCTGCACCAATCGGTGCGGCCAAGCCCGATCTTCCTGGCCATCGTGGCGCTCGCGATCGGGGGCGCGGTGCTGGCCTGGCTGGCCGCCGACGTCCGGCGTCCGCTGGCGTACGTCGGCGTGTTCATCTTCGTGATCGCGGGCTTTTTGGTGACGCTGTGCGTGCACGAGTTCGCCCATGCCTACACCGCGTGGCGCTTCGGCGATCGCGATGTCGAGGCGCGCGGCTACCTGACGCTGAACCCGCTGAAGTACTCGCATCCGCTGTTGTCGCTCGGACTGCCCGCGGTGTTCATCGCGCTCGGCGGCATCGGCCTGCCCGGCGGCGCGGTGTACGTGCGCACGTCATGGATGACCACGCGGCAGAAGACCCTGGTCAGCCTGGCCGGTCCGGCGACCAACCTGGTGTTCGCGATCGTGGTCCTCGTGGTGACGCGGTTGATGTGGGATCCCGACCATCTGGTGTTCTGGGCGGGCATGGCCTTCCAGGGTTTCCTGCAGGTGACCGCGTTCGTGTTGAACATCCTTCCGGTCCCCGGGCTTGACGGCTACAGCGCGTTGGAGCCGCATCTGAGCCCGCAGACCCAGCGCATGCTGGAACCGGCGAAGGGCTGGGCGTTCTTCGTGCTGCTGCTGTTGCTGTTCACCCCTCAGGTCAACCGTTGGTTCTTCGGGATCGTGCTGTGGTTCTTCGACGCCTCCGGGGTGCCGCAGGGGCTGATCGGCTGGGGCATGGACCTGACCCGGTTCTGGTCGGCCTGGTTCTGACGGCACCTCTTCTCGCGGGCCCATTTTTGGGCGTTTTAGGGCAGTTTTACGTCTGCTCGCGGAGACACTTCTTGCGACATATGCGTGTTTGCGCATAGATTGCTGGCATGGGCGCCGGACATGACCACAGCCACACGGATGCCCGTGTCAGCAGGATGGTCATCGCCGCCGGGATTCTGACCGCCTTTTTCGCCCTCGAACTGACGACCGCGCTGGTGATCAATTCACTGGCCCTGCTCTCCGACGCCGGCCACATGCTGACCGACCTTGTCGCGATGTTCATGGGGCTGACCGCGGTGCTTCTGGCCCGCCACGGCAGCGCGTCGCCTGCCCGCACGTACGGCTGGCACCGCGCCGAGGTGTTCACCGCCGTCGCCAACGCGGTGCTGTTGCTCGGCGTTGCCGGATTCATCCTGTTCGAGGCTGTCGACCGGCTTGGCGACGCGCCCGACATCCCCGGCGTGCCGATGATCGTCGTCGCGCTGGCCGGGCTGGTGGCCAACGGGGCCGTCGTGCTGCTGCTGCGGTCGCACTCCAGGGACAGCCTCGCCGTCAAGGGCGCCTACATGGAGGTGGTGGCCGACACCGTCGGCAGCGTCGGCGTGCTGATCGCGGGCATCGTCACGGTCACGACAGGCTGGCCGTACGCCGACGTGGTCGTGGCCGTGCTCGTCGCGTTGTGGGTGCTGCCCCGCGCGATCTCACTGGCGCGGGCCGCGCTGCGGATCCTGTCCGAGTCATCGCCTGTCCACATCGACGTCGACGAACTGCGTAGCGCGCTGTGCGCGGTCGAGGGCGTGACCGAGGTGCACGACCTGCACGTGTGGACGTTGGTGCCGGGCAAGGACATGGTCACCGCCCACCTGACCAGCAGCCGGGATTCGGCGCTGGTGCTCGACGCGGCCCGCGCGGTGCTCAGCGCGCGCGGGCTGGACCACGCGACCGTCCAGGTCGAACCGCCCGAATCGGCGGCCGACTGCGAATGCGAAGCCGAGCGGTAGTCACAGCCCGAGTGCGGTCCGCGCCTCGGGATCGCAGTCGTCGAGCAGATCGAGGCAGCGCTGATATTCGTCGGTCTCGCCGATCGACTCGGCCGCCCGCGCCAGCGCGGCCACACACCTCAGGAACCCGCGGTTGGGCTCGTGGCGATAGGGCACCGGGCCGAAACCCTTCCATCCGTTGCGGCGCAACTGATCCAGGCCGCGGTGATACCCGGTGCGGGCATACGCGTAGGCGGTGACGGCCTTGTCGTCGGCGAGCGCGTCTTCAGCGAGCGCGGCCCACGCCACCGACGCGGACGGATGCGCGGCCGCCACGATCGCCGGATTCTCGGCGGCGGCCAGTTCGGCCTCCGCCGCGGGATCGCCAGGTAGCAGTACCGGATCGGGTCCAAGGAGATCTCCCATGCGCGTCATGGCCTCATTGTGCCGATAGGCTGCACCGGTAGTTCGCAGAGGGAGGGACCGCAGCACGGATGTCGAACCCATCAGGGCCGCAACAGCCGGATGACGCCGCCGCACCGGACGCCTTTCAGCCGGCCGAAACCCAGCCGTCTGAAGCTGTCACCGATCCGCAGCATGAGCCCGCAACTGAAATCTTGTTGTCGCCGGAGGCGCAAGCCCAACTGCCCGCCGACGAGACGGACAAGCCCGCCGAGCGACGGTACACCGCGCCGTCCGGCTTCGACGGCTCGACACAGCGGATCGACACGCCCGCCGAGCCCGCCACCGAGGTGATGCCGCCGGTCCCCGCGGGCGCTGTCGGTCAGCCCAAGCCCGTTGCGCCGCAACATATTCCGCCGCGCGGCGAGAATCCTCAGCCGCCACGAGCCCGTCGGAGTTGGGGCTGGGTGGTGGCGCTGCTGCTGGTCATCGCGGCGTTGGTGGCCGTCGCGATCCTCGGCACGGTGCTGTTGACCCGGAACAAGACACCGAAGGCCTCCGAAGAGGACAAGGTCCGCACGACCATCCAGAACTTCGATGCCGCGGTGCAAAGCGGTGACCTCGCGACCCTGCGCAGCATCACCTGCGGCAGCACCCGCGACAGCTACGTCAACTACAACGACCAGGCGTGGCAGGAAACCCATTCCAGGGTCGCCGCGGCCAAACAGTATCCAGTGGTCGCAAGCATCGATCAGGTGGTGGTCAACGACGATCACGCCGAGGCCAACGTCACCACGTTCATGGCGTACGCGCCGCAGACCCGCTCGACGCGCAGCTTCGATCTACAGTTCCGCGACGATCAGTGGAAGATCTGCCAGGCTGCCAATTAGGGCTGCTGCGACATCGCGTAGCAGGTGGCGAAGTGCTCCTGCGTGCAGGGGATCCCGTTCACCTGCGCGAACTGACCCGGCTGGCTGACGATGTCGGCGCCTTGCTGAGGAACGGTGACGCCGACCGGCGGACCACCGCCGGACTGTCCCTGCGTGCATACCCCGTCGAATCGAGGCACCGTGCCCCACGGGCAGGTGTTGGCCGAGGCGGGCGCCGCGACCGCGATGGTTCCCATGGCCGTCGCAGCGGTGCAGCAGGCGATCAGAATTCGACGCTTCACGCTCAACAGCCTAACCCGCCGAAACCGATCGGCCGGCACTGTGCAGGTCCTTGCACGCCTCCACCACACGCTCGCTCATCGACGCCTCGGCCTTCTTCAGGTAGCTGCGCGGGTCGTAGACCTTCTTGTTGCCGACCTCGCCGTCGACTTTCAGCACACCGTCGTAGTTGCTGAACATGTGGCCAGCGAGCGGGCGGGTGAACGCGTACTGGGTGTCGGTGTCGACGTTCATCTTCACCACGCCGTATTTGAGCGAGTCCTCGATCTCCGACTTCAACGAGCCCGATCCGCCGTGGAATACGAAGTCGAAAGGCTTAGCGTCTTCGGCCAATCCGAGCTTGGCCGCGGCCACCTTCTGGCCCTGCTCGAGGATGTCGGGACGCAGTTTGACGTTCCCCGGCTTGTAGACGCCGTGCACGTTGCCGAACGTGGCGGCCAACAGATACCTGCCGTGCTCCCCAACGCCCAACGCATCGATGGTCTTCTCGAAGTCCTCAGGCGAGGTGTACAGCTTGTCGTTGATCTCGTGGGCGACGCCGTCCTCCTCGCCGCCGACCACCCCGATTTCGATTTCGAGGATGATCCTGGCCGCGGCCGCCTCCTTGAGCAGTTCGCCGGCGATGTCCAGATTCTCGTCGATCGGGACGGCCGACCCATCCCACATGTGCGACTGGAACAGCGGGTTGCGGCCTTCGGAGACGCGCTTCTGCGAGATGGCCAGCAGCGGCTTGACGTAGCTGTCCAGCTTGTCCTTCGGACAGTGGTCGGTGTGCAGCGCGACGGTGATCGGGTACCTGTCGGCGACGATGTGGGCGAACTCGGCGAGCGCGACCGCACCGGTCACCATGTCCTTCACGCCCAATCCCGAGCCGAATTCGGCTCCGCCAGTGGAGAATTGGATGATGCCGTCGCTGCCGGCATCGGCGAAGCCCTTGAGCGCGGCGTTGATGGTCTCCGAAGACGTGCAGTTGATGGCCGGGAACGCAAACGAATGCTCCTTGGCTCGACCAAGCATCTCCGCATATACCTCGGGCGTTGCGATCGGCATGTCAGTTCCTCCCGGCTGCTACAGGTCAGTTGAAGTATCTCAAGGATGTGACCGGCTCACATCGTCAGCACCATCCGGTAGCGCGCGCGGCCCTCGTCCATCGCCGCGTAGGCGTCGGCGGCCTCGGCGAGCGGGCGCTCCTCGATCCACGCGCGAACACCGGTCAACACCGCGAAGTGCATGGTCTCCTCGACGTCGCGCGACGTGCCCGACGGATGGCCCTGCACCGAGGTGCCGGGGGTGATCAGCTGCATCGGGGAAATCGGCAGCGGGTCCGCGGTGACGCCGACGATCACGAGTTCACCCTCCGGCGCCAGTCCACCGACCGTGTCGGCCATCGCTTGCGAGTTGGCCGCCGTCGCGAGTACCACCGATGCGCCGCCGAGGGCCTGCAACGCCTCCGCGACATCGACGGCGCGCGAGTCGATGTAGTGGTGTGCGCCGAGTTCGCGGGCGTTGGCCTCCTTGTCGGCGCCGCGGGCGATCGCGATCGTCTCGAACCCCATCGCGTTGGCCCACTGCACACCGAGGTGGCCCAGCCCGCCGACGCCCAACACCGCCACCCGGTCGCCGGCCACCGCCTTGGTCCGCCGCAGCGCGTTGTAGGTGGTCACCCCGGCGCAGCCCATCGGCGCCGCCTCGACGAAGGACAATTCGTCGGGGATGCGCGCGAGCGCCGTGGCGGGCGCGACCACCGACTCGGCGTAGCCGCCCGGATAGTGCCAACTCGGCACCTCCCCGTTCACGCACTGCATGAACTTGCCCTGCCGGCAGGGGACGCAGCGGTTGCAGTTGCCGCCGAACCAGCCCACCGCCACCCGGTCGCCAACGGCGAATCCCTCGACACCCTCGCCCAGTTCCGCGATGGTGCCCGCAATTTCGTGGCCAAGGGTCAGCGGCCACGTCATATTCGGAAAGCCGCCCGCGACGAAACCGTGGTCGGTTCCGCAAACTCCGCAGGCGGCGACCGTGATGCGGACACGCCCTGGACCCGGCGCGGCGGTTTCGACGTCGACCATGGTCAGCGGCGAGTTAGCAGACGCAACATGAACAGCTTTATGAGTGGGCATAGCCGACCCTAGCCCCGGCACAGCGTCCGGACAGGACGTCGCCGGTATCTTGGGGGGCCTATGAATCTTCACCCGGACACCACAGCCACCTTCTCGGCGGCTGCAAACCAGCTGGCGTTGATGCCGGACTTCCTCGATCCGATCAAGCTCATCGGCTACTTCGGCACCTGGGCGCTGATCGGCCTGCTGGTCGTCATCTTCATCGAGTCCGGCGTGCTGTTCCCGGTGTTGCCAGGCGACACCCTGCTGTTCGTTGCGGGCATGCTCGCCGCCGGTACAGCCGCGGCGGGACAAGCCGATTTCCAGCTGTGGCAGCTACTGGTCTTCATCCCGATCGCCGCCATCCTCGGTGGACAGATCGGCTACTTCATCGGCCGATATGTGGGCACCCACATGTTCAAGCCGAATGCGCGCATCCTCAAGCAGCGTTATCTGGACGAGGCGCATTCGTTCTTCGAACAGCGGGGCCCGTTCGCGATCGTGATCGCCCGGTTCGTGCCGATCGTGCGGACGCTGGCACCCATCACCGCGGGCGCCGCCAAGATGGGCTACGCCACCTTCACGCTGTTCAACGTCATCGGCGCCGTCGTCTGGGGCATCGGCCTGACGCTGCTCGGGTACGGGCTGGGCCAGTTCGACGTCATCCAGAAGCTGTTGGAGCCGATTTTCATCTTGATTGCGGTCGCGTCGGTGACGCCGATGCTCATCGAGTGGTACAAGCGGCGCAAGGCCGCCAAGCGGGCGGCCGGCGAGCCTGCGGCGGAAGGCTGAGCCGCTACCGTTCGGTCAACGCGGTGAACAGTTCGCGCAGGCCGGTCACGGAATGCGCGGGCAGCAACAGATCGCAGTACGGCAGCGCCGCGGCCATCGATGCCGCCAGCGGCCGGAAGTCCGGTTGCGCCGCGCGCGGGTTGAGCCACACCAACATGTGAGCGCGGCGACGCAACCGCGCCAGTGCGCGCACCAGCACATCGGGCGGGTCGCTGTCCCAGCCATCGGAGGCGATGACGACCACGGCGCCGCGCAGTGCATTGCCGTGTGAGCCGGATACCAGTTCGCCGACACAACGACCCAGATGGGTGCCGCCGTAGCGGTCGGTGACCTTGGCATTGGCCTTGGCCCACGCCGCCTCCGCCGAGCGGTTGGACAGCACGGCGGTCAGCCGCGTCAGCGACGTCGAGAACGCGAAGACCTCGGGCCGAATCCCCTTCTGCCGCAGCGCGGCTGCCCGCATCAGATGCAGATAGACCGTGGCGTACTGTCGCATCGACTGGCTCACGTCGCACGCCAGCACCACTCGGCGGGGATAGCGCCGGGTGCGGGTCCGCGCCAGCCGCATCGGCTCCCAGCCTGTGGCCCGTGACGCTTTCATCGTCTCGCGCATATCGATCCGCTTGCCGTGTTGATGCGGTTCGCGGCGAAGGCTGCGGCGCTGCGGCCAGGTGCCCGCTGCCCGCTCCAGCCAGCCGCCGAGCTGGCGGAGGTCACCCACATCGAACCGCTCGAACGGTTCGTCCACCCGCGCGACGAAGCGGCTTGGCAGCGTGTCCGAGATGCGCACGTCGCTGTCGTGGGTGTCGGAGGCCGTCACCGATGCAGGCAACGAGCTCCACGGCAACCCGCCTTCGGCGACCGCGTTCTCCCGGCCAGGCACCCCGGCCTCGCTGGCCGCTGTCGTGCCGAGGCTGCGTTTGAGGCCCGGCGGATCGACACCGAGCACCGCGCCGGCGAACACCGCCTCGAACACCTCATCGAAAACGGCGAGGTCCTCGACGCGGTTCACCAGCGTCAGCCGGGCGTGCCAATACAGCTGCGTCCGGGTGCGAGGCCAGTCGTGGCGCAGCACCTCAACGAATGCTGTTGGGCCACTTGGTGCGACCACCGCTCCACTGCTGTGCAACCGCTCCACGAAGGCGACGGCGAACGCCGCGATGTCGACGCCAGGCAGCAGGAGCGGCGCGGTCATCGACCGCGTTTGGCCAAGCGCAGCCGACCGAAGGCGAACACGATAGCGGCAAGGGTGACCGCGGCCAACACCAGCGGAGCGTATTTCTTCAGCGCGCCGCCACCTGCCAGCTCGATCAAGTCGATGGGCTCCGCCGCGACCTGCTTCGGCTGCTCAGCCGGTGCGATGCCGTCGTTCTCAGGCGCCGCAGGTGCCGTGTCGGTCGCGAGTTTCGCCTCCAGCGACTCGACGAACTGGGCGAGCAACTTCTCTGAAACCTGTTGCAGCATACCGCTGCCGAATTGCGCGAGCTTACCGACCACTTTGAGGTCGGTGTCGACGGTGACGCGGGTGTGATCACCTGCGTCATGCAATTGGGCGGTGACGGTCGCTGCCGCATTGCCGGTGCCGCGTGCCTCCTTGCCCTTACCCTCGATGACCGCACGGTGTTCCTCGCGGTTCTGCTCGACGAAGTGAACCTTTCCGCTGAACTCACTGGTCACCGGGCCGACCTTGACCTTCACCTTGCCGAGCACGTCGTCGCCGTCGCGGCCCGTCATCTGGGCACCCGGCATCAGCGGGATCACCTGTTCCAGATCGGTCAGCACCTCCCACGCGTCCTCGATCGGGACGCTGACTCTGAATTCGTTGGCAATCTTCATCGAGCATTTCCTCTCATGTACAGCCGTAGGATGCGAACGCTTCGCTGATCAACGCGTGGTCGTCGGGGGTCTTGGCAAGCGCGCCAAGTGTGGTCGAGCCCAGCGCGATGTCGGCGGTGACCAGATCGGTCACCCCGAGTGCCACCAGGGCGGCGACCCAGTCGATGGTCTCGGCCACCCCCGGCGGCTTGTCCAGGTCGAGAGTCCTTGTCTGGCCGACGAAGTGGGCGGCATGCTGGATCAGCGCAGCCGTCGCGCCAGGCACCGTGCGGCGCACGATCGCCGCGGCCCGCGTCGGCTCCGGATACTCGATCCAGTGGTAGAGGCACCGCCGGCGCAGCGCATCGTGCAGGTCACGGCTGCGGTTGGAGGTGAGTACGACGATCGGTGGCTGCTTGGCAACATAGGTACCCAACTCGGGGACCGTCACCGCCGCCTCCCCGAGGAATTCCAGCAGCAACGCCTCGAATTCGTCGTCGGCACGGTCGATCTCGTCGATCAACAACACCGGGACACCTGGTCCCCGATACCGCACGCACTGCAGGATCGGTCGGTCGACCAGATAGGTCTCGGTGTAGAGGTCGCTTTCCTCGATGGTGGCCTTCCGCGCCTCCGCGAGCCGGATACTGAGCAGTTGCCGTTGATAGTTCCAGTCGTACAGTGCTTCGCTGGCTGTCAGACCCTCGTAGCACTGCAGTCGAAGGAGCAGTGTATCCAACACGGCGGCAATCGTTTTCGCGGCGGTCGTCTTGCCGACTCCCGGCTCCCCTTCCAGCAGCAGCGGTCGACCGAGGACCACCGCGAGGTAGATCGCCGAGGCGGTCCCAGTGTCGAGCAGGAAATCGTGTGCGTCGAATCGGCTGATCACGTCGTCGACACCACTGAACAGCACAGGCCGCGTCATCGCGCCAGCGTTTCGCGTAGCCGTCGGTAGTCCTCCCAGGTGTCGACGTCGAGCGGAACGGGGCCGTCTATCGGGACGCGTCGCACGCTGTAGCGGCCGGATTCCATCAACCGCCACACCCCCTTGTCGCCGTGCAGCTTCTCCAGATCGCCAAAGACACTGCGGCCCAACCAGAACGGATGGCCGACGCCGTCGAAGTATTCGCACACCGCGATCGCGGCGTCGCGCCCCGACGCGATCAGCTTCGTCACCGTCGAGCACGTCACCCCCGGCTGATCGCCCAGCATCAGCACCACGCCGTCGGCGCGTTGATCGACCCACGCCAACGCCGTCTGCAGCGACGAGGAACAGCCCGACCCCGGGTCGTCGGCGAGCACGATGTCCAGGCCATCCAACGCCACCACGTGCCGCACCTCGTCGGCCACTGCGCCGAGAGTGACGATGAGTTGGTCGAACGGGCAGTTGCGGGCCACCTCGAGTGTGGCGCCGAGTAGCGTCGTATCGCCGAGCGGCAGCAGCTGTTTGGGTGTACCCAGCCGACGCGAACCGCCCGCCGCCAGCACCACTCCGGTCACCCGTGACCGTGGCATGGTTCTTCTCTCGCAGGGGCCGCCGCGGTGTTGTGCCCGGGGGCGGTCACACCGTGCACCCGGATCGCTGTGATCACCTCGGCGAGGATCGACACGGCGATTTCGGCGGGCGTCTTGGCGCCGATCGGCAGGCCGACAGGGGTGTGCACCCGCTGCCGTTCCGCGTCGGTCAGTCGCAGGCCCGCCAAAATCGAACGACCGCGAACCGCGCTGGCGACCAGGCCGATGTAGCCGACACCCGCGTCGAGTGCCGCCCGGATGATCTCGGCTTCCGGGCCGCCGTGGGTGGCGATCACGACCGCGGTCGCCCGCGCCAACTCGCCGTCACCGTCGCGGTGCACGTCGTAACCCAGTGCCGCAAATGCTGCCGCGAGCGCGCCCGCGATCGGTGTGGCGCCGCAGATCCGCAGCAGCGGCGCGGGTACCTGCGGGTCGAGGAAGATCTCCAGCGCACCGCCGGAGAGGCACGGGTTGACGACCACGCAGGCACCGGGCGCCTCGGGAAAGTGCACATCGCCGTCGGGCAACACCCGCAGCAGCACGCTCTCACCGGCTTGCAACGCACCGAGTGCCGCTTTGCGCACCGAGTTCTGCGCACAGTGGCCGCCGACGAAGCCCTCGATGGTTCCGTCGGACAACAGGATTGCTTGGTCGCCGGCATGCGCCGAGGCCGGCTGCTGGGCCCGCACCACGGTGGCGTGGACGAACGGCGTGCGCGAGCGCCGCAGCTGCTGGGCCCGTTCACTCATCGTCATGCTGGCTCCTCTAGATCGGCGGGGTGGCCCTGCCCTGCATGGCTTCCCATACCCGTGACGGGGTCAGTGGCATGTCGGCGTGCCGAACTCCGAACGGCGCCAACGCATCCACGACGGCATTGACCACCGCAGGTGGCGATCCGACAGTGGCCGACTCGCCGATGCCCTTGGCGCCGATCGGATGGTGAGGCGACGGAGTGGTGGTGAACCCGGTCTCGAGGTTCGGCACCTCAACCGCGGTCGGAATCAGGTAATCCATCAGCGAGCCGCCGAGGCAGTTGCCCTCTTCGTCGAACGCGATCATCTCCATCAGCGCCATGCCGATCCCGTCGACGATGCCGCCGTGCACCTGTCCCTCGATGATCATCGGATTGATCCGGGTGCCGCAGTCGTCGACGGCGAGGAACCGACGCACCTTCACCACGGCGGTACCCGGGTCGACGTCCACCACGCAGAAGTAGGCACCGTAGGGATAGGTGAGATTCTCAGGGTTGTAACAGATTTGGGCGTCCAGACCGCCCTCGATCCCTTCTGGAAGATCGCCGGCGCCGTGCGCCCGCATCGCGATGTCCTGGATGGTCACCGATGCGGACGGGTCACCCTTGACCGCGAAGCTGCCCTTGTTCCACTCCAGGTCGGCGACCGAGGCTTCGAGCATGCCTGCCGCTATGATCTTGGCCTTGTCGCGGACCTTGCGCGCCACCAGGGCCGCGGCCGCACCCGAAACCGGCGTCGACCGGCTGCCATAGGTCCCGAGCCCGAACGGCGTTTGGTCGGTGTCGCCGTGCACGACGTCGATATCGTCGGGCGGGATGCCGAGTTCCTCGGCGACGATCTGGGCGAAGGTGGTCTCGTGCCCCTGGCCCTGGGTCTGAACCGACAACCGCACGACGGCTTTGCCGGTCGGATGCACCCGCAACTCGCAGCCGTCGGCCATGCCGAGCCCCAGGATGTCCATGTCCTTGCGAGGCCCCGCGCCGACCGCCTCGGTGAAGAACGCCATGCCGATGCCCATCAGTTCACCACGCTCACGCCGTTGTTTCTGCTCGGCGCGCAACTGGTCGTAGCCGATCGTCTCCATCGCCAGCCGCATGGTCTTCTCGTAGTCACCGGAGTCGTACACCCAGCCGGTCTTCGATTTGTACGGAAACTGTTCCGGTTTCAGCAGATTCGCCAACCGCAACTGCGCCGGATCCATCTTCAGTTCATGGGCCAGACAGTCCACCAGCCGCTCGACGAAGTACACCGCTTCCGTGATGCGGAACGAGCAGGCGTAGGCCACCCCACCGGGCGCCTTGTTGGTGTACACAGCGGTCATGTGGCAGTAGGCCGCTTCGATGTCGTAGCTGCCGGTGAACACGCCGAAGAAGCCAGCCGGGTATTTCACCGGTGCGGCGGTGCCGTTGAACGCGCCGTGGTCGGCGAGCACATTGGACCGGATCGCGAGAATCTTGCCGTCCTTGGTGGCGGCGATCTCGCCGACCATGATGTAGTCGCGCGCGAAGCCCGTGCTGGTCAGGTTCTCGCTGCGGTCTTCCATCCACTTCACCGGCTTGCCTAGCAGTAGCGAGCCGACGATGGCGCAGACGTAGCCCGGGTAAATCGGCACCTTGTTGCCGAAACCGCCGCCGATGTCGGGTGAGATGACCCTGATCTTGTGCTCGGGCAGCCCTGCGACCAACGCGTACAGGGTCCGGTGTGCGTGCGGCGCCTGGCTGGTCGACCACAGCGTCAGCTTGCCGGTGACCGGGTCCAGGTCGGCGACCGCACCGCAGGTTTCCATCGGCGCGGGATGTACGCGGGGATAGACGATCTCCTGCTTGACGACGACGTCGGCCTTGGCGAAGGCCGCCTCGGTGGCCGCGGCGTCGCCGGTCTCCCAGTCGAAGCAGTGGTTGTCGGTCTTGCCGTCCAGATCCGTGCGGATCACCGGTGCGTCAGGGTGCAGCGCCGTGCGTGCGTCGATCATGGGGTCGAGCGGGTCGTATTCGACGTCGATGAGTTCCAGCGCATCCCTGGCGGCGTAGCGGTCGGTCGCGACGACGAACGCGACCTCCTGCCCTTGGAAACGCACCTTGTCGGTGGCCAGGACCGCCTGAACGTCGTTCGACAGCGTCGGCATCCAGGCGAGCCCCTTCTCGGCGAGGTCAGCACCCGTGACCACCGCCTTGACCTTCGGATGTGCTTGCGCCGCAGTGGTATCGATGCCGACGATGCGAGCGTGCGCGTACGGCGACCGCAGGATCGCCAGGTGCAGCATGCCCGGCAGCACCACGTCGTCGACGTAGTTGCCACGGCCCCTGATGAACCGCGGATCCTCCTTGCGCAACATCCGGCCGTGCCCGCACGGCTTCTGATCGTTGTCGGCGGTATCTTCTGGTCGGATTTCGGTGGTGGTCATGCTTTCGCCTCCACATCCGCGTGCTCGGCAGCCCATTGGATGGACCGCACGATCGTCGTGTAGCCGGTGCAGCGACAGATCTGACCGGAGATGGCCTCGCGGATGGTCTCCTCATCGGGGGCGGGCACCCGGTCGAGCAGGGCGCGCGCGGTGATCATCATTCCCGGCGTGCAGAACCCGCACTGCAACCCGTGACAGCGCATGAAGCCTTCCTGAACAGGATCCAGTCGACCGTCCACCTCCAGACCCTCCACGGTGCGGATGCTGTGGCCGCCTGCCATCACCGCGAGCACCGTGCACGACTTGACCGGTTCGCCGTCCATGTCCACGACGCAGGTACCGCAGTTGCTGGTGTCACAGCCCCAGTGAGTGCCGGTCAGCCGCAACTGGTCTCGCAGGAAGTGGACGAGCAGCGTTCGAGGCTCGACCTCGGCGGTGACCGACTCGCCGTTGACCGTCATGGTGACCTGCATGGCTAGTTCCCTTCCACAGCCGGGGCTTTGCGTATCCGCTCGACAGCGCGACGCAGCGTTCGGAGCGTCAATTCCGAGGCGAGGTGGCGCTTGTATTCGGCGCTGCCCCGCATGTCGGTGACCGGACTGCACGCCTGCGCCGCATCGCGGCCGGCTTGGGCGAACACTTCCTCGGTGGCAGGCCGACCGGCCAGTCCCTCCCCGACGGCGGCCAGCGCGGCTTCGTCGGTGTTGACCGCGGTCAGGCCCAACCGCGCCGCCGCGATGGTGTCGCCGTTTAGCGTCACCGCGGCACCCGCTGCCGCCACGGCCCAGTCGCCGACTCGCCGTTCGACCTTGGCGTAGGCACTGGAGGTGTTGGGGCGCAGCGGAATCCGTATCTCGATCAGGATCTCGTTGTGCGCCAGCGACGTCTCGTAGGGCCCGGCAAGGAAATCGTCTATCGGGATCTCACGCTCACCGGAGGGGCCGCGGGCCAGACAGACCGCGTTGAGCACGGTGCACACCGTGGTGAGGTCCTCGGCAGGGTCGGCCTGGCACAGCGAACCTCCGACCGTGCCGCGGTTGCGCACGACAGGGTCGGCGATCGTGCGTTCGGCGTCGCGGAAAATAGGACACACCGCCGCAAGCTCATCAGACTCAAGGGCCTCCCGATGGCGGGTCATCGCACCGATGCGCACCATCGTCGGATCGATGCCCGATGTCGCCGGCCTTCCGGCTCCGACGCTTGATGTCGCCGGCCTTCCGGCTCCGACGCTTGATGTCGCCGGCCTTCCGGCTCCGACCAAAATGTAGCCGAGTTCCGGAATGAGGTCGTTGATGTCGACCAGATACTCGGGGTTGGCGATGCGTAGCTTCATCATCGGCAACAGGCTGTGGCCGCCGGCGACGAGCATGGCGCCGTCGCCGAGTCGGTCGAGCAACCCGATGGCGTGATCGACGCTGGTGGCGCGTTCGTATTCGAAGGGTCCGGGAACCTGCATGCGGCGAGTGTTCGCCGGGCAGTAGCCACCGTCAATAACAGGTTAAGTGATCGCTTAAGTCACTAGGCTGGTGTCGTGACACCGGCTCAGCTTCGGGCGTTTTCAGCCGTGGTGCGCCTCGGTTCAGTCCACGCGGCGGCCGCGGAACTTGGTATGTCCGATGCCGGCGTCTCCATGCACGTCGCGCAGTTGCGCAAGGAACTCGACGATCCGCTCTTCTCGCGCACATCGGCGGGCCTGGCCTTCACCCCGGGCGGGCTGCGGCTGGCCAGTCGGGCGGTGGAGATCCTCGGCCTGCAGCAGCAGACCGCGATCGAGGTGACGGAGGCAGCACACGGTCGCCGGCTGCTGCGTGTCGCGGCGTCGAGCGCATTCGCCGAACACGCGGCGCCCGGGCTGATCGAGTTGTTCTCGTCGCGTGCCAAGGACCTTTCGGTCGAACTGAGCGTCCAACCCACCAGCACATTTCGCGAACTGGTCACATCGAGGGCCGTTGATGTCGCACTCGGCCCGGTCTACCCGCCTGATAATGCCGCTCGCGACGCCACGGTGGTGGTCCGGCCCTTCTTGAACTACCAGATTCTCACCGTTACCGCGCCTCGCAGCCCGCTGGCAACCCGGCCGCCGACTCCGGCGTTGCTGCGCGAGCAGCAATGGATGTTGGGGCCGTCGGCAGGCAGCGCCGACGGCGAGATCGCTACAGCCCTGCGGAAGTTGGCGATCCCGGAAGCTGCGCAACGAATCTTCCAGAGCGATGCAGCCGCGCTCGAGGAAGTCCAGCGTGTCGGCGGCGTCAGCCTGGCCATCGGCTTCACGGTCGGCAAAGACGTTGCGGCCGGGCGGTTGACGCACGTCAAGGGTGCCGATCTGCAAATGGCTGGCGAATGGTGCGTGACGACTCTGCCGCCCGCCGCACGTCAGCCCGCGGCGGCCGAGTTGGTGCGGTTCATCACCACCCCCCGGTGCACCCAGGCCATGCTGCGCGGCACCGGAGTGGGGGTCACCCGCTTCCGGCCCAAGATTCACGTCACGCTCTGGAGCTAGCTGTCCAGCGCGCGGATCAGGCTGGCAGCATCCCATGGCCCTTTGTGCCGCTTGCCGTTGACGAAGAACGTCGGCGTCGACTTGAGGTCCATCAACTCGGCGTCCTGCGCATCGTCTTGCACGCGATGCAGCACCTTGGTCGGGTGCACCCGCACGTCCTGGTCGAACCGCTCGAGGTCGAGTCCTATCGCGTTGGCGTAGCGGTAGATGTCCGACCACTCCAGGTCGTCCTGGTGCGCGAACAATATCGCGCCCATCTCGAAGTATTTGCCCTGCAAACCGGCGGCCTCCGCGGCGCGCGCGGCGTCGAACGCGCGCGGGTGCACCCGCTCCAGCGGGAGATGACGCCAGACATACCGCAGCCGCCCGTCGAAGTGCTCGGCCACTTCGTCGATGGCCCCGGTGGCCCGACTGCAGAACGGGCACTCGTAGTCGCCGTACTCGACCAGCGTCAGCTCGGCCTGCGGGTTACCGCGGATGTGGTCGCGGTCCGGGTCGACAGGCCGAATCAGATTGAGCCCCACGGGTTCCGGTGGGCTGACCTTGTCGGTGATGCCGAAGATCGCCCACCCGAGCGCGAACGCGATCACAGAGGCCAGCAACACGCCGACACGTGCCTGATCTTGGCGCGCCGGCTCGGAGATCGCGATGTCGACGATGAACAGCGAGATGGTGAAACCGATGCCGGACAGTGCGGCGCCGCCCGCTACGCGGCGCAGCGTGCCGCCCGGGGCCAGCTGGCCGAGTCCGGTGCGCTGCATGAACCACGTCGCACCCGTGATGCCGATGAACTTGCCGACCACCAGACCCGCGACGATGCCCCAGGTCAGGGGTGACACCATGGCGGCCGCCACGCTGTCCATGTTCAACCGGACCCCGGCGTTGGCGAGCGCGAACACCGGCAGCACCACGAACGACACATACGGTCCGACGTCCGTCTGCAGTCGTTCGTTGATCGAGATCGACTCTCGCAGACCGCGAGTGGCGGCCCTGGCGTACTGCGAGTTCGGCGATTGACGGAAGGCGCGGATCATCTCGACCGTCGACTCCACCTGCTGACGGTCGGGGGTGAAGACGGGGATCAGCACCGCGACCGCGACGCCGGCGAGGGTGGGATGGATGCCTGCCGCGGACAGCGCGACCCACAGCGCGAACCCGAGTACCGCATATGCGGGGCCGCGCCCAGCCGGGAGGAACCGGACCAGGGCCAGCGCGGCGAGCAGCACCACCGACACCACGAGCGGAACCACCGCGATGTGGTCGGAGTAGAACAGCGCGATCACGCAGAGCGCGCCGATATCGTCGACGACGGCGAGGGTGAGCAGGAAAATCCGCAGTCGGGATGGGTATTTGGGTTTGATGATGGCCAGCGCGCCGATCAGGAACGCGGTATCGGTGGAGATCACCACCCCCCACGCGTGCGTGTTCTCCCCCGACGGGTTGAACAGCAGGAAGATGACGGCGGGCACGGTGAGCCCCGCGATCGCAGCGACGACGGGTACCGCGGCGCGGGCTCGATCGGTGAGTTCACCGATCGAGAACTCACTGGTGACCTCGAGGCCGACGATGAAGAAGAAAAACGTCATCAGGCCGTCGTTGATCAGATGCTTGACGGTCATCTCGAAGGTGTGCGCGCCGAACGTGAAGCCCACGTGGGTGTCCAGCAGCGTCCAATAGGTCTCGGCCCATGGCGAATTGGCCCACAGGATGGCCGCGAGGGTGAACGCGAGCAGCAGCGCCGCAGCGGTGTTCTCCTTGGTGCCCGGCGCTTTGGGATCGCGGCCGAATCGTCCAGGCAGCAGGCGAACGATCCGTGGCAACGGTTCGGCGGTCACTCGGCTGTGGTGTCCTCATCGCCGCTCGCGGTGGTAGCGGCGTGCGCCGCCTCCATCAACATCCAGCCCGACAGCTGCACCGACAGATCGCGCTCAGGCACCTCGGATGCGTTGACCGCGCCCTCGACGAACTGCGCCTCCTGCCCTGCCGCACTGGGTATTTCGGCGGTACGGTCCCAGAAGGCCGCGAACAGCGGCAGGCTGTCCACGGTCTGCCGGTTCTCCCAGGCCGATTCGGCCGACTTGAGCACCAGCGAGCGGGCGATGTCGCGGGCTTCTGCGTCGGCGGGCCCGTTCTGCGGCAGGGTGGTGACCACCAGCGCAAGGTAGCGGGCCAGGATGCCGCCGAACAAACCGCCGTCACCGCCGCCCGTGCCCTTGATGATGCCGTCGGGCGCCATGTGGTCGCGCACCGCCTTGACGAGCCTGTGCACCCGCTGGGCGTGCTGAGGGTCTTTCGTCCTCGCGGCGAGTTCGGTGTCCAGCCCGATCACCACACCCTGGCAGTAGGTGTACTGCGCGCGCACCAGCGACCCGGCCTTGATGCCGTCGAACACCAGATGGGTCTCGGGGTCGATCAGCGTTTCGTCGATCCAGTCCGACATCTGCTGTGCGCGCCGCAGCCGGTCGTCGTATCGGGACAGGAAGATCCCCGCGGGGCCGTTGGCAGGGGCGTTGAAGAACTGGTCTTGTTTGCGCCACGGGATACCGCCGCCGTCCTCAGGCACCCACGCGTTGAGGAACTGCTCGGAAAGCTTCTTCAGCGCACCGGGCTTCTCGACGCCGGCCAGCCGGCCTGCCCGCTCGAGTGCGAGCGCCAGCCACGCCATGTCGTCGTAGTAGTCGTTGGTCCATCCGGTGTTGCGCAGCCGATGCGCCCGGATCTGGCTTTCGATCTTCGCCTTGCGTTCCGGTTGCGGATCGCGCACCTGTGCGTCGACGAGGTTGTCCAGCAGGTGCGCCTGCCACCAGTAATGCCAGGTGTCGAACGTCCGGTATTCGCGCACCGCTGGCCACGCGACGACACCGAGTTGGGTGCCCGGCAGTCCCCACAGTTTTTTCAGGTGTCGCTTGGCAATCGCCGCCTCCGCGCTCGCCGCGCGATTGGCCCATACCTGATCCATGAGATCGATCCTGCCCTACCAGGCGTTGGAAGTGTCCGCATGTTGAGTGATCCAGGTATGCATCGCGATGCCCGCAGCAACCCCCGCATTGATGCTGCGGGTCGAGCCGAATTGCGCGATCGAGACGGTCAAGACGGCACCGGCCTTCGCGTCGTCGGTGATGCCGGGACCTTCCTGTCCGAAGATCAAAAGACAATCCCGCGGCAGCGCGGTGTGCTCGATGCGGACCGCCCCCGGGACGTTGTCGACGGCGACGACGGTCAGCCCCGCGTCGGCGGCGAAGGCCAGCAGTTCGGCGGTGGTGGCATGATGGCGCAGCCGCTGATAACGGTCGGTGACCATGGCGCCGCGACGGTTCCACCGGCGCCTGCCGACGATGTGCACGGTGTCGACGGCGAACGCGTTCGCCGTCCTGACCACCGCGCCGATGTTGGCGTCGCTGCCAAAGTTCTCGATTGCGATGTGCAGGGGGTGCCTGCGCCGGTCGATGTCGGCGATGATCGCTTCCCGCGTCCAGTAGCGGTATGCGTCAACGACGTTGCGGGAGTCACCGTCACGCAGCAGTTCGGGGTCGTATCGCGGGTCGTCGCGATGCGGTCCCTGCCACGGGCCGACACCGGGTGTCTCACCCCATTCGGTGGGTCCGGCTTCGGTCATTTCGATGTCCACAGCGCGGCGTGGGTTCCCGCGACGGACACCGTCGCGTAAAGCAGCGCTCTGTTGATTTCGCCCTGGGTGCACAACGACACGCGGACCTGGACGGCGTCGCGCGACGAGTCGGGCAGGATCAGCACCGAGGCACCATAGATGTCGCAGGCGTGGCTCAGCCCGGGCGCAGGCAGCGTCGGTGCGACAAACACCATCAAGGGGCCGCCGCGCTTGGCGGAGTCGTCGCGGTATCGCCTTGCCAATCCATCGATTTCGAGGCCGAGCAACATGTATCCGTTCCCAGAGAACGCGGTGGGATCACCGATCGCCGTTGGGTCCAGTTGTGCCCCGTCGGCACGAAATGCGTCCACGCTCGTGGTCTTGAGCACCAACCCGGTGTCATTCTCGTTCGTCGGAAGCACTCCGACGGGGAACGCCGCGGGGTAGGCCGCCACCGTGCCGGAAAGTCGTTCGCGCGGTGAGTACACATAGACACCGCGCACCTGCGACTGATCGCGCTGCGGCCCGAGGCACACCGTGCCCGCGATGCGGTCCGGGCTGGGCGACGAGAGTGGTTGCAGCGCAAGGTTCGTCACGTCCTTGCAGCCGCCGACGGCGTTGGCTTCGATCGGGTGCGTCAGCGCACCGTACAGTCCGAAGCGGATGTCCTCCGGCTTGGCGTGCGGCCCGTCTTTTTGCGCCACCGACCCGTCCACATCGATCAGCACGTAGTCGGCGTCGAACCGCAGATTGGTCACCGTGATGTTCCAGCCGAGAATCGACTGCGCCTGGCCGATGGTCGCGGCTTGCGTGGAGTACGGGTGGGGACGCGCGTCATCGCCCGAGCATGCGGATACGACCATGACGACCGCCGCCATGACGGCGATGAGTACCCGCACCGACATCTAGGTCAGGCTCAGGTTCTGTTCCGGCCGCGACCTACAACTTTCGTCATGGCGCGCAACACGTTTCGCGGCACCACGCGGCCTCCGGTGGTGAGCGCCTTGTACTGCAGGCCCGGCACGATCACCACCTTGTTCTTGCCGACGTCGACCATGCAGTCGCGCACGACGTCGTCGACTTCGAGCCACAGAAACGATGGCGTTCCGCTCATCTCGATGCCCGCGCGCGCGTGGAACTCGGTGTGCACGAAGCCGGGACACAGCGCGTGTATCCCGACCCCGGTGTCGGTGAGGCCGTTGGCGAGCCCCTCTGTGAACGCAATCACCCACGCCTTGGACGCCGAGTACGTCGACCCACGGCCCGGCAGGAGGCCCGCGACACTGGCGACGTTGATCACGGTGCCCGCGTCGGCGGCCAGCATCGCCGGAAGGGCGGCGTGCGTCAACTGCATCACGGCGGTCACGTTGACGTCGAGTTGGTGTTGGAGCGGCGCGTAGTCGGCGGTCCAGAATTCGCCGGACGTGCCGATGCCGGCGTTGTTGACCAGCACCCGCACGCCTGCGGCCAGCCGATCGGCTACCTTCGCGCGGTCGGCCTCCTGGCCGAGGTCGGCGACGAGCACTTCGACGCCTGCGCCCGCCTCGTCGTGCAGTTCGGCGGCCAGGCACTCCAACCGGTCGGCGTCACGGGCGACCAGGGCGAGGTCGTAGCCGTCGATGGCGTAGCGGCGGGCGAATCCCGCGCCGAGCCCGGACGTCGGTCCAGTGATCAGTGCGACGGGGCGAGCCATGCGTATGAGAGTACTTACCGCTGATAGTGCGGCGACTGCCTGCCGTTGCGCGACGGTGGCGGCGGACGGCGCACCCCTTCGGCGCGGCCGGGCTCCGGCCGGGCGGCGTAGCGGCCGGCTTCAGGGCGCGCGGGCGGCTGGTCGGCGCGGGCCTGCGGCGGTTCCGAGCGGGCGGGCGAGGGGGCCAGCGGGCGGCTCGGCGAGCCGCTGCGCCGCGCGACGGGCTGGCCGGTGATGGCCTGCGGGACGGGCGGCAGCACCCGCAGCAGGTCGTTGAACTGCCGGACGGTGCGCAGGCCCTCGTCCCACTGGGCGCGGGTGCTGGTCACCGGCATCGACACCAGCGTCCAGTTCTGCTCGTTCCACATGATCTCGGCGCAGTCGGGTGCGGTGTGGGCGAACGTCACCATCCGCCGGTCGCAGGCGCGCCTGGCGGCGTCGAGGTTGGTGGAGTACACCATCCGCGGGCCGATCGCGCCGAGCAGCCAGATGTCGTTCTCTCGCGGCTCCTTGATGCCCTTGAGCCGCAAATCGACGACGACGTTCGTGCCGACCTTGCGGTGCAGCGCGATGACCGTCGCGACGTCTTCGAGGTCAAAGATGAACACGGCCTCGCCGCGGATCTGGCCGAGCACGACATTCTTGGCGGTGATGTCACCGACGGTCGACATCACCCCACGCTTCCAGCGCTTTATCAGGTCGGCCGATTCGTGCTCGTAGTCGAAGCCGTGCGACTTCGCCCAGGACTTCCGCCGGCGGCCCAGGCCACGTCGACGGTCGATGTCGACGTACAGCAGCACCGCCGCACCCACGAAACAGAGCGCGGACAGCGTGAACCAAAGCGGGACCATCGCCGCCTAGCCTACTTGGCGGTGGCCCTTTATCCCGAACTCAAGGAGATCACGGTCACATCTCACCCTCGATCCGGCGACGTCGGCGTCAATTGTCGGCCGCCTGAGTCGCGAAGATCGCCCCGGCGAGGGCCAGAATCTCGTCACGGTCGGCCGCCAAAATGAACCTGGCGGCGATCGCGCGGTCGAGCGCGGCGGTGAACCGGTCGAGGTAGTCGGCCGCACCGCCGGGATACAAAGCGTCCAGGGTCTGGGCGTCGAACGGTTCGCCGGAGCCGAACAGAAATGACATCGGGCTCTCGTCCGGCGCCAGGCCCGATGTCCGCGCCGTCGGCACATCGACCCACGGAGTTCGCACGCCCCCCTTGGCGAGCCCGTTGGCGTCGAGCAGCAATGCGGGTGTCTCGCCGTCGGTGAGGGCGATCGGTCCGGCCGCCGGTGCCGGCTCGCCGTCGCGCACCCAGGCGTTCAAGGCGGCGATGGCGGCCTGCAGCACGTAGTGGTGCTGCGGGGCGAAGTTGACGAAGTAGGACAGCTGCGTGCCCATCAATTCGTCGGTCGGCGCGTACGCCGCTTGCAGCTGCTCCAGCGACGCCGAGGCGTTGTCGATGAAGCCGACCCGGACCGTGTAATTGTCAGCATGTGCGGTACCGGGGATCTCCCAGGCGCGGAATCGCTCGTTATCCAGCTGCCTTGCCAGGTAATAGCCGGCCCGCCAGCCGCCGATCAGGTCGGTTTCGGTGATGACCGTGATGAGCGGGACGCGCAGATCGGGACGGAACGGAACGGGCTGCGACGCGGTTTCTTCCAAGGCGCTCTTGTCGTCCAGCGGCGCGGCAGGGCCGAACCGGGAATGCACCAGGAAGCCGTCGTAGACGGCGGCGACCGGATCCACCACGTTGACATAGGTGGTCAGAAACGCGGCGGATTGCGACTCGCCAACCGCCAGAATGGCTTCGGGTTCCAGTCCGTCGATGGCACGGTCGCGGATGAGGCGGCCGGCTTGGGAGAAGATGTCGTAGGCGAACGCGTCACCGGGGTGGTGCAGGCGCAAATAGCGTTGGGGGTTCTGCGTTTTCAACGACATGTCGACACCGACCAGGCTGTCTCCACCCTCGACGCCGACCCGCTGCGCCGACACCGCGACAAAGCCGAGGCCGGCGCGCGCGATCTCGCGGTGCGCCATGAACCAGACCGCCGGCGCGTCGATGCCGCCGCTGACGTTGAGCCATTCGACGATCACGGTGCCGGTGAACGCGGCGGGACCCGTCGGCCTCGCAACGACGATGCGGGTGGTGTAGTCCGCCGTCTCGCCGTCGTGGGAACGCGCCGTCCCCGAAACGAAGAACTCCTCGACGCCGTAACCCAGCGTGGCCAGGTCGTAGGCGCCGAGGAGCAGATTCGGCTCACCGGGTACGGACTCGACAGACGTCACCCGCGAAACTGTATTCCAGCAGGAGTTCTCTCGAACTTTCCCTGCTGGAATGCAGTTTCGGCGAAGGCTCAGCCCAGGACCAGCGAGTCGCCGTCGGGGCTGAGGTTGACCGGCACGACGTCGCCGTCGTGCACCTCGCCTGCCAGCAGCATCTTGGCCAGCTGGTCGCCGATGGCCTGCTGAATCAGCCGGCGCAGCGGACGCGCGCCGTAGAGCGGGTCGAATCCGCGCTGGGCCAGCCACTGCTTGGCGGGCAGCGACACCTCCAGGGTGAGCCTGCGCTGCGCCAGCCGCTTGGCGAGCTGCTGGAGCTGGATGTCGACGATGGCGACCAGTTCACCGGGCTCGAGCCCGTCGAAGATGATCACGTCGTCGAGCCGGTTGATGAACTCGGGCTTGAACGCAGAGCGCACCGCGGCCATCACCTGCTCCTCCGTCCCGCCCGCGCCCAGGTTGGACGTCAGGATCAGGATCGTGTTGCGGAAGTCGACGGTGCGGCCCTGCCCGTCGGTCAGCCTGCCCTCGTCGAGCACCTGCAGCAGCACGTCGAACACGTCAGGGTGGGCCTTTTCGATCTCGTCGAACAGGATCACCGTGTACGGCCGCCGTCGCACCGCCTCGGTCAGCTGACCGCCCTGGTCGTAGCCGATGTAGCCGGGAGGCGCACCGACGAGACGCGCGACGGAGTGCTTCTCGCCGTACTCGCTCATGTCGATCCGGACCATCGCGCGCTCGTCGTCGAAGAGGAACTCCGCCAACGCTTTTGCGAGTTCCGTCTTGCCGACACCGGTCGGGCCGAGGAACATGAACGAGCCGGTCGGCCGGTTCGGGTCGGCGACGCCCGCCCGGCTGCGGCGCACCGCGTCGGACACGGCCTGCACGGCCTTGCGCTGCCCGACGACGCGCTTGCCGAGCTCGTCTTCCATCCGCAGCAGCTTCGCGGTCTCACCCTCGAGCATGCGACCGGCAGGGATGCCGGTCCACGCCGACACCACATCGGCGATGTCGTCGGGCCCGACCTCCTCCTTGAGCATGACGTCCTCGCGGGCCTCCGCCTGCGGGATCGCGGCGTCGAGCTTCTTCTCGACCTCCGGGATGCGGCCGTAGCGCAGCTCTGAGGCCTTGGCCAGATCACCGTCGCGCTCGGCCCTGTCGGCCTCGCCGCGCAGGGTCTCCAACTGCTCCTTGAGCTCGCGCACCACATCGATGACGTTCTTCTCGTTCTGCCAGCGGGTGGTCAGCTCGGCCAGCTTCTCCTTCTGGTCGGCCAGTTCGGAGCGCAGCTTCTCCAGCCGTTCCTTGGAGGCGTCGTCCTCCTCCTTCTCCAGCGCCATCTCTTCGATCTCGAGGCGGCGCACCAGCCGCTCGACCTCGTCGATCTCGACGGGCCGGGAGTCGATCTCCATCCGCAGCCGGCTGGCGGCCTCGTCGACCAGGTCGATGGCCTTGTCCGGCAGGAACCGGGCGGTGATGTAACGGTCGGACAGCGTGGCCGCCGCGACCAGCGCCGAGTCGGTGATACGCACGCCGTGGTGCACCTCGTAGCGGTCCTTGAGGCCGCGCAGGATGCCGACGGTGTCCTCCACCGACGGCTCACCCACGAACACCTGCTGGAAGCGCCGCTCCAGCGCCGCGTCCTTCTCGATGTACTTGCGGTACTCGTCGAGCGTGGTGGCACCGACCAGGCGCAGCTCACCTCGGGCGAGCATCGGCTTGATCATGTTGCCCGCGTCCATCGCGCCCTCGCCCGTCGCGCCCGCACCCACGATGGTGTGCAGCTCGTCGATGAAGGTGATGATCTGTCCGGCGGAGTTCTTGATGTCGTCGAGCACGGCCTTGAGCCGTTCCTCGAACTCGCCGCGGTACTTGGCGCCCGCCACCATCGACCCGAGGTCGAGTGAGACGACGGACTTGTCCCGCAGGCTCTCCGGAACGTCGCCTGCAACGATGCGCTGGGCCAGGCCCTCGACGATCGCGGTCTTGCCGACGCCGGGCTCACCGATCAGCACCGGGTTGTTCTTGGTGCGCCGGGACAGCACCTGCACGACGCGGCGAATCTCGTTGTCGCGACCGATGACTGGGTCAAGCTTGCCGTCGCGGGCACGTGCCGTCAGATCGGTGGAGTACTTCTCCAGCGCCTGATAGCTGCCCTCGGGGTCGGGGCTGGTGACCCGCGCGCTGCCACGCACCTTGACGAAGGCCTCACGCAACGCCTGCGGCGAGGCGCCGTGCCCTGTCAGGAGCTTGGCCACGTCGCTGTCGCCAGTGGCCAGGCCGACCATCAAGTGTTCGGTCGAGACGTACTCGTCGTCCATCTCGGTGGCGAGATTCTGCGCGGCCGTGATGGCGGCCAGCGACGGCGGGCTCAACTGCGGCTGCGACGCCGCGCCGCTGGCGCTTGGCAGCCGGTCGAGGAGTCGTTGCGTCTCCGCACGGATCGTCGCAGGTTCGACGCCGACGGCCTCCAACAGCGGGGCGGCAATGCCATCGTTCTGGGTGAGCAGTGCCATCAACAGGTGGGCGGGCGTGATCTGCGGGTTGCCTGCAGCGGTTGCCGCCTGCAACGACGCGGTCAGCGCCGCCTGAGTCTTGGTCGTCGGGTTGAACGAGTCCACGACACCTCCGATCGTCTAGAAAGAAATGCTTGTCGCGATGTTCAACGTCGTCAAGGTTGAGTCTGTTCCGCTCAAGTCCAGCTTTTTCCCACTCGGCGCGTCGTGCAGGGGTTCGCCAGGCCCGTCGGCCACTCTTGAGCAATGCATGCACTGGTCGCCGGCGTGACGATCCTCACGGTGGTGGGCGTGGCGGCCGCAGGCCCGGCCGCGGCGGCCACCGACGAGGACCAGGTTCGGGCGATCCTGAACGGGATGAACAACTCCTACAACCGCTCCGATTTCGCCGGTTTCGCCGCCCACCTCTGCCCAAACATGCTGAAACCCGCCGATTTCCAACCCGGTTGGTACGCGAGCCGCAAATCCGACGGGCCGACCCAAATCGTCGTCAATTCGGTCGAGGTGAACGGCCAGAATGCCGTGGCCAACGTCCGATTCCAGGCCGCCAACCAGCCCCACGCCAAGACGCTCGACGTCGAGCTCCTGCATGACGGCACAGAGTGGAAAGCCTGCCGTTACGACGCCGGGCGCTCCACATAGGTCTGGATAGGTCGACACGTGCTCACTGAACTCGTCCCGCTGGCCTTGGTCATCGCGCTGTCACCGCTGTCCGTCATTCCGGCGGTGCTCGCGCTCAGCACTCCGCAGCCACGGCGGACCGGCCTGGCGTTTCTGACCGGCTGGTTGATCGGCCTCACCGCACTGACAGTCGTCTTCCTGGAGATCTCCAATCTGGTGGTCGACCTCGGCAAGCCGCCCGCGTGGGCGTCGTGGGTGCGCATCGTGGTGGGTGCCGCGCTGATCGTGTTCGGTGTCTACCGCTGGCTCACCCGCAACCGCGAAGCCCACACGCCGGCCTGGCTACAGCGGCTGGGACAGATGACACCAGCCAGGGCCGGGCTCACCGCCGCGGTGCTGACCGCGGCGAATCCGAAGGTGTTGTTCATGTGCGCGGCGGCGGGTTTGGCGATCGGCACGGAAGGGTTGGGCAGCACCAGGGTGTGGATCGGCGTGGTGTGGTTCGTCGCGATCGCGGCGTCCACGGTCGCGCTGCCGATCCTCGCCTACGCGGTGACGGGCGACCGCATGGACGAAACCCTGCGAAGCGTCAACGAGTGGATGGAACAACAGCACGCCACCCTGGTCGCCGCGATCCTGGTGGTGGTTGGTGTTCTGGTGCTGTACAAGGGGATTCACGGTTTATAGCTCGGGCAGGCGTAGCTCCGCCGTGTCAGCCGTCAGGTATCTGGTCACGGTCGGCGCGATCAACGCAACCACGTCATCGGGGGGCAACGTCGCCAGCGGCGGCACCTCGATGATGTACCGCAGCACGGCCGTTCCGACGAGTTGGCTCGCGGCCAGCGTCGCCCGCAACCGCGCTTGTTCGCCGCCGCCCAACACATCCGACACCGCGGTCAGCACGTAGTTCTGCATGAAGCCGCGGAACGCGTCGTGCGCGTCGGTGTTCGACGTCGCCGACTGAAGCATCGCCCGCATACTCGCTGCGGTGTCGGGCGCCTCCCAGATGCGCAGGTACGTGCGCACCATCCTGGTGCCGATGTCCGGGTCGTCACCCGGTCCGCCGGTGAGCGCGGCCACCAAGACGTCGGGATCAAGGATCAGCCGCAGCGATTCGCGGAACAACTCCTCTTTCGAACCGAACAGATAGAGCACCATCGAGGGGTCGACATGCGCGTCTGACGCGATCGCGCGCAGCGTTGTCTTCTCATACCCCTCGGCCGCGAACCGCTGCTTGGCCGCCGCCAGTACCGCATCGCGCGACACCGGCCCACCCTGGCGGCGGCCCCGGCGCTTCGTCGTCTTGGCAGCTGGCGGCACGTTTCGACACTAACATTTCAATGCCTGTTGAAATGTTGATGCTGCGGCGTTACGCTGGCCCCAACGGTTAATTCAACGTCGGATGAAAAGGACTCGCCATGACCGGGACTTCGCTGGGCACGCCCGTACGGCACGCCCTACACGCGTCACCCGTCCATGAACCACCCGCGGCCATCCGCGCCGCCGGGGTCGTCATCGCGCTCTTTCTCGCATTGGCGGTCCTCGCGATCGCGTTCGCGCTGCCCGCCGCGCGGTCCAAACCGCACGGCATCCCCATCGGGGCTGCGGGGCCCACTGCCGCCAGCGGGCAAGTCGCCGACATGCTCGAGCAGCACGCACCTGGTGCGTTCGTCATCACGTACTATCCCGGCGAGGCGGCGCTGCGCAATGCGATCCGCAACCGAGATGTCTACGGCGGCATGTCATTTGGGCCTGGCGACCGCAGTCTGCTGATCGCCACCGGTGGCAGTCCCATGGTCGCGCAGATGCTCACCCAGATCGGCACCGGCATCGCACAGCAATCGCACATGCCGTTGCGCATCGAAGACCTCGCCCCGCCGACCGCTCGAGATCCTCGCGGCGCGGGCTTTGCCGCCTCGGCGCTGCCGATCACGTTGGCCGGACTGCTGCCTGCCATCGCACTGGTGCTGGTGATACGGCGCGAGATCTGGACCCGCCTGGTCACCGCTGTGGTGTTCGCCGCGGGCGCGGGCGTCGGCATCGCGGCGTTGCTGCGGTACCTGCTTGGCTCCATTGAGGGCAACATCTGGCCGGTGGCGGCCGGACTGACGTTGGGCCTGCTGGCCGCCGGTTTGGCGATGCTGGGGTTGGGCTCGCTTTTCGGCCGGGTGGGTCTGGCGATCGGCGGACTCTGGCCATGCTGCTGGGCAATCCGCTGTCCGGATTGGCCAGCGCGCCCGAACTGCTACCTGCCGGGTGGGGTGCCCTTGGCCAGTGGATGCCGCAGGGTGCCACCGCAACGTTGCTGCGGTCGACGGCCTTCTTCGACGGTGCAGGCGCGACGACCGCGATCGCGGTGTTGATCTGCTGGACCGTTGCCGGTGTCGCGCTCATCGTGTTCGCCGCGGTTCGCCGGCGCCGAGCAGTGCCCGCCTAAACTCGGGCGACGTGGGCCTGGACGACCGTGATGCACTGCGCACGCTGCGCGACGCGGTCGATCCCGCGTTGGGGTCGGACGCGCTGATCCGGCGGTTCTACACCCGGTGGTTCGCCATCGACACTTCCGCGCGAGATCTGTTCCCACCGGACATGGCGGCGCAGCGGACCGCGTTCGCCGAAGTGATCACCTGGTTGTTCTCCGAGATGATCGCCCGGCGCGCCGAGGAACCGATCGCGTTTCTGGCCCAGCTGGGCCGCGATCATCGCAAATACGGTGTGTTGCAACGACATTACGACACCATGCACGATGCACTGCTGACGACGCTGCGGAGTCATCTCATCGAGAGCTGGGACGACCGGCTGGCCGCGGCCACCCACGACGCCGTCGCGTTGATCGTCGGGGTGATGCGCGGTGCCGCCGACGCCGAGAAGGGGCCGCCGTTTCGCGACGGCACGGTGATCGAGCACCTGAGAGTCACCCGCGACGTCTCGGTGGTCCGGTTGCAGTTGGATCAGCCGCTGTACTACCACCCGGGCCAGTACGTGACGGTGCAGGTGCCGCAGTGGCCGCGTCGGTGGCGGTTTCTGAGTCCCGCGATACCCGCCGACCGCGGCGGAGCCATCGAGTTCCACATCCGCTCGGTCATCGGCGGCATGGTCAGCCCCGCGATCATCGGCGAGACGAAACCCGGTGACCGCTGGCGGCTGTCGAATCCGCACGGCGGCATGCACGTCGACCGCAGCGCCGGCGATGTGCTGATGGTCGCGGGCAGTACGGGTCTCGCGCCGCTGCGCACGCTGATCATGGACCTCACCCGGTACGGCGAGAACCCGCGCGTGCACTTGTTCTTCGGCGCCCGCTACCCCAGTGAGCTCTACGACCTTCGCACGCTGTGGCAGATCGCGTCGACCAACCCGTGGCTGTCGGTGACGCCGGTGTCGGAGTTCAGCACCGATCCGCCGTGGGCCGCCGACTATCCCGACGTCGAACCGCCGCGCGGGCTGCACGTGCGGCAGACCGGCCTGCTTCCCGACGTCGTGACGCGCTACGGCGGTTGGGGTGATCGTCAAATCCTGATCTGCGGCGGGCCGAACATGGTCGAGGCCACCAAGGCGGCGCTGATCGCCAAGGGGGCACCCGCGGAGCGGATACAACACGATCCGCTTGCCGGCTGAGCGTGGCAGGATCGTCAGACATGTCGGAGTTCGAGACCGTCACGCTGAAGGACCCGTCTTCTTCAGTGACCGCCACCTTCGTCCCCGTCGCAGGCATGGTGGGCACCTCGCTCGCCGACGGCGGCGATGAATTCCTCGGCCAGCGTCGCGGCCTCGACGCCTACGTGACCGCGGGCAAGACGATGGGGATACCGATCCTGTACCCATGGGCAAACCGGTTGAGCGCCAACAGATATGAGATTAACGGCGCCGTGGTCACCCTGACGCCGGGGACTGGAGGGGTACGCACCGACGAGCACGGCGTGCCGATCCACGGCGTGCTCGCGGCCTACCCCGGCTGGCTGGTCACCGCCCGCACGGACAACACGCTGACGGCAGTCCTGGACTTCGGCGGCAAGCCGAGGTTGCTCGCGTCTTTTCCCTTCCCCCACCTGCTCACGCAGCATGTGACGCTTGACGATCGCACGCTCACCATCGAGACCACCGTGATGCCGACCACGTCGGCGTCGGTGCCGTTGTGCTTCGGGTATCACCCGTATTTCACGATTCCCGGCGTGCCGCGTGAAGAGTGGCGGCTGACCACGCCGTCGATGCGCCATCTGCCGGTGGACAACTGGGGCATCCCCACCGGAGGGCACGACGACTGGAACGGCGCCACCGAGCCGCTGAAATCCGTGACATATGACGACGGCTTCGACAACGTGCCCGAGGGTGCGGTGTTCATACTGTCCGGCGGCGACCGCCGCGTCGAGGTGAAATTCGAGACGGGCTACCCGGCAGCTCAGCTGTTCGCGCCGAAGAACGACGACATCGTGGCGATCGAGCCGATGGCCGCACCCACGGATTCACTGCGCCGCGGTACGTACCGTTATGCGGTCCCCGGTAAGCCCGAGACCGCCCGGTTCTCGATCACCGTGACCTAGCGCTTGTTGCGCGGCTGCCAGACGACCACGGCCGTGCTCTTTGGCACGACGGCGACCTCACGTCGTTGCCGCCCGCGCAATTCTTCCAACTCGTGTGCCATTTCACGTACGCGGGCTTGAAGTGCCTCCACCTGATTGGTGAGCTCGATGATGCGTTTGATGCCTGCCAGGTTGACGCCCTCGTCCTGCGACAGCCGCTGAACCTCACGCAGTAGATCGACATCACGCTGCGAATAGCGGCGACCGCCGCCAGAGCTGCGCTGCGGACTGACCAGACCGAGCCGGTCGTAGGTGCGCAGCGTCTGGGCGTGCATGCCTGCCAGCTCGGCGGCCACCGAGATGAGGAAGGTGCGTGCGTCCTCCTTGTTGGCCATCACGCACCCGCCCATCCGGCTCGCGGGTCAAAACCACTGGCCCGCTCCGCTTTCGCGTAGGTCTCCAGCGCTTCGGCCGCTTCCCCCTCCAGGTTCGGGGGCACCGCGACCTTGACGGTCACCAGGAGGTCACCGTGGCCGCCGGAGCGCTTCGGGACTCCGCGTCCGCGTACCCGAAGGATGCGGCCGTCTGACGTGCCCTTGGGCACCCGCACACCCACCTTGCCTTCCAGCGTCGGCACGGAAAGCGTTGTCCCCAATGCCAATTCGTGGAAAGCGACCGGTACGGTGACGGTGAGGTCATCGCCGTCGCGGCCGAACACCTTGTCCGGTCTGACGTGTACGGTCACGTACAGATCGCCTGACGGCGCACCGCGCAGACCCGCCTCGCCCTGTCCGGCCAACCGGATCCGCTGCCCGTCCTCGACGCCCGGCGGGATCCGCACGTTGATGGTCCGGGTCCTGGTGGTCACACCGGTGCCCTTACATTCGTCACACGGATGCTCGATGATCGACCCACTGCCGCGGCATTCGGTACACGGTTCGGAGAACCCGAACGCACCCTGGTTGCGGCTCACGACCCCGGACCCGTTGCAGTTCGGGCACACCTTCGGACTGGTGCCCGGACGCGCCCCGCTGCCATGGCAATTCGTGCACGGCGCCGGACTGGTGAGCCGAAGCGGCATCGCCACGCCCTTGGTGGCCTCCATGAACGACAGCTCGGTCTCGGTCTCGAGGTCGTTGCCCCGGCGCGGCCTGCTCGGCCGTGGCTGCGCGCCACGGCCGAACAGTCCACCGAACAGGTCGCCGATATTTGCGCCGCCGGTCTGCCCAGCGGCATCGAACAAGTCGTTCAGGTTGAACTCGACGCCATCGCCACCGAACCCGCCGAAGTTGCCGCCACCACTGAAGCGGCCCCGGCCGAATCCGCCACCTGCGAACAGCCGTCGAGTTTCGTCGTATTCCTTGCGCTTAGCCGGGTCCGACAGCACGCTGTGCGCCTCGGACACCGCCTTGAATCTCTCGGCGGCGCTCGGGTCGGAGTTGGTGTCGGGGTGTAGATCGCGGGCCAACTTTCGGTAGGCCCGCTTGATCTCGTCGGCGTTGGCGTCAGAGGAGACGCCGAGCTCCTTGTAGAAGTCTTTCTCGACCCATTCGCGTTGAGCCATAGCGCGTCACCTCCTTACCTTTTCTAGGTGTTGTCTGATTGTGCGGCTTCACCGGCCGACTCGTCGCCGTTATCGGGCGTGTCCGCAGCGTCCTGGGCTTCCGGCACGGTGTCGACCACGCCGACGAGGGCGTGGCGCACCACTTGTTCGCCGACCTTGTAGCCGCGTCGCATCACGGTTCCGACGATGGGATGCGTGCCCTCCCCCTCGTGCTGCACGGCTTCGTGCAGCGCAGGGTCGAACGGGTCCCCTTCATCGCCGAAGCCCGAAAGGCCAAGCCCCTCAAGCGCGGTCGCCAACTTGTCGGCGACCGACTTCAGTGGGCCTGCCTCCAGGTCACCGTGACTGCGGGCGCGGTCGAGGTCGTCGAGCACCGGAAGCAGTTGGGTGACAACCGCGGCCTTGGTCCGCTCGGCGGCCAGCTGCTGGTCGCGCAGAGAGCGCTTGCGGTAGTTGTCGTACTCCGCCTTCACACGCTGCAGTGTGGACTTCAGCTCGGTGACTTCCTCCGACGCCGATCCCTCCGGTGCCGGCCCAGTGGGGGCCGGCCCGGTCGTGGGTTCACGAACTTCGCCAGTCTCGGGATCGATACGCCGTTTGTCGGTGACGGTCACCGGCTCGTGCGAATCGTTTTGGCTCACTTGTTCTCCCGGTCATCGTCGACAACCTCGGCGTCCACGACATCGTCCTGCGAAGAACCTGCCGCGCCGCCGTCGGCTGCGCCGCCTGCCGCCTGCCCGGCCTGGGTGGCCTCGTAGATGGCCTGGCCCAGCGCCTGCGACTCGACGCCCAGCTTCTCCATCGCGGACTTGATCGCCCCGATGTCGGTGCCTTCGAGTGCCGTCTTCGCTTCGGCGATGGCCGCATCGACCTTGGTCAGCGTGTCCTCGGGGACCTTGGATCCACCCTCGGCTCCGCGCTGGTCGGCGACGAACTTCTCCGTCTGGTAGACCAGCGACTCGGCCTGGTTGCGGACGTCGGCCTCCTCGCGACGCTTGCGGTCCTCCTCGGCGTGCGCCTCGGCATCCTTGATCATCCGGTCGATCTCCTCTTTGGAAAGGCCGGAGCCCTCCTGGATGCGGATCGTGTTCTCCTTGCCGGTGCCCTTGTCCTTGGCGGTGACATGCACGATGCCGTTGGCGTCGATGTCGAAGGTGACCTCGATCTGCGGCACACCGCGCGGCGCCGGCGGGATACCGGTCAGCTCGAAGCTGCCGAGCAGCTTGTTGTGCGCGGCGATCTCCCGCTCACCCTGATAGACCTGGATCTGCACCGACGGCTGGTTGTCGTCGGCCGTGGTGAAGGTCTCGCTCCGCTTGGTCGGGATCGTGGTGTTGCGCTCGATCAGCTTCGTCATCACGCCGCCCTTGGTCTCGATGCCGAGCGACAGCGGCGTGACGTCAAGCAGCAGAACGTCTTTCACCTCACCCTTGAGCACACCGGCCTGCAGCGCGGCGCCCACCGCGACAACCTCGTCAGGGTTGACGCCCTTGTTGGGCTCCTTGCCGCCGGTCAGCTCCTTGACCAGATCGGTCACCGCGGGCATGCGGGTCGACCCACCGACCAGCACGACATGGTCGATGTCGGACACCGAGATGCCGGTGTCGGCGATCACCGACTGGAACGGCTTGCGGGTGCGGTCCAGCAGATCCTGTGTGATGCGCTGGAATTCTGCGCGGGTCAACTGTTCGTCGAGGAACAGCGGGTTCTTGTCCGCGTCGACGGTGATGTAGGGCAGGTTGATCGAGGTGCTCTGCGAGCTGGACAGCTCGATCTTGGCCTTCTCAGCGGCCTCACGTAGCCGCTGCATGGCCATCTTGTCCTTGGTCAGGTCAATGCCGCTGGTGCCCTTGAACTTCTCCACGAGCCAGTCGACGATGCGTTGGTCCCAGTCGTCGCCGCCAAGGTGGTTGTCACCGGAGGTGGCGCGGACCTCTACCACACCCTCGCCGATCTCCAGCAGCGAGACGTCGAACGTGCCGCCACCGAGGTCGAAGACCAGGATGGTCTGTTCCTTCTCGCCCTTGTCAAGCCCGTAGGCCAGCGCGGCCGCGGTCGGCTCGTTGACGATGCGCAGCACGTTGAGCCCGGCGATCTGGCCGGCCTCCTTGGTGGCCTGGCGCTGGGCGTCGTTGAAGTATGCGGGCACGGTGATCACGGCGTCGGTGATGTCCTCGCCCAGGTAGCTTTCGGCGTCGCGCTTGAGCTTCATCAAGACGCGGGCGCTGATCTCCTGCGCGGTGTACTTCTTGCCGTCGATCTCGATCGACCAGTCGGTGCCCATTTCACGCTTGACCGACCGGATGGTGCGGTCGACGTTGGTCACCGCCTGGTTCTTGGCGGGCTGTCCCACCAGCACCTCGCCGTTGCGCGCGAACGCCACAACCGACGGTGTGGTCCGAGAGCCCTCCGAGTTGGCGATCACAACCGGGTCGCCGCCTTCGAGTACGGCGACGACGGAGTTGGTGGTCCCGAGGTCGATTCCGACCGCACGAGCCATGGTGTTGCCTCCTGAATAGTCCTGCTAGGGGTCGCGAGTGCGCTGCACTCATTCAGACTGAGTGCACCGCACTCAAGCCTTCACCTGTCGACCCCTTCGTGTCAACCCAGACTTGAGTCAGTTGCGCTCAACTGTCGTCGTGGTCAACGGGAGCGCTGCAGCGTTTGTTCCCGATGCCGACCGCCAACCGCTGGGGAGACGGCAGAACACGCAATCCGCAGCTCTAACGCCTGTTCGCGACGAAATCCGTCATCGATCGTCCGAATGTGATGTGGATCACCTTTGATACCGCTGTGAACCGCGCTGATCGCGTCGCCGTGACCCGAGGGAGTTCACGCGGGAAGGAAGTCAATGATGACGCTGACCAGGATGTCCGCTGCGATCGCGACCGGCCTTCTCGCCGCGGCCGCCACGAGCGCGCCGACCGACTCACCGGCTGGAGAATCCGCGCCGCAGGGCCGCCCGCTCGCACTGGTCGCACTGGCGTCGGCGGGGGCCGCCGTCGGCACAGCTGCGGCGCCAAACAATCACGATGTGCCGGTGGCCCTGCACGCTCAGCTCTTCACCGCATCGGCAGCGCTGGGCAGCCTCACCCCGGATATTCCACACCCGTTGTTGCGCAACGGCTTTCATGTTCGGGTCGCGGACTCGGACACGGCCCACCTGTTCCGGCCCACAGTGATGTCGGTGACGCCGCGCGGTCACGGTGACGGCGGCATCATGCCGGCCGCGGCGGCGATGGCGGCGACGCCGGTGGCGGACGCGTCGGTGGCACTGCCACGGCGACCGGCGGCAACGGCGGCAACGGCGGCGACAGCCACGCCCTCGGTCAGGCGGGTGGCGCGGGCGGCACGGGTGGCAACGCCTCAGCGCCGGCGGGCACCGGCAACCGTGGCAACGGCGGTGATGCCGGGCACGGCGGCATCGGGGCCGGCGACGGACAGGGTGGCCTCGGTGGCACCGGAACGGGCAGCAGCCCGGCCAACAGTCACAACGGGGTAGGCGGCAGCGGGGCCGCCTGACTCACTTGTCTTTATCCGGGGGCACGGGACGGTTCGCGACGACAGGGAACTGACCGGTGAACCCCTCGCGTTCCCGCGCAATCTCCAGCACCCGCCCACGGACCACATACCAGCCGATGACGAGTGCGGGAATGATGATCACCAGCGTGGCGACCGTCCACGTGCCGATCGGTGGGTCGAGTGCCATCAGCACGACGACGCCGAACAGGAATGCCAATGTGGCGTAGCCGGTGTAGGGCGAACCCCACAACCGGAACGACGGCCGCTCGAGGATGCCGCGTTTCGACCACCGGTAGAGCTGGATCTGGCAGATGACGATGGTGCCCCAGGACGCGATGATGCCGAGAGCCGCGATGTTGAGCACGATCTCGAACGCCTCGCCGGGCACCAGCAGGTTGAGGATGACGCCGAACAATCCGACGACGGCGGTGAGGAAGATTCCGCCGTACGGCACACCGCGACTCGACATCACCGACGTGAACTTCGGTGCGCTGCCGTTCATTGCCATCGACCGCAGGATCCGCCCGGTGGAGTACAGCCCTGCGTTGAGGCTGGAGAATGCCGCGGTCAGCACCACGATGTTCATCACCGTGCCCGCACCCTCGACGCCGATCTTGGAGAAGAACGTGACGAACGGGCTCTCGTCGGCCTTGTAGGTGCTGTACGGGAGAAGCAGCGCCAGCAGGAACAGCGAGCCGACGTAGAACACCGCGATACGGGCGATCACCGAGTTGATGGCACGCGGCATGATCTTGTGCGGGTGAGCGGTCTCGCCAGCCGCCGTTCCGACCAGTTCGACTGCGGCATAGGCAAACACGACGCCCGACATGACGATCACCAACGGAAACAGACCGGTCGGGAAGATCCCGCCGTTGTTGGCGATCACGCTGAAACCCGTTGACTGCCCTTGAATGTGGTAGCGCCCGGCCAGGAAGATGGTGCCGGCCACCAGGAATGTCAGCAGGGCAACGACTTTGATCAATGCGGCCCAGAACTCGAGCTCCCCGAACAAAGTCACCGAGATCAGGTTCAGACTCACCACGGCCGCCAGCGCGATCAGCGCGATCAGCCACTGCGGAACGGCTTCCATCGCTTTCCAGTAGTGCACATACGTTGCGATCGCCGTCGAATCGACGATGGAGGTGAACGCCCAGTTCAACCAGTACATCCAGCCGGCGACGAACGCCGCCTTCTCGCCGAGGAACTCGCGCGCATACGACACGAAGGACCCCGATGACGGCCGGTGCAGCACGAGTTCGCCGAGCGCCCGCAGGATCAGGAAGACGAACACACCGCAGAACGCGTAGCTCAGGAACAGGCCGGGTCCGGCGTTGTGCAGTCGGCCGCCTGCACCGAGGAACAGCCCGGTGCCTATCGCGCCGCCGATCGCGATCATCTGCAGCTGGCGGGGTTTGAGCCCCTTGTGGTAGCCCTCGTCTTCCGCCGTCAAGGCGGAGTTGTCATACACCGACTGCTTGGGTGCGGTGGTCATTGGAACCCCTTCGCTCTCGTCAGTTACCGGGCGACGCGGGATCGATGGGGGTCCCTCTGGCATCCCATTCCTCCGGAGGACCCGGCGTATCGCTGACGTCACGGAACGTCATCACGAAACCGCACACGGCGACGGCGGCCGCGATTGCGTAACCGATTATGGAGTACCACCCGGCGTGCAGATAGGCGGTGACCGCGACGATGAACATCGCCAGGAACACCAGGGACATGCCGATCAAAGGAATCTTTGCAAACAAGTCAACGCGTGCCATGAGACTCACCTCGATAGACCGAATGACGGTCATAACAGTGAACACCTTCTCGCGCTGTGACGCAGGCTGAATGCCACTATGTTCTGGGATGTCCCGGGTATGCCGCCGGTATGTCCCGCTCGCGAGCATCTGCTCAGTGCTCAGGCACCGTCGCGGCTGAGCACGCGCTTCTCGAAGAGGTCCGCACCGTGCGCTACGCCGCCGGTGGCGGCGAACCCGTCGGCCACCCTTCTGGCTCCGTCGGCCATGCCCATCGCCTCGCGTACCTTCGCGCGCAGGCTGTTCGCCGACATCTTCTTCGCGGCCAGACGGGTGCCGCACCGGGCCACCTCGACACGTCGGGCCACCTCGAACTGGTCGCGGCCAAAGGGCACGACACACACGGGAACTCCACGCGCCAACGCCTTCTGCGTGGCGCCCATCCCGCCATGTGTCACCGCGCAGACAGCACGGTCAAGCACTAGGCCGTGCGGGACGACGCGGCATACCGTCGCATTCGGCGTCACCGACACTTCTTCGGGTGTCCCCGCGGGCAGGGTCGCCACCACGTGTACGGGTTCATCCGCGAGTGCGGCCATCGCAGTGTCGACAAGGTGTGCGTCGCCCTGCTTTTCCGAAGATGTCGTGACGAGCACGATGGGCCGCTCGATCGAGGCCAGCCAGTCGGGCGCGACGTCGGGGCACGAGTCGAGCGCACACGGGCCAATCATCTGTACTGCATCGCCGTAATCGGCGTGCGGGTAGTCGAATGGTTTACCGCTGGCCACCAACATCAGCGGGGAGCGGCGCCAGAATTCTTCCATCGATCTGACCGGCCGCAGACCCAAGTCTTCGCGCACCGTGTTCAGGGCCGGTACCGCGCTGTTGACGGTGCTGTTCGTCATGGCTCGGATCAGGGTGTCGCGGACCCGTCCGACCATATTGGGCAGCGGTTTCAATCCAGGGCCGAAAGGCGGTATCGACTCCGCCCGCAAAAGCGGGGTGAACGGCGAAAAGCACGCCCACGGTATGCTTCCGGCGTCGGCTGCCAACAACGCGCCCCAGCACAACACGTCGACAAGCAACGCGTCGGGATTCACCCGCGCGATCGCGTCTGCCAGGTCCGTGACTTCGAGCGGCGCACGCCGCCCGAACACGGCGAAGGCGCGCTTCAACCCCGCACCGGGCTTGGGGGCCTGCCAGTCATCATGCTCAATCGCTTCAATCCGCGAATCTATCGGCTGGGTGTCGAATTCGAGCCGTCGTCCCACGCCCACGGCAGCCGACAGGGTGTGCAGGTGGACCGTATGACCGCGGCGCACCAGCTCCGCCAGGAAGGCGCTGATCGGCAGTACATGGCCGAGCGCGGGCGACGTGTAAGCCAAAATCGTCGCCACCTACATCAACCTCCCCGTGTCGACCATCCGCCGCGCCTCGGCCAGACTCCCACGGGCGTCGAGGGTTTCGCAGAGCCACAGGTATTCTCTCGCCGATTCGGCATATGCATCCGGGAGACGTTCGGCCGCCGCCAACATTGCGCGCGACTTCAACCACCACAGGTCCGCGGCTGGGACGTCAGGGCGTCGCGCCGGCCACTCATCGATCAGCCGGTGTGCTTCGGCGAAGTCGTCGACGGCCGCGCGATCGAGGAGCAACGTGACGAGTGCTTCGCCGGTACAGCCGATCTCGAGTCGGACACCGCGTTCCAGGTGAAGTGTGAACGGCTCGCGGAGCTCGTCGATCGCGGCATCACGCCGCCCGTCGTCCGCGACGGCCAGATCAGCGCAGATTGCCGGCATCAAGTCGTTGCCATCACATTGTGCTTGACGATGCTGGCGCGGGCCCGTTCGAGCACCTCGATCGCCTCTGCACGGGACGACGCATCGGCACGCAATAGCGCTGTGCCATAGGCGAACTGAGCGGTGATGATTCCGCAGATGTCGCCGAAGGACTCAGCGCGTCGTAACGTCTCCCGCATCTCGTCGACCAGTTCCGCGGGTTCATACATCCCCAGAACGACCATGCGACTCAGGAACGACAAAATGATTGCGTAACTGACCGGCGCCAGGGTCTTGCTGTAGTCGATTGCTTCGCGCAGTCGACGGCGGCCTGCATCGTAGTTGCCGCGGCACGTGTCGATCACTCCGCGAAAAGTGAAGCTACCGCACCGAACAGTGCCATCAGGCCCGCGAAATAACGCTGCACCACCGCGGCGGCACGATTGAACAACTCGTTCATGATCTCGCGCAGGCGCTCCGGATGCAGCGCCTCCGCCAGTTTCATCGACCCGACCACATCGACGAACAGAACCGTCACCTGTTTGTACTCGGTGACCGCCTCCGACGCGACCGGGGATCCACTGACATCGCAGAAGCGCGCGATCGAACGCAGGTCGTTGCCACACGACCGGCACCGACCGGTGGCCTCTTCGACCGGACTGACCATCCCCCTGATCTCTTCCCGCCGCGATTGTCCAATGATCGCGCACGCCGGTGACAAGCAGGGGGACGATTGAGTAATGGAAACGACCGTGGTTGAAATCGAAACAGACATCTACCGGCTGTCCACGTGGATTCCCGACATCGGCGAGCACGGATTCACGATGAATCAGTTCCTGCTGACCGGGGATGAGCCGTTTCTGTTCCATTGCGGGCAGCGCCAACTCTTCCCGCTGGTTTCGGAAGCCATCAATCGCGTCATCGCGGTCGAGAAGCTGCGCTGGCTCTCGTTCGGCCATCTCGAGGCCGACGAGTGCGGCGCCATGAACATGTTCCTCGATGCCGCCCCGAACGCCGAGGTGATCCACGGCCCTCTGGCGTGCACGCTGTCGCTGATTGACATGTGCGACAGGCCGCCGGTGCAGGCCACCGACGAGCCGCTGGACATCGGCGGCCATCGGCTTCGTTTTTTGCCGACCCCGCATGTGCCGCACAACTGGGAAGCCGGGCTCTGGTTCGACGAGACCACGACGACACTGCTCGCAGGCGACTTGATGGCGCAGGCGGGCAACCCGGCTCCGCTGACTGAATCCGATTGTGTGGCACCGGCGATAGCGGCCGAGCACTTGTTCCACGCAACCGGGCTGACGACGAACCTGCAACCGACGCTCGAGCAACTCGCCAACCTGCAGCCGACTACCCTGGCGATCATGCACGGCTCCTCCTACTCCGGTGACGGCGGCGCACAGTTGCGGGCCTTGGCTGAGGGCTATGCCGCAATGGCGGGCCGTGGATGAGGAACGCCTTCGCCGTCGTTGTCGCGCTCGGCGCCGTGCTGACCGGCTGCCAGACCAGCACCCCGGGCACACCCGTGATCGAGCCGAAAGAGCCGACCGAGCCCAGCTTTCCGACCAGCAAGCCGGCGAGGCCGACGGCCGCGCCACCGAGCACACCGACTCCGACCACCCCCCCGTTGCCGGGCGGCCAGGTGCTGGAACCCGAGAACGGCTACGTGTTCATCGAGACGAAGTCCGGCAAGACGCGCTGTCAGCTCAACGAGGAGGAAGTTGACTGCGAGGCCCAGTTCACCAATCCGCCGGTGGTCGGCGGCGCCCCGGCCAACGGTGTGCGGCTCACCGCGAACGGCGAAATCAGCTGGGTGGTCGGAAACTTGGGTGCCATCCCGGTGGTGACCCTCGACTACCAGACATACTCAGCGGTGGGCTGGACCATCGACGCCCGCGAGGACGGCACCCGGTTCACCAATGAGGACACCGGCCACGGCATGAATGTTGCCATCGACGGGGTCCAGGCGTTTTAAGGTCGAGCAATGACCGCAGCCCAGCGCGAACGCGCCGCACTCGTCGAATCAATGCGCGCCGTCGGCCCCGACGCCCCCACCCTCTGTGGCGATTGGACCACCCGCGACCTCGCGGCGCACCTGGTGGTGCGCGAACGCAGGCTCGACGCCACCGCCGGGGTGGTCGTGCCGTTCCTCGCCGGCTACACCGCCAACGTGCAGCGTCAGATCACCGACACCAACACCTGGAATGCGCTTCTGCAGAAAGTCGCATCGGGGCCGCCGCTGTATTCCCCGTTCAAACTCCTCGATCCGATTGCCAACCTCGGCGAGATGTTCATCCACCACGAAGACGTTCGCCGCGCTCAAAAAGGTTGGCAGCCAAGGGACCTCGACGACACGTTAGCCAAGGCGCTGGGCCGTGGGCTGCCGCTGCTGGCCCGGCTGAGCCTTGGCAACGCACCAGCCCGCGTCGCATTGAAGACGCCGGACGGTAAGACGGTAGCCACCGTCGGCCACGGGGCGGACCTCGTCGTCACCGGCGAGGTGCAGGAACTCCTGCTGTTTCTGTCCGGCCGCGACGAGGTGCGCCTGACGTTCTCCGACGATCAGGCCGCCCAGGGGGTCCGCGCGGCGCGCCGCGGCCTGTGAGCTAGACCGTCTGGTGTTTCGACGCCAGACCCTCGGGCGCCGAGGCGATGGCCCGGTGAATCGCATCGGCAAGGGCGAGCGCCGATTCCTCCGTCAACTCGAGCGCAACCCGCGCTGACGGCCCCAATTCGGGGCTCAAGAGGTCGATGTTGACGGTGTGGCCGTAGGAGGCGTGCACCGGATGATCGACGTAGACGGTTGCCTGGCTGGCGGAAAACCAGCCCGTCGCACCCTTGCCGCTGCCGTCGACGTCGATTTTCTCCGTCAGATAAGTGCACACCCTTTTCAGCCCTTCAACTGCTTGGCGAAGAACTCGTCGATCCGACGCCAGCCATCCAGCGCCGCTTCCACGCGGTAGGCCGGGCGATCAACCGAGAAGAACGAGTGGCCCGCGCCGCCGTAGGAGTGGAAGTCATGCTCCTTCCCAAGCCGGCTCAGCTCGGCGTCCAGCGTGGCCACCGCCTCGGGCGCCGGATAGCGGTCGTCGTTGCCGAACAACCCCAGCAGCGGACAGCTCAGACCGGGCGCCAGCCCGAGGATCGGTTTCATGGTGGCGGGCATGCCTTCCGGCGGGTCTTCGACGACGAACGCGCCGTAGCAGTCCACGGCGGCGTCCAGCGGAATCGAGCAGGCCGCCAAGAACGCCTGCCTGCCGCCTGAGCAGTGGCCGATCACGCCGATTCTGCCGTTGGCGCCGTCCAGACTCCGCAGGTACTCAGCCGCGCCCGCGACGTCGCCGACGAGCCGGTCGTCCGGCACACCGCCCGCCGCGCGCACGGTGGCCGCGGCGTCGTCGGGGTCGGCGCCCGGTGCCTCCCGCGAGTAGAGGTTGGGGCAGACCGCGTGATAGCCGGCCACCGCCAACCGGCGAACGAACTCCTTGGTCTCCCGGTCGTAGCCGGGCATGTGGTGAATCCACACCACACCGCCGCGCGAGCCCGCCGCGAGCGGCACTGCGCTGTATGCCTCGATCTCGTCGCCGCCGTGGCCCGTGATGGTGACGGTCTCGGCGCGAATTGCGTCTGCGGCCACGGGATTACACCGAGCTGCCGAGTGCCGACCATCCCTCGTCGTAACTCGGTTCAGTGCCGATCTCGGGCACCAGTTCGGTGTAGGCGACCTTGCCGTCGGCGTCGATCACCACGACCGCGCGGGCAAGCAGCCCGGCCATCGGACCGTCCGCGAGCGCAACGCCGTAGTCCTTGCCGAAATTGTCCCGGAAGGCCGACGCCGTGATCACGTTCTCGATGCCCTCTGCTCCGCAGAACCGCTTCTGAGCGAACGGCAGATCATTCGAGACACACAGCACCGTGAGCCCGCTGGCCTGCGCACGCTCGTTGAACTTGCGAACACTCATCGCGCAGACAGGCGTGTCGACTGAAGGAAAGATGTTGAGCAACAACGGCTTACCGCGGAACTGCGCGCTGGTCACCTCGCCGAGATCGGTGCCGATCAGGGTGAATTCGGGGGCGGGTGATCCGACGGCAGGAAGCTCGCCGACGGTGTTGATCGGGTTTCCACGAAGCGTTATCTGAGCCATTCGTACAGTGTGCCAGCGCCGGCTGTGCGGCTCATGTCAGGGGTCACCCGCCCCGACAGGAGATGTCGACGTAGACGGTGTCGAACTTCGTCGGGTCGATCCGCCGCCCGGCAGAGTCGACGTTGGAACTGTTGAGTCCCTCGATGCCGGTGACCTTGCAGCCCGACAGGGGGTACACCGCCGCGCCGTTCAACACCACGTTGAAGCCTTGGCTCTGCAACGCGTCGACCGTGTCTTGCGCATTGCCGAACCCGGTTGACGCGGCGGCGGCGCCCGGCGTCGATCCCAGTGTGGCGGCTGTGAGTATCCCGAGAAGTGCTGCCAGGCGATGCCTCTTGGTCATGACCGGAAGTAGTGGCGGAGGTTACGGTCGACGCCCGCCGACCCCGCCTCTACGCTGGCGCTCGTGGATTTCCGCGTCTTCGTCGAACCTCAGCAGGGTGCCACCTACGCCGATCAACTTGCGGTCGCCAGAACCGCCGAGGAGTTGGGCTATTCGGCGTTCTTCCGGTCCGACCACTACCTCGCGATGAGCGGCGACGGACTGCCAGGCCCGACCGATTCGTGGGTGACTCTGGCGGGCATCGCCAGGGAGACGTCGACGATCCGGCTCGGCACCATGGTCACCTCGGCCACGTTCCGGTTCCCAGGCCCGCTGGCGATCTCCGTCGCGCAGGTCGACGAAATGAGCGGTGGGCGTGTGGAATTGGGACTTGGCGCGGGCTGGTTCGAGGCCGAGCATCAGGCGTATGCGATCCCTTTCCCGTCGGTGGGGGAACGCTTCGATCGGCTGGCAGAGCAGTTGGACATCATCACCGGCCTATGGACGACACCCGTCGGCGAGAAGTTCGACTACAGCGGCACGCACTACACGGTGGTGGAATCCCCCGCGCTGCCCAAGCCCGCGCAGTCACCGCATCCGCCGATCGTGATCGGGGGCAGCGGCCCGAAGCGGACCCCGGCGCTCGCCGCGCAGTTCGCCACCGAGTTCAACATCCCGTTCGCGCCGCTGGATGAGGCCAAGGCCCAGTTCGAACGGGTGGCCGCCGCGGTTGCCGATGCCGGGCGACCCGCGGACTCGCTGACGTATTCGGCGGCATTCGTCGTATGCGCCGGACGTGACGACGCGGAGATCGCGCGGCGCGCCGCGGCTATCGGCCGTGAGGTGGATGAACTGCGCAGCAACTCCCCGCTGGTGGGGACGCCCGGCGAGATCGCGGACAAGCTGGCCGCGTTCACCGAGGCCGGCGTGCAGCGCTCTTATCTGCAGCTTCTGGACATGTCGGACCTGGACCACCTGGAGTTCTTCGCCAGTCAAATCGCGCCGCAGTTCCGCTGACCCGGCGCCGCAGGCCAGGGCTACTATCACTGGCCATGGCAGGCGAGGATCGCGACGACGACGACCAGTCGCCGTCCGAGACGCCCTGGTACAACCGCACGCCCAACGTCATCGGGGCGAGCGTGGCCGGCCTGGCCGTGATCGGCATCCTGATAGCCGCGGTGACATTCGTCGCGCGCCAGTACAGCGAGCCACACCAGGCGCCGCTGAACTACGTCGACCCCACCTTCTCGGCGACCGCAGGCCAGTCGTCGACGCCGACCACCACCGCGACGATCACCAGCACCAGCCCGCCCGTCACCACGGACATCAACGCTCCGTCGTCCACCACCACCACGCCGTCATCGGACACCTCGAGCACCGAGACGACGAGCACCACGCACACCGCGTGGACCCAGCCGTACACCCCGCCCGGCGGCGAGGGATCGGAGCCGTCAACGACGCGGCGGGGCCCACGCACCAATGTGACGCGCACGCTTTATCCGCAGCCCTGACCGCCTACTATCACCCCGTGGCGCGCTACGGATCTCCCGACGACCCGAACAATCCCGACAACCAGCCGACCGCATACATCAACTACGGCGATAACTACGGCGATTACGGCCCGCCAGCGACCGAGCCGGTGCCCTGGTACCGCAAGCCGGCCGCGCTGGTTTCGTTCGGCGCCGTCGGCGCGGTGGTGGTCGCGCTGATCATCTTCGGTCTGGTCAGTCTGCTCACCGGAGACGACTCGCCGGAGCCCGCGACGACACTCACCCCGATCACCCGCACCACTACCACGGTGACCACGCCGACGACGACCACGGCCGCCACGACCACCGAGCCGACCACCACCGACGAGACCACGACCACCACAACCACCGAGCCCACCACAACCACCACGACGACCACCACCACGACCACCGAACCGAGCATCAGTACCAGCGTCAGCACGAGTACCAGCACGGTCACTCAGACCGTCACGGTGTCACCGTCGCCCTAGCGGCCCCTGGCCGCATATTGCGCGACAAGCGCCTCGGCGCTTCGCACCGCGGCGCGACAGGCCCGCGTGGTGAACGGGTCGTTGAGGGGATGGTCGGCGCGTCGGCGCCAGCGTTGCGCGGCCGCGAACGCCGCCCGCGGTCCGTCGTAGGGTGCGTCGGGCTGCAACCCCAGCCTGCTGGCGGCGTCGGTGCCGGAGCCGCCGATGATGCGTCGCAGCGACGCCATCTCGTCCTCATTCAAAGTGGTTGGGCGCGAACGCAAAGCGCTCAACAACCGAAGCTCCTCGAACGCGTGCGTGTCGGCCAGCAGCGGGTCGATGTCGGCCAGAATGTAACGCGTCGCATAGATCGGGTTGGCCTGCACGAACTGCCGCAGCGACAGCAGCGCGGTGTGCGCCTTGAGTAGATCGGAGCGCTGCGCGAACTGCTGGTCGATCACATCACGAAGCGACACCAAGCCGCTGCGTTCCAGCAGTTCGTCGGCAAGCGCCACCGAATCGCTGACACCCGCGCGCAACACCGCGATCGAAATCCTGATGCCGAACATGCCGAAGCGGTCCAGCAGCGCGGCGCGGGTGGCGGCATCAACAGGCAGCGAACTGTCCTCACGGACGAAGCGGTCCACTGACAGCATCGCCTTGGTCAGTTCGGCGGCATCCACTCCCGCCAACTTCTCGAGCGCGACGAACTCGCTCTGCCGCAAGGTCCGAGCCGTCAGCGCCAGAAGCCCCGATACCGGGACGACGGCCTGACAGATGCCGGTCTTGTCCATTTCGTTGGTGAACCGCTTGGCGACGTCCTTGGCCGAAAGCATCGCGTCGATGCGGCCCGCACCGATCTCGTCGGCCCGCGACGCGACCCCGATCACGCCGAGCGCTCCCGTCGATCCGCCGACCAATTCGCCGATCTGCTTGAGCAGGGCGATGTCCGCCGCGTTCAGCGTGCGCAGCAGGAACACCACCGCGTCCACGCGCGGGACGCCGTCGTCAGGGACCAGCAGTCGAAGCGTGCGTTCGGAGACGTCACGGCTCAGCGAGGACGTGCCCGGGGTGTCGATGATGGTGGAATCGATCAACTCGGCCGCCGGCCATTCGACGTCGAGGTCCACGACGTCCTGCGGGTCGAGGCTGGCGAAATCGAAGGTCAGGCCGCCATCGCGGGCGATCGGCACATTCGAGCGCCTGCCGCCCCGATGGTTGGCCGTCACTTTCGGGATCGGGCCGTGGCGAAACCAGGTGACGATGCGGGTGGCCTCGGTGGCGTCGGTCGGCGCGATGTCCTCGCCCACAAGCGCATTCACGAGTGTGGACTTGCCGGCCTTCAGCGTGCCCGCGAGCGCGATGCGGATGGGCTGGTTGAGCCGATACCCGATACGCTCCAGTTCGTTGTGCACATCGGGCCGATTCCGATAGCCCGGATCGTTGCGATACGCCTGGATCGTGCCGCCCAGGATCGCCCGCACCTGATCGCTCGTGCTCATCTGGCGCTACCCACTGTCAACCTTTGGCTGTCCGCCACTTCGGTAATGGCCGGGCGTCCAGCTTAAAGCGTCATGCGGTTCCGACGGGTTGTCGGGCTGCCTCGGTGGCGCCGGGGGCCAGGTTGGTTGCGTGCTCGGTCACCTGTTTGAGGATGTTGAGCTGGCGTTCGAGTTCCCGAATTCGAGTGTTGCGCTCATTTTCTTCGAGCGCCGCGGACGCGATGGTCGCCTGCAGTGACTCGTTGAGAGAGCGGGTGGTTTGGTTGGCGATGCCGCGGTAATGGTCGCGCAGTTGACGCTGGATTCCCTTGAGCCGATCGCGGGATTCCTTGCTCACGACAAACGACACGTCATCGACGAACCGCCGCATGTTCATCTTCGCCTCGTTGCGGACCCGCAGCATCCGGTTCTCCATGTCCTCGCGATAGGCCTTGCGGCCCAACAGAAGACCGGCGCCCAGTGACAGCGGGTTGAACATGCCGAGGCCGGCGAACGAGGTCAGCATGCCGAACATCAGCACGCCGCCGTACGAGCCGCGCATGCCGGTGACGACCTTGTGGGCGGTCTTGATCGGCTTGGCCTCCAGTTTGGCCAGCGACTTCAATTCGCCGAAGGCGGCGCCCATTTCACGGGCGTCGAGTTGCGGCATCTTGATCGCCTCGAGGCCGGCCTCGACGAATGTCCGCGCCACCTCCTTGGCAAGCACCTCCGCCCGCTGATAAGCCCACACGAAATTGTCGCCGACGGCGGTCGCGATTGCGTTCTCCAGTTCGGCACCGATCTCGGCCCAGTGGTGGGTGGGGTCGGTGGTGTCGATGACGTGCTCGGTGTGCTGGCTGATCGCGCGGAACCGTGCTCGTAGATCGTGATCGACATCGGCTGTCAGGTCGGCGATTCCGTCGTTGAGCACTTGCTGCCACAGCGCGGTCTGCTGTAACGCGTCCTGCGCCTCCTGCTTGCGCTGCTCCAGGTCGGCCTTCAACCGGTCGCGGGCGTCGGGATCGTTGAGCGCGGACAGCTCGGAGTCGGCGGCCAGCGTCAAATGCTCGGAGGCTGACCGGATCTCGGCGAGCACCTGATCGCGTACCCGGTCGTTCTCGCGGGACAGCACCCTGTCGCTGAGGAACTTGACGATCGCCGGGAAATTGGATTCCTCGTTGAGTTCCTTGTCGTTCAGTTGGATTGCATGGCTGCGCAGCAGCGACGACACCGGAATCATCGGTATGGAAAGGTTTGCCCGCGCCAGATGGGCCTCGTTGACCTCGACGATCTGCCGCCAATGCGGGTACAGGTCGGTCTTGGTAGCGACAATCGTTGCGACAGGGCAGATTTCGAACGCTTGACGGATGAACGTCATCTCAGGTTCGGTGAACTCCTGGCTGGTGTCGCTGACCATCAGCATCGCGTCGGCGTCGGGTAACAGGCCCAGCGTGGCCGAAAGGTGCGGCTGGCCATGGCCGCCGACCCCGGGGGTGTCGACGAACACCAGGCCGCCCTTGAGCAGCGGGCTGTTCGCGGTCACCACCACACGGAGCACCTGCCTGCCGCCCGCCGCCGGGTGACGACGCAGGTCCTGCTTGATGTCGGCGAGGGGAATCTCGACGGCGTCGGGCTCACCCTCGTCAGCGCCCGCGACCATCAACTTCGCGGTGGCCTGTTCGCCGAACGACACCATGGTTGCCAGCACCGTCGTCTCGTCGTCGCCGACACGCGAGACCGGCACGTTCAGCAGGGAATTCAGCAGCTGACTCTTGCCCTGCTTCAACTGCCCGGCGATCACCACGCGGATCTGCGGGTCGGTGATCCGGTCCTTGGCCTTGGCCATCCGCTCGGCGAGGTCGCTGCGGCCCTGAGCGTCGGCGATCTTGCTGGTGTGGTCGATCAATTCGACGATGACCTTGACCTTGCGGGGGTCATTCTGTTGCGTCATGGTGTCCCTTCCCTACCTACGACGGTAGGCGTGCCAACTGGCGGGGACCGGTACGTGGTCCCCGCCAGCTGCGCTATTCGGTTGTCGCCTGGTCAGAACAGATCGACGTCGACACCCTGGTGGATATCGGTGTTGTGGCTGTCGTGCGTCGAGTTGTCGATGTCGTCGTGGCTGTCGTGCGTGGAGTTGTCGGTGTTGTGGCTGTTCGACGAGTTGTCGTCGTGGCTGGCGTCCACGTTGCCGGAGATGTCCCCGCCGTGAGTGTCGACGGTGGTCACGTCGCCACCAGCCGTCGTGGTCGTGGTCTGCGTCGGGGCGATGACCACCCCGCCGCCTGCGCCACCGGTAGCCGCGCCGCCGTCGCCGCCGCCACCGGTGAGGATGCCGCCGCCGTGCCCACCGTCGCCACCGGACGCACCGCCACCGCTGGTGTCGATGTCGCCGGTCTTGACGACCGGGCCCTCGTTGCCCGAGATGACGTCGCCGTCACCGCTGTTGTGGATGCTGCCGGAGCTGTCACTGGTGTTGCCGACGCCGCCGGCCTGGACGGTCGAGCCCTCACCGGCGAGGATGTCGCCGGTGTTGGCGCCGACATTGCCGTCGCCGACCACATTGCCGTCGCCCTCAACGTTGGTGTTGTCGATGTCGCCTGCGGTGCCGGTGTTGATGACGCTGCCGTGGTCGGCGGTGTTCGTGGTCTTGTCGCCGAAGGTGATGTCGCCGAAGTCCAGGTCGACGTTGCCGACGCCCTGCTGCTGGTCCTCACCGGCGTGGTTGACCACGTTGGTCTCGGGGCTCAGGAGTCGGGTGTCGTTGTGGCTCAGTGTGTCGTTGTTGCTCAGCGTCTCCGGAGCGAACGTGGGCTCGTAAGCGAAGCCGTGGGTCTCGGCCACCGCCTGCCGCAGGCCGTGCACCGGATCGCCGCCGCCGTGCAGAACCGCGGCGGGCGCCACGGTGGCGGCCACCGCGTTCACCTGAGCGGCCGTCACACCCTGCACGCCGGCGTTGGTCATCGCGCGGTCGGGGTCGTTGACGAAGGCCTGGGCCTGAACCGGGTCGCGGAAGAGGTCGAGAATCCAGTCGATCACGTTGGTCATTTCTGTGGTCCTTTTCTTGTGTGTTTCGGGTCCTGGTCGCCGGGCGCTCCGGCGAACTGCTGACAACGTTATGGAGCTGACGACATCTCAGAAACGGGGTCGAATCCCATCCCTACACGCATACCTCCCGGGATGGCGGACGGGGCGCCGTTAGGGGATTAGGGGGTGGTTAGGGGAATCCGTGCTGATCGCATTTCTGCAGGTCAAACACACGAAATGCGCGGCCCGTCGGACCGCGCATGTCGTGGAGGTGTCGGCGTTTACGAATCGAAGATGTCGAAACCGGAGCCGTCGGAATCGAGGTGGTGATCCTCGGGGGCCGAGTGGCTCCAGATGTCCTCGGTCGGCGCGTGAACGGCCGGCGCATCATCGATGACGGGGCCGTCGAACTGCAGCGACGTGTCGTCGAGGCCTGCCACGTCCGGCACACCGGCATCGCCGAGCATGTCGACCCCGGCCTGCACCGCGGACCCGGGATCGTCGACGACGTTGGTCGCGATCGTGTGCACATTGTCCATCGGGCTGTCCATCGGGCTGTCCATCGGGCTGTCCACCGTGTTGTCCACCGAGTCGTCCGCGACGGTCGGCACGTGGTCGTCGAAGGCATCGAATGCAGCGGTTGCGGCGCCGCTTGCCCACACATTGCTGGCGTGATCGTCGGGCACCGAGTCGGCATCTGCCGACGGTACTGCCATCGAGAGCGACTCGGAAACGACCGGAATGAGATTGCTGACATCCATGCTGGTCACATCGGTCAAATTGGCGTCGGCGATGGCCTGCGCCGGATCAGCAGCGTAGGCTGCGGCGGCGTCGGGGTCACGCACCAGCGACATCACGAAGTCGAGTAGCGAATTTGCCATGGAACACCCTCCTTTCCATTGCAGAGATATCCGGCGACAGCCGGAAGGTCTGATCCGATGCTATCGATGGAGAAGCCGCCGCTGATCGGTGCGAAACCCAGCTCCGCCGCGTCGCCGTTAGGGGACTCGGCGTTAGGGGTTTACCGCCCATTAGGGGAATCAGCGGCTATCGTGTGGAACGGCCGAACACGAGGAGACCATGAACGACTCACTTGGGTTGTCCATCGGGATGACCAACATGGTGGCCGCCAGGATCGGCCGCCCGCCGGTCATGCGCCGTTCAGTGCTCATATTGTTCAACGATCGGGCCCCCGAGGTCGGGGTGCCGAGCGAGAATCCGAATCTCAACCAGCCCGGCCTGGTGCTGACGGGCTTCGTCGAGCGGGTCGGCGACCCGGTGCCGCTGGTCGCCGCCGACGGTTCCCCGCACCGCGGCGAGCGGGTGCTGGTGGAGGCGCTCGATGCGATGGCGCAGACCGTCGGCGGCGGCTCCCCCGTCGCCATCGCCGTACCCGCGCACTGGGGTCCGGGGACCGTCGGTGCGCTGCGGGGCGCGCTGCGCGCCAAGCCCGCCCTGGCGCCGAACGGTGTGCCCGCCGCCCTCATCCCGGATTCGCTTGCCGCGCTGGCGGCGCTGCAAGCAGCGCCGGGCCTGCCGCCCAGCGGTGTCGTCGCCCTTGTGGACCTTGGTGGCAGCGGCACCAGCATCACGCTGGCGGACGCGGGCTCGAACTTCGGCCCTATCGGCCAGACCGTGCGGTATCCCGACTTCTCCGGCGATCAGATCGACCAGGCACTGCTCAACCACGTGTTGGCGGGAGTCGCCGACGCCGGCAACGCCGACCCGACCGGCACGCTTGGCCTCGGCTCGCTGGCCCGGTTGCGCGAAGACGCCAGACTCGCCAAGGAGCGGCTGTCCGCCGAGACGGCGACGGTGGTCCCCGTCGAATTGCCCGGATTCAACTCCGACGTCAGAGTGACGAGGAACGAGCTGGAAAGCCTCATCGCCGAACCGCTCGCGGGTCTGCTGACCACCATCGAAGATACGTTGCAGCGCAACAATATTGCATTGGCGAACGTGTCGGCGGTCGCCACCGTCGGCGGCGGAGCCGCCATTCCGCGGGTGACGCAGCAACTGTCGGAGCGACTGCGCGCGGCCGTCGTCACCACCCCGCAGTCGGCGCTCAACATCGCGACGGGAGCGGCGTTGGCGGCCGAACGCGGCCTGGAGGCTGACGCACCGACCGGAATGGCACCGACCGGGCTCGCGCCAGCCGCGGACGCGCCGACGGGCATGGCCGCAGCGGGCTGGGCGGCGGGCGCGGCGGGCGTGGCGGCCGATGGCGCCGACTCGGCCACCTTCCGCGCGCTGGCGTGGTCGCAGGACGATGCGCCCGGCGGCGAACCGGTGCCGTACTCCGGTGAGGACTACACATTCGACCAAGCGGGCACCGGTGCGCGTCCGCAGATGGCCTTCGCGCACGAAGAAGAGGGCTACGGACCCGAGGCCGGGCCGCTGCCCTGGTACAAACGCCCGCCCGTGCTGTTCGGTGCGGCGGCAGCGGCGGTGCTGTTGGCGATCGGCGGGCTGGCGATCACGCTCACCAGCGGCAGCGGCAGTTCCAACCCGGTGACCGAGACGGCCACGCACGTAGAGACCGGACCCAAGCCCACCGAACCCGTCACCGAGGGCGCTCCGGTGACGGTCACCGTCACCGGGCCCAACGGCGAGCCCACCACGACGGTGGTGCCGTCGCCGACCCCGACGACCACCGAGACCACCAGCCCGACCACCACCACAACGACCACGACAACGACAACGACCACCACCACCACCACGACCACATCCACGCCGCCGACCACCACGACCACCAAGCCGCCCACCACCACGACCCAGCCGCCGACGACCACGCAGCAGCAGACCACGACCACCGCCGCCGCGTTGTCACCCGTGACGACGGCACCGTGAGCCATGACAGCCAGCCCGGCGCCAGATCCGCTGACCGACATTCCGCCGGCCGCACGCGACACGGTCTCGGCGCTGATCAGCGCGCCGACTGCTCCGGCGAAGGTGTTGGTCTCGGGCGGCATCGGCACCGGCAAGAGTTCGGTACTCGCGGCCATCCGATCGGCGTTGCGCGCGGCAGAGGTAGCGGTGTTGACGCGGCCGCCGAAGAACGGCGACGAAGCGGGTTCGGCCGTGGTGATCGACGACGCACACCTGCTCGACGATGCCGAACTCGGCCTGCTCGCGGAGTTGGTCGCCGATCCGACATCGACGGTCGTCGTCGGCGCTGAACCGCTCGCTCACCGGCCTGCGCTGCGGACGCTGCGCATCGCTGTCGAACGCGAGAATCCGGTCGTCGCACTCGGTGCGCTCAGCCCGGCCGAAGTCCATCGGCTCGCCGGCGAAACTCTCGGTGCGGCAACGAGTTCCGAGCTCGTTCGGTCACTGATGGTCGCGACGGCCGGGCTGCCGTTCCTGCTTCGGCCGGCGCTCGCGGCGGCGCCCGCACCCGAAGGCGAAGCGCCCGCAACGGTGGTCATGCAGGCCGCCAAGTTCGCGTTGATCGAGCGGCTGCGCAGGCTCGACGAACCGTTGCTCGACACGTTGTTGGTGTCGTCGCTGAGCCTGGAACTGGGTCCCGACGACGTCGCGGCGGCGCTGCGGGTCGACGCCGAACACGCCCAGGACCTCGTCGACCGCGCACGTGCCAGCGGCCTGATCGAACCGTCGCACAGCCAGACGTTCATCCGGTCGGTGCACGGTTGTATCGCGGGCATCATCGGCGCCGCACGCCATCACGACACCGAGCTATCGCTACTGGTGTCGCAACTCGAATCATCAACGCTGACAAGCGATCTCGCACTGCGGATGGCCGAACACGGCCTGCGCGACGATCGCCTGGCCGAGGCGCTGGCCGACCTCGCCGCGCAAACCCGCGGTCAGCCTGCGCGCGCCGCACGGCTGTACCGGGCCGCCGCCGATGCCGGGGCGACGGCGCTGTCCGCGCGCCTCGCCGACGCGTTGGCGCAGACCGGGGACTGCACCGCGGCAGGCCAACTGGCCGACGAACTGCTCGGCAGCCAGGACATGGCCGAGCGAGCGGCCGCGGTCCGCATCGCCGCCAGCATCGCGATGCACGACGGCGGCGCCGCGCAAGCCGCCGATCTATTTCGTTGGCTCGGACCGTTTCCCGACACGTTCATCAGCGCGGCGGGTGCCGTCGTCACGGTCGGCGCGGGTGACGTCGAGGCGGCGAGGGCGGCGCTGGGCGCCGAGAGCGCCGGGCCGCCAACGTCTACTGCCCGCGCCGCCCGCAGCCTCGCAGAAGGTCTGTTGCTGTCGCTGGACCAACCGTTCCCGGTTGCCATCGCGCGGCTCAGCCAATCGATCACCGCCGAACAACTGCCTACCGGGGTCGCGCCGGACACCCCCGCGGCACTCGTGACGCTGGCCGCGCTGCACGGCGGCGATCCGGTGCGTGCCCGCAGCGTGGCCAGCCGTGCGGTGCGCACCGCGGCCGATGAACCATTCAGCATCCACCGGCATCGGCTACTGCACGGGTGGGTGCGGATGCAGGACGGGCAGCTTTCCGCGGCCGCGGCCGATGTCGCGTCCACGGCCGACGCCGGACTGCACCGCCGCGACGCGTTGTGGGCGGCCGCGCTGCAGACGGCGATCGCCAGGCGCAGCGGCGACACCGGCGGCGTCCAGAAGCATTGGTATGCCGCGATGGAGGTGCTGGCCGAATACTCGGTTGATCTCTTCTGTCTGCTGCCATTGAGCGAGCTGTGGGTGGCCGCCGCACGGATGCGCCTTGTCGATCGCCTGCAACACACGTTGACCGAGGCATTCGGGCTGCTGGAGTCGCTCGGCAATCCCGTGCTGTGGTCGGTGCCGCTGCACTGGGCGGGCGTCCACGCGGGCATCCTCGCCAATTCACCGGAAGCGGTCGCGCCACATGGCCAGGCGTTGACGGCCGCGGCGCCGCACAACTCGTTCGCCAAGGCGCTCGCGAGGGCGGGCCGCACCTGGCTGCGCGTGTTGGCCAACCACGTCGACGTGGACGAGGTGACCGCCGCCGCGCGCGGCTTGTCACAGTTCGGCATGACGTGGGACGGCACCAGGCTGGCCAGTCAGGCGGCGCTGCAGACGCCCGACGGCCGCGTCTCCGGCGCGATGCTGCAACTGGCCCGCGACCTCAAACAGACCGCGGCGGTCGACGAGGTGCCCGGCCCTGAATCGGTGACGCCTGCCGCAGAGAGCACCGGCAAGCCGAGGGCGGCGTCGTCGCGGCTGTCTGACCGCGAACGAGAAGTCGCCGAACTCCTGCTGCTCGGCATGCCATACCGCGACATCGGCAGCCAGCTGTTCATCTCCGCCAAGACCGTCGAACACCACGTGGCGCGGATCCGCCGCAGGCTCGGCGCCGAGTCACGGTCGGAGATGTTGTCGATGCTGCGCGCCATGTTGACGCCTCAGGTCTAGCCCCCAACGCGTCGAAATCCCCTAACCGCGATCCCCTATCCGGCCTGCGCAGCCATGGGTGCGGCACCGGATTTGCGGAAACAGCGATCACCATAAGGTCATCGCATGCTGAATTCGCCAGGCAACCACGGCCAGTCGGTCGGCCTTTCGGTCGGTGCGACGAACCTCGCAGGCACCCGCGACGGGCGCGCCGCCGTCCTCCGACCCGCGGAGCTCAGGGTGCACGGTCAGCGACTGACCGGATTCGTCGACCGCGTCGGCGACCCCGTGCCGCTGATCGCGCCCGACGGATCGAAGCACCGGTCGGAGGACCTGCTCGCTGACGCGCTGGGCGCGATGGCCGACGCGGTCGCCGACGGGTCACCGGTACCGGATGCCGCGGTGACGGTGCCTGCGCACTGGCGCCCGTCGATCGCCGACATCCTGCGCAGAAAGCTGGGCGGCAAGCTGCCGGTGGTGTCCGATGCGACCGCGGCGCTGACCGCATTGCGCGCCAACCCCGGCCTGCCCACCAGAGGCGTGATCGTGCTGTGCGACTTCGGTGGCAGCGGCACCAGCATCACGCTGGCGAATGCCGGGCGCGATTTCTCCTTGTTCGGCGAGACGGTCCGCTTCTCCGACCTGTCCGGCGATCAGATCGACCAGGCGCTGCTGACGCACGTCGTCACCGGCCTGGCCGATGTGGACCCGTCAGGCACCGCGATGGTCGGATCGCTGGTGCGGTTGCGCGACGAATGCAGGCGCGCCAAGGAGCGACTGTCCGCGGAAACCGCCACTGCGATGGTCGCCGACCTGCCCGGCCGTCGCGAAGACATCCGAGTCACCCGCGTCGAACTCGAGGACCTGATGCGGGCTCCACTCACGGAATTCCTTGTCGCACTTGATGACACGCTGGAGCGCTTCGGTGTGCCAACCGCGAGCGTATCTGCGGTGGCCACCATCGGCGGTGGGGCGCGCATCCCGCTGTTCACCCAGCGGCTGTCCGAACATCTGCGCGCACCCGTCGTCACCACGCTCACCTCTGCGCTGACCGCTGCCGAGGGCGCTGCGTTGATCGCCCACCGCAGCCGTGTCGTCGAGGAGGTCACGGTGCTGACGCCGACCGCGCCGGCGGTGACCGAAGCAACGGTGGCGCTGGTGAGCCACGACCGCGCGTTGGCGTGGTCGCAGGACGACACCAGCGAGGACGTGCTGCCCTATAGCGACGCACTGGAGTCCCGCCCCGAGGTGCATTTCCGCCACGAGCAGTGGCGCGACGACGCGCCTCCGCGGCGCAGCCCGCTGGTGTTGTTCGGGCTCTCTGCGGTTGCCGCGGCCATCGCCGCGGCGGTGTTCGGCTTCACACTCCTCAACGACACCGCGACGACGCCGGTCGAAGCGGCCAGTTCCACCACCACGACCACCTCCCCACCGCCTGCGGCGCCGGCCACTCTCCCAGCTACCCCGGCGCCGCAGGCCCCCCAAGTCACGGTGGTTGTGGCGCAGCAGCCGGCCACCCGGTATCAGGCGCCGCGCCACGTGCAGGTTCAAGCGCCCGTGCCGCAGCAGCCGCAGGCGGCCCCGCCGCCTCCGCCATCGGAGATGCCGCCGACCACCGAGCCCACCCCACCTCCGACGTCGCAGACGCCTCCGTCGACCGACCCCACCCCGCCGCCGACGTCCGAGACGCCTCCCACGTCGCCCAAACCGCCGCCCATCGACCCGGGCCCCGGCAACGGCGGCACCGGCACAGGTACCGGCGGTACCGGAACCGGGACCACCGGCGGCACGGGCACCGGTACTGGCGGTACCGGAACCGGCACGGAGACAACCGGAACCGGGTCGGGGACCAGCACGGAGACCGGTGGCACCGAGACCGGCAACGGCGGCACGTCGACCACCCCCAAGGCATAGTTAGGGCAGCCTTCGTAGCGACGTTTCCCCGCAAGATGCAACTATGAGCAGGCATCTAGCGAAAGTTACTGGCCAGTAACTAGGGATAAGTTACCCTTGGGTAACTTACAAAACGGGAGGCATGCGGTGGAAACCCAGATGCTGATCAGGCTCGTCGTCGGTCTCGGATTGACGGCGCTCGTGCTGGTGTTCGCCGCCAAACGCGTGCTGTGGCTGACGAATCTGATTCGCTCCGGCGCCCCGACCGGCCCGGAGAACAACCGCAAGGACAACCTCGGTAAGCGGATCACCACGCAGATCGAAGAGGTCTTTGGGCAAACCCGCCTGTTGCGCTGGTCGATCCCCGGTATCGCGCACTTCTTCACGATGTGGGGCTTCTTCATCCTCGCGTCGGTGTATTTGGAGGCCTACGGCCTTCTGTTCGTGGACAACTTCCACATCCCCTTCATCGGTCGATGGGACGCGCTGGGCTTCCTGCAGGACTTCTTCGCCGTCGCGGTACTGCTCGGCATCATCACGTTCGCGATCATCCGGGTGAGGCAGGAGCCCAAGCAGCACGGCCGCGACTCGCGGTTCTACGGCTCACACACCGGCGGCGCGTGGCTGATCCTCTTCATGATCTTCAACGTCATCTGGACCTATGCCCTGGTCCGAGGGGCTGCGGTGAACAACGAGACCCTGCCTTACGGCAACGGGGCGTTCTTCTCTCAGCTGATGGGCTGGGTGTTGCATCCGCTCGGCCACACCGCCAACGAGTGGATCGAAACCATCGCGCTGCTGCTGCACATCGGCGTCATGCTGGTGTTCCTGTTGATCGTGCTGCACTCCAAGCACCTGCACATAGGTCTGGCGCCGATCAACGTCACCTTCAAGCGGATGCCCAACGGCCTCGGGCCGCTGCTGCCGGTCGAGTCCAACGGTGTTCCGGTCGACTTCGAGGATCCCGCGGAGGACGCCGTGCTGGGCCGCGGCAAGATCGAGGACTTCACCTGGAAGGGCTACCTCGACTTCACCACCTGTACGGAATGCGGCCGATGCCAGTCGCAGTGCCCGGCGTGGAACACCGGCAAGCCGTTGTCGCCCAAGCTCGTGATCATGAACCTGCGCGACCATCTGTTCGCCAAGGCGCCCTACATTCTCGGCGACAAGGAGACGCCGCTGGAGAACACCCCGGAGGGCGGCCTCGGCGAGGAACTCGGCGGCGAGAAGCACGATGAGGAACACCACGTCCCGGAGTCCGGCTTCGAACGCGTGATGGGCTCGGGACCCGCGCAGGCCACCCGCCCGCTGGTGGGCACCGCCGAACAACTCGGCGTCATCGACCCCGATGTGCTGTGGTCGTGCACCACGTGCGGTGCCTGCGTCGAGCAGTGCCCGGTCGACATCGAGCACATCGACCACATCGTCGACATGCGCCGCTACCAGGTGATGATGGAGTCCGAGTTCCCCTCCGAGCTCGGTGTGCTGTTCAAAAACCTTGAGACCAAAGGCAATCCGTGGGGTCAGAACGCGAAGGACCGCACGAACTGGATCGACGAGGTCGATTTCGACGTGCCGGTGTACGGCAAGGACGTCGAGTCCTTCGCAGGCTACGAGTACCTGTTCTGGGTCGGCTGTGCGGGCGCTTTCGAGGACCGCGCGAAGAAGACCACCAAGGCCGTCGCCGAACTGCTCGCGATCGCGGGCGTCAAGTACCTGGTGCTGGGTGAGGGTGAAACCTGCAACGGCGACTCGGCCCGCCGCTCCGGCAACGAGTTCCTGTTCCAGCAGTTGGCCGCGCAGAACGTCGAGACCCTCAACGAGATGTTCGAAGGCGTCGAGCGGGTGGACCGCAAGGTCGTCGTCACCTGCCCGCACTGCTTCAACACGCTGGGCCGCGAGTATCCCCAGGTCGGCGGCAACTACACCGTGCTGCACCACACCCAGCTGCTGAACCGGCTGATCCGCGACAAGAAGCTGGTGCCTGTGACCGCCCCCGATGGCGGCAGTCCTCATGGGCGAGACATCACCTACCACGACCCGTGCTACCTGGGCCGCCACAACAAGGTCTACGAGGCGCCGCGTGAGCTGATCGGGGCCTCGGGCGCCAATCTGACCGAGATGCCCCGGCACGCCGACCGCGGCCTGTGCTGCGGTGCCGGCGGCGCTCGGATGTGGATGGAAGAGCACATCGGCAAGCGCGTCAACGTCGAGCGCACCGAGGAGGCCATCGACACCGGCGCCTCGGCCATCGCCACCGGCTGCCCGTTCTGCCGCGTGATGATGACCGACGGTGTCGACGACGTCGCCGCCGCCAGGGACATCGAGAAGGTCGAGGTGCTCGACGTCGCTCAGCTGCTGCTGGGTTCGCTGGACAAGAGCGGCGTCGCGCTGCCCGAAAAGGGCACGGCGGCAAAGGAAGCCGAGGAGCGTGCGGCCCGCGAGCCCGAAGCCGCGCCGAAGGTGGAGGCGTCCACAGCCGTCGCGGAACCGGAAGCCAAGCCGGAAGCCAAGGCTGAGCCCGCTGAAACGAAGCCCGTCACCGGCCTTGGCATCGCAGGCGGCGCCAAGCGTCCCGGCGTGAAGAAGGCCGCGCCCGCCGCCGCCGCTGCTGAGGCATCCGCTACAGAGGCACCCGCGAAGACAGAACCCGAGGTCAAGGGCCTTGGTATCGCCGCAGGCGCCAAGCGCCCGGGCGCCAAGAAGACGGCCGCCCCGGCTGCCGAGAAGCCTGCTGCTGAGGCGCCCGCCCAACCAGAACCCGAAGTCAAGGGTCTTGGCATCGCACCCGGCGCCCGGCGACCGGGCGCCAAGAAGGCCGCGGCGGCACCGAAACCGGCTGCGCCGCAACCGGAGTCGACTTCCGATGACGAATCCAGCGCTGCGCCTGAGCCTTCCGCTGATGGCAATGGTGAGACGCCGCAACCACCCGTGAAGGGGCTGGGCATCGCCAAGGGTGCACGTCCGCCTGGCAAGCGATAACCAGCGGTTTTACAAATTAGCTGGACTGCGGTGCGATCATGGACGACGTGACCACCCACCATGTGCCGTGGCAGACCACGGGGCATCATCCGCGGCAGCGGACGTTCACGCAGTCGTCGAAGCTGCAGGACGTGCTGTACGAGATCCGCGGTCCGGTGCACGACCACGCGGCACGACTGGAGGCCGAAGGCCACCGCATCCTCAAGCTGAACATCGGCAACCCCGCGCCGTTCGGCTTCGAGGCGCCCGATGTGATCATGCGCGACATCATCGCGGCGCTGCCCTACGCGCAGGGCTACTCGGACTCCAAGGGCATCATGCCTGCCCGCCGCGCCGTGTTCACCCGCTACGAACTCGTGGACGGCTTCCCGAAGTTCGACGTCGACGACGTCTATCTCGGCAATGGCGCGTCCGAGCTCATCCAGATGACGTTGCAGGCCCTGCTGGACAACGGTGACCAGGTGCTGATTCCCGCACCGGACTACCCGCTGTGGACCGCGTGCACCTCGCTGGCGGGCGGCACCCCCGTGCACTATATGTGCGACGAGACGCAGGGCTGGATGCCCGACATCGCCGATCTGGAGTCGAAGATCACCGAGCGCACCAAGGCGATTGTGGTCATCAACCCCAACAATCCGACGGGCGCGGTCTACACGCGCGAAACCCTCACGCAGATCGCAGATCTCGCGCGCAAACACCAGCTGCTACTGCTGGCCGACGAGATCTACGACAAGATCCTCTACGACGACGCCAAGCACATCGCCATGGCATCAGTGGCGCCCGATGTACTGACGCTGACGTTCAATGGCCTTTCGAAGGCATATCGGGTCGCCGGATACCGGTCCGGGTGGCTCGTCATCACCGGCCCGAAGGAGCATGCGGCAAGCTTCATCGAGGGCATCAGCCTGCTGGCCAACATGCGGTTGTGCCCGAATGTTCCTGCCCAACATGCCATTCAGGTCGCGCTCGGTGGTTACCAAAGCATCGACGACCTTGTGCTGCCGGGCGGCAGGCTGCGCGAGCAGCGTGACGTCGCATGGGCCAAGCTGAACGAGATCCCCGGAGTGTCGTGCGTGAAGCCGGAGGGCGCGCTCTACACGTTCCCGCGGCTGGACCCCGAGGTGTACGACATCTCCGACGACGAGCAGCTCGTGCTCGATCTGCTGCTGCAGGAGAAGATTCTGGTCACCCAGGGCACCGGCTTCAACTGGCCGACGCCCGACCACCTGCGCATCGTGACGCTGCCGTGGTCACGCGACCTCGCCAACGCGATCGAGCGGCTGGGCAACTTCCTGTCGTCCTACCGGCAATAGCCGTCAGCTCCCGCGAAAGTGCACATATTGCGGGGATTGGTCGAACTTCTTCGCAGCAACTGCAGTTTCGAGCGCTGGTAAGGAGTGCCCAGTCCGCACGTCTACCCTGTTGCGCGTGACGCACTCGCACGCCCATTCGCACTCATTGAGCGGCCGTGCGCCTCTGGGGCCCGCCGCCGCCAGAGTCGTGATCGGGGCGCTGATCGCAATCGGTGTCGCGGTGGTGGCGGGCGCGGTGTGGCTGTGGCCCAGCCAGGAGAAGGTCGACATCCCGTTGCCGTTCCAGAACGCGGCCGGCGGGTCGGTCACCACCGAGGGCGGCCACGTGCTGTCGAGCAAGGCCGCGTCGTGTGGGAGCCCATCCAACGGCGCCGTGCTGACCGCCGGTCCGGAACCGGCCCCACCGGGCGGCGGGCAATGCGTGCAGGCGCTGATCGGCATCGATTCGGGCCCCAACAAGGGCGCCAACACGATGCTGGAGTTCAGTCAGGGGCCCGGCCAGCCCCACCTCGCCGCAGGCGACCACATCCGGATCAGCCGACAGGTCGACGCGGGCGGCGCCACCAGCTACGCGTTCTACGACTACGAGCGGACCTGGCCGCTGATCGCGTTCGCGGCGTTGTTCGCCGTCGTGATCGTCGCGGTGGCCGGTTGGCGGGGGCTGCGGGCGATGCTCGGCATCGTGATCGCGTTCGTGGTGCTGGTGATGTTTCTGCTGCCTGCCCTGCGGGACGGCGCGTCGGCGATTCCGGTCGCGCTGGTCGCGTCGGCGGCGATCCTGTACGCGGTGATCTATCTGGCGCACGGAGTGAGCCTGCGCACCAGTGCGGCGCTGCTCGGCACGTTGACCGCGTTGCTGCTCGCCGCGCTGTTGTCCTGGGCCGCAATCGATTTGGCGCACCTGACCGGGCTGTCCGAGGATCAGAACAACGAGGTGGCCGCTTACCTCGGCAATGTGTCGATCACCGGGCTGCTGTTGGCCGGGTTCATCATCGGCTCACTCGGCGTGCTCAACGACGTCACCGTCACACAGGCGTCGACCGTGTTCGAGTTGGCCGAGACCGGTGTCGGCCGGAAGGCGATCTTCCTCGGCGCCATGCGGGTCGGCCGCGACCACATCGCCAGCACCGTCTACACGCTGGTGCTCGCCTATGCCGGCAGCGCGCTGCCGCTGCTGCTGTTGTTCAGCGTGGCCAACCGGTCCCTCGGCGACGTGTTGACCAGTGAGAGTGTGGCGATCGAAATCGCCAGGTCGGCGGTCGGCGGCATCGCGCTGGCGCTGTCGGTGCCGTTGACGACGGCGATCGCCGCGCTGCTCGCCAGTCCGGCTACCGCTCCAGCAACTCGAGCAGGTAGGCGCCGTATCCGGACTTGAGCAGGGTGCGCGCGCGGGCCGCGAGTTGATCGTCGTCGATGAAGCCGACCCGCCAGGCCACCTCTTCGGGCACGCTGATCTTCAGGCCCTGCCTGCGTTCGATGGTGCGGACGTAGTCGCCCGCGTCGAGCAGCGAGTCGAACGTACCGGTGTCCAGCCACGCGGTGCCACGGGCCAGCACCTCGACCTTCAACCTGCCCTGGTTGAGGTATGTCTGGTTGACCTCGGTGATCTCGTATTCGCCGCGCGCGGACGGCTTCAGCGAGCGCGCTATCTCGACGACGTCGTTGTCGTAGAAGTACAGCCCAGGCACCGCGTAGTTCGACTTCGGGGTGGCGGGCTTCTCTTCGATCGACAGCGCGGTGCCGTCCGCTGAGAACTCGACAACACCGTACGCGGAGGGATCGGCCACCCAGTACGCGAAAATCGCTCCGCCGCTGATTGTTCGGAAGCGGCTGAGGCTGGTTCCCAAGCCGGGACCATAGAAGATGTTGTCGCCCAACACCAATCCCACCGGCCCGGTGCCGATGTGGTCGGCACCGATCACGAAGGCCTGCGCGAGGCCGTTGGGTTCGTGCTGCACGGCGTAGCTGATGTCGATCCCGAAATCCGAACCGTCGCCGAGCAATCGGTGGAACGCACCGGCGTCGTCGGGCGTGGTGATGATCAGGATGTCGCGGATGCCCGCCATCATCAGCGTCGACAGTGGGTAGTAGATCATCGGCTTGTCGTACACCGGCATCAACTGTTTCGAGGCACCTCTGGTGATCGGATACAGCCTGGTGCCGGATCCACCGGCCAGGATGATGCCGCGCATCAGCCTGCGAGATCCTTCTCGGTCATCTCGGTCGCAGCGAGTGCGGAAGCCAGGTCGGGATGCCGGAAGACCGACGTGACGTGGTCACGCACCACACGGAACGCGACACCTGCCCCGTCCTGCTCCTCGGCGACCACCACCCCGTCGCGGACGTACATCCGGCCGGGGTCGGCGGCTGTGACGGCCAGCGAACGCGCCCATTGCACCAGTGCTTCATGGCCCTGGCCCGCGCCATTGGCATCCCCGAACTCGATGTCGTCACTCGACACCTGCGTCAACGTATCGAAATCCTGCTCGTTCAGCGCGTCATGCCAGGCGAGGACGGTCGCAATCTCCGATGTGGTCATGTCGAGAAAGTACGCCTTCCTAGAACGGTGTGTGCTCCAGCCAGCCCTCCCAGACGGTGGCGTCGCCGAACACCTCGATGCCAACGTCGGCGGCGGTGCGCCTGCGCACGACGGCGAGTAACAGATCCGTGGCCTGGCCGCGCAGCGCCACGTCGCCCTTGCCGTGGGAGTGCGACCAGGTGATGCCGTCCTCGGTGTCGCTGGTGATGGTCCACTCCCCCGTCGGGCCCAGCCCGTCGTCGGTCGCGTGCAGGTGCAGCGTTCGCCCCACCGCCAATGGCAACGCCCGCGGTCTGGCCTCGACGCTGACACGCTCGATCCATTCACTGATCGCGTCCGCGGCGATCTCAGGGGACAGTTCGTAACCGACACCCAACGCGATGGCGGTGTCGGCGCGGTGCACCGTGGCCTCGTGCAGGCGCCTGCGGATCCACCACCCGCATGGCCGCGGACCGAGGAACGTCCATACCCGGGTCTCGGGTCCGACGCGATCGACGGCGTCGATGATCAGCTCCGCGCTCTTGTTCAACCAGTCGATCGCGCCGTCGAGGTCGTCGGGCGGTTTGCCGTCGCGGACGTCTCGCGGGTCCAGGGGATCGAGTCTGCGGTCGGCGATGATCTGTGCGGCCCAGCGGTTTCCACGCCCGACATGACGGAACAGTTGCTTGAGCGTCCAGTCGGGACAGGTCGGCACCGGCGTTGACGGATCTGCACCACGGATCAGCTGCCCGAACTCCCTGGTCTGGTCAAGCAGCGCGGCTCGGAAATCCACGCTACGAACCTACAGCGGCGCGGGCCCTTCCAAGCGCGATCGGCAGGGACGCCCATCCCCGCAGCACGCGAGTGTCGCGACGGCTGCCTGCGCCCGCCAGCCGCGCGTCGGGGAAGCGCTCGAAGAACGTGCGCAAGCCGACCTCGCCTTCCTGGCGCGCCAATGCGGCGCCGAGGCAGAAGTGCCTGCCACCAGAGAACGACAGATGCTTGCCCGCATTCTCGCGTTCGATGTCGAACCGATGAGGATCGGCGAACACCTTGGGATCGCGGTTGGCCCCCGCCAAGTAGACGATCACACCCTCACCCGAACGCACCAGCGTGCCCGCGAGATCGGTGTCGGCGGCCGCCACCCTGGCCGTCATCTGGACCGGCGACTCCAGCCGAAGAATCTCCTCGACCGCGGTCGGCCACAACTCCGGCCGCGCCTTGAGCTTGTCCAGTTGTTCGGGCGCATCGAGCAGCATCCGGATTCCGTTGCCCAGCAGGTTCACCGTGGTCTCGAAGCCGGCGGCCAGGACCAGACCAGCCGTGGCCAACAGCTCCTCGTTGCTCAACCGCGCGCCTTCGGCGCTGTTGTTGGACGCCTGGATCAACTGGCTCATCAGGTCGTCGCCGGGGTTGCGCCGCAAGTGATCCAGATGGTTCGTCAGCCAGTCGTTGAAACCCTCGATACCGCGGTACACCTGCCGGTACTGCGGCCAGCTCAGCCCCATGTCGAGGCTCGGTGCCCCAAGCTCACCGAATTCGAGGATGCGCGGGCGCGCCTCGTCGGGCACCCCGAGGATGTCGCCGATCACGGTGACCGGAAGGCGTGAGCAGTACCGGTCCACGATATCGACGGTGCCCGCATCGTCGACCAACTCGTCGAGCAGCCTGTCGGCGGTGGCTTGCACCCGATCCCGCAGCGCCGCAACCGCTCTCGTGGTGAACACCGACGAAACCAGTTTGCGGTAGCGGGTGTGGTCCGGCGGCTCGACCGACAGCATCGACGGCGGCTCCACCGGATGCAGCAGCCCTGGGTCGGTGCGACGGATCACCCATTGCAGCCACTTGGGCAGGTTCGATCCCATCGCGATGACGCGGAAGTCATCGGAGCGCAGCAGGTCGTTGGCGATCTTGTGGTCGACGGTCATGTACATCAGCCGGCACCTGACGATCGGCCCCATCGTGCGCAGTTCATCGATGAACGGGACCGGGTTCCTGCGCAGCTCCGGATCGGCGATGAACCGGCCCTGCGGATCGCCGCGGCGGGCGAGTTGTCTCGAAGTGGCACGGACGACGCCGTGCATGGCCAGCCAGCGGATGCGGTGCTTCGTGACGCCCATGCGACTCCTCCAACCGAATTGCGGTTCGGTTATCTCAGCGACCTTACCGAATTACAATTCGGTATGGCAAGGACACGGATCCCCGCAGCGCAGCGGCGGGCGCGGATCCTCGACGCGGCGGTCGAAACCTTCGCCGAGCACGGCTTCGCCGAGGCAAAGATGCAGGACATCGCCGCCCGGGCGGGTGTGGTGCCTTCGGTGCTCTATGACCACTTCGGCTCCAAACGTGAACTGCACATCACCCTGCTCGAGCAACACGCCGAGCAGATCAGGAACCGCTCGCTGAGGCATGTCGAGGGGGCATCAGCCGAGGAGTTGGTCAGGGCGAGCATCGAAAGCTACTTCGAATCGGTGGAACAGGACCCGTTCATGTGGCGGTTCCTGCACCGCGACCCGCCCGCCGACCCGGAGGTGGCCGCGGTCTGCCAGGAGATCGCCGACCGCGGCACGGCAGCCATCGCCGATCTGATCCGATTCGGTGCGGCCGACGCCAAGTCGGTGAAGGGCATCACCGTCGACGAAGCGGCGTTGATCCTGGCCCGCGCAACTCAGTCGGCATGCGGCGGGGTAGCCGCATGGTGGTACGAGAACCGCGATGTGCCTCGTGAACGGGTCGTCGAACTCGTCTACATGCTGCTGTGGCAGGGCTTCGACGGGATGCTCAGACAGGCGTCGGCAGGCTGACGGTCCTTCCCAGGCAGTAGACCCGCCACCCCGCGCTCGCCCATTGCTCGGCGTCGAGGCAATTGCGGCCGTCCACAACCACTTTCGCGCGCACGGTGTCGGCCAGTTCGGTGGGGTCGAGTTCGACGAACTCTCGCCACTCGGTGAGCACCAGCACGGCCTCGGCACGCTCGCAGGCCTCGATCACCGACGTCGAGTAGTTCAGCGTCGGGAACAGTCGTTGTGAGTTCTCGATCGCCTTGGGGTCGTAGACGTTGACCGTGGCGCCGTTGAGTTGCAGCATGCCCGCGACGTTGAGCGCGGGTGAATCGCGCACGTCGTCGGATTCCGGCTTGAACGCGGCGCCGAGCACGGCGATGTTGGCGCCGAGCAGGGACCCGCCGCACGCCTGGGTGGCCAACTCGACCATCCGGGTGCGGCGGCGCATGTTGATGCTGTCGACTTCGCGCAGGAAGGTCAGCGCATGGTTGGCGCCAAGCTCACCGGCGCGGGCCATGAACGCGCGGATGTCCTTTGGCAGGCAGCCACCGCCGAAACCCAGCCCAGCATTGAGGAATCGGCGTCCGATCCGCGGGTCGTATCCCAGCGCGTCGGCCAGCAGGGTGACGTCGGCGTCGACGGCTTCACACACTTCGGAGATCGCGTTGATGAACGAGATCTTCGTCGCGAGAAACGCATTGGCGGACACCTTGACCAACTCGGCGGTCTGTAGGTCGGTGACCAGGAACGGCGTGCCCTCGGCCAGCAGCGGCGCATACAGCTCCCGGATCGCTTCCTCGGCATACGTCGAATCTTGTTGCACACCAAGGACAATGCGGTCTGGATGCAGGGTGTCGAAGACGGCGAAGCCCTCACGCAGGAATTCGGGGTTCCAGGCGATCTGAACGTCGACGCCCACCGCGGCCAGGCCGCGCGCGCGATCGGACACCTCGGCGGCGGTGCCGACGGGCACCGTCGACTTGCCGACGATCACCGCGGATCTGCGCAGTCGCGGCACCAGCGAGTCGATGACGGCGTGCACATGGCGCAGGTCCGCGCCGTATTCACCCTTCTTCTGCGGTGTTCCGACGCCGAGGAAATGCACGTCGGCGAATTCTGCCGCCTCGTCGTAGTCGGTGGTGAACCGCAGTCTGCCCGCAGCGATGTTGTCGCTCAACATCTTCCGCAGACCGGGCTCGTAGAACGGAACGTCCCCGGAGGAGAGCTTGGCGACCTTACCCGCATCGATGTCGACGCCGATCACTTCGTGGCCGAGTTCGGCCATTCCGGCCGCGTGTGTCGCGCCGAGATAGCCCGTGCCGAATACGGTGCATCGCATACTGCTTCTATATGCAGCCGCGATGAGCTAACTGCTACGTGACACTGAGCGTCAAACCAACGGCGGGTTACGAGTGGTGTTCGACCCCTAGCCGCGGCAGAAGATCAGGAAGCAGCTGGGTCCACGGCCGCCATGACCGCCCGAGCCCGGGTATCCGCCGGAGCCGGGGTAACCGCCGCCCGGGTAGTTGCCGCCACCAGAGCCGGGATAGTCGCCGCCACCATGACCCGGCGACTGCGGATAGTCCGGCGGATCCTGTGGCTCCTGGTGCTGCCACGGCGGCGACCACGGCGGCTTGGGCCGCGGGTAGTACGCAGGCGGGGGCAGATAGGGGTTGTACACCGGCGGGTTGTAGACCGGCGGGTTGTAGACCGGCGGCGGAATGTACGGGATCGGCGCTGGCGCGACGGGCGGCGGCGCAGGCGGCGCCTCAGGAGCGGGCGGCGGTGCGGCCGGTGCCGGCGCTGGCGCCTGGGGGGCCGGTGCCTGTTCGACGAACACCTGACGCGGCGCCTGCTTGGGTGCAGGCGCCTCCTGCACGGCGACCGGCACCGGCGGCTTGATGGTCTCCGCCGGTGGCGGCGGCGGGGGTGCAGGCGGCGCGATGGGCTGCTGCGCTTCCTGCACCGGAGCCGGCGCGGGGGCCACCTTCGTAGGCGCGATCGCGTTCGTCCCGGGGTCGGGCCGCTGATCCACCGTCGGCCGGATGCTCACGGCCAGCGAAATGACAAGAGCGACAACGCCAACCACGAAGATCGAGGTCAACGCGCTGCCGACGAGCAGGAACGGTTTGCGGCCCTCGTCAGGGGCTATCTCTTCCATATCGGTGCGCGCGTCGAGACCGTCGGCGCCGACGGGCGCCATCTGGGTCTCGGCGGCCGCGAGTGCGCGGTATGCATTACCGGCCGTTGTGCCGTCGGGATCCTGCGAGTAGGCAAGGCCGACAGTGGAGGCTTCGAGCGCCGGGGCATGGGCCGAGGCCAGTGCCGCGCCGCGGGCCAACGCGATTTCGGCCTGGTCGGGCGCGCTGACAGGCACGCTCACGAGGTTCTCCAGGTGCGCCTTCACCGCGGTGACGTCGACGCCTGACCCGACGACGAACATGCCCTCCGGCGGCGCGTCCTGCGCGTCGACGGCAGCGGCCATGTCCGCAAGGACAGCCATCGCGTCACCGCCGTGCAGCGAACGGCTCAGCACCTTGACGATGGAGCCGTCGTCGGTCTGCACCACCGACAACGTGGCGGTGTCGCGATCGATGAAAAGCAGCGCGGTGGTGGCGTATCCGACCGCCCGTCCCACGGCCTGTGCAAGGGCGCCGGCGGCGTGGCCGTCGGACACCAGCATCACGTCGTCGATGCCGCGGGCGGCCAGCGTGTCGCGCAACGTGGACGCCTCGGCGTGGTCGCTCCACGTGACGCCGATCGACTTCAGATGATGGCCGCCTGCGGCGGCGCTTTCCTTGGTGCCAAGGATGGCGTCGACGACCTGTTCGGCCGCGCTGGCCGGCGTTGCTGAGCCGTCGGCGGCGGCGACTTCGAAAGCATCATGGTCGACGATCGAACCGTCGGCCTTCTCGCCCTCGACCAGCACCATGCGGACCGTCGTAGGTGTCATAGACACACCTAATACGATGTCCACTGACCCTCCAAAAGTGTTTGCTACGCTATCTAGATATCCGTTCAGGTCTCACTTATTACGAGCCGACGACCCGATAGTTCATCGTGGCAACCAGCCTGGCCGTTACATTCCGCGGCGTTAGCTGAGAAGCGGTCGCCCGCGCCGGTAACCAAAACCCTACCCGGGTCAACGACAACGGTCCCCCGGCCGTTCAAATTCCTCTATCGAAGCGAAAAATTCAGCCTTCTTCAGCCGTCTGGGGCCGCGGCGAGGGCAGCTCGAAGTCGCCGAACGTCGTGGGCCGACGGGAAGGCTGGTAGCCGTGCACCGCTTCGGCGTAGGCCGTCTCGGCGTGTTGGGTGAAGTCGACGCCGGTGGTCTCGTCCTCCGCGCTGATCCGGAAGCCCATCACACGGTCGATGATCTTGCCGAGCAGATACGACACCACGAACGCGTACCCGCCGACGACTACCGCACCGATCGCCTGCTTACCCAATTGCCCGAGGCCGCCGCCGTAGAACAGGCCGTGCGCGCCGCCGGTCATCACCGGAGTGGCCAGCAGCCCGATCAGCAGCACCCCGACCACGCCGCCGACGAAGTGCACACCGACCACGTCGAGCGAATCGTCGTAGTTGAAACGGAACTTCGCGCCGACCGCGAACGAGCACACGACGCCCGCCGCGACGCCGACCACCGCCGCACCGAGGGTGTTCACCGTCCCGCAGGACGGGGTGATGGCGACCAGGCCTGCGATCACGCCGGAGGCGGCGCCGAAGGTCGTGGGCTTGCCGTCACGGATCTGCTCGACGGTGATCCAGCCGAGCATGCCGAGACACCCTGCGAGCAGGGTGTTGAGGAAGACAGCGGCCGCCATGCCGTTGGCGGCCAGCGCCGATCCCGCGTTGAACCCGAACCAGCCGAACCACAGCAGGCCGCAGCCGAGCAGCACGAAGGGCAGGTTGTGCGGGCGCATGGCGTCCTTCTTGAAGCCGATGCGGGGGCCGAGGACGAGGGCCAGCGCCAGTGCCGACATGCCCGAGACGATTTCGACGACGAGGCCGCCCGCGTAGTCAAGGGCGCCGAACTCGAACAGCCAACCGCCTGGCGCCCACACCCAGTGCGCGACGACTGCGTACACGGCGACGGTCCACAGCGGGACGAAAACCATCCAGGCGGCGAACTTGGCGCGGTCGGCGATCGCGCCGCTGACCAGCGCGGCGGTGACGATCGCGAAGCCCAATTGGAAAGTGGCGAACAACAATTCGGGGACGTGACCGCGCAGCGTGTCAGGGTTGATGCCGAGCATTCCGATGTGTTTGAGCCCGCCGACGAAGCCACCCGTGCTGTCGTCGGAGAACGCGAGGCTGTAGCCGACCAGCAGCCACGCCACGGTCACCAGCGGTATCGAGATGAAGCTCATCATGATCATGTTGAGCACGCCGGTGGTGCGGACCATGCCGCCGTAGAAGATGGCCAGACCTGGCGTCATCAGAAGGACGAGTGCGGTGCTGGCGAGCAGCCACGCGGTGGCGGCAGGATCGATCGCGTCCATTCGGGCTCCTTTGCACGTTCGCCCGAGAATGTCGGTCCCGCGTTTCAACCACGCGGCAAACCTGTTACCGCCATGTTTCGTGTTTCGCCGGGGTTACCGAACGCTCACGCCGCGTTCGCGTCAGCTGGACTTGATGAAGTTCACGTACGACCGCGACGGCGTGGGGCCGCGCTGGCCCTGGTACTTCGAGCCGGCCTGCGCGCTGCCGTAGGGGTGCTCGGCGGGGCTGGTCAGCCGCAGCAGGCACAGTTGGCCGATCTTCATGCCGGGCCACAGCGTGATCGGCAGGTTCGCGACGTTGGACAACTCCAGCGTGATGTGGCCGGAGAAGCCGGGGTCGATGAAGCCCGCGGTGGAGTGGGTCAGCAGGCCGAGGCGGCCCAGCGACGACTTGCCTTCGAGCCTGCCCGCCAGGTCGATGGGCAGACTGCAGCGTTCCAGCGTCGAGCCGAGGACGAACTCGCCGGGATGCAACACGAACGGCTCGCCTTCCTTGGGCTCGACCAGTGAGGTGAGGTCGTCCTGGCGGGTCGACGGGTCGATGTGCGTGTAGCGCGTGTTGTTGAAGACGCGGAACAGGTTGTCCAGCCGAACGTCGACGCTCGAGGGCTGGACGAGGCCTTCCTCGAACGGGTCGATGCCCAGCCGTCCTGCGGCGATTTCGGCACGGATGTCGCGGTCGGAGAGAAGCACGACGCGAGCGTAGCCGCTGAAGTGTTAGCCTTCGTGATCAAACCGGCCAGTCCGGAAATGCCGATGTAGTTCAATGGCAGAACATCAGCTTCCCAAGCTGAATACGCGGGTTCGATTCCCGTCATCGGCTCCACGTTGATCAGGGCATATCGGCCAGACAGCTTCCTTACGATGGAGCCGATACCCCGCCCGTACCCCGTACTTGTGACGTCACGGCCCCTCCGTCGGGGCCAACATGAGTATCGCCGCGCCCACCAGGCGTTACGTCCGCGCCATAGCGACTTGATGCGCCCCACATAATGGAGAATGGCGGTATGCCTTGCTCACGTGGTGCAGCGAATCCCTCCGAGCCCACTCGGCGGCGGCTGTGGGCGGATTCTGCGGGGTACTGCGGAAACCCTGAGTGTCTTACTCGACTGTTCGTTGAAGATCCTGACGGCCGCGACGTGGATTTCGCGGAGGCAGCTCACATCATCGCGGCGAAGGAGAGCGGTCCACGGGGTGCCAGCACTGCTTCAGTTGAGGAACGCGGCGCATGGAGCAACCTGCTGTTGCTCTGCGCCAATTGTCATACGGTTGTAGATAAGTCGGCAGCGGCCTACCCGGCTGGTCTCCTGCTTGGCTGGAAGCACTCCCGTATCGAGCGGACGGAGCAAGCCCTCGGTATATCGTCCTTCGCTTCTCGTGATGACGCACGGTCATCAATAGAAGCGTTACAGGTGCAGAACCGCGTAATCCATGAAGACCTCGGGCCCGACAACGACTATTCGATGAATCCAGAGGCCGAACAAGCAGCCGCCTGGAGGCGAGCAGTCGTTGAGACGGTGATTCCAAACCATCGACGCATCCTGCGCGTCGCCGACGGAAACCGAGATCTGCTTTCTGAACTCGAGGTTCAGACGATCGAGCGGTACCGCTCGCACGTCGACGATCTAGAAGCACGACATGTGCACAATCGAGACGGCCTCGTCAGGCGCCGCTACCCGACGGAAATGGACAACCTCTTTGCCTAGCACAGCACGATGGGTCGCCGACAGGTTGAACGAATGCACCTTCGTCACCTCGGTCGAGGTGGATGGCAACCGACTAAGCATTGTTCGTGAATCGCACCCAGCGGCGTCTGTTGGAGTGCTCTCGTTGCCTAACGTAACGGCCGCCGACGTTTTCCCGCTTGTCGAGGGAGTTCAGCGTGTCGACTTCGTGCTCAACGTCCCGAAAAATGGCCGGTTTATGGGTGACGCGATCGAGCAGTTGGGGCTGCAAAACGTCGGATGGGGTCGGCTGAGTGATGCGATCCGCGCGCTCCGCGACTGCGACGTCTTGGGTGACTACCAAGAGCGCGAACTGACGTTCGTCATGCGCGGCTTGCGTCAACACAAGCGAGTTACCGAGCTGAACCTTCTTGACGATCATCGGATCTTAGTTGTCCGCAGCGGCCTGCCTGACCTCATCGTCTTCATCGGATCGATGTACCAACCGACGGCCGACGCTGTCCGCGACGCGATTGACCGCTACGGCGAGTTCGACCTGTTTGCGGCGACGAACCCCAACAGTGATCCGACTGCTGAGGCGATTCAAGTCGCGGCCGACGCGGGGATACGGATGTTGAAGTGGAGTGAGACTCTGGCTGCGCTGTACGCATGATCCCGAAGCTTCTTTCACGAATCAATTCGATCCTCGATCAGCACCAAGGGATTGAGGTGTACGTGTTCGGCTCTGCGTTGACGCACGAAGATCCCGCAGACCTCGACATCCTTGTGATTTACCAGGACCGAGAAGGACTTCGACAATTTTTGGACCACGTCGATTGCCAGTCTGGTGCACTTCCGATCGACGTTACGGCCATGACTTCCGGTGAGCTGGCAAGCTCTGGCTTTCTCGTCCGTTCGAACGCGGTCAATATTCGCGAACTCAGGCCGATGTGAGCGTTCTTACCAACCGTGTAGCGGTATCACGTTGTCGCCGTGGTATTTCGGTGTCGCGGCTAGCGCACCGAGCGCGGCCATCTCGTCGTCGTGGTCGGCCTTCGCGTACAGGTGGGTGTAGACGAGTTCGGTCGTCGTGGGGTTCGCGTGCCCCATCCACTCGGCCACCTGCCGCACCGAAATTGTGGGGACTGCGGCGCACAGGCTCGCGTAGGTATGGCGGAGCGAGTGGAACCGCAACCCCGCCGGGAGCACCGCGTTGCCCGCCGTCCGGTTGGCCCGGAGCACAGCGGGCCGGAACACCGCTTTGTAGAAGCTCGCGTGGCGTAGCGGCGTCGTCCAGTCGAGCACCAACCGCTTCTCGGCGTCCTCCACGGTGAGTTCAGCCAGGGCGTCGGCTTGTCGCCGCGCGCGGGCCTTCGCGGTCGGACTCGGTGCTGTCCCTTCCACAGCCGTAGTGGCCGCTCCTGGTGCGGCAGGGGTCGCCCGCACTCCGGTAGGCCGGGGCCGCGTCAACGTAGTACCGGGGAACAGGGGTGCGGTCGGCTCGTCGGCGCGCGGGTGCTCGGCGAGGTAGTCACGGAGCAGGCTCGCTGTCGGTCCCGGCACCGGCACAGTTCGCATTGAGCCGTCCGTCTTGGTCAGGCCATGGGCCGCAGCAGTCCGCTCAACGCGGATCTTCATGCTTCCGTTGGGTGATACCTCAATGTCTTGGATTTGTAGCCCACCGAGTTCCGCCGCGCGCAGTCCCGACCACGCCGCCAGGTTCACCAGCACGCTGTACGGCCAAGGCGTCGCCTCAACGAGCGCAGAAACCTGTGCGGCGGTGAGGAACTGCGCGCGATCCACAACGCCCACCTTCGCGCCTTTTGCGCCGCGTTCCTTGGGGAGCTTCACGTGCTCGGCGGGGTTCTTCGCCAACCGCCCATCCGCCACGGCCTGCTCCAAGACCATGCGGACGGTCCAAAAGGCATGTCGGATGGTGGACGGCTTCTTGCCCGCGTCCGTCAGCCGGTTGACCCACGCCTGGATGTACTCGCGGGTGATCTTGTTGAGCGGGTAACCGCCGAACACCGCGTCAATTCCGAGCGTCTTGCCGTCGCCGCGCCGGGCTGCTGCCGGGGCGAGCGCGTAGCGGTGGTTCTCGGCGTTGTTGCGGGTGTCGGCCTTGCGCGACTCCAACCAAATCGCCGCTGCGTCACGAAACAGCATCTTGCCCTTGGCAGGGTCGAACACGATCCCCTGCGTCGCCGCGCTCTCGGCGTTACGCGCGTAGTCCGCTGCAGCCTTCTTGTTCGTGAACCCGCCCTTGCTATGGTCGGTACCGTCTGGATCGCGCCACTTCGCCACGTATTTTGTTGTACCGCTGTGTGTTACGCGCTTCTGAATCCGTGCCATCAGCACGCCTCCAGTTCTGTTGCGGCGGTGGCGCTGGCGTAAATGCGCCGCACAGTGGAGGTCTGCCAGGTGGACAGGCCAGCGGGCGACAGGATTCCCTCGGCTTCCAGGGCGGTGGCGATCTTGGCGAAGCTGAGACCGCTGTTGCGGTCCATGACGATTCGTCGCACGACACCCGGCTTTGCGAGCCGCTTCCGGCCCAGCCGCTCGCCGCGTGCGCGCTTCGCCGCGAGACCGGCCTTGGTGCGCTCGGAGATCAGCTCGCGCTCGTATTGGGCGAAGTTGACCAGGTTCATCGCCACCATGCGGCCTGCCGCCGTCGTGAGGTCGACACCTAAGTCAAGCACTACCAGCGACCAGCCTTGCGCCTGGGCGGCTTCGATTATGTTGGCGGCGTTGATGATCGACCGCGATAGCCGGTCCAGCTTGGCCACGACCAAGCCATCGCCCTGCCCGGAAGCCAGGAGCTGCAGCACTTCTCGCAACTGCGGGCCAATCACCTTGCCGCTTACACCTGCGTCCGTGTGGTACTCGACATCCCAGGCCCGTCGCCGCGCCTCGGCGTCGATGGTCGCGCGTTGGGCTTCCAGGCCATTGCCGCTGAGCGCTTGTTCCTCGGTGCTGACGCGCGTATAGCCGAACATAAACGCGCCCTGTGGCTTTCCTGTGCCGCTCATCGGGCTAGCTCCAGGTCGCCGTCGTTGAAGGCCAACAGCTGCTCTAGGTGGTCGAAGCGAATATTGGTGTCCGCAAACTCTTTTGGAAACAGGTCCATCACGGTGCCTGTCTTGCCAATCAGCGCGGTGCCTGTCCAGTCGATCGCGCCGGGGTGGTTCGGGTTGGTGATCGGTTCCCGGCCTTCGTGCGTGGTTACGCTCACCACGCGTACCCGGTCACCGGGTCTGAACTTGCTCATCTGGTTCCTCTCGTCGGGGCGGAAACGACCGTCACCGCCTTACGCCCCGTTCTTACGCCAGCTAGCACACTCGTGGCTACACGCCTAGCTGCGCCTATGCGGATTTTGGCTAATCCGCGCGCGCCGGTTCGCGGCAGCTATGTCGGCTACGGCCTCCTCGGCGGACACGAGCGAGTGGCTAGGTGCTGCCGGGGGCGGTTCAGCCCAGGGCGGTGCGCCGACACGTCGCGCACGCTCTACGGGGCGCTCGGCCTGCGCTACGGCAGGCTCGGCGGGTCGCTCGGGGGCGGGGCTGGCGACCTGCTCGGGCGGGGCAGTCTGCGCCGGGGGTTCGGCGGGCTTTGGTGGCCCGGCTGGGCGCTTGGCGGCGCGGCGGATTGGCTTCCCCGCCTGCTTGGCCACGGCCTTGGCTAACCGCTTGTCGGCGGGCGACACGCGCGGGTCGGGCTGCATACCACGCACCGCGCGCTCGAGCATGATCGCCTTCGCGAAGTCCATGCGCTCCTTGGCTTTCCGTTGCACCTGTCGTGTCGCACCACCATGGATCATGCATACGGTCCCGCCACGAATCGCGAAGCGGCCGCAGGGTTTACCATCGCGCTGCCTTCGGGCGGCGCAGCGGCGTGGGTGCAGGAGGCGCTGCTCATAGTTGAGGGCATTCTCCCTATTCGCATTCTTATGTCGTTCGCTGCCTGGTTGCCCGCTCATCGTGGCTCCCCCGGTCGAGTTCGGTCCTCTGGCCAAGGTGCTCGGCGCGGATTACGTCTTGGGCGGGTTGGTATCCCTCGCCGCGTTGGCTTCTGTGGCTCCCACCAATACGGTGGCGACAATCGGTCGTAGGTGATCACTGCAATCTCCAATCAGTAGTGGGGTTTTCGCCGCTGGCGGGGTTAAGTTCTCTAGTCCACGAACCGCGCTGGTCCTTGTTCGTTAGTTCTTAACCCCCTATAGGGGAGGGTTAATAACTAACCTTGTTATCGAATAACAAGGGTTAAGAAGGGTTAACAACGCTGCCCGCCTTCCGTTTCTGTCGGTCCAGCGGCACCGCTTCGCCTAGCGAGTAGAGGGTGCTGTTGCCTTGCTTTCTCACTTCCAGCCATCCCTTTTGCACCGCTAAATCCCTGCCCTGTCTGAACTTTCCGCTCAGTTTGCTGGTTTGGGCTATGCCGGCCTTCTCCGACAATTCACCAGCGTTTAGCTCTATTGGGCCGTCCGATCCGTGTTGCTTCTGCTGGTTGGTGTATGACACCACCGTGTCGTATGCCTTTAGCGCGTATCGGTCTATCGCGCTCGCCGCACGACTACCACCACCCGTCGCGCGCAGCGTTCGCGTCCGCAGGTTGTATCCAATCTCAAACTCGGACACGTCCACGTCGCGGCCAAACGCACTTAGGTATCGCTTGTTATCACTTGGTGCGTCGGTGTGGTTGCCCACTCCGATCTCATAGCGATAAGTCATGTTTACGTCGGGCTTGTCCATCATCGCGCTGGCCCCACGGGCCCGGTTTCCGCCGTCCTCGGAATAACCAGCGTGGTGCGCGATTAGCACGCCGCATAGTTCCGCCTGCAAGACAACGTGTTCCAACCGTGCCCACCACCGTAGGTAAGCCGCATTCGGGTCGCCTCCACTCGGCTGGTCATAGAACGACCCCAACGGGTCCATGAGCAACACGGTGATCCCGGCATCTCGCAGCCATTGGATAATCCACTCGGCGGCAGCATCGTTCGTGAGGTCCAGCCTGCCGTACTCGCGCCCGTGGTACAGGTGCAACCGCTTCAGCGCATCATCCGGCAACGCCATGTCGGCTAGCCATCGGTTGAACTGCCCTTTGGTTAGCTCCATGTTCAGATAGCCGACGCGGCAGTCCGTATCGACATTGACTTCAAATCGCCTAAGGAACGGCTCGCCGGTCACCAGTGACGCCGCAGCGTTCAGCAGCAATGTGGTCTTGCCGGATTTCTTTTGGGCGTTCACCTGCGCGATACCAGACCAGAGGTCACGGAAGATCCAACCAACCTCGGGCGGTTGCTCTGCTAGCTGTTCGTAGGCGGACACCGGGTATGCGGGTGGCGTCCATGCTTGAGCAGCTTCCAGTCGCTTCGCGTCTACGCGTGCCGCTTGGACTAGGCGTTCGCCGCGCAGGAAGTCGTCATACTCATCATCTTTGCGTGGGTCCCATTCGACAGCCATCAAAGCCGCCTCGCCATCGGACGGCGCGGGGCAGCCGGTCGGCGCGGCCGATACGGTCGCCCTGAGTTTGCGACTGCTGGTGCCGACGCGAATGCCCGCTTCGCCCACGCGTCCAGGTTCGGCACCACCCGCCCACGTGCCTTCGAGACCGCGCTGCGTACGGCGTTTGCCCATTCGGTCGTCGCCGTAGCTGGGTCGCGCACGTCACCGACCATCTCGCCAGCCGCGCGGGCTTCCATGGTGCTCAGGTAGGCCTCACCGATGTTGTGTAGCGCCACCACGAGCCCAGCGCGGCCCTCTTGTGCGGCGTACACCGCGTGAAGCACCTTGGCGATCATGGTCCTGTGCGCACCGTCGCCGCTATCGAGCACGCGCACCAGGGCTACCGGGTCCAGGTACTCATGCAGCACCTTGCTCCGCGGCATCTGCTGTAGCTCAGCCTGGTCCAATGTTGCGCCAGGCTGCTCGTGTATCCAGGTCTCGGCTTCGCCAAAGTCAGTCGGCACACCCATGACTATGGCCTTCGTCCGCTTTAGCGGTTGTACGTTGTCGCGGTCCAAACGGCCCACCAAGTCGCGCAGGCTAACCCGCGCGGCGGCGTACATCTGGGTCTGCACTGGCACTGGCGCGTCTGGGTACTTCCAGTTAATCGAACCGGGGCACCGCAGTAGCCGGTCAATGTTGTAAATGCCGTCGATGGCGCGAGTCGTATGCGATTGGTCCGGCAGCCACATCGCGTTCCGCGCGGCATCTTGGGCTATGGAACCGAACCGCCACCACGTCTCGCGGAACTCGTCGCGCGTCCAATCGCGGTCGATCACGTTACTGTCGCCGGGCGGCGATCCCACCCGCCACAACGGCTGTAATCCGTGGCCGCTTTCGACCATCGCGACCGGCTTGGCGTCTAGGTAGTCCGACAACTCCCAGGCTGTGGCGTAGCACTGGTCCAGGGTGTCGAGACACTTGCCGGGCTTGATGTCGAGGTCGGCGAACAATGTACGCATCCGCGCAATGTCAGCTTCGCCGCCCTTCCCTCTTCGGACGTGTCGCGCAATGGGGTTCGCGCCCCACCACACCTCTTTGTCTTGAGGCGGGGTCCAGCCGGCCAAGTAGTCAATGCGGAACAACTCAGGCTTAAACGTGTTCTTGCGCCCTGGCACTTGGGTGCATATCGGAATACGTTCTTGTGCAGCGAATCCGAGGGCAATTAGCACGTCATACAGCGTTGGTCGCTGTGTGTCGTCCTCGGGCGGGCCTTGGGCTATCATAGGTAGCGCCCTTTCATGAACTTGTCCTTCTGTACAGGGTTTTCGTTCCACCCCCGTGCGCGCCCGCCCAGTCTGCCGGGGGTGGAACTGTTTCTATTGGGCAACCTTGGTGCCCGGAACAGGCTGCAAGGCCGCACTTTCCGGCACGCGGTTCTCCCCTGCGTGATAGCGCCCATGTTGCTTACGCGAGCGCAGCCACTCCTCAACGTCACGGCGAGAAAACCAGTTAGCGTTGCCGATTCGGGTGGGGATGATTTCGCGGCGCATCACCGCAACATGTGCCAAGCGCTCGGTTACGGCGCCAGCCGGTACACCCATTTCGATGGTGCACTCGACAATGCCCCTGTCGCCCTTGTACTTCGGTACATCGTTGGGATCCATGAAAGAACAACAAACCTTTTGTGCGGCCTGCGCTCGCGCAGGACTAGCCAACGCCCGCACCAGGTTTGGTACGGCCGCATCCCCACGGTTTGTTGGGTACGAACGGCGCTTCTGCCCGCCAAGGTCGGCACCGTTCAACGGCCCGCGACCGAGCCGGTAGTTCGATTATACTGCGAACGCGCTGTGTCAGCGCTCCGCCGCTACGTGTGTGTTCCCGCCACCGAAAGTGTCGGCCCCGCAGCGGGTTAGGTGGTCAATTGCACCTCCACCACCAAGCTCACCGCGTGCTCGTCTCGCACATACTTCATCTCCTGCACCATGATCCGGCGCAGCTCGTCATACAACTCCTCACGCGTGATGAGGCCGCAGTTATTGCTCAATCCTGTCGTGAACCGCGTGCGAAACGGGTCTTCTTCCCTGCGCCAATGCTCAGCGACTTCGTACACCATCCCGTTGCTGTCCTGGAACTCCTTGTGCATCGCTTCCAAAACCATCGGGTCCGTCCGGTTCTTCATCGTCATGTTGTTGCCTCCTTGGCGTCGTGCCAGGTTCACCCTGCGGTCGTGTACGCCATGTTGACAGGAAGCGCCGAAACGCGCGCGCTTTACAAATGTGTGTTGGTTGTCAAACGAGTCATTCGCCCTGATAAACCCCGTCGTCGGCGCGGTGCACGGCCATTCGCGTCAGCATTGTTGCAGGTTAGGCGAATGTCTACGGCTGCGGCGGTATCGGAGAGCCGGGGTCGATCACTGCGCCGGGTGGCAGGTCTGCCTGCTTGTCCAACACGCTCGCGCGAATGTTGAAATAGGCAGTATCAGTCACGGCGAACTCACAGGCCATGCAAATCTCGAACATCAACACCACACGCCCGCATGAGATTGGTAGCGGTCGGGATGAATGGTCATAGAAGGTCTTGGCCTGGCAATCCTCGGCGATGCAAACACAACAATGGGCATCTGGGTCTTGGTGCTCCATCCAGGCCGCGAGCCGGTCGGCGTTGCTTCGGCAGATGAAGATGCGCCTGTCGCCCGGCCACTTCAACAACGCAGCACCGTCAGTGTCTTCTACCCCGCGCGGGTCGAACCTGTCGCAGCGATATGTCACATACACCGCGCCGCCACCCTCGGACTCCAACGCGTGCAGCGCTTCCAGTTCGGCCATGAGCTTTTCGTGCATGGTCGGGTTGGCTATCGGGTCGAACAGCACCTGGATGAGTAGGTTGTCGTTGGTCTTGGGCACGATGCGCTCGGCCTTCTTGACGCCGCGCACAATCGGATGGTCCGGGTCAGGCGGCTGGTCCATGCGGTACTTGGCGGTAAGTGCCTGTTGGCGTTGGTGATCCATCATGCTGTCCTTCTCATCCGCTGAATGAAGTTGTAGAGGTCCACAGTCGAGTACCAAATGGCCCCGCTGATCTTGTAGCTCGGCAAAGTGCGGTCGTTCGTCGCCCTGGTCACGAGGCCCATGCCGACGCTCGACAGGCCCATCACTTCCCGGTACCACGCGACCGCACCGGCCTTCCCTTTGATGGTCGGATCGTTCGACAGTTCCAGCTTGGTAGTTGCGGCAGCAACCGGAGTCACCGCCATTGCGCGCGCCATCTATCATCCTTTCGCGCAACGATATTCGTACTTACCCTGAGCCTACTCGCTACTACCCCGCCGTATTGCCGGTAGACACACATCTCTCATTAACACTAAGTCCGCCAGCGCAATTCAGGGGTAGGGTCGCTTGCAAGCGCACAGACTAGGTAGGCGACCATGACAACGAAATTCCGTATTTGGGGTAGCTCTGGCGGCAAGGGCGGTGTGAGCACCCATGGCGATGTCCTGGTCAATCAGACCGCGGATGGCGTTGCCCTCAACGCCATTTGGGCCGAAATTCAAGAGGTTCTTGAGCTCTGGAACAAAGAGCGCAAGAGCGTCACTGACATTCTCAGCTACAAGACGGTGAACGTCGCCGACGCAGTCGCTCAGAGCATCTCATCGGACAGCTTTGAGGAAGCCACCGAGTTTGGTGTTCCGCGCGCGATCCGCCCACCGAGCGACGTACTACGCCTTGGCTATTCGTTCAAGGACTACGACATCGCCTTGCGCGCAACATGGAAGTTCCTGCGCGAAGCGACAGCAGAGCAGATCACCGCGCAAGTCACGCGCGTGTTCGAAGCCGACAACAAGCTCACAACCGGTTCGGTCCTGCGCCGATTGCTTGACCCGGCGACTCAGGTCAACGAGTGGGGTCACACTTGCTACGGGCTTTGGAACGGCGATGGCATGGTGCCTCCGCCGTATCTCGGAACGACATTCGACGGAACGCACAAGCACTACCTCACCACCGGCTCAACAGTTCTCGATGCGCTCGATGTCGAGAACATGATCAAGCACGTGACCGAGCACGGGTACGGATTGCTGGCCGGCTCGCAACTCGTGTTGATCGTCAACCCCATCGATTTTGAGGCCTCAAGCATTGCGGCCTGGAAGGCGGGCGTGGACTACGGCGGTGCAACGGTGCCCAAGTACGACTTCATCCCCTCCGCGCTCATGCCCGCGTGGATCTCCAACGAAGAGATCCACGGCCCAATCCCGAATGCGGAGTACAACGGGCTCCAAGTGTGGGGCTCCTACAACAACGCCCTCATCATCAAGTCCAACGACATGCCGCGCTACTACGCGGCGGTGATCGCGACTGGTGGGCCGAACAGCGACAGCAACCCGGTCGGCTTCCGCGAACACATCAACCCGGCCTACCGGAACCTGCGCCATATCCCCGGGCGCGGGCCGTACCCGATCCAGGAGAGCTTCTTTGCTCGCGGGTTCGGCACCGGCACCCGGCACCGGGGCGCGGCGGTCGTCGTCCAGATCACGACAGACCTCAACTACACCCCGCCGACAATCGAGACGTAACCATGGCTCGCTACACGCGGTCGCCAGAGCCATACCGCGACCCGCCACCGCCCCAGCCGCAGCAGCGCGGGGGCATGGACCCGCTTCGGCTCCATTGCGAACAGGTGGGTGACCAGAGCACCGAGTTCTCATGGGGGCCTGGTCCGGTCGCGCCACACCTCAATGGCCGGCCACCGTCCGACGGCGGCAAGTACATGCCTCGCGCGCCACGCGTTGACCCGCCGCGCAATGAATACGGCGTGGGCCGACCGCGGCAGCACCGTAGGCCACGCGACGAAGCCAAGGGCTACCCCGGTGACCAAGTTGCTACCTGAGACGTGGTCAGGCGGGGGTTACCAGCACCCGGCGCTCCCGCCCTGGCCGCCCGTTGGGGGTTTGGGCCCTGCTATGGTTCGTGCTCGTCGTAGTCCTCGTACGCCTCTTCCATCTCCGCTGCCGCCTGCGCCATCGCCTCGTTGTCCCAAGGCAGGTCTACTAGCTCAGGTTCGGGGGCGGCAAATTGAGAAGCGACGGGCTCGGAGAACGCAATCATATCTGCGACAAATGATTCCGCCGCTCGCACCAGGCGTTCGTCGTCGCAGACAAATCCTGTCTCAAGATGGTAGCTCGATGCCTCGGTCCAGTTGGCCGAACCGAACCAAACCCGCTGCGGCTCGAAGCGAAAAGTCTCTTCAGTGCCGTACGGGGTGTCGTACTGCCGCCAACCAATTTCGCCAAGCACAAGTAACTTGGCGTGGGGTAGCGGGAGCTGACTTGTGCGCCCGGCATCCTTCCGCCATCCGAGTACTCGAATCGGGTCGATGACGTAGGCAAGGTCCTCACGAGATGTATACGGGCCGATGATCTTTGGGTGGTCCGGGCTGTCGGCAGGAACAACATCCTCCAGACGAAGGATGGCCCCATTGGGGAGTCCCTTCCCACTGTTGATCAGCTCTGGCCGCGCCATCGCGCGGTGCCCAACTGGCAGCTTGTCCACGACGATGCAGAAGGTGTCGAGTCTCAGCAGGCGTGCAGCGACAGCGCGACTCGTCAACCAGGGAACGCAGCCAATGGCGGCGGGGTACATTTCCCGGCCAGATCGTGGGGCGGAGAGATGTTCATCAAGAACGTCGCAAAGACCATCGACTACCTGACCGCCGAACCAGGCGCGCCACCCGCTTTCCGCCGGACCCCAGTTGCGCGGGTTCCCCGACCATCTACGGAAAGCCTCGTAATCGCCGAGTGGCATATTCATGGACAGCTACTTCAACCTCGGTCGCCCGTAACTCGTCAAACCGGGAGGTATCGGTGACTTCAGATCGCCGCGCATGCGTCGCTGTTCCTGTCCAGCTTTCCGCAATTCGGCGCGATCCAACGAGCGCATCAACGTACTTGTCATCGCCAGCATCTCCATCGCGACGTGCTCGGCGGTCTGCAAATTCGGGCCATGCCCACGCGGGTTACGCAGCCCTTGCGCGACACCCATGAACAGGTACTTGAAACCCTCACGCTCGTCAGTCTTTTGGGCTTCGTTTGCACCGTCGGAGGTAATGTCGAGCAACGGCGCTTGCTCGTCAAAGACCTTTCCCATCAGTCCCTTGCCACTGAGCGCAACGCCTTTGGCGTTCTTCGGGTATCCGGTCAACGCCTGCACCCTGTCCTCAACAGCCTTGCAGGCGTTGAACACTGCGTCATCGTAGTGCCGGCTCGCGATCTGCGAACCACTCGCCGCCGAGATCAGCGGATGCAGTCCAGGAAGGCTGACCGGCGTCGGCTGTCGAAGCGCAGTCCGACCGGACACCACGTCATACTTCGCACCCGTGTGGTCCAAGTCTTTGGTTGCACCGGGAAATGGCATCTCACGCACCTGCACTTCCCGTAGCCGCATCGTCTTGATCTTGCCGTTCGGGAGCGTGTCGGTCACCTCGTCGCCGTCCTCAACATCAGCGTCAACACTGAACGTAATGCCGTGCTCATGGCCAAGGTCTTGGGCCTGGATGTCGAACTCGGTCACGGTGCCGTCATCCGCGACGCGGCGGAGCTTCATCGTCTTGCCCGTTATGCCGTGCGGCAGCATCTTGTCTCTCCCCTAAGACTTCAGCGTCTCGACTAGCTGTAATTCAAACCACGGCGCGACGCGCATGTAGTCGTCGCGTGTCGACCGGCCCAAAATCGGAGCCAGATACCGGAACCACACCGAGACGCTTGGCGGGGGTCCGTCGTGGTGCTCAATGCGGGTGATCTCGCCGGGGATGTTGGCCTCTATGCGCGCGTCGTGGAAGCCCAACTGCCTGCCGACGTATTCGTCGCTCAAGTCGCCCGCCTTGATCGGCGTCGTCGCTACGACGGCCTTGCTACGCGATCGCCCGTCGAAGACCTCGCTGGCATAAACGTCAGGCTCTTTACTCATGAAGTCCAGCGTATTGGCAGACTCCGACAGTTCTCGGCGTGTCGGCGCGTGTGTGTCCTTGGTACCCCGTCCGTACCCCCGACCGTGCCCGTACTGCGGTAGGACCGGACTCGGACCGATAGCGCCCCTAGTCGTACTGCAATCGCAGGTAGAAGCCGGATTTCACCTCTCGTTGCAACGTCGCGACCAGCGGCTATCGCTCACCCGTTCGGGTGTAGAAAAGGCTTCCCAAGCTGAATACGCGGGTTCGATTCCCGTCATCGGCTCCACGTGACGTCGCGACGGTCTATGTCGGTCTATGTCATTGCGGGCTTCAAAGCGTCGGCCACCGCACCGGACAGATAGTTCGCGTATTTCTTGGTGAAGTGATACGGGTCGTAATAGACGACGATGTCGGAGATCACCGGCTCGCACTTCTCGGCGCACACCCATGGCACGGTGTCCACGTAGTGGCCACCGACCGCGGCGGCCGCGGCCCTCTCGGCGTCGGCGAACGGTGTCACCGCGTTCGCCACCTCGGTGCTGCACGCCTGGACGTCGCGCGTGTGGGCGGCGAGGCACAGCGCGTCATCGTTCTCCCAGCTGGGGATGGGCCCGAGCACGGCGACGCGAGTGCCGGGTTGAGCCAACTGCTGGAATGTCGAGACGAGGCCATCCCGCCATTGGTCGGTCGTCGGCATCTCGCCGCTAGCCAGTGTGTGTTGATTGCTCGCGGTGACGTCGAGCTGCGGATGGAGCTTGCGGATCTCCTCGACCGCCGCGGCGTGGAACGTGTCGCATTGCGGGTCCGGCGCATGCGTGGTGTTGCTCTGATACTGCAGATCGGCAGGCGGGCAGCCGCCCCTGGCGAATACCCTCAACTGCCAGCCGGTGATTGCCGCGACGCGCTCGAGCGTGGCCGCCCACATCGGTCCACGCGAATCACCAAGGAGCGCCATGACTTTCGTGCCCTTCGGGTCGCCGTAAGCGCATTGGCCCAACATGGTGTCGGTCGTTTTGATGTCCACCTGATGCTCGTCGAAACATATTTCGGGGCCGTCTTTGTGAGGCTTGCTCAGTTCCACCAGGTGCGCCGCAGCGGCGTCGGACAACACCTCGGTGCCCTGCGCAGCCCCGACGGCGGCGAGCACTTGACTGGTGGTGGCGTATTGCCGGCCGCCCAAGTCAGACGTCTTCCCTCCGTTGGGGTCGAAGGGCGCACTCCAGTCGGTCCTATATGTCTGCGTCTCAGTGCCGGGAGACGGCGTACACCCCGCTGAGGCGATCGCCATCACCGCAATAAGTGCGGTCATATATCGGTGCATCGGCCCTCCAATTATTTGCAAAAACGTAGATGTCGTTACGAGAAGAGATTCCACGTTCCGTAATGGGCTGCGATCTGCCACTGGGCGACGAAGATCGTCAACCCGACCAAGAAGACTCCGATCGCCAAACTCAAACCGGTGCGCGGCGCCAATAGTTTCGAGCGCCGGATTGGATTCTCGACAAATTGATAGGTGATCGCAGACGCCAGCACGGTGAGCAGAACCAGACCCGTGTTCCGAAGCGCGCTCAGGTCCTTGGTGGCGTACAGGGCGGGAATGACGAGCAGCGGCCAATGCCATAGATACATCGAGTAGGACCTGGCGCCGACCCACTGCATCGGGCGCACCGACAGGGCCCGCCCGACGATCGATCGTTCGTTGGCGCAGCCCGCGGCGATCAGTACCGCGCTGCCGACCACAGGCAATATGGCCGCGGACCCCGGATAGCGGGTGTCCGACGTGAAAAGTACTGCGGCGAGGATGATTCCGGTCAACCCTGCGAAAGCCAGAGCCTGTGGCAGCCACGCTGGCCTGAGCCCCGCGATGACGGGTGCCAAAACCGCTACGAGCGCTCCGAGTCCCAACTCCCATGCTCGTGTCAGTGGCGAGAAGTATGCCCACGTTTGATTGAGGGCGGTCTGGCTCATGGACCAGATCAAGGAGGCCGCGACGATGAAAGACAGTGCTCCGCAGAGCGCTTTCCGATGATGTGTCCGCGCGAGGAGAACCAGGACCAGGAACGCGGCAGGCCACACCAGGTAGAACTGTTCCTCGACACCCAATGACCACATGTGCTGCAGCGGGGACGGCGGTAACAGCGCTCCGAAGTAGTCGGTCTGAACCAGGCCGAAATGAATGTTGGCGGCAAAAATCGCCGTCCACTCGGCATCGGTTGCGGTGTTGTTTCCTGCAATGAACCCGAGCCACCCATACGTGGCGAACACCGTGACCAGCACCACCAGCGTTGACGCGGGCAGGATGCGACGGACCCGGCGCGCGTAAAAGCCACGTATCGAGATGCGGCCTGTTCTACCCCGCTCTTTCAGCAGGAGGCTGGTAATCAGAAAGCCGGAGATGACGAAGAAAACATCGACACCCACGAAACCGCCGGTGAATGGCTGATGATAGGCGTGGAACAAGATCACCAGGGCCACGGCAATCGCCCGCATGCCCTCGATGTCGGGCCGGAACTGCGGGCGCGGGCGGATGCCGTTCACTGGTTCAAAGTTGATCTCGCGCTGAAGTAACGGCGATGAGGTTCCCGCGGAGTATGCCGCAGACTTTCGGATATCTGTCATGCAGTCTTGCCCCCCATGCGGCCACCCTCCCCCGGCACAGCAAAGCCAGCATAAGACGCCCCTCTACACCGGACCGGGATATCGGCGAAGTCCCACGAAAGCCGTCAGCGCATCGCCCAAAGGTCGTCGATTGGGGGTGGTGATCAGCAACCACGCTGGTCAGGCCAATTACACCACCTACCAGCCCAGCAGCATCCGCATGGCGACAGAGTTCACGACTTTCGCCAACACCCGCCTCCGGCCCCACGGGAATTCCGTCCTCCACAATGGATGTCGTGGAGTCGACCCGCGTGGACAAGTGGTTGTGGGCGGTCCGGTTGACCAAGACCCGTCCCGACGCCGCTGCTGCCTGCCGCGGTGGACACGTCCGCGTCAACGATCGTCCCGCCAAGCCGGCCACCACCGTGTCGCCCGGCGACACCGTGCACGCCAAAATCGGCGACAGGACCCGGATCGTGGAGGTGACGCGTGTGATCCAGAAGCGCGTCGGCGCCGCCGACGCGGTGACGTGCTACCTCGACCGCTCGCCGCGCGAGCCGTCGACACCCTATGTGCCGGTGGCCGTTCGCGATCGCGGTGCCGGGCGGCCGACGAAGCGTGATCGCCGGATGCTCGACAAGTGGCGGGCCAGCTACGGGCGGCCGTAGGCCTTGGCGATGTCCGGCGAGTCGAGCCATCCGGAGTACGTAGGTCGCGAAGGCCAACCCTCCGGCGAATCCTGCCATTCCTCCTGGCGGCCGAACGGCAGGATGTCGATCAGCCCGAACGAATGGCTCAGTTGTTCGGTACCTCTGCCGTTGGTGTGCCATGTCCGGCAGACCGTGTCGCCGTCCCGCAGGAACACGTTGACACCGAACCCGCCGCCCGGCGGCGCGTCCACATCGGCGGAAAACGAACTCTCAGACGACGAATACCACTCCATCTTGTTGCCGACCCTGTCCCGGTAGGCCAACGCCTCGGCGATCGGCCCGTTGGTGACGATCACGAAACGCGCGTCATAGTTGTCCAGGAATTCCAGCCGGGTGAACTGCGATGTGAATCCGGTGCAGCCGCCGCATTGCCACTGCGCGCCGTCCTCCCACATGTGGTGGTAGACGATCAGCTGCGAGCGGCCCTTGAACACATCGACCAGACGGACCGGGCCGTCCTCGCCGATCAGCGTGTACTCGCCCATCTCGACCATGGGCATTCGGCGCCGCTGCGCGGCGATGGCGTCCAATTCCCGCGTCGCCGCCTTCTCTCGGCGCCTCAGCTCGTCGAGTTCCTTACGCCAGGTCTCGTGGTCGACAATCGGTGGCTTCGCCATCAGCCCCTCTCCCTTCGAAAGCTGTCGTCCATATAGACATGATGCGCACACGAAACTCATCGGATGGAAAGGATCGGCACGGTGACGGGACTACTCGACAACAAGGTTGTCATCGTCGCGGGCCTCGGCGGCATCGGCAACGGCCTGGCCCGCCGCTACGCCGACGAGGGTGCGCTGCTCGTGATCGGCGACCTCGACGCCGAGCTCACCGAGCGAGTGGCCGCCGCGGTTGATCCCGCCGGTGAGCGCGTCAAAGGTGTGCGGCTCGACGGCGCCGACGAACACTCAGTCCGAGCCATCGTCAACCTCGCCGTCGACACATTCGGGCGGCTCGACGGCATCCACCTCAACTTCACCAACGCCGCCGACGCCTACCAACCCGGTGATGTCGTCGACCTGCCGCTCGAAGCGTTCGACGAAGTCATGCGCGTCAACACCCGCGGCTTCGTCATCTGCGCCAAGCACGCGATTCCTCCGATGATCGAGGCAGGCGGCGGTTCGATCGTGTTCACCGCCTCCATCGACGCCTACAACGGCGCAGGCACGCGCGTGTCGTACGCGATGAGCAAGGCCGCTGAGCTGGCGCTGATGCGACACATCGCGCGCCGCTACGGCCCCCAGGCCATCCGCGCGAATGCCATTGCGCCAGGCTTGATTTGGCACTACAAGTTCGACGAGCAACCGATGCCGGAAGGCATAGTCGAGCAGACGCGCGCACGGCAGATGATCAAGTCCCGCTTCGGAAATCCCGATGACGTCGCCGCTCTCGGCGCGCTGCTGTTGTCCGACGACGGCGGCTTCATCACCGCCCAGAGCATCAGCGTCGACGGCGGAGTGACCTTCCGCCCCCGACGGACCCGCGTCTCAGCGGTAGTACGTTTCGTCGCCTGTCGGGTAGCCGCCGCCGGTGGTCGTGACGTGGACATGGTCGTAGTGGCCGTAGCCGCCGCTCTTGGCGCCGCCTGGTGTGTAGTAGACGCCCCGCCAGATCGCGTCCTGAATCCCGAAGACCGACGCGTTCTGCAGCACGTACGCCACGATCTGGTTGCCAAGCGCGATACCTGCGGCGCTACTCGGGTTGGGGATCATCACGTCGAGGGCCAACCCGTTGGGATGCCACCTCAGCGCGTCCGGTCGGACGCCGCCGATCTCGTGGATCTCGGGGAAATCAGCGCTGATGTGCCGCGCGGCGAGGATCGTCCTGACCTGAAGACCCTTCTCCGGTGCCACCCCGGCGGGTAGCGCACGATCGACCACCCGATACCGGGAGGCCGAAACCAGTTGTGCGGGAGCAGGATTCGTATCGGGCGGAGTCACCGATGGCACAGCAGGTGCCGCGGCGACGATCTCGAAGCAGCACGGCGAGGGCGGTTGCGGGGCGGGCGCAGGGTTGGGGGCGACGGGCTTGATGTCGTGCTCGGCGGCCAACGGATGGACGTCCGCGCCTGCGGCGAAGAACATCGCTGCCGGGGCGATGAGCGCAGCCAGCGCAACCGGCGGCCTCCGCCGCTCCTTGGCTAATGAGTGCCGACCCACGCAAGCACGATACGAAATACATGGGCCAAATGTCACGAAGTTGTCACGACGGGGTCACGGAACGGGGTTCATAGCTAACGGACCCCGAACGTGGTTCCTCGCTGTTTTCGCAGCTCAGCTGCCTCATCTCGGTCGCCGCCGACCGTTACGCGGTTCGGGTCGACGTGTGAACAATCACGGAATCGGGGCGGCACCTCCGCCCTGGGATTCCTGCAGCCCGATGCATTCGCCGGTGTTGGCCCCGGTACACGGGACACCATCGACCTCGGGCAGGGCCGGGTTGCCCGGAATGGCCGATTCCTGGGCCGGGGGCGCGCTCATCACGCAGGCCCCGCTGGTCTCCTCGGTGACATAACCGGGCGGGCACTCAGCGACCTGAGTCAACGTCCCCGAAACCGGTACGACGGCGACCGCCGGTGCCGCGGCAACGGCAAGGGCGAATGCGCCGAAAAGGATGGACCGCCGCGACGAAAGCTGCAATGTCATCGTCGCTCCTTTCTGAAGTCTCCGCTTATTCACGGAGAGGTCATCAACGGTAGACATCTCCGCTGCGCACGGGGCAGAAATAAACTGTCGACCTGTTGGCTCCCGAGTAAGCTCGCCGAACGGGGGTGACGCGCCATGAGCGACACTCACGCGCTGACCATCGAACTACGCGACGTGGTCCGCGAGTACACAATCGGCGGTCAAGCCGTCCGAGCGCTCGACGGAATCAGCCTGGACCTGATCGGCGGCCAGTTCGTCTCCGTCGTCGGCCCGTCCGGCGCGGGCAAAAGCACGTTACTTCACCTGGTCGGCGCACTGGACGCCCCCGACTCCGGATCCATCACATTCGACGGGGAGGAGATCGGCGGGCTCACCGACGAACAGCAGTCCGCATTCCGGCACCACCGCGTCGGGTTCATCTTCCAGTTCTTTAACCTGTTGCCCACGCTGTCGGCGTGGGAGAACGTGGCGGTGCCCAAGCTCCTCGACGGCGTCCGGCTTGGCAAGGTCAAGGCCGACGCGATCCGGCTTCTGGATCGCGTCGGGCTCGGTGACCGAACCGAACACCGCCCATCGGAACTCTCCGGCGGCCAGATGCAACGGGTTGCGGTGGCTCGCGCGCTGATGATGGATCCGCCGCTGATCCTGGCCGACGAACCGACAGGAAACCTCGACACCACGACGGGCGCTTCGATACTGGGGCTTCTCGCCGAGGTCGCACACGAACAGGGTCGCGTCCGGCTGGTCGTGATGGTGACCCACGACCCCGCCGCGGCCGCCGCGACCGACCGGGTGATCACGTTGCAGGACGGTCGGGTCGGCTCCGACGAGATGTCGGTGCTGCCGTGAGAGCCGGCGCGACAATCACCGCTGCGGCGAGCCGACTACGGGTGTTCAGCCTGCGCGAGCTCATCGTGCATCGCAGGCGCACAATCGCCTCGATCGCGGTGATGGCAGTGTCTGCGATGTATCTCGTCGCGGTCTTCGGGATCTTCGGGTCGATGACCGGATCGGTCAGCAGGCTCGCCGACGGTGTTGCAGGCATCGCGGCACTCGAGGTGTCGGGTATCACCGACGCCGGCTTTCCCGACGCGATCGCCGCCGAGGTCGCCGCGGTTCCCGGCGTGGCCACCGCGGCGCCGATGATCCGGATGTCCGCGCAGACGCAATCGGGGCCGGTGCTGTTGTTCGGCGCCGACAAGAGCAGCGCCGAACTGGACGGGGCGCTCAAAGACGCTGTCGCCCAACCTGTCGAGCAGCTTTCGCAGACACCGGACGGTGTCCAGGTCGGCCCTGCCGTCGGCCGCGCCAAGAACGACAGGTTCCAACTGGGTTCGGGAGAGGTGACCGTCACCGACGTCCTGCAGAGCAGCCAACTGAAGGATCTCAACGGCGGACATTACGTCCTTGCGCCGCTGGCGCTGGCGCAGAACGTGACGGGCAGGCCCGGCCAACTCGACTCGATATTGATCACCGTCCAACCGGGCGCCGAACTCGCGGCGGTTCGAGACGCGGTCATCCAAGTCGTCGACGGCCGGGCAATCGTCGCGCCACCGAGCATGCGGGCGGCCCGCGCAGGCGACGGCGTCAAGATGATGAATTACATGGCGCTGATGGGTGCCGTGGTCGCGCTGATCGTCGGCGCGTTCCTGGTTTACACCACCATGACCATGGCGATCACGCAGCGCCGGCCAGTGATCTCAATGCTTCGCGCCATCGGCGGCAGGCGTGCGGTCATCGTGCGCGACATGTTGGCAGAGGCGGCGATTCTCGGGGTCGTCGGCGGCATCGTCGGGTCGGCCGCCGGAAAAGTGCTGGGTCGCATAGCGATTGGGCGGCTACCACCCGCGCTGACGCAGGGCCTCGAAGCGACGGTCGAGTACTGGCTGCCGGGTTACGCGATACCGATTGCGCTCGGCGCGACGGTGCTCGCCAGCGTCGTCGCCTCGGCCACCGCGGCCCGACAGGTGTACAAGGTGTCGCCGATCGAAGCCCTCGCACCCGTCGGGGTGTCCACGGCGGACCGGGTGCCGCGCTGGCTGCGGATCACGACCGGTGTCGGCGCTGTGACGGTGTTCGGGCTGTCGATCCTGATCGTCTTCGGCCGCAGCGGCACCACCGCCGTCGCCGCCATGTCCGCGCTGTTCTGCGCGGAGATCGCCCTCGGCTTCGCGCTCGCCGCACCGCTTGTCAAAACCACCGCCGCGGCCGCGAGCGGGTTCGGTTCGGCGGGAGCGCTCGCCGCCGCGACCATCGAGCGGTCGCCGCGCCGGGTGTGGGCCACCGTCATGACCGTGCTCATCGCGGTGGTCACCACGGTCCTCATCACGGGCACGAACACCGACATGATCCGCTCGGCCCGCGCCATCTTCGCGCCCATGGCGAATGTCGATGTCTGGGTGAGTGCGGATTCGCCCGATCGGTACGCCACTACCCCTCTGCCGCAAGGTCTTTCGACGAAAATACGCGCCGTGCCCGGCGTCCACCGTGTCGTCGAGGGCGCGTTCGCCTACGCCGACGTCGGAGGTACCCGAGTCATGCTCGACGGCTTCTCCCCCGGCACGGCCGATCCGCTGTACCGGGCACTCGACACCCGGACACGCGACGACGTGCTCGCAGGCCGCGGTGTGGTGCTGACCCAGAACCTGGGTCGGTCGCTTGATGTCAAAGCGGGCGGCACGCTGCGGATGCAGACCCCGCACGGCACGAAGCAGGTGACAGTGTTGGCCCTGGTGCCCTACTTCTCGACCGTCATCGGCAGCGTCGGAATGGAACTGGGCCAGATGCGTGCGTGGTTCGATCGTCCCGCCGCCACCACCCTCCAGATCGCCGCGGCCCCGGGCGTTCTGCAGCACGTGCGGAAAGTCGTGCCCGCCGCGGACTACGTCTACGACGGCGACACGGCGCTGGCAGGCATGGAAGCGCCGATGCGGCAGAGCATGTTCATCGCGAACGCGGTGTGGGTCATCGTCGCGTTCGTGGCCGGCGTCGCGCTGCTGAACACACTGACCCTGTCGGTGCTCGAGCGGCGTCGGGAGATCGGCGTGTTGCGTGCGATGGGATCCAGTCGCAGGCTCACCGTTGGCATGGTGCTTGCCGAAGCCGCCGCCATCGGTGTCGTCGGCGGCGTGCTGGGGCTCGTGTTCGGCCTCGCAGACCAGTGGCTCTACAGCGTTGTCAGCGGCGACATCATGAACTTCACCGTCGAGTTCCGGCCCAGCCCAATGGCCCTCGTCTTCACCGCGGGGGCGATCGCGATCAGTCTGCTCGGTTCGGTGCCTCCGGCACGACGGGCCGCGCGGCTCAACATCATCGAGGCCGTCAGCGTCGAGTGAGCTAGAAACCCGCGCGCACTAGCTCGGTGAACAGCGGCGCCAACGGATCCGTGATCGGAATGCCGATGGAAAAGGTCAGGAACGGACCGATGAACGTGTTCACGGTATGGCCCGCCACGCCGACGCTCGCAGGCCCGAATCCCAAGTTGTCCTGGGGGTCGGTGCCCGACGTCAGAACATCGGTGAAAAGCGGTGTGCGGAGCACGATCGCAACGTAGTTGTTGTCGTCCGGGTCGGCGGCCGAGGTCACCGAGAACAGGCCGAACAAGCTGTGCGTCGAGGTGATGAAGTCAGGGTCCGCTGCGGCCGCTGGCTCGATGGCACCGCGGGTGGGCGACGTCACGGTCTTGACCGGCGTGGGGGCGGCCGGCGAGCGCACCTGCACCGCTGACACCTTGGTGACCGGAGCCTGCTTCGGTTCGCCGGAGTTCGCGTCTGCGTGCTTTTTCGGGCCGTGCCGTGGCGGTTTGGGGGCCTCGTTCGATGCCGTCGACGCTGCCTTCTTGCCCGACGGCGAATGCGACGAATGCGACGAGGCCCCCTTCCCCGGATCGGCCCCTGCAACTGCCGGCGTACTGGCGATCGCCATCCCCACCCCCAGCGCGACGGCCAGGGCCCACATGCATCCGATTTGCTTTGCCTTTGTCATGGCTTGATTCCCTTCCCTACAGAGGTCACGTACGACCCCCGCCCGGAGTTCATCGGTTGACCAGCGTCGCGAATCCGAGCAGGTGCGGCGTGCATGGAGGCGGCACGGGCGTGCGCCGGATGCGGCGCAGCCCGGCGGTGTCGAAGCCGGCCGCAGCAATGGCGTCGACGGTCCTGCGGTTGGGACGGCAACCGCAGGCCATGAACGACCACGGCCCCGCGATCAAGTCCTGAAACCGGCCCGTCAGCCCTTCACCGCGGACATGCTCGAGAACGACCAGCCGCCCGCCCGGGGCCAGCACCCTTCTGATCTCGGCAAGGGCCGCGCCGACATCGTCGACCGAACACAGCACAAGTCCGACGTGTACTGATTCAAAGCTTCTGTCGGGGAAGGGAATCGACTCGGCGACACCGGCAACGACGTCGACCGCCACCCCGCGGCGGCGCGCCGCGGCCAAGGCCATCCGACGAAACGCCGCCTCCGGTTCCACGGCGGCGACGGACGTCACCGTTGGCGGAACGAACGCCAGGTCGGTTCCGGGACCGACGCCGACCATCAGCAGCCGACCGGTCGCGAGTTTCATCGCCTCTCGGCGGTACCGGTCATAGAACAGCTTCCCGAAGACCGGCGTGCCGAGCCGATACACGTAGGGGAACAACGGGTTGCGGCGGCGGGTCACATTGCGCCCAGATCCATCCGAAATGGCGGATATTCGTCTCGCATCAGCGAGACGTAGACCGCTACCCGGTAGCGGTACCGGACCATCCCCATCAGCAGGTCGAACATGCCCCGATGAGTGGACCCCTTGACCAGCAGCCAGCACGCGTTGATCACGCACAACGCCTGCAGAAACGCCTCCATCGCCCAGCACAGCACGATCTGCGGCAGGCCCAGCAGCCACCATTTGACCAGCACCGGCCACCTGTTCAGCCGCTCGGGATAGTCGACGTTCAGATCGCCCGGATAGTCGGGCCTGGCGGCCAGAGTGAACGGCGGGTACCTGTCGGTGGTGTTCATCGGAAATCGGTAGTTCATCACCCGCCACGACCAACGCAGCACCCCGACGTTGAAGTCGAAAATCGGGCGCGGATAGCGGCCGGTGCACAAGATCGCAACGCCCGCAACGAATGTCGCGAACGGATAGACCAGGTACAGCCCGATCAGGATGGGATAGTGCGGCGCGGCCAGCACGCACCATTTCACCAGCCACAGCCAGCGCGACGGCGCGTCGATCGCGCCGCGCACCGTCACCGGATCGTCGGTCATGGGCTCGACATCCCCGCGAGGTCCCTGTCGACCTCCGCTGATATCCGACGATGACTCACTGCACCCAGGAACGCCGTCAGCGCCCATGTCATGTACCGATCCGGAATCAGCGCGGCCGGTCTCAACACGGCTTCGCCGTGCGACACCTGTAGCGAGGTCACTCGCGACACCGCCGACACGCTGCGCCGTCGCGTCTTCTCATACCACCGCAACGCTTTCGGGACATCGCCTGGCAGATCCGCGAGCGCCTTGCACAACACCATCGTGTCGAGCAGCGCCTGGTTGGTCCCCTGCGCGAGGGTGGGCGGCATGGTGTGCGCGGCGTCGCCGAGCAGCGTCATGGGGCCGTGGCCGGGACCAGGAACCGGATGCCGGAAGTGGGGATACGGAGAATCCGCAAGATCCTCGTCGGTCAACGTGGCCAGCAGGCCGTCGACCGTGTCAGCCCATCCGGTGAAATGTTCGCGCAGCAAGTCGATCGGGGCCTGGGGCCTCACGAAGCCGGTCGACCACGGCAGGTCGAACCACCACTGCGCCTCCGAACCGCCCGCGGGCCACAGCCCGAGATTCCCGCGTTCGCCGATGACGAGGAGCGCGACGTGTTTGTCGGCGAGAGACGGCAGTGTGGCCAAACCCTGCCAACTGCACCATCCTGTGGGCCGTGCGTCGCGCGCCCCGATGACGCCTCGTATCCTTGAATGCAGCCCATCGGCGCCGATCAGCAGATCGCCATCGGCTTCCGAGCCGTCGTCGAACTCCACCCACACCCCGTCACGCGTCGCGGCCACTTCTGCGGCGCGTCGGTTGAATTGGATCCGGTCGGAAGGAAAGCCGTCGAGCAGCCGGTTCACCAGCTCCCGCCGCGGCACCATCCGAACCGAGGCACCGAGCCGATGCACCAGCGCGGTCAGGTCCAAGGTGACCAGCGCGCGACCCGTCGACGTCACCACCTCTACGCGGGACAACCGCTGACCGGCGCCGGTCATGTCGACACCGAGTTGCTGCAGCACTGTCGCGCCGTTGGGCCAGATGGTGACGGCTCCACCGCCGGGCTGGGTGGCAGGCCGCTGCTCGACGACGGTGACGTCGTGTCCGTGGCGCAGCAGTCCCCTGGCTACGGAGATGCCGCCGACGCCCGCGCCGACGACGAGGATTCGCAGCCTCCTCCCCACGCAATCAGGCTACGACGGAGGCTCTGGCAACATAGCCGTCTGATGAGACTGAGGCCGGCTGTGCTCGACCCGCTGATAGTCGGTGTCGTGGCCGCCGCGGTGAGCCTGGCGGGCGCGGGCCGACCGTCGTTCTGGTACGACGAGGCGGCGACGATCTCGGCCTCGTACAGTCGGTCGCTGCCGGCGCTGTGGCAGATGCTGGGCAATGTGGATGCCGTCCACGGCCTGTACTACCTGCTGATGCACGGCTGGCTCGCGGTCTTTCCGCCGACGGAGTTCTGGTCCCGCGCGCCCAGCGGATTGGCTGTCGGGGTCGCGGCGGCAGGCGTTGTGGTGCTGGCCAAGCAGTTCTCGTCGCGCACCGCAGCGGTCAGCGCCGGGGTGGTCTGCGCGATCTTGCCCAGATCGACGTGGGCAGGCGTCGAAGCCAGACCGTACGCGCTGACGATGGTGGCCGCGGTCTGGCTGACCGTGCTGTTCGTCCACGCCCGTCGCCGCGACGACGCGCGGGTCTGGCTTGCGTACGGTGTCGCGTTCGCGGTGTCGACTCTGCTCGACATCTACCTCGCCCTGATGTTGTTGGTGCACATCGTATTTCTCTGCTTCTACCGGCCTGTCCGACAGACCCTCACCCGGTTCTGCATTGCGGCCGGGCTGGCGTGTCTGGCGGTGGCCCCGTTCGTCGTCGAGGCGTTCGGCCAAGTGCACCAGATCGTCTGGATCTCACCAATCGGCCGGGGCACGGTTGCCGACGTGGTGATCCAGCAGTATTTCGAGAGAAGCCCCCCGTTCACGATCGGGTCAGCTCTTGTGGTGGCGACGGCTATCGCGCTGTGGCTCTTCACATCCGCGACACCGGCAGGCCCGGACCGGCAGTTGCTGACCTTGGCATGCGCCTGGTTTGCGGCACCGACCGCCGTGATTCTCGTCTGGTCGGCGTTGGTCAACCCGATCTACCATCCCCGCTATTTGTGTTTCACCGCACCGGCGATCGCACTCGTGTTGGGCGTGTGTATCGGTGCGCTGGCCGTCAAACCGTGGATGGCGGTCGCCGTCGTCGGCATCTTGGCACTCGTCGCCGCGCCGAATTACCTTCTGGTGCAACGCGCCCCGTACGCGAAGTACGGCATGGACTACAGCCAAGTGGCCGACCTGATCACCGCGAAGGCTGCGCCAGGCGACTGTCTGCTGGTCAACGACACCGTCACCTTCATGCCCGCCCCGATGCGGCCCTTGTTGGCGGCGCGCCCAGACGCCTACCGGAAGTTGGTCGACCTGAGCCTTTGGCAGCGAGCGACGGACCGCAACGACGTCTTCGACACCAACCTGATCCCTGAAGCCACCGCGGGGCCGCTCAGCGACTGCCGCGTCGTGTGGATCATCACCCAGGCCGATCCCGCACAGCCGGCTCACGAGCAGAATCCGCTGATGCCCCCAGGCCCGCTGTACGGCGCGACTCCAGCCTTCACGGTGCCGCGCGACCTCGGTTTCCGGCTCACCGAACGCTGGCAGTTCAACCTGGTTCAGGTCATCAAGGCGACCAGGTAGCTACCAGACCCGGATGTAGTCCACCAGGAACGCCGACGGATAGGTCCCCTGATTGGCGGCGCCGGCGCCGACCCCGCCGACCGCGAGGGTGAACATCGGTGACAACCAGTAGCCGGGGTTGTTGAACGGCCACCGCAAGTCAGTCACGTTGCCGTGCACCGGGATCGGCTTGTTCGGCACGCTGAAATACGGCTTCGCCCCGTCGACATAGTCCCGCCAGAACTTGAAACCGTCCTCGCCCCAATGCATCCGCCAGGTGTGCCACGCGCCGTCGACCATCCCCGGGATCGACTTGCCTTCCCAGGTCTTGCCATTGGAAGCGGCGTGCACGGTGGTTCCCGGTGCCCAGTTGCCGTTGCCGTACCACTCAAAGACGTCGACCTCGCCGTCGGGGAGCGGATCCTCGTTCACCGCCCAGAACGCAGGCCATAGTCCCGGGAACAAGCAGTCAAGCTTGATCCGCGCCTCCCAGGTGGTGTTGATCGGCACTCGCCAATTACCGCGCACCTTGCCGCTGAAGTAGTCGCCCATTTCCTGGGTGGCGAGCAGGACGAGGTTGGAGTTGCCGTCGAGGAACACGTTTCGGCGATCGTCGCGGTAAATCCCCTCCACCGGAGGGAACACGTCGTCCTGCCAGTTCTGCACCGTCCAGTTCGCCGGATTGGGCGGCGCACCGGCAGGCCCGTCGAACTCGTCCGAGAAGATGTACCTGCCGGGATCGCCGCTCGGCGGCGCAGCCCCGGCCTCGGGTAGGGGGATAGCGGCGGCCAGCGCACCGAGCCCGGCCATCAACATCAAATTGCGACGATCCATCTGAGGCACGAGCGCCACCCTAGAGGTACAACCTCGAACAGTGCGCGATTTACCTACGGTTTTTGAGAATTTGATTAGAGCGGTAGGCTCGACCCCGATTTGTCCGGAGCGGGGAGCAAACCAAGTTGGACCTCGTACTCGGTCTGTCGATTAGTTCGGCGGATGTCCGATGGGTGCTGGTAGAAGGCACGACGGCCGAGGGCGCCACAATCTGTCGCGATGCAGTGGATTCCGACACCCTCGCCGACATCCTGGCCGCGGTCGGGGACAACCGACTGCACGCGGTGGGGGTCACCTGGGCAACCCCGGCGGAGGCCGCCGCGTCCAGCCTTCTCGACGCCCTGGCCGACCGTGGCCTCTACAACGTCATCACCGTGTCAGAAGAGGAAGCCGCCGAGGCACTTGCGGCGGGCATCGCGGATCGAGGCGGTTTCGCCGAGGTCGCCGTTTGCCTCATCGAACCGGACGGTGCCCTGCTCGCCGTGGTCGGTGCGGACGGTGCGACCACGGACCGGGTCCGACCCACGGCCGACGACGTGTTCGCCGCGCTGGACCACGGTGTGTCCAGACCTGAGTCGATCTTCGTCCTCGGTTCGGCGGCCGACCTCGATTCGGTCGCGGCTTCCTTCGGCGGTGCAGGCGTGCCGGTCATCACCGCGGCCGAGGCCGACCTGGCGCTGGCCAGGGGCGCGGCGCTGGCGTCGGCCGGGGCAGTCAACGCGCTGAACGCGCGGCCTGCGCGGTGGCGGATGCCGTCGAGGATCGCCGCGTTGACGTCGGTGGTGGCGGCCGCGGTGGTCGCCTTCGTTGTCTCGCTGTCCGCTGTGCTCGGCATCGGCCTGACACCAGACCGAGAAACGACCGTGGGGCAACGTGACAACGCCGCCGCCTTTGAACAACCGACCCGAGGGCCCGTTGCGCCTTCGCCCGTACAGGCTGCGCCGCAGCGACTTCCGGCGGCGCCACCACCGCCGCAGGCAGAGACCCATCCCATCGTCGAGGCCGCCGCACCCCTGCCGGACGTGCCGGATGCGATCCCGATGGTCGAGCCGCCCGCCGCGCCCGCCCCGCAGCCCGCGGCCGTGCCGCCGGCGCCGGGCTACGTCCCGCCCGCGCCCGCACCGGTCTACGTTCCGCCCGCGCCGCCGCCGCAGCCCCGGCTGCGCGACAGGATCATCGAACGCATCCCGATCATCAACCGCTTTCACGAACCGCAATACGGATACGGCAATTAACGGTGCGAGTTGTCGCGCCAGATGAAGCTGTTGACGTACTTGCCCATGTCCAACGCCAGCTGCATGTTGACCCCGGACGGATGGCCGCTGCCGAAGTCCGGACTGAATTCGTGATAGGGCCCGATCGCGGCGGCCACCAACGCGTAGTTCTTCTTGATCGCGACCATCACCAGTAGCCTCAGCCGGGTGAAAGTCCCCGCGGCATCCTGCGGGTAGGCGTCCTTGACCACCCCGTACCCCGGCTGGTAGCCGACCATGGCATTGGGAATCTCGTAATCCGTTGTGGCATCGGGGTATTTCGCTTCAATCAACTGTTCGGCGATCTGCTTGGAAGTGCGTCCGTCGGCAGGAAGGCCGAAGAACTGCATCCTGCCGGTGTCGCCAGCGGTGAAGTCCACGTTCACCCCGTCGGAGTCGAACGTCACGTCATACGCCGTACCGGCGCGGGGGTATTGAACGGAGAATCTGCCGTCGCTCGACATGAACCACGGATTCGTCTCGACGGGTTTGCCGATCGGCGGCTGCCCACAATCGGGCGGGCAGACGAACTTCGGCGCCTCAGGCGTCGCCAGCACCGCCACCGCGACCGCCCCGGCGGCCACTACGACCGTGGCCACTCCCAATCCCGTCAACAGTCTGACGGGATCGGTGTGATGAACGGGCGCCGTCTCGTACCAGCCTGCCGGCATCGCGTATCCCGGCCGGACCACCGGTGCGCCCGCAGGTGCGCGCCGCTCGCTCCGTGACGTCCGCGATGCAGCACGGGCCGCGACCCCACAGTTCAGACAGAAGGTCATGTCAGGCACGACATGCTCGCAGTGCGGACACAACACGTGCTCATCGGGGGCCGGTTCGTCGCGGACCTCGGACAGCAGCATAACCTGAAGCCCAACTCGCAACGCCAACAAGGAGATCGCCGCGATCAGCAGGTGCAGCCCAAGATGAAGGCCTCGAAAGAACGGCAGTGATTCCATCGCCCCGAGGGCGCCGTACAGCAGCAGCGCCACCGCAGCAGTCGCGGTGAGCAGCCGCACCGCCCGGCGTCGGGGGCTGCGTGCGGACGGCGTGAACCACAGCGCCGCGCCGACCAGGCCACCGAGAGCCGCGGCGGTCAGCGGCAGCGCGACGCCGAGAATCGCGGCCTGGACCAAGAGCTCGTTGATCGGCCGGGCGGCTTCGGCCCTTGCGCCGGTTGCGAACTGGGGTGCGAACCGGGTGAGCGTACCGGCCGCGGTGAACACAATGGCGCCAAGAGCGCCGATGACGAACCCGTCCAACGATTCTCGCGTCGGCGGGCGCGTCAACCGCACGGCCGCCGCGGGAATCAGCGAAAGGACAGCGGTCACCACCCCGACGACCAGTCCGGTGAGCACGGTGACCGCGTTGACGTCGGTCTCTCCGAATGCGACGTCGTAGGTTGCCGCGATGAGTCCGCCGCTGATCAGGCCCCAGCCCACTCCCAGCCCGACCGCGAGCGCGACGGTCAGTGTCACCGACAACAGGGGTAAGTCGTCGTCGACATCGGCCTGATGTAGGTAGACCCCGAACAGCAGCGGAAGCGCCAGAGCACTCAGCGCGATCAACGGCGCTTGCCAGCGCAGAACTCCGAAGATCACCAACGCCAGGAACACCAGCGCCAGCGCGGCACGAAAGGATGCCCGCGAGCGGTGCGGCAGATGCGGAAACAGGGTGCTCGCGATCGCCAACCGCAGCATGTGCTCTCCCGGTGCCGCTGCGTATGCGTCCGTGCGCAGGCGGCTTCCTCGCCCCTCACGATCCGCGGCCAGGTGCGTGCCGCAGGTGCCGCAGAACGCGGCCGCAGGCACATCCGTGTCGCAGACCGGGCAGTGCATCATCGGGGCGCGACGCCCCTTTGGACATCCAGCAGATCGCGGACCAGGTAGTCGACATTCGGGCTCCCCAGGCCGGTCACCACGTCGTAGCCGGGTTGGGCGATGTCGACGGCGTTGCCGCCGAAGCTGATGTCGCGGAACCCCGGCCGGTTCGCGCCCGCCGCCACGCGGTAAAGCAAGGGGTTGATATTGCCCAACTGACGGCCGCCGTGTGCCTCGAGGTACTGGTTCATCAGCACGGTCAGCGCGGCCCAGATCGGCGCGGCCTGGGACGTGCCCGCACCGACCGCGTCCTGTTGGTTGTAGACAATTCTCACACCGGTGAACGGGTCGGCCACGGCGGAGACGTCAGGCGCCAGCCTGCGCTGTCTGATATCGCGCTCCACCGATAAGTCGCGCTGCCACGCGGGACGGTTGAACAGTGCCGACACGCCGCCACTGGTCCCCTGCGACAACGGCGAATCGACCCAGGCTCGCTCGCCCATCCAGCCACCACGCTCATCGGTCGACAGGGTGGTGCCGCCGACGGAGGTCATGGCGGGCAGCGACGAAATCGCGTCGAGCCCAACGTCATCCGAGCCGGGGGGCGATGACCACTCGTCGCCGCCCTTGCACTCCAACCCGGCCGTGTCGCCGCTGGCGTCGAACGCCGACGTACCATTCTTCTGCGCGGTGGCCAGTGCGGTCTCGACGGGAGCGAGGTCCGCAGCCCTCAGCAGGGCATCACATCCCCAGCCGATCGACAGACTCCACACCGCGCCGGGGAACTGCCGATCCACCGACTCGAACAACTGCCCGATCTTCTCGTAAGCTCCGTCGCCTTCCACGGTGGTCCTGGCGTTGACCACCACCTTTTGCGCGTCGGGCGCAATGGCATGTGCCACTTCGAGATCCATCACGGTCTCGGCACCCGACGGTCCGGGCTGGCCGCCGACCAGCACGGGGGTGAACCGCGGAAGTCCCGACGAATCCGCGAACGCGTCGAGGTCCTTCTGGTCGTATCCGCTGAATTCGAAGAACACGATGGTCGCGCCCTTACCGGTGAAACCCGCGGCGACCAGCGGGTGAGCGTTGTAGGCCTCCAGCAAGCCGTTCGGGCCAAGGCCGCCGTTCGGCACGTCCAGCGGCAGAATGCCCGGCGACGCCTCCCGATGCGGCGTATAGCCGAGGATCCGGCCAAGATCGCCGACAACGCCGCGCACCGGTTCGGGAACCGCAGGCTGCCGCGACGACGCGTAGAACACCTGTCCCTTGCGCCCGCGATAGTCGTGTACCGGCACCCCGAACGCCGCTGTCACATCTTGTGCGGCACCTTCGACCACGGCCCACATGTCGCCGGGCCGCCACCGCACCCACAGGCGTTGCGCCGCAGCCCATTCGAACAACGCGTGCGGGCGCGCCGAGTCGGGCAGGGTGACCGTCAGCTGGACGTCACCGTGCGTCGACGGCCCGAGATCCGTTGAGCTGGCAAGCAATAACGCCAACGGACCGCTGATATTCGCCCCGTCGTCAGTGTCGCGCGCGTGCGCGGCCGCGGCGACCACGAGCACACCCGCGGCGACGATCGCCAGCAGCCGGCGCCCAGGTCTACGAAACCCCGTTGATACCGGGGTGCTGGCCAGGTGGGACATTCGGCGCCGGGGTCGCCTGCACGGGTGGAGTGAACAGGTTTCCGCCCGTCGGGTTGATGCTCTTCTCGCCCGGCACCGACGGTGCGCCAGTCCCCGCCGGGGCCGTCGTCGTGGTCGCCGTAGTCGTCGTGGTCGTCGTCGTGGTCTCGGGTGTCTTCTGTTCTTCTTTGGCACATGCGGCGGTCATCGCGCCCATGGCGACGATTGCCGACAGGCCGGCAACCGCGCCGAGTCGACGGGCCGAAAGACGTGAGCTCATGGTGCGGTCCTATCCGTTGTTCCGGTGCACGCCGGGCGGCTGGGTGGGGGCCGGCGGCGCGTACACCGGCGGGGTGAACAGGTTGCCCCCGGTCGGGTTGATGCTCTTCTCGCCGGTCGTCGGCGGCGGCGGCGGCGCAGGCGATGTCGTGGTGGGCGTGGTCGTGGTGGTCGTGGTCTCCGGCGCCTTTTCCTCTTCTTTGGCGCACGACGCCGTCAAGCCGACCATGACGACGATCGATACCCCTCCGGCAACAGCCGCTACACGACGAGCCAAGCGGAGTGACTCCATGCTGATTCCTATCTATTGGCCTCGCAACTGGCCGATTTTTGACAACCGGTAGCCGCCGAGGAACTCGGCGTAGCCCTGCGGCGATCATGACACAGTTAACTCGGCCGCGGCTGAAATACGGGGAAATTGACGCGGGTCGCCATTCTTTGCTGCCGTCACCAGCAGGCAAAACGAACACAACAAATGTTCGAAAACGATCGACTTGCCGTCAGGAAATTTTCCTCCAAGATGGCATCTCAGCCGATGAATTGGCGTACAGCTTTAGGGGAGTCACCCCATACGTGAGTCACAGGAGCGAGATGAACACACTGCGCAAAGTTGTCGCGATCGCCTGCATCACCCCGCTGGCAGCGTTCGGTGTCGCGGCGTGCGGCAGCGACAAAGGCGGCGGTGGCGGCGGTGGCGCTGGCGGCGGCGACATCAACATCGCGCTGACCTCGTTCCCCGACTATGTCGACCCGCAGCTGTCCTACACGGTCGAGGGCTGGGAAGTGCTGTGGAACGTCTACACCCCGCTGCTGACCTACAAGCACGCCAAGGGCAAGGACGGCACCCAGGTGGTGCCCGCGCTGGCCGAGAAGATGCCCGACATCTCGCCCGACGGCAAGACGTACAAGCTCAAGCTGCGGTCGAACATGAAGTACTCCGACGGAACGCCCATCAAGGCATCCGATTTCACCTACGGCATCCAGCGGCTGTTCAAGGCCGACTCCGGCGGTTCGGTGTTCTTCAAGGTCATAGTCGGCGCTCAGGACTACGCCGACGGCAAGGCGCAGACGATCAGCGGCATCAAGACCGACGACAACACCGGTGACATCACGATCGACTTGACCAAGCCGAACGGCACGTTCGAAAACGTGCTGGCGCTGATGTTCGCCGCACCGGTGCCGCCGACCACTCCGCTGGACAAGGACGCAACCAATAAGCCGCCGGCATCGAGCGGTCCGTTCATGATCACCAAGGTCGAAGCGCCGCGCACCATGACACTGGAGCGCAACCCGAACTTCAAGACCGTCAAGGACGCGGGAGCCACCGAAGTCGCCGACGCCAACGTCGACAAGATCACCATCGCCGAGAACAAGAACAACAGCGCACAGGTCACCGATGTCGAGCAGAACAAGGTCGATTTCATGCTCGACCCGCCTGCGTCGGACCGGCTCCAAGAGGTGAAGACCCGCTACGGCAACCGATTCCGCCTCGAGGACTCGATCAACACCTACTACTTCTGGATGAACACCCAGAAGGCCCCGTTCAACGACATCAGGGTGCGTCAGGCGATCAACTACGCCGTCGATCCGGAAGCGCTGAACCGGATCTTCGGTGGGCGTCTGCACCCGACGCAACAGATCCTGCCGCCGGGAATGCCGGGTTACCAGGAGTACAAGCTGTTCCAGGGGCCCGACATGAACAAGGCCAAGCAACTGATCGCAGAAGCGAACCCGGCGGACCGCGATATCACGGTGTGGACCGATGACGAGCCCGACCGCAAACGGATCGGGGAGTACTACCACGACCTGCTCACCCAATTGGGCTTCAATGCAACGCTGAAGGTGATTGCGGGCGATGTCTACTGGACGACGATCGGCAACCAGTCGACGCCCGACCTGGACACCGGATTCGCCGACTGGTTCCAGGACTTCCCGCATCCTGACGACTTCTTCCGGCCGCTGCTGCACGGCGATTCCATCCTGCCCACGAACGGAAACAACTTTTCCCACGTCAACATCCCTGCCAACAACGCCAAGCAGGACGAGCTGCTGACGAAGCTGATCGGAGACGGCGGCGTCGAGGAGCAGTACGCGGCCCTGGACAAGGCGTACATGGAGCAGGCCGTGTGGGCGCCGTACGGCAACGAGCAGTTCTCCACGTTCCTGTCCGAACGCATGGACTTCGATACGTCCTATCACCATCTGCTGTTCAACCAGGACTACACGTCGTTCAAGATCAAGTAGCCGGGAGATGGTCGCTACCGTAGGCGAACTGGAGATCCCAGGAGAGCCGCCGCTTCCCACTGGTGTGCCCAAATCGCTGATCCAGGGGCGCAGCCCGTGGTATCTCGCGTGGCTTCGATTGCGCCGCAACAAGGTTGCGTTGTTCTGCGGCGCGGTCTTCGTGCTCATCGTGCTGTTCTGCCTCGCCGCGCCGCTATGGGCCCAGCATGTCGCGCACACCGGGCCGAACGAGAACCACATCACCGAAAAGGTGCTGATCGACGGCCAGCCCACGAATGTGGTCGGCACCGACGGCACCCCGATCGGACCGGGTCTGCACGGGCAGTATCTGCTCGGGGCGGACCAGAACGGCCGCGACGTGATGGTGCGGTTGATGTACGGCGGGCGCACCTCGATCTACATCGGCCTCGCGGCCGCCGCCGTCACCACGGTGCTGTCGGTGATCGTCGGTCTGCTCGCCGGCTACTACCGCGGCTGGATCGACTCGATTCTGTCGCGGGTGATGGACGTGATCTGGGCGTTCCCGGTGCTGCTCCTCGGCATCGCACTGGGCACCACGCTCGCCATCGGCGGCCTGAAGCTCGGCCCCCTCGCGATCGCTGGAGATTCGATCTGGATCCCGATCCTGATCATCGGCCTGGTGTACGTGCCGTACATGGCACGACCCATCAGGGGCGAGATCCTTGCGCTGCGGGAGAAGGAGTTCATCGAGGCCGCCGTCGCCCAGGGCAAGGGACCGTTGCGGATCATGTTCAACGAACTGCTGCCGAACGTCATCTCGACGATCATCGTGTTCTTCACACTGAACATCGCCAACAACATGCTGCTCGAGTCGGCGTTGTCCTTCCTCGGCGCGGGCGTGCGCCCACCGAATGCGTCGTGGGGCACAATGATCGCCGATGGCTACGAAATGATCTACACGGCACCGCATCTGACGATCGTTCCCGGACTGATGATCATCGCGACGGTGCTGTCGCTCAACGTTTTCGGCGACGGGCTGCGTGACGCACTGGACCCGCGCGCGAAGATCAGACTGGAGCACTGAACCGATGGCGAAACGAGAACTCTGATGGCCCGCTTCGTCGCACGGCGACTGTTGGGCATGGTCGCCGTGCTGTTCGCGATCTCGGTGATCGTGTTCTTGATCTTCAACGTGATCCCGAACTCTGATCCAGCAGCACGGATTGCAGGCAAGAACGCCGATCCGGCGTTGATCGCCAGGGTCAGTGCGGATCTCGGGTTGGATCAGCCGCTGCCGATCCAGTACCTGACCATGATGAGGCAGATCTTCACCGGCCAACTGATGTCGTATGCCAAGGACCGCAACGTGGTGCAGCAGATCTGGGACGGCGTGCCCGCGACGTTCTCGCTGTGCATCGGCGCGGCGGTGATCTGGATGGCGCTGGCGGTGCTGTTCGGCTACATGAGCGCGGTACACGCGGGCAAGTTCACCGACCGCGCCCTTACCATCCTTTCGCTGGTCGGGATTTCGATGCCGGTGTTCTGGTTGGCCGCGATCCTGCTGTACTTCTTCACGTTCAAGGTCCAGGCGTTCCCGACCGGTGGTTATGTGCCCTTGTCCGACGATCCTGCGGGGTGGGCATATCACCTGATCCTGCCGTGGCTCACGCTGGCCGTGCTCTATGTCGGGTTCTACAGCCGACTGCTGCGCTCCAACATGCTCGACGCGATGAACGAAGACTATGTGCGCACCGCACGCGCGAAGGGGCTGTCCGAACGTCAGGTGCGGATCCGCCACGTGCTTCGCAACTCGATGATCCCGGTCGTCACGTTGTTCGGGCTGGACTTCGGAATGGTGGTCGGCGGTGGCGCCATCCTCACCGAAACGGTGTACAACCTCAACGGCGTTGGACTGTATGCCGGTGAGGCAATCCGTAGCCTCGACCTGCCGCCGCTGATCGGCGTGACCCTGTTCGGCGCGTTCTTCATCGTGCTGTTCAACACGATCGTCGACATCGCATACGCGGTTCTCGATCCCCGCATCCGACTGGGAGAGGCGGCGCCCGCATGAGCGCAGCTTGCAAGCGAATCATCGGCGCCGCATGAGCGCCATCCTCAAGGTCGACGACCTGCGGGTCAGCTTCGCCACCGAAGACGGAGTCGTGCAGGCCGTCGGTGGGGTCTCGTTCGAGCTGCAGGCGGGTGAGGTGCTGGCCATCGTCGGCGAATCCGGCTCAGGGAAAAGCGTGACGGCGCAGACCATCACCGGCTTGACCCGCGCTCCCAATGCGCGGATCACCGGATCGGTCACTTACCGCGATCGCGAACTCAACGGGCTCGACGACCGCCAATTGCAGGACGTACGCGGCGAGCAAATCGCGATGGTGTTCCAGGACCCGATGTCGTCGCTGAACCCGGTCTATCGCGTCGGTGACCAGATCGCCGAGATGATCCGGGCACACCGCAACGTGTCGAAACACGAAGCGGCAGAGCGCGCAGTGGAACTGCTGAAGTCGGTGGGCATCCCCAATCCCGAACGCCGCGTTCGGCATTACCCGCACGAGTTCTCTGGCGGTATGCGCCAGCGCGTGATGATCGCGATGGCGCTCGCGCTCGAACCTGATGTGTTGATCGCCGACGAACCCACCACCGCGCTGGATGTGACGGTACAGGCGCAGATCCTGCGACTGCTCGACCAACTCAACCGTGAGCGCGATCTCGCCGTCATCCTGATCACCCACGACCTCGGGGTGGTCGCCGAGATCGCCGACCGGGTGTTGGTGATGTACGCAGGCCAGATCGTCGAGAACGCAACGCTTGACGAGACGTTCTACGATCCGCAACACCCCTACACCTGGGGCCTGCTCGGCTCGCTGATGAGGCTGGACCAGAACCGCACCGACAAACTCGCCCAGATCCCCGGCCAGCCGCCGTCGTTGCTGACCCCTCCGACTGGTTGTCGGTTCGCGCCGCGCTGCCCGCACGAGTTCGACAAGTGTGGGCAGCTGCCGCCGTTGGAGCCGCGCGCAGGCGGAACCCATCTCGACCGGTGCTGGCTTGACCCACAAGAGAAGAAATCACTTCGGACGCAGGTGATTCCATGAGCAAGGGTGATCTGCTGCTCGAGGTCACCGACCTCGTCAAGCACTTCCCGATCAAAGCCGGTGTGGTGGTCGACCACGAAGTCGCACGGGTACGCGCGGTCGATGGTGTCAGCCTCTCGCTGCGCGAAGGCGAAACGCTGGGCCTCGTCGGTGAATCAGGCTGCGGCAAGTCGACTCTGAGCCGGGCAGTCTTGCAGCTGACACAGCCGACATCGGGTTCCGTGCGGTTCCTCGGTGAGGAGTTGGTCGGCCGGTCGCGGCGCGACTTGCGCCCACTGCGCCGTCAGATGCAGATGATCTTCCAGGACCCGTTCGCATCGCTGAATCCGCGCAAGCGGGTCGGCCAGATCGTCGGCGATCCACTGGAGTTGCACGGAATGGCGACGGGCGCCGCGTTGAAGCGGCGGGTGCAGGATCTGCTCGACCGCGTTGGCCTCAGCCCTGAGCACTACAACCGCTACCCGCACGAGTTCTCCGGCGGCCAGCGGCAGCGCATCGGTATCGCGCGCGCGTTGGCGCTACAACCCAAGTTCATCGTCGCCGACGAACCGGTGTCGGCGCTCGATGTGTCGGTGCAGGCACAGATCATCAACCTACTCAAAGAACTCCAGGATGAGTACGGCCTGTCGTACCTGTTCGTCGCGCATGATCTCGGGGTGGTCCGTCACGTATCGGACCGAGTCGCGGTGATGTACTTGGGCAAGATCGTCGAGAACTCAGAGACAGAGGACCTGTACCGCAAGCCGATTCACCCGTACACGAACGCACTGCTGTCCGCGGTGCCGATACCGGATCCGAAACGCAACGCCGCGCGCGAGCGACTGGTGCTGCAGGGCGACGTGCCCAGCCCGATCGACCCTCCGCCAGGTTGCAGTTTTCACACCCGCTGCCCGTGGGCCACGGAGATCTGCACGACCGACGAGCCGACGTTGCTCGAACATGCCTCGGCACACGTCGCCGCGTGCCACCACCCGCGCAACGTCGAAAAGGCTGGCGTCTAAGGCAGTTGCTGAGGCTGCAGGTACTGCGGTTCCTGTGGATACGGGTACTGCGGTGGATACTGCGGCGCTTGGGTTTGCGGCACCTGAATCGGGATCGGCACCGGGACGAACGGCACGTTGATGTACGTCGTGGTCATCGGCAACGTCGTCGTTGTGGTCGTAGTGGTCGTCGTCGTGGTGGTCGTCGTGGTGGTAGTGGTCGTCGTCGGTGAAGTCGTCGTGGTCGTGGTCGTCGGCGGTGTCGTCGTCGTGGTGAAGTGCGTCGTCGTCGTCACGGGCGGAACATATGTCGTGGTCGACGGTGGCGGTGGTGGCGCCTGGCTGGTCACCGTGACGGTCTCGACTGGCGGCGGTGTCGACGGTGGCGGCGGTGCGGCGCTGGTGGGTGGTGGCGGTGGAGCCGAGGTGGCGGTGTTCGGCGCATCGGTGGCCTTGGTGCTGTCGCTGGCGCTGGTGAGTGCCACCGCAACCCCGCCGACGGCGATCACCGCGACCACCGCGGCAAGCCCGAAGATCAATTGGGGCAAACGACTCCAGCCATTGCGCTGCTCCTCGATGGGCTCGGTCGCCGGCACATATTGCACCTGCGGTCGCGCACCGGTGGTCGAAGGCTCATAGATGTCGCCGGTGTACGGCACGACGTCGTCGGCGGTGTCGTCGTCCTGTGACCAGGCCAGCGCGCGGAATGTCGACGAACCCGGCGCGTCGAGCGCCGCGGTGACCTCCGCAGGAATGCCAGGTGCCATGCCGGTCTGCAGGTCCGACTCGGCGCTGTAGGCGGCGATCAACGCCGCACCGACCGCAGCGTCGAGCGCCGGCTGCGGTGTCGTGACCACCTGCGCGCGCGAGTGCTCGGACAGCTGCTGAGTGACCAGTGGAATTCTGGCGCCGCCACCGATGGTGACAACGGCCGACACTTCGGGCCAACTGATCCTGTTGCGCAGCAAGGCATTGTCCAATGCGGCGAGCGCACCCGCCAGCGGTTCGGCGATCAGGCTCTCCAGCTCCGAACGCGTCACCCGGATGCCCGACCGGTACCCCGGCATTTCGGCGATCAGTTCGGTCACCGTGTCGGCGGACAGCCGCTCCTTGGCGCTGCGGCACTCTTCGCGCAACCGGGTGAGCGAACCGACCGCGGCGGTGCCTGCGGGGTCGATGCCGCCCGCCGCCGCGATGCCCACCAGCACGTGGTTCAGCAGCGCCTGATCGATCTGGTCACCGGAGAACTCGGAATAGCGGGTGGTGTCCTCGATCGGCGCGAAGCCTGCCGCGGCGTCCGCCAGCGTGATGCTGGTACCGCTGCCACCGAAATCGAGCAGTGCCACCACACCGTTCGGGCTCAGCCCCGGGTTGGTGTGCAGCGCGGTCAACGACGCGACGGCATCGGACACCAAGCGGGGCGGTACACCGTTGACCGAAAGGCTGGGATTGGCCCGCAACGCGTTGCGCAACGCCCACAGCGTCGAGGTGCCCCAGTGCGCGGGAACGGCGATCGCGGTCTGCGGCGACGGTTGGCCGCCGATGGCCACCACCATCGCCTGCAGTGCGTCGACCAGTAGCGAATCGGCCGAATGCGACGATCCGTCCGTCGCCACCAGGGGCACCGGGTCGCCGACCCGTTCCACGAATCCGCTCAGCACGACACCGCCGGTGTGCGCTGACGGCACGCCGACTTCCGGCGCGGCGTGACCGAACACGGTCAGCACCGAGCGCCGGATCACTGGTTCATTGCCGACTCGTGTCGCGACCAGGTTGGTCGTCCCGATCGACAACCCCAACGGGTCGCTCATAACGGACCACACCATAGCGGGCCGACAACACCAATTTCGTTAGACACTCCGCATTTTGGGCCGCTTTGCCAGCGGTTTGGACTCAACCGTATAGCTGGGACACAGTTTTCGATGTTGTCGTATACCGGGTGAATACATTGGCACGCTGTGCAGCAACAACATTCATCGTGGCGGCCGGCCTGGGATTGACCGGTGTAGGAGCGGCGACTGTGGCGTCCGCTCAGATCGGCGAGGTCCCGAGCTACCACTGGTGCCCCGGCGAGGATTGGCATCCCGAATGGGGTGACAACTGGGATGCGGGGACCTGCCACGACGACCGTCACCGTGATGTGGACGGCAACGACCACCACCGCGACTTCGGCGCTCCCGTGCGCTTCTACGTACCGCGCTACCACTGGTGCCCTGGCGAATTCTGGCATCCGGAATGGGGGTTCAATTTCGACTGGAACACCTGCCACGACGACCACCATCGCGATGGCGACGGAGATAACCACAACAACGACTTCTGGGGCTGACCCTGGGTTTCGTCCTTGTCGGCCTGGGTACAGCTTTGCCATGAGTTCACTGTGGCTTGCCGACCGGATCGATCGGCCCCAACCGCCCGATCCGTTGGTCGAAGAGAGTCGGAAAGTGGACGTCGCGGTGGTCGGCGCCGGGATCACCGGCTTGATCACCGCGGTGCTGCTGGCTCGGGCAGGCAAGGACGTTCTCGTACTCGAGGCGCACACCGCGGGTGCAGGTGCGACGGGAAACACGACCGCCAAGATCAGCTTGCTTCAAGGCAGCAAGATGTCGAAGATCGTCGGCAAGCACGGCCCAAAGACAGCCGGGCAGTACGTGCAGGGCAACCGCGAGGGCCAGGAGTGGCTGATCGCGCATTGCGAGGCGCACGGTATCTCGCTGCAGCGCGAAGACGCCTACACCTATGCCCAGTCGAACAAAGGTCTGCCCTCGGTACGCCAGGAGTTGGAGGCATGCAAGGCCGCAGGCCTCGACGCCGAGTGGGTGGATGATGCCGACGTCCCGTTCGCGTTTGCAGGTGGCGTTCGGCTGGCCCATCAAGCGCAATTCGATCCCATGCCGCTGCTGGACAGTCTCATCGTCGAGCTCGAGGAGCGAGGCGGCAGACTTGCGCAAGGCGTTCGGGTGCAGAAGGTTTCGGGTGACAGCAAGAACTCGGACACGCTGGCGTTGAGTGTTCGCACCACTGACGGCGACGAATTCGACGTGCACGCAGACCAATGCGTGTTGGCGACAGGGATCCCGATCCTGGATCGGGGCGGGTTCTTCGCCCGGCTCAAGCCGAGCAGGTCGTATTGCATGGCGTACAAGGTTCCGGGAAGCATCACGCGCGGCATGTACATCTCGGCGGACTCGCCGACGAGGTCGGTGCGTTACGCGCCGACCCCAGACGGAGATCGGTTGATCGTCGGTGGCGCGGGACATCCCGTCGGCCACGAGAGGAGTCCGGCCTGTTCAGTGCAGGAACTGGACGCATGGGCGAAGAAAACGTATCCGGGGGCCATGCAAACCCACTACTGGTCGGCGCAGGACTACACCCCGATCGACGAACTTCCTTATGTCGGGCCGATCCTGCCGGGGCACGAAAAGATATTCGTTGCAACGGGTTTCGACAAATGGGGAATGACCAACGGCACAGCCGCCGCGCTTGCATTGTCAAGCCGGATCCTGGGCGGTCGGATGGACTGGTCCGAAGCGTTCGCCAGTTGGAGCCCGCATGAACTGTCCGGCATTCCGAAGGCCATGCAACTCAACATGGAGGTCGGACTGTATCTGGCCAGGGGCTGGATCACGCCGGTGACCCGAATCGGCAACCGCACACCGGAAAGCGGCGGCATCGTCAGCGGCCCGCCGTGGGACCTGGAGGCACGCAGCGTCGTCGACGGCGTCGTGCACCGGGTGTCGCCGGTGTGTCCGCACCTCGGCGGGATCGTCAACTGGAACGACGCCGACGCGTCGTGGGAATGCCCGCTGCACGGTTCCCGCTTCGCGCCCGACGGGACGCTGCTGGAGGGCCCCGCGACACGGAATCTGACCGTTGCTCAGTAGCCTGTCGCCATGGGCGACATCGATGAGATCCAGCAAGTCAAATACCGGTACCTTCGGGCGCTGGACACCAAGCACTGGGACGACTTCGCCGCCACGCTGACCGAGGACATCATCGGGGACTACGATGCGTCGATCGGGGAGTCACACCACTTCACGGACAGGGACTCGCTCGTCGAGTTCATGCGGACCTCGATGCCTGCCAATATCATCACCGAGCACCGCGTCACCCATCCCGAGATCAAGGTGAAAGGCGACCTGGCGTCGGGAACGTGGTACCTGCAGGACCGGGTGATCGTGCCGGATTTCAACTTCATGTTGATCGGCGCTGCGTTCTACCACGACGAATATCGCAGGACCGCGGACGGTTGGAAGATCAGCAAGACGGGCTACGACCGCACCTACGACGCCACCATGTCAACCGAGAATCTCAACTTCACATTGAAAACCGGTCGCGCACTTAACATTTGACAGCTATTCGGTGATGGCGATCAGTGCGCCGGGCTGCAGCCACCGCATGATCTCCACCAGCGTGCCGTCGTCGATGGATACGCAGCCCGCGGTGGGACCGCCGTCGGTGCTGTGCAGAAAGAACGCGCCGCCGTTGCCGGGCACCCTGGCCTTGTTGACGCCCATCACGACGGCGTGCGCGTACTGCGGGATGTCGAGGTTTTCGGTGCCACTCGCCGGCGCCGTGTCGAACGGGCACTGGTCCTTCTTGCACACCTGCATGGTGTTGTACGTCGGGCTCTTCATGTCGCCGTCCCACCAGTGGTCGGGCGTGACCTGGACGTATTGCAGACCGCCGCCGGGATTGGGCGCGGTACCGAACGCGAAGTCGAGCGTGTAGATGCCGAGCGGGGTTTTCATGTTGCCGTCATGGGTCTGGGCCGCGAATCCGTTGGCCCCGACATGCGCGGGGATGCCTGCGCGCAACGGCTCCCACCCGCTTGCACCACGCTGAAACACGTCCATCTTCGCCGACGAACCCCCCGCTCCCACAACGGAAATCACCTGGGTAGCGGAACCGACCTGCGGGGCGAACCACGGTGTGTATTCCGCATGCGCCACCGGCGCCATGGTCAGATGAACGACTCCCGCGCACAGCAGAGCCAACAGTAGGCGCACGCCATTCATGGTCAGCGGTGCCACCGCTAGGGTCAAGTCAAGCTTCAGACACGATTGAGAACCTGCAGATGGGGATAACTAGGAGGCATGCAATTGCTGCCTTTGTGGGGGCGCCGACAGGGCATCCGGCAGATCGGCCAGGGTCTTGGCACCTTGGACCGCGAGGTCTTCGAGGCCATCGCGGAGTCACCGAGTCCACTGCTGGACGCCACGATGCCCCGGCTGACCCGGGCCGCCGACCATTCGAAGTTGTGGTTAGTCATCGCGGCCCTGCTCGGCACGCTCGGCGGCCCGTCCGCGCGTCGAGGGGCGACTCGAGGCGTGGTCTCGTTGGCGATAACCAGCGTGGTGACGAATCAGATCGCCAAGAGAGCGTGGGTGCGACAAAGGCCGAACAAGCTGACGGTGCCACTGGCCCGCCGTGGCCACCGGTCGCCGACGTCGAACTCGCTGCCGTCGGGGCACTCGGCGAGCGCCGCGGCGTTCGCGGTGGGAGTCGGTTTGGAAAGCCCGCCGCTGGGTCTCGGGCTGGCGCTGCTGGCCGGCCTGGTGGGGTTGTCCCGGGTGGCGACCGGTGCGCATTACCCGGGCGACGTGTTCGCGGGTTTCGGCATCGGTGCCGGCATCGCGGTGCTTGGCGGCCGAGTGGTGCCGCCGGTGGTGGTGACCAAGATCCCGGCAGCCGATCCGCTGCGCGTCGACACACCGCAGCGACCGGATGGCGCCGGCGTGGTGTTGGTGGTGAACCCGGCGTCAGGCGGCGGCACCGGCGCCCGCGTCATCGACGAGGTCCGAGAATCGTTGCCACACACCGAGATCGTCGAACTCGGCGAGGACGACGATGTCGAGGAAGCGCTGCGCAAGGCCGCCGGGCGCGCGGAAGTGCTCGCGATCGCCGGCGGCGACGGCACGGTGTCGTGCGCGGCAGCGGTCGCGTTGCAGGCGGGTATCCCACTGGCGGTGTTTCCCGGCGGCACATTCAACCACTTCGCCAAGGACATCGGCTGCGACACCGTCGGTAAGACTGTCGACGCGGTGCAGCAGGGCAGCGTGGCGTGTGTGGATTTGGTGTGCCTGAACGAAGGACACATGGTGATCAACACCGCCAGCATCGGCGCATACCCGACATTCGTGCGGACCCGCGAGAAGCTGGAGCACAAGGTCGGAAAGCCGCTGGCGGGGCTGTACGCGATGCTGCACACGCTGCGGCACGACCAGCCGGTGCGCATCGCGTATGACAACAAGGAATTGCAGACTTCGCTCTTTTTTCTCGGCAACTCGACGTATCTGCCATCCGGATTCGCGCCGTCGCGGCGCACCCGGATGGACGACGGATTGTTGGACATCCGGATTCTGGAGACGGGTCGACGGTTGAGCAGGACCCGCATACTCGTCGCGCTCGCGCTGGGCCGGCTCGAACGTAGCCCGCTCTACCACGAACTGCGGGTGCCGGAGTTCACGTTCAAGACCGTCGGCGGGCCGACCGTGCTGGCGCACGACGGTGAAGTCGGAACGGAAGTCACCGAGGCTTCGTTCAGCGTGAAGTACCGATCGCTGCCGGTGTTTCGTCCGTTACCGTGACCGGTCGCGACGGCGGGACGAGAAGCAGGCACGCGACGAAATAGGCATAGCCGAGTGCCCATCCGGCGACCACGTCGGACAGGTGGTGAACATTGAGCACCACCCTGCCGATTCCGATCGCGACGACGACGATGGCGCCGAGCGTGATCAAACACACCCGCGCTGGGCGGCCGACGACGGGGAGCACGATGGTCAGCAGAGCGAGCACGCCGACCATCACGCCGAGCGCGTGGCCCGACGGGAACGAGGTCGACAGCGCGTGCACCAACGCGGTGGCGGGCCGGGGCCGATTTGCCACGTACTTCGCGATTTCGGTGATGATTCCGGCCAGCTCGACGCTGATCACGAGAAACATTGCGACGCGGACATTGCGGCGCATCAGCGCGAAGACGATCCAGCCCAATGCGACGAGCCGGAACGCCGTCGGACCGAGCACGGTGCAGAACACGTTCCATGCGGTCACCCAGCCGGGGTGTCCGACCGCGTAGTCGTAGCCCATGTCCAGCGTCGACGAGTCGATGGCTGCCAGCCAGGCCCAGTTCAGCGCGAAGCCGATCCACATCAGCGCGAACACCGCGACGGCCAGTGCCGCCGAGGCGATCAACCAGGTCTTGCTCGGTGTCATCTCACCAGCTCTACCACGCGGATGACCTGCGTCGCTGCCAGCTGCCAGTAGGGTTGCTGAACATGGCGGTCTTTCTGCGGAGGTTGCTGGGGATTGGCAAGCTGCCCGGCGATGTCCGCGCCGAGGTCGAGGCCGAGGGCCTCATTCACATCGCCGAGTTCGTTCCCGTCACGCGACGGTTCACCGGCCGGGTGCCGGGCATGCGGTCCAAGGGCAGCATCTCGAGCTACGTCGGCTCGCTGGTGCTGACCAATCAGCGGGTGCTCGGCACGCTGTCGTCGGTGCCGAAGTTGGCGGGCCGCACCATAGATCAGCGCTGGGACGCGCCACAGCAGGGCACGGTGAAGGCCGAGCTGTCCGACAGCGGTCTGGTGCTCGACGTCAACGTCGCCGACGTCGACGCCCGGTGCTCCGGTCACCTGTCGCTGCATTACAAGGAGCCGCTGTCTGAGGATGTGCTGATGCGGCTACCCCGCCGATTGCTGGCGTTCGACGTGCCGCCCGAGTACGTCTTCCGCGCGGTCGGCGTGCCGTACCACCCGTAGCGGGGACAGCGCGTGCTGGTCAGGCTCGGGCTCAAAATGGTGGTGGTTTGTTGCGTTCGGCGATGCGGTCGTCGTTGAGGCGGCGTTCGGCTTCGATGCTGCGTTGGCGGTGGTATTCGCGAGTGTGCTTGCGACGCGGCATCATCAGGCCGGTAGAAGCCCGCGGCGTGATGTCGGGCTGGGCAACAGGGGTGGTCGGTGTGCACAGCTGCGGGAAAAGCACCCGGCTGCCCGGATGTGTGGTGTGGACCCGGCGGCTGGGCGCCGTCCAGATGATGGTGCCGTCCGG